>NZ_BAABCJ010000007.1:0-343433 GCF_039538765.1 Zhihengliuella alba | reverse complement strand
CCCCTCTGGCGACCCCCGGCCACCGTCGACCCGACACGACCGCTGATGCGCAACACCCACTTCCACCCCGACACCACCGCCCAAACGACCCTGAACCTCACACCACCGACCGAACCCGACCCCATCCCCTTCTGATGACTGCGGACCCGGATCGGCGCGCGAGCACTGTCAGTCACTGGCGGAGGCGTCGTGACGAACACCGCACCTCAGGACAGGTCGAGGATGACGCCCGACGCGGGCAGCGCCGGAAGCCGCCGAAGATCGACCGTGAGGTCTTGCGCGGGAAAGGCTGGCTCCAGGCGAGCCAGAGCGACCGCCGCGCGTTCGATGAGTGCCAGCGTCATGGCCTCGCCGGGGCAACGGTGGCCGGCCCCCGCGTCGCCAGCGCCCTGTGGAACCAGGTTGTCGGCGTTGACGCGGACTCGTTCGAAGCGATCCGGGTCGAAGGCCCGCGGATCCGCCCAGATCCGCGGATCATGATTGGTGCCATAGAGGTCCACCATGGTCCGGGTCCCGGCCGGAAACCGGGCTCCCTCCCATTCGAAGTCGCGCGCCGCGAGCCCCGCGACCGCCGGGAAGAAGGGCGTGGTCCTGCGTACCTCCTCCGCGAAGCGTCTGGCGTCAGAAAGGCCCTCGCCGGCGACGCCGTCCCCGTGGGATGGTGCGGCGACGCTCTTGAGTTCCACGTTGCCGGTTCCACCGGCCTCGGCCAGCATGCGTTTCCAGTGCGGGTGCGCGTCGAGAGCCACAGCGGCGAACGCGATGAAGCGGGAGACAGCGACGATGGGCCTCAGGAGGTTCAGCAACTCGACCGCCGCTGTCGCCTCGTCCAGAAGACCGCCGCTCGGCTCGGCGTGAGTGGCTACGACGTCGACGGGCCACCTGGCACCGTCACGTGCCCTGCCAGATACCCCGTCTGGCGCGTCGGCATCGAGATGCTGGCGTGTGCTGGAGATGACCGACCGCGCCCAAAGCTCTGTGCGGCGCCGGCGAAGTCGGGCAGCCCAATTCGGTGGCCCGATCGACCCGGCGTGCTCCACCATCGAACCGAGTTCGGCAGCGCGCTGGTCCATGACTCGGTCGTCTGCCTGGATCCCCGCCCAGCGAATGGCAGCCCGCCCGAGCAGCCGGACGGCCTCGTCGTGAAACCTGATCCGCCCGGCCGACCGCCAGACGGGAAGTGCCGCGGTGAATTCCTCCTCGAAGAGATCGGCCAAGCGCTCGGCTTCGCCCGGGTGGGCCAACGACGTGAAGAGCAGCTTCCGACGCCGGTGCTCCTCGCCCTCCAGAGTCTGAACGCTCCCACGGTCCTGGAGAAGCAGGACTGCGGAACGCGGCAGCGCACCCGGACGAGGGAACAGACCCGGCGTGTACACCAGGTCGGCGGCTGCCGCTCCGCGCAGGAACAGGGTCTGGCGCCCGAGCAGGCGGCCAGTGAAGGCATCCGTTCCGAGGCGGTCGCAGTGCCACCCGATGAAGGTGTAGCCCCGGGCGAGGAAGGACGGTGCAAGGTCGGGGGCTCGAAGATGTGGGATCACGGCGTCTCCCTCGCATGAGACCGGGCCCCCGTCATGACTTGGCTCCCGTGGTGGCGACGCCCTCGATGAAGTGCCGCTGGCCGATGAAGAACAGGATGATCATCGGCACCGTGGTGATGACGCCCGCCGTGACGATCAGCTCCCAGTGCCAGTTTCCGGCGAAGCCGAACTGGTCCAGCATGGCCTTGAGTCCGCGCGGGATGGTGAACGTGCTCGAGTCCCGGAGGTAGATGAGCGGTCGCATCAGATCGGTCCAGGCGGCCTGTGCCTCGAAGAGGAGGGTCACCACCAGGGCCGGCTTGCAGAGTGGCACCCCGATGCGCGTGAAGATCTGCCAGTCGGTGGCGCCGTCGATCCGCGCTGCCTCGAAGACCTGACGCGGCAGATCCAGGAAGAACTGGCGGATCAGGAAGATGTAGAACGCCGATCCGAACAGGTTCCCCGCCCAGAGTGGCGTCAGCGTGCCGACCTGCCCGAGCGCGTCCCAGATGAGGAACGTCGGGATCATCGTGACGGCACCCGGCAGCATCATCGTGGCGAGGACGAGGAAGAACAGTGCATCCCGGCCCCGGAATCGGTAGTACGAGAACCCCCACGCCACCAGGGCGCTGCTGAAGGTGACCGCGACCGCCGCCAGAACCGTCACGAGGAGCGTATTGCCGATCCAGAGCGCGAGCGGCGCCTCCTGCCAGATGGTGATGTAGTTCTCGATGGTCGGCGACTCGGGGATGAGCTTGTTGTCGAAGACCTCGGAGCGGGGCTTGAGGGACGCGCTCACCAGCCAGATCAAGGGGTAGACGAAGACGACCGTGGCGAGCGTGAGCAGTGCGATGATCAGCCCGCGTCCGAGCCAGCCCTTGCGGTTCGCTCGATAGTCGGCGCGCTCCCTGAGCTTCGTGGCCCTGTCGGCCACCTGCGGATCGGGTACTGCCGCAGGCAGCGTCGTCGTACTATCCACCGTCTTCCCCCTGATAGAAGACCAACCGTCGGCCCACCACCATCTGCACGGCGGTGATGACCATGATGATCAGGAACAGCAGCCAGGCCATCGCCGAGGCGAAGCCCATGTTGAGGAACTCGAAGGCCTGGCGGAACAGGTAGATCACATAGAACAGTGCGGCATCGTTGCTGTACGTATCGTTGCCGGCCCCGAAGTACGCGGTGTAGGCCTCCGTGAAGGACTGCATCCCGGCGATGGTGTTGACGATGACCAGGAAGAAGAGCGTGCTGGAGATCATCGGCAGCGTCACCGACACGAACCGCCGGACGGGGCCGGCGCCGTCCACGCGGGCCGCGTCCAACAGGTCGCGGGGGACGTTGTTCAGCGCCGCGAGCAGGATGATCACCGAGGCGCCCAGCGTCCAGAGGCTCATCAGCACCAGTCCCGGCTTCACCCACGTCGGGTCCGTGGTCCAGGCCGGGCCCGGGATGCCGAAGAACTCCAGCACGTCGTTCACGAGGCCGTTGTGGCCGTTGAACAGCAGCAGCAGCAGGACGCCGACGGCGACGGGCGGCGTCATGTTCGGCAGGTAGAACGCCGTCCGGAAGAAGCCTCGGGCCCGCACTGTCCGGTGCAGGAGGACGGCGAGTCCGAGCGAGAGGATGATGTTGGTCGGCACGGACAGCGCAGCGAACACGAAGGTGTTCTGCAGTGCCATGGCGACCTTGGGGTCCGTGGTCAGCGCCTGATAGTTGTCGAAACCAACGAAGTTGGGGTCTGTCAGGACGTCGTAGTCCGTCAGCGAGAGGTAGCCGCTGTAGATGATCGGCCAGGCCGTGAAGATCAGGAACCCGAGGATCCACGGCGAGATGAACACCAAGGCGTTGCGCACGTGGCGTCGCCGCGCCCGTCGTTGGCCCGGGCGGAGCGACGGTGCGGGGGTGCCGCTGGGGCGGTCCCGCCGCGGCCTCAGCGCGGCGGGACCGGGGATGGAAGCGTCGGTCATGGTCCGTCAGCCCTCGGACCCGGCCTCGCTGTCATCCCACTCGGCCCACGCCTCGTCCAGCGCGGCCTGCGCCTCCTCCTGCGCGGCCGCCAAGGAGTCCTCGGGCGTCTGCTCGCCGGTGAGGACTCGGTTCACGCCGTCCATCCAGGCCTGCTCGAACTCGGCGTCTGCGGGGGTCGCCGGCTGCGAGAAGGAGTTCTCGTTGGCGGTGTAGGAGGCCTCGACGGCCTCGGCCCACGGTCCCGTCAGGGCCTCCGAGGTGTCCACGTACGTGCTGCGGATCTCCTCGTCGGCCTCGCGGTTGCCGGTGAAGAGGCCGGTGAACGGCTTGCCCTCCTCCTCGCGTGCGGACGCCCGTGCCTCTGCGGCGGCCAGCCAGGTGTCGGTCTTCGTCATGGAGGCGAGGAAGCGGCAGGCGGCCGCCGGGTTGCTCCCGCCGGCCGGGATGGCCCACGCAGAGCCGGTGGCGTAGCTCAGCGGCTCCCCTTCCTGGTCCTTGAAGGTCGTGAACGCCATCGGTGCCTCGGGGGAGACGTCGTTGAGGATGTTGACGTACCACTGCTCCATCGGCATCGCACCGAGCGTGTTGGACGCGAACTGGTTGCCCGCACCGAAGAAGTCCGCTGAGTCGCGGAATGCCTTCACGTCCCCGAAACCGCCCTGGGCCTCGTAGATGCCGACGGCGAACTCGAGCGCCTCGACCACCTTCGGGTCGTCGAGCTGCGCGGTGCGTCCGTCCTCCGAGATCAGGTCCGTGCCGTTCGCCTTGGCCCACAGCGGCAGGAACTCGGGGAGCTTCGAATCGAAGCCGATGACGGACAGCTTGCCTCCCTCGGAGCGGGAGAGCTTCTCGTTCGCGGCCGCGACGGCCTCCCAGTCGGAGCCGTCGACGTCGTCCGTGGTCAGGCCCTCCTGCTCGAGGAGGTCTCCGTTGGCCATGATGATCTGGACCTGGTTGAACTCGGGCAGCCCGTAGAGGCTGTCGTTGAAGGTCGCCTGCTCGATCGCCGGCTCACGAAAATCACCGACCTCGACGCCCTCCGCCTCGAGGCACGAGTCGAGCGGGAGGATGGCGTTGCGGGAGGCGAACGTGCCGAGCTGGTTGCGGTTCGCGTAGATGAGGTCGGGGGCCTCGCCCGAGGCGATGGAGGACAGGAACTGCTGGACGTCCAGTTCGCCCTCGATGATGTTCGGGTCGGCGCCCTCGACGGCGTCGATCGCGATATCCGTTCGGGTCCGGGCGATCTCGTCTGCGTCCGGGTTGAAGCCCATGATGCTCAGCTCGCCCTGCATCTCGGCGTCCGCCTCGAAGGACGGGCCCTCGGCGGGCTGATCGGGCTGCGAGCCGGTGGCGCAGGCGCCCATGCCGAGCGCGAGGACTGCGACGGCGGCTGCCGGAGCCAAGCGCCGCCTCCGGGACGGAGCGGAGCGACGGACGGATGCTGATGGCTGGTGCACGGGAGACTCCTTCTAGCCTGGCCCCGAGCGGAGTACGTGAAGAAATCAGACTCCGTCAGGGCGTGATCCTCAACACTGCGCACCGCCCCCAAACCTCGGTGACGGGCATGCCCGCTCAACATAACCTCAACCAACAGTCCTGTCCACAGACCCGGGAAATGATCCCGACTTGTCTCAGGAAAGAAGCGCTTTGATGCGTCAGCGGGTGTCGATAGGACCGGATTAACACCTCTGAAATGGTGGAGTCACCCAGCCGCTCTCGAGGGGGTGGGCACCGGTGGACGGCGGGCCGACGGCCGCGCATGTCATGCCGCCCGGGACCGCGGACTACGGCTATCCCGGGCGCTGACTAGGTCGCCGAGCAGGGAACCGAGCACGGAACACTCGGCGATGCGCGTCGGATCGGTACGGACCCGGCGCGCCAGCCGGAGAGCAGAGGCAAAGCCGCCGTGACCGGTTCGAGGCAGGAGCACGATAAAACGACGGGTCCCCGTTCGCGCCTCGGAAAAACCGGGCGGAGGGCGACCGATCAAGGGTCCGAAAAGACGGCCGGAATCGGGTCGAAGCAAGGCGTGAGAAGCAAGCAGGAAGCAAGAAGCAGATCCGCAGAGAATGAACCGGCCCGGATTTCGGAATGCCCGGGAGCAAAAGTGCCCCCGCCGGTGGTAGATGGCGGCGTACCGGCGTATGGCATACCGGCGTACGGCGCGCCGGAGCCCGCCCATGGCGGACTCCGGCGCATCGCGGAGATGCCTGACCCTTGCTCAGACGACGGTGAAGCCGCCGTCCACCTTCAGGTCGGCGCCGTTGACCATGGCGGCCTCCGTCGATGCCAGGAAGACGGCCGCTGCTGCGATCTCCTCCGGCTCCGCGAAGCGGCGCGCCGGGATCTGCGCCTTGTGCGCCTCGCCGTGCGGACCCTCCCAGGCCTTCCGCCCGAGGTCGGTCATCACCACGGTGGGCGAGATGGTGTTGGCCGTGACTCCGTCGGGGCCCAGCTCGCGCGCCAGCGTGCTGGTGAGCCCGAAGAGGCCCGACTTCGACGCGCTGTAGGCCGCGTGGTGCTCGAGCGCGACGTGCGCGGCCTGCGACGCGATGTTGATGATCCGGCCGTACCCGGCTCGCCGCATGTGGGATGCAGCCGCGCGGCAGACGGCGAAGGTACCCGTCAGGTTCACCCCGAGCACCAGGTCCCAGTGGGCGTCGGGGACGCTGTCCACGGGGTCCAGCGCGGCCACGCCGGCGGAGTTCACGACGACGTCGATCCGTCCGTGCCGCGCCACGACCTCGTCCAGCGCGGCCGTGACTGCGGGCCGGTCCGTCACGTCCAGGAGCAGCGTCTCCACGGTCCGGCCGTGACGCCCGACGTCCTGGGCCACGGCGTCGAGCCGGGCCTCGTTGAGGTCGGCCAGAACGACGTCGGCCCCCTGGCGGGCGAGGCCGTGGGCGATGGCCTCGCCCAGGCCGGAGGCCCCGCCGGTGACGAGGGCCAGCCGTCCGGTCAAGTCGAACATGCCTGCGCTCATGGTCAGTACCCCGTTGTCTCGTACTCGGTGATGGCGTTGACCTTGTCCTGCGAGGGGCTCGCCGGGTCGAACTCGTGCCCGAGCCATTCCTTGACGAGCTTCCGCGCGAGCTCCCGGCCGATGACGCGCTCGCCGAGGCAGAGCACCTGCGCGTTGTTGGACTTGACGGCGCGTTCCACCGAGTAGGAGTCGTGGGCGGTGACCGCTCTGATCCCCGGGACCTTGTTGGCGGAGATGGCCACGCCGAGGCCGGTCCCGCAGATCAACAGGGCGCGGTCGGCCTTGCCCTCGGAGATCAGCCGGGCCGCCTCGAAGGCGATGCGCGGGTACGGGGTGTGCCCGTGGGCATCGACGCCGACGTCGGTCACCGAGGCGACGCGCGCGTCGTCCGCCAGGTCCTCGATCAGGGTCTGCTTGTACGTGTATCCGGCGTCGTCGGACCCGACGACGAGCCGGAACCGGGGCGTGCTGGGGGAGTTCATGGTCGTCTCTCTCACTTCTTCACGGGTGCGCTGGTCGCGAGACGGCCCGCCAGCCGGTCCAGGATCATCGCCATGGAGACGGCGCCGGCGTCGGGGGTTCCGAGGCTCTTCTCGGCGAGCGGGCGCGCGCGTCCGACGGCGGGCCGGAGGTCTCTGGTCGCCTCGGCGGCGCGGTCCGCCTCGGCGGCGGCAGTCCTCCACGCCTCGGCCAGGGGCTCCCCGGAGCCGACGCGCCCGGTGAGGGACTCGACGAACGGCACGAGTGCGTCGAGCAGGGTCTTGTCTCCCACGCGGGCCTTGCCGAGCTGCTGCATCGAGTCGAGGAATGCCCGGACGGCGCCCACGGCGTCGTCCTGCGTGTACGCATCGGCCGAGTCGTCTAGCGTGGCGGCGGCGGCCTCCAGGGCGGCGCCCCAGAGCACGCCGGACGTGCCGCCGGCGTCGTCGGCCCAGGCCCGTCCGGCGGCGCGGAGGACCGTGGCGGGGCCAGCGTGCGCGGGAAGACGGTCGACGGCGGTCGCGGCGGCCTCGATGCCGCAGAGCATGCCGCGCCCGTGGTCCCCGTCGCCGGCCACCGCGTCGATCCGGCCGAGCTCCTCGTTCTTCTCCGCGAGGAGCACCGCGATGTCGGAGACCGCTGCGCGGACCGCCTGAGCGGTGCGCTGGGCTGCGGCGCTGGCCGGGGCGGTCTCGGGCTCCGCCGCGGCCGGGGCGACGGCTGCGCGCTCGCGCGTCTCGGCCGGCAAGGCTGCGGCCACGCGCCGGAAGGCCGGGGTGTAGGCGTCGGCGGTCCACCAGCGCTCGAGCTCCTCGTCGAGCCACATCAGGGTCAGGGAGCAGCCGCCCATGTCGAGGCTGGTGACCAGCTCGCCGACCTCGGGCTGGACGACGTCGTACCCGCGCTCGGCGAGGAGCGCGGAGACGCGGTTCCAGACGAGGAAGAGCTCCTCGTACTTCGTGGTCCCGAGCCCGTTGAGGATGGCCGCGACGCGTTTGCCGTAGCTGGCCGGGGCCTCGGCGAGGACCCTCTCGACGAAGAGATGGGCCAGGTCGTCGGCGCTCATGAGCGGGACGTCCTCGATCCCGGGCTCGCCGTGGATGCCGAGGCCCAGTCCCAGGTGTCCCTCCGGAACCTCGAAGAGCGGCTGCTCCGCTCCGGGCATGGTGCAGCCGGAGAAAGCGACGCCGAGGGTGCGGGTCGCCGCGTTCGCCTTGTTGCCGGCGGCCTCGACCGCATCGAGGTCCAGGCCCTCGGAGGCCGCGGCCCCGAGGACCTTGAAGACTGTGAAGTCGCCGGCGATGCCGCGCCGCTGGGCGGGCTCCTCGGCGGACGCGATGTCATCCGTGACGACGACGCAGCGGGCCTCGATGCCCTCCGCCGCGAGGCGCTGGACGGCGAGGGCGAAGTTCATGTTGTCGCCGGCGTAGTTGCCGAAGCTGAACACGACGCCGCGGCCGTTCTCCGCCGCCTTGGCGACGGAGCAGGCCCGGCTCGCGGAGGGCGAGGTGAAGATGTTGCCCACCACCGCCCCGGTCGCCAGCCCCGGGCCGACGAGTCCGGAGAACGCCGGATAGTGTCCGGAGCCGCCGCCGACGATCACGCCGACCTGCGGGGTGGGCTGGGGGGCCGCGGAGACGACGCCGCCGTCGACGCCCACCAGCCGGTCGCCGTAGACGTCGAGGAAGCCGGCGAGCTGGTCTTCCATGAATCGTGCTGGGTCGTTGAAGAGAGTGGTCACTGGTCGGCGCTCCTAGCGGGGGTCTTCTGGGTGTGCTGTGCGGCCAGGTCGGCTTCCTCGACCGTTTCCTCGCCCGCGGCGGGGAGGCGGGTGCGTCCGAAGAGCCGGCCGTACTTCTCCTTCTCCGCGTCCTCGGGGACCTCGAGGTGGCGGATCATGAGGAACGCGCAGGCGTACAGCGCCACGAACGTCCAGACGACGGCGGAGTTCCGCGTGAAGTCGTCCACGCCGATCGCGGCCGAGATGTTGAAGACGACGGCGACGACGGCGGAGCCGAGGAACGTCGCGCCGCCCGCAGCGGTGGTGTACATGGCCATGGCGGCCCCGCGGTGGTCGGGTGCCAGCGCCGGCATGATGGCGCCCATCGGGACGAACCCGGCCAGCAGGCAGCCGAAGATGCAGCCCGCGATCACGGAGACGATGTATCCCCAGGTGGATCCGGCGGGGACCATGTGGGGGACGTACCACCAGAGCAGCAGGCCGATCGCGGATCCGGTGATGCCGAACCACTTGACCGTGCGCCGCCAGCCCCAGCGGTCGCCGACGGCGCCGAACACGGCGTTCACGAGGATGTTGGTCGCGTACACGGCCACCGTCATGGCGAGCCAGCGGGACTGGCCCCACTCCAGCGTGGTGGAGATGACGGCTGGCAGCACGATGAACATGCCGAACTGCGGCGCCGTGTTGATCAGGCGGATGAGGAAGCCCATGGCGACGCGCCGGTTGGTGAACGTCAGTCGGAGCCCGGCCGTCAGGACCTGCGAGGCGGTCTCGCCCTCGGGGGCCAGTCGCCGCGAGCCGCGCGGGTCGCGGATGCCGAAGTGGGCGACGAGGAATCCGACGACGACGAGGGCGCCGGCGAGCCACATGGCACCGGTCTCGCCGACCGTGCCGCCGCCGAAGGCGGGGATGGCGCCGATGGCGACGAGGGAGCCGAGGGTGGGCAGGCCACCGGTGTACATCACGTAGAACCAGCCGATGGCGGTGGAGTTCCGCTGGATCGGGGCCGTGACGTTCACCCAGACGAGGAACGCGAAGGCGAACATCGGGAATCCGAAGCCGCGCAGGAAGTAGGTCGCGGCCGCCATCTCGACGCTGCCCGCGGACAGTGCCACGAGGAAGAGCGCGTGGAAGACGACGAAGACCACGGCGCCGGCCGCCATGATCCGGCGGGGGCCGAAGAGGTCGGACAGGGAGCCGCCGAGGTAGGAGGCGACGAGCACGGCGATCGAGTGCCCGGTGATGATGGCGGAGACGGTGGCCTCCGGCGAGCCGAGGACGTCGACCATGTGCGGGGTGAGGATGTTGGACTCCACCCCGACGCCGGTCATGACCAGCAGCAGCCCGAGGAACCCGAACTTGAGCATGCCGGGCATCCCCAGCTTGTCGATGCGGGACTCGGAGGCGTGCCCGTAGGGCAGCGGCCCGGAGACGGTGGCACTCATGCGGTCTCGCCCTCCTGGTAGTTGTTCGCGGAGCCGGCCGGGACCGGGCCGTTGGGCAGGATGGACACCTTCACGGACGCGCCGGACGAGTCGGCGACCATGTCGAGCGCGTCCTGGAAGCGCTCCAGCGGGAACTGGTGGGTGCAGATGCGCTCCATCGGGAGCTTGGCGTCCTCGATGAGCTTGATGGCGGCGGGCCAGCAGTGCGGTCCGAGGTGCGCGCCGAGCACGTCGAGCTCCTTGTCGTCGGAGATGATCGACCAGTCCACGGCGGCCTTGTCCTTGAAGACGGAGTACTCGACGAACCGGCCGAGCTTCCGGAGCAGGTTCAGGCCCTGCCCGACGGCCGAGGGGTGGCCGGTGGCCTCGATGTAGACGTCGGCGCCATAGCCGCCGGTGAGCTCCTTGACGGCGGCGACGGCGTCGGTCTGCGCGATGTTGATGACCACATCGGCACCGCACGCCTCGGCGAGCTCGAGCTTCTCGTCGACCATGTCGAGCGCGATGATCCGCAGCGGGTTCTTCTGCCGCGCACCGGCGATGGCCGAGAGGCCGATCGGGCCGGCGCCGGCGACCACCACGGTGTCCTCGAACTGGATCGAGGCGCGTTCCACGGCGTGCATGGCGCAGGAGAGCGGTTCGGAGAAGGCCGCGAAGTGCCCGGGCAGGTCGTTGGCGACCGGGTGGGTGAGCGCGCGCTCGGGGACCAGGACGTACTCGGCCATGGCGCCGTCGAAGCCCTTGAACCCGAACATGTCGTGGGGCTCGCACATCCAGTAGATGCCGCGCTTGCAGTAGAAGCACTCGCGGCAGGGCACGATCTGCTCGCAGGCGAGCCGGTCGCCGAGCGCGACGCCCCGGGTCTCGAGCGCGCCCGATCCGGCGGCGACCACGGTGCCGACGAACTCGTGGCCCGCGACGCGGTCGCGTTCGGCCCAGGCGGGCTTGTGCTCGCCGCCCCAGAACTTCTCGGCGCCGTGGTAGCACTTCAGATCGGAGGCGCAGACCCCGACGGCGTCGGTGCGCAGGAGCAGCTCCCCCGGGCCCGGTGCGGGCACGGGGCGTTCCTCCAGGCGGTAGTCCTCCGGTCCGTGGACGACGACGGCGCGCATGGTCTGCGGCAGGCTCGCCCCGGTGGGCTGGGACTCAGTGGGCTGGGACTCGGTGGGCTGGGGCCCGGTGGGCTGGGACTCGGGGCAGATGGCTGTAGTGCTCATGAAACGGAACTCCTCAACTCTGAGCTGGTCGCGGCCGGGCCACGGGGCGGGGGCGCGGTGGTCTGCTCCGCAGCACGACTCGTGTCGGCCATCACGTGGGGCAGGTCACTCGTTCCATGGTAGCCATTCGTGAACATACGTCAAGCACATATGTTCACGCCGTACGATGGGGCGAGATGCAGGCGATGGATGGCCGGTAGGATGGCCGCGGAGGCGAGACGTGACCGAAATCCCAGCGCTGTCGGGCCAGCGAGACCAAGCCGAGAACCCGGGCCGGGGCGAGCTCGAGCGCCTCTACCGGGCTGCACAGATGTACTACGAGCAGGGCGCCACCCAGGCTGAGGTCGCCGAGCAGCTGCAGGTCTCGCGCCCGTCGATCAGCCGCATGCTCGGCGAGGCGCGGCGCCTCGGGATCGTGGAGATCCGCGTGCACCGGCCGACCGCCGCGGGCAGCGACGACCTGCGCAGCCAGCTCGCCGAGGCGCTGGGTCTCGAGGCCGTCTACTTGGCCCCGGGCGACCAGTCCGGGCGGGTCGGCCCCGGCCTGGGCGCCGTCGTGCGCCAGGCCCTGGCCGACTGCCACCTGCGTTCCGGCGACGTACTCCTGGTCGCCTCCGGCGAGACCACGTACGCACTCGCGCAGCAGCGGCTCGGCGACCTGGGCGGCGTCGTCATCGCCCCTACCGTGGGCGGCCAGGCGGAGCCCGATGCGTGGCACCAGACCAACGAGGTGGTGCGGGCCTTCGCCGCCTCATCGGGCGGCTACCCGCACTACCTCTTCGCGCCCTCCATGCCTTCGCCCGCGCTGCATGCGGCGCTGCAGGACGACCCCGGCTTCCAGCAGATCGTCGAGGACTGGAACTCGGCGCGCGTCGCGCTCGTGGGCGTCGGCGCTCCCGCCCTGTCGCGCAAGTCGATCGCGCGGTCGGTGCCCCGGGACCATCCCAGCCTCGCCCGGTCCGTCGGCGACGTGTGCCTGGCGTTCTTCGACAAGGACGGGACGGAGGTGACCTTTCCGGGCAGCGAGCGCATGGTCCGCATCCCCGGGCAGACACTCCGTGCGGTGCCGATCCGCATCGCCGCGGCGATCGGGGAGAACAAGGCGCCGAGCATCCGGGCCGGTGCCCGGGCAGGCTGGTTCAACCGACTGATCACCGACGAGGCCACCGCCCGGGCCCTGCTGCGGGACGCGTAGCGCGGCTGCGGGACTCCTAGCGCGGAGCGTCCGCCGTCTTGGACAGTCATGGACGCGGCTAGCCATTCGCTGACAATTCGCTGAAGCCTCCGGGCCCGGAGCCACCTGCATGCTTGACTGGCCTCGGCCGGCGTCGGACCCGTTCCTCCGCCGGCTCGAGACCACCAGCGAGACGACCATCGAGACCTCGGGGAGCGACGATGAGAGCACTGACCTGGCAGGGCAAGCGGAGCATCGGGTACGAGGAGGTGCCGGACCCGCGCATCCAGCAGCCGACCGACGTCGTGATCAGGGTGACCTCCACGGCGATCTGCGGTTCCGACCTCCACCTCTACGAACTGCTCGGCCCCTATCTGGAGGCGGGCGACATCCTCGGCCACGAGACGATGGGCATCGTGGAGGAGGTCGGCGGCGAGGTCGGCTCACTGCGGCCGGGCGACCGGGTCGTGGTGCCGTTCAACATCGCCTGCGGGCAGTGCTGGATGTGTCGGCGCGGCCTGCAGTCCCAGTGCGAGACGACCCAGGTCACGGCCAAGGGCAGCGGCGCGGCCATCTACGGCTACTCCTCGCTCTACGGCAGCGTCCCCGGCGGGCAGGCCGAGTACCTGCGCGTCCCGTTCGGCGACTACTCCTGCGTCAAGGTGGGGCACGACCTGCCGGACCACCGGTACCTCTTCCTCTCCGACATCCTGCCGACCGCCTGGCAGGGTGTCGAGTACGCCGCCGTGCCCGACGGCGGGACGCTCGCCGTCTTCGGGCTGGGCCCGGTCGGCCAGCTCGCGGCGCGGATCGGCCGCCATCGCGGCTACCGCGTCATCGGCGTGGACCCGGTGCCGGAGCGCCGGGCCATGGCCGAGCGCCACGGCGTCGAGGTCCTGGAGCTGGACCGGCACGTCCCCTCCCGGCTGCGGAACATGACCGGCCGCGGGCCGGACGGGGTCGTCGACGCCGTGGGGATGGAGGCCCACGGGACGGGGCTGCTCGGCGACGGGCCGGCGTCGTTCCTCCAGCAGGCCACCGGGCTCCTCCCGGACAGGGCCGCGCAGAAGGTCATGGAGACCGCCGCCGTGGACCGCACATCGGTGCTGCACGCAGCCATCGACGCGGTCCGCCGCGGCGGGACGGTCTCCCTCAGCGGGGTCTACAGCGGGCAGGCGACACCGATGCCGATGCTGAAGCTCTTCGACAAGCAGATCCAGCTGCGCATGGGCCAGTGCAACGTCAGGTCCTGGACGGACCGGCTGCTGCCCCTGACCGAGGACCCGGCCGACCCGCTGGGCCTGGACGATCTGGTGACCCATCGGGCGCCGCTCTCCGAGGGGCCCGGCCTCTACTCGACCTTCCAGAAGAAGGAGGACGGCTGCGTGAAGGTTGTCCTGACGCCGTAGCGTTCCGGGCCCCGAGGCGCGCTGGGCTCGGTCGCGCTGGGTTCGGTCGCGCTGGTCTCGACCGACCCGGACTCGGTCGCGCGGGGTTCAGTTGACCTGGTCGGGGTGCGACCCGCTGCGGAAGCCGCGGTCCAGGCCGCGGATCGCCTCCAGCGCGCCGTCGTCCAGCTCCAGGCCGAACACGTCGGCGTTCTCGGCCATCCGCTCGGGGGTGCTCGCCTTCGGGAAGATGATCGTGCCCTCCTGGAGGTGCCAGCGGAGGACCAGCTGCGCCACGGAGACGCCGTGGTCCGCTGCGAGGCGCGCCAGTTCGGGATCGTCGAGCAGGCGGCCGCGGGCGAGTGGCGACCAAGCCTCGGTGGCGATGCCCAGCTCCTCGTGGACCGCGCGGAGCTCCCGCTGCTGCAGCCACGGGTGCAGCTCCACCTGGTTCACGGCCGGCAGCACGTCTGCGTGGTCGAGCAGGGTCCGCAGGTGGTCCGGCTGGAAGTTGCTCACGCCGATGGCCCGGACCAGCCCGTCCTGCAGGAGGCGCTCCAGGGCCCGGTACGTCTCGACGAAGAGGCCGCGCTCGGGGCACGGCCAGTGGATGAGATAGAGGTCCAGATACTCCAGCCCCAGGTCGGCCCGGGTCCGCTCGAAGGCGCGCAGCGTCGACTCGTACCCCTGCTCGCTGTTCCACACCTTCGACGTTACGAAGAGGTCCTCGCGGGCCGGGCTGTGCTCCGACTCGTCCGCGATCGCCGCGCCGATGGCCCGTCCCACGCCGGCCTCGTTGCCGTACAACGCGGCACCGTCCAGGTGGCGGTATCCGGCGCGCAGCGCGTGGCCGACCAGCTCCTCCGCTTCCTCGACCTTGTACAGGCCGTAACCGAGTTGCGGTATCGCCACACCGTCCGCGAGCGGGACGAGGGGCGCGGGCAGGGGCTGCTTGTACGCCGAGTTAGCCATGCCCCGATCGTAGCCGGAGACACCACGACGGCGGGGCCGTCACCCTCCGCTGCAGGGTGACGGCCCCGCCGTCGTGCGGGGTCCGGGGGCCTAGCCGAAGTACTTCGGCAGCGTGCCCTCGTGCGCCTCGCGGAGCTCGTCGATCGTGGCCGTGAAGTGGCCCTGGACCTCGAGCGCGCCGGACTGGGCGTCGACGACGCCGAGCCGGGTCACGGCGTAGCCGCGCGCGCCGACCATGTCGTTGAAGCGGACCTCCTCGGACCGCGGGACCGCGACGACGGCGCGGGCCTGCGACTCGGAGAACAGGGCCGTGAAGGCGTCGATCCCGTCGCGCTCGCAGAGATCGTCCAACGCCACGCGCGCGCCGACGCCGTAGCGCAGCACCATCTCGTTCAGCGTCGCCGCGAGGCCGCCTTCGGAGAGATCGTGGGCGGCGTCGATCATGCCGTCGCGCGACGCGTTGATCAGGAGCTCGCCGAGCAGGCGCTCCTTGGCGAGGTCGACCTTCGGGGGCAGGCCGCCGAGGTGGCCGCGGAGGTTCGCGAACTCGGAGCCGTCCAGCTCGTCGGCGGTCTCGCCGAGCAGGTAGATCGCCTGCCCGTCGGCCTCCGGGCGCCAGCCCGACGGCGTACGGCGGGCGACGTCGTCGAACTTGCCGAGCGTGGCCACCACCGGGGTCGGGTGGATGGCCCGGTCGCCGGTCTGGTTGTAGAGCGAGACGTTGCCGCCCGTGACCGGCACGCCCAGCTCCATGCAGGCGTCCGAGAGGCCTCGGATGCCCTCGGCCAGCTGCCACATGACATCGGAGTCCTCGGGGGAGCCGTAGTTGAGGCAGTCGGAGACCGCCGCGGGCACGGCACCGGAGGTGGCGACGTTGCGGTAGGACTCGGCGAGGGCGAGCTGCGCCCCGACGTACGGATCCAGGTAGGCGTAGCGGCCGTTGGCGTCCGTCGCGATGGCGACGCCGAGCCCGGTCTCCTCGTCGACGCGGACCACGCCGGAGTCGTCGGGGGAGGACAGGGCCGTGTTGCCTCCGACGTAGCGGTCGTACTGGTCGGTGATCCAGTTCTTGCTGCACATGTTCGGGCTGGCGATCAGCTCGAGCACGGCCGCCTTCAACTCGTCGCCGGTGGACGGCAGCACGGCCGCGTTCACCGAGCCGCGGAACGTGTCCCGCTGGAGGGCGTCCTGCCACTCCGGGCGGGCGTACGGGCGGTCGTAGACCGGCCCGTCGTGCGCGACGGTCTTGGGGTCGACGTCGACGATGACCTCGCCGTTCCACGTGATGATCAGCCGGTCGTCGTCGGTGACCTCGCCCAGCCAGGAGTACTCGACGCCCCACTTGGCCATGACGGCCTCGAACGCGGCGACGTTCTCCGGCGTCACGACGGCCATCATGCGCTCCTGCGACTCGGACATGAGGATCTCGCCCGGGGTCAGGGTGGGGTCGCGCAGCAGCACGTCGGTCAGCTCCACGCGCATGCCGCCGTCGCCGTTGGACGCCAGCTCGGACGTCGCGCAGGAGATGCCGGCGGCGCCGAGGTCCTGGATGCCCTCGACCAGGGAGTTCTTGAACAGCTCGAGGCAGCACTCGATGAGCACCTTCTCGGCGAACGGGTCGCCGACCTGCACGGCGGGGCGCTTCGAGGGCTTGGTGTCGTCGAACGACTCGGAGGCCAGCACGGAGGCGCCGCCAATGCCGTCGCCGCCCGTGCGGGCGCCGAACAGGACCACCTTGTTGCCGACGCCGGAGGCGTTGGCCAGGCGGAGGTCCTCGTGGCGGAGGGTGCCGACCGCGAGGGCGTTGACCAGCGGGTTGCCCTGGTAGATCGGGTCGAACACGGTCTCGCCGCCGATGTTCGGCAGGCCGAGCGAGTTGCCGTAGCCGCCGATGCCGGAGACCACGCCGTGCACCACGCGCTGGGAGTCCGGGTGGTCGATGGCGCCGAAGCGCAGCGGGTCCATCACGGCCACCGGGCGGGCGCCCATGGAGATGATGTCGCGGACGATGCCGCCGATGCCGGTCGCGGCGCCCTGGTAGGGCTCCACGAAGGACGGCGAGTTGTGGGACTCGATCTTGAAGGTCACGGCCCAGCCGTCGCCCAGGTCGGTGACGCCGGCGTTCTCGCCGATGCCGACCATGAGGTCCTTCTTCATCTCGTCCGTGACCTTCTGGCCGAACTGGCGCAGGTGGTTCTTGGTGGACTTGTAGGAGCAGTGCTCGCTCCACATCACCGAGTACATCGCCAGTTCGGCGGCCGTCGGGCGGCGGCCGAGGATCTTGACGATCTCCTCGAACTCGTTCTGCTTCAGGCCGAGCTCGGCCCAGGGCAGCTCCACGTCGGGGGACGCGGTCGCGTTGTCGACCGTGTCGATGTTGAATTCCTTCTCGGCGACTTCGGCGCTCACTTGGTGCCTCCAACAAGCTGGGTCAGGACGGAGGTGAAGAAGCCCAGACCGTCGGTTCCGGTGTGGTCGGGTCCGTAGCCCGCCTCGACGGCGTGCTCGGGGTGCGGCATGAGTCCGACGACGTTGCCCGCCGCGTTGGAGATGCCAGCGATGTCGCGGCGCGAGCCGTTCGGGTTCCAGCCGACGTAGCGGAACACCACGCGGCCCTCGGCCTCGAGCTCGTCCAGCACTTTCTCGTCGGCGACGTACTGCCCGTCCTGGTTCTTCAGCGGGATGCTGATCTCCTGGCCGGAGGCGAACTGGTTGGTCCACGCGGTCGTGTTGTTCTCGACCCGCAGGATCTGGTCGCGGCAGACGAACTTCAGGTGGTCGTTCTTCACCATGGAGCCCGGCAGCAGGTGCGCCTCGGTGAGGATCTGGAAGCCGTTGCAGATGCCCAGGACGGGCAGGCGGGCGTCCGAGGTGGCGGCGTCGATGATGCGGCCCATCATCGGGGCGAAGCGGGCGATCGCGCCGGCGCGCAGGTAGTCGCCGTAGGAGAATCCGCCCGGGATGACGACGGCGTCGACGCCCTGCAGGTCCTCGTCGGCGTGCCACAGGGCCACGGCCTCGCCGCCGGCCATGCGCACACCGCGCGCGGCGTCCCGGTCGTCGAGGGTGCCGGGGAAGGTCACGACGCCGATGCGGGCGCCGGAGAGTTCGGTGGTCGGCGTCGCGTAGTCGCCGATCAGGGGGAGGTCCGTCATCGTTAGTCCTCAACCACCTGCACGTTGACGACGTCCTCGATGACCGGGTTCGACAGGAGCGTCTCGGCGGCCTCGCGGGCCTGGGCCAGGACCGCCTCGGTCACCTCGCCGTCGACGGCGAGCTCGAAGCGCTTGCCCTGGCGGACGCCGGAGAAGGCGTCGAAGCCGAGGCGGGGGAGGGCGCCCACGATCGCCTTGCCCTGGGGGTCCAGGATCTCGGGCTTGGGCATGACATCAACAACGATCCGGGGCATCCGGTGCTACTCCTGTGCGCGAGGGGATTGGCGCCCGCGGAAGGGGTGCCGTCTCACGCCGAGGGGCGCTCCGCGAGCTTGCCCCACCAGTCTACCGGGATGCGGCGCGCGCGGGCGCACGGGTGACGGGCGGCACTCACGCGGCCTCCAGGAGCTCGTCGTAGGCGGTGAGGCCGTCCAGTGCGGCCCGCGCGCGTTCCACCTCGAGATGGTGGACCCGATCCAGCTCCGCGAGCGACTCCCCGTCGGTGTGCTCCGAACCGAGCTCGGTGATGACCAGGAGGTCCTCGCTCACCACCGTGATGTAGGAGTAGATGCTGGTGGTCCCGGGGAAACCCGGTCGCGGACCATGCTCCGTCAGGAGGAGCGCGGAGTCGTCATCGAGCTCGTCGACCAGACTGAGCTCGACCCAGGCATCCTGCAGGCCGTCCGGGGAGGTGATCCGGGAGCACTCTCGAGCACGGTCCTCGAATTGGCCGAGGAGCCCCTCGGCCTCCGGACTGCGGAGGAGGCCGGTGCCGAAGAGCGCGGGGAAGCTCGTCACCGTCAGGTGACGGTCACTCTGGCCCTCCTCCGTGGCATAGATGTAGCCGAGACGGATCGACTCGAACAGGAAGATCCGCTGGTCGCCGGAGAGCAGGGCCAGCGGTTCGGTGCACGCCTCCGCCGCGGTGGGTTCGACTTCGCTGGGCGCGAACGACTTCGAGTTGCTCTCCGAGACGCGCCAGCCCGGGCCCAGGTCCTCGACGCCCGCCATGAGGCCGAGTGCCTCGTCGGCCGCCTCCTGGAGCGCCTCGTCGGCCGCCTGGAGCACTTCGGCGTCCTCCTCGGCGTTCCCCTGGGCGTTCGCGGGGGTGTCCTGCGCAGCGGCAGCGCCTGCCCCCGGCGCCGGAGTCTTGGCGGCCGGATCGGCTGCCGACTCGGGGTTCGGCTCGGCGGTCGGTTCGGCGGTCGACGAGGCCGTCGACGAGGCGGTCGGACCCGCTGCTGACTCGGGGTCCGGCCCGGCCGGCTCGGACGGGGCCGAGCAGGAGGCCAGGACGAGCGCCAGGGGGAGTGCGGCGAGGAGCGCCGGGCTGCGGTGTGCCGTGTTCATGGCCTCACGCTACGGTCGGCGCGGCCACGGTGCGCCGGCCCGTCCACAGGGCTGCGTCCTCTCCACAGCTGCGGCTCCACCGTTGACGTCCGGCCCCCTAAGCTGGAGGCATGCCCGCCACCATCGACCCGTCCCAGCGCTGCCCCTGCGGCACGGGCGACAGCTACGGCGAGTGCTGCGCCCGCTTCCACTCGGGCGGCGCCGCGCCCACCGCCGAGGCGCTCATGCGCTCGCGCTACTCCGCATACGCGCTCCTGGACCGCGACCCCGCGCCGCTGGCCCGCTACCTCCACCGCACGTGGGACGCGGCGGAGCGCCCGCCGCTCGCCGGTCTGATGGAGCCCGGCCCGGAGTGGGGGAGACTGACCATCGTGGGGACGACGGCGGGCGGTCCCTTCGACGACGCCGGCACCGTCGAGTTCGTGGCCCAGTTCCGCGACGGCTCGGGCGCCCGGCACCGGATGCACGAGGTCAGCCGGTTCCGCCGCGAGGGCGGGCGCTGGCTCTATGTGACGGGGGACGTATCGGGGGACGGCGACTGAGCCGGCACCACCGCGGCCGGTAGGGCGCCGCGAGCGCTACCGGTCCAGCGTGACGGTCCGCAGATCCAGCCGCCGCAGCACCAGATCGGCCGCCTCCGGGTCCGTCCCGGGCGCCTTGCGTGCCGCCAGGACCTCGCGCCGGGCCGCGTTCAACGCCTGCCGCTGCACCTCGTCCATCACGGAGAGCGTCTGCCGGAGCGCGCGCATCTTCTCGGGGTCGTCCTCGACGTCGCTCTCCAGGAGCGTGTGCAGCGACTCCATGCGCTTGGCCAGTACGGCCCGCCGCTCCGGCGGCAGCTGCTGGGCCGCCGTCGAGTTCCTGACCGCCTTCAGCGCCACCTGCTGCGCCCGCCGGGCGAGGGCCCGCTCCTGCCGTTCGAGCGCGGCGTGGTCGTCGGGCAGCCGCAGCCTCCGCATCAGCCAGGGCAACGTCAGCCCCGGACCCACGAGCGTTACCAGGAGCACCGCGCAGGCCGCGGCGATGACGAAGTTCCGCTCCGGCAGGGGATCCCCGGCCTCGGTGGTCGCGGGCAGCGCCAGGGCCAGGGCCAGCGTCGCGAGCCCGCGCATGCCGCACCAGGTCAGGACCAGGACCTCCTTCAACGATCCCGGTACCTTGTTGCGGCGCTCCGTCCCGCCGAGCCGGAGGATGGCCATCATCCAGAGCAGCCGCACCAGCAGGACCGCCGCGCAGACCACGGCGATGCCGGGTACGAACCCGAGCAGGTCCGCGCCCTCGTCCTGGATGACGTAGCGCATCTCGATGCCCACCAGGCCGAACGCGACGCCCGTGGTGAGGAGCTCGACCACGTCCCAGAACGCGGCGCGCGTCAGCCGCTCCTCGGAGTCCTGCGGCCGGGCGCGCCGGCCGAGCTCCAGGGCGGTGACGACGACGGCGACGACGCCGGAGCAGTGCGCCTCCTCCGCGAGGAGGTAGACCGCGTACGGAGCCACCAGGGTCGTCGCGGAGCGGGCGACCAGGTTGGGAACGAACCGGTTGAGGGCACCCACGAGCCAGGCCATGCCGAGCCCCAGCAGCACCGCGCCGGCGGCCCCGAGGAGGAAGGCGGGCACGATGCCCCATCCGACGTCGCCCCCGCTGACGGCCGCGGCCACGGCCGCCTGGAAGATGACGATCGCGATGGCGTCGTTGAACAGACCTTCCGTCTGCAGGGTCGAGACCAGCCGCCGCGGCATGCTGACCTTGCCGGCCACGGATTCGACGGCGACCGGGTCCGGCGGCGCGACGATCGCGCCGAGCGCGATCGCGGCCGGGATGCCCAGCGAGGGGACCAGCCACCAGGTCAGGCCGGCCACGGCAGCCACCGTGACGGCCACCAGCAGCACGGCGAGCAGGACCAGGCTCCGCCAGCGGAACCGGAACACGGACCAGGAGCTCCGCTGGGCCGCCGCGAACAGCAGCGGCGGGAGGAAGAGCGGCAGGATCAGCTCGGGGTCGATCCGGATCTCCGGGATGAACGGCAGGAAGGCCACACCGGCGGAGAACAACAGCATCAGCACCGGGTAGGGGAGCCGGATCCGCTCCCCGAGCCCGACGACCACCACGGTCCCGAACAGGAGCCCCACCAGCAGGATCATGAATTCCATGCTCCGAAACTACTCCACGCGGAGGGGCCGTCCCCGACTCAGCCCGCGACTCGGCCCGCGACTCAGCCCCCGGCTCAGTCCTCGACGAGCTCCGGGACGCGGCCCAGCCCGTCGAGGCCGCGGATCTCGTCCGGTGCGAGCCGGACGTTGAGCACCGGCGGCCCCGGCACGGACCGCCGCAGCTCGGCGACGTGGCGCTCCTCCGCCGCCCGCCGCCGCTCCATGAACTCGCCCTCCTTGCCCGGGGAGCGCTTGTTCACGACGAGCGCGCGCACCCGGATCCCCTGGGCCCGGAGCTGCTCGTGGAACTCGACGGTCTCCGCCACGGGCAGGCGCTCGGCGGCCAGCACCAGCACGAACGCGCACCGCGACTCGTCCGCCAGGAGCGCGCGCAGCCGTGCGAACCGTTCGCGCCGGCGCGTGAGCACGGACCGGATCCGGGAGTCGCGGGAGTCCTGGGCCTGCCGCTTGCCGCCGAGCCCCACCACGGCCTCGCCGAACTTCTCGCTGGCCTCGCGCCGACGCAGCAGCCCGTCCGTCCAGGCCGTCATGAGATCCGGCAGCGCCATGAGCCGGGCGGTGTGCCCCGAGGGTGCGGTGTCGAAGACGACGACGTCGTAGCGGTCCGCGGGCCTGGAACCGCCGGCGGATGCCTCCGCAGGGTTCTCCGCGAGATCCGCCGTGAAATCCTCCGTGAGCTCGGCCACCCGCTCGAGGACGGAGGCCTCGTGCGTGCCGGGCGCGTCGGCGGCGAGCCGGAGGTACTTCTCCACCTCGCGGTGCAGGTGCTCGGGCATCATCCCGCGGATAGTGGCGCCGACCTCCTTCAGGTGCCGTGCTGTGGCCGCCGCCGGATCGATCTCCACGGCGTCCAGCCGCCCGCCCGCGTCCGTGGTCGCCAGCCTCGACGGCTTGTCCCGCAGTCGCCGCTCGAACAGGTGGCCCAGGTTGTGTGCCGGGTCGGTGGACACCAGCAAGACCCGCTCCCCGGCGTCGGCGAGTGCGACGGCGGTGGCCGCCGCCGTCGTCGTCTTCCCCACGCCTCCCTTGCCCGAGAAGAAGACGACGCGGGCTCCCGCGGCCAGCCCGCGCAGGGCCTCGGCCCCGGGGGCCGGGGCGGCGTGGTTCGAGGAAGGCATCGCGTCCTCTCGTCGGTCGGAGGGGCTGTCTGGGTGTGGGTCTGGCGTCGGCGTGGGACCCGTCAGCAGCAGGAGATCGAGTCCAGCGGCGAGCGGTCCATGCCCATCCGCCGGTGCCAGTCGTGGAACCGGTCGAACAGGACGGGCAGGAGCTCCAGCGTGTAGTAGCTGGCCGGGTTCGGGACGCCGAGGGCCTCGGAGAGGACCAGCATCATGAAGAGGTCCTCCTCGTCGCGCTGGGCCCGCGCGAGCGTGCGCCGGTAGGGCGCCATGTAGAACTCCCGCAGGCCCTCGGCGAAGGCGGAGAGTCGCCCCATGCCCGTCCTCGGCCCGCTACCGGCCGGCGAGGGCGTCGGCGTCCTCGTCGGCGTCGTCCAGGTCCGCCGGCTCGCGACGGGCGCGGCCCATGGCGGTGACGGCCTCCGCGATCACCCAGACGGCCGCGATGAGGATGACGATGTCCAGCCCCAGCAGCAGCCAGTTCTGCGCCTGGTAGAAGTCCACCATCTGCACCAGCAGGGCGATCACCGTCATGACCAGGACGAACGTCAGGGGGATGAGGGCCGGGAGCACCGGGCGGCGGCGCTTGATCAGCATCACCGCCACGATCGCCAGGGTCAGCCCGGCGAGCAGCTGGTTGGTGGTGCCGAAGAGCGGCCAGATCAGCATGCCGCCGGAGCCGTCCGCGCCCGCGCTGAACGTCAGCGCCACGGTCACGGCCACGGCCACCAGGGTGGCGAGCACCGGCCGGATCCGGACGCCGGCGATCTCGCCGACCTCCTGCACCACGAAGCGCTGGAGGCGGACGCCGGTGTCCATGGTGGTGGCGGCGAACAGCACGGCCATGGTGGCCAGGATGGTCGCCGAGAGCGACTCGGGGATGCCAAGGCCCTGGTTCACGATCGCGCCGCCGCCGTTGACGAAGGCGCCCACGCCGCCCTCGCCGAACGCGGAGTAGATCTCCTCCCACTCGGCGACCGTCTGGAAGCCGGCGGACACGGCGATGATCGTGCCGAGGGCCAGCAGGCCCTCGCCGACGGCGCCGAAGTAGCCCACGAACCGGGCGTCGGTCTCGCGGTCGAGCTGCTTCGACGTCGTGCCGGAGGCCACGATGCCGTGGAAGCCGGAGATGGCGCCGCACGCGATGGTCACGAACAGCAGCGGCACCAGCGAGGGCGTCCCCTCGGGGACGTTGGTGTTGAAGGCCGGGGCCACCATGGTGGGCCCGGAGATGATGATCGCCCCGTAGAGGATGGCGAGGGCGATGAACAGCTGGAGGCCGTTGATGTAGTCGCGCGGCTGGAGGAGCATCCAGACCGGCAGCATCGAGGCGATCGCCGCGTACACGAACAGGACGATGATCCAGAAGGCGTTGGCGTTCAGGCCCATGATGACGTCCGGCAGGACCACGGGGAAGGCGTCGCCGAGGAGGATCAGGCCGTAGAGCGCGAGGACGCCGACGATCGACACGATCGGCAGGCTCCACTTCAGCTTGTAGATCGCCTGGCCGATGAGGAGTGCGACGACGATCGCGCCCCAGGCGGGGATGACCGCCGTGGGTGTGGAGACCAGCAGGTTGGAGATGACGACGGCGAAGGCCGCGTTGACCATCAGCAGCACCAGGAAGATCACCACGAGGAAGAGGTTGCGGCCGCGGCCGCCGATGTACCGGCCGGAGAGGGTGCCGATGGACTGGCCCCGGTTGCGGTTCGAGGCCCAGAGCGCGCCGAGGTCGTGCATGCCGGCGAAGAAGACCGTGCCGAGGGTGACCCAGAGGAGCGCCGGCAGCCAGCCCCAGATGACGGCGATGGCCGGGCCGACGATGGGCGCGGCGCCCGCGACGGACGTGAAGTGGTGGCCCCACAGCACGTACTTGTTGGTCGGGACGTAGTCCACGCCGTCCTCGTAGCGGTGGGCCGGCGTCTGGTAGGAGGGGTCGAGAGCGAAGACCTTCTTGCTGAGGTACTTCGAGTACAGCAGGTAGCCCGCAATGACGATCGCGATGCCTATGAGTGCGAGGAGGATGGAACTCACGGCGAACCTCTTTCTGACGATGGTGCCGGGCCCGGGGCGGCGTCGTCGGCGCTCCGCCGGGTGCGGCTTCGGTGATGCCTGAGCACAGCCTAGATCCTCGGTGCTCCGAGTCACAGTGTCGGGGCGGTGCCTGTGACGTGCGGCTACGAGGGCAGGGCCAGCGCCTCGGCGACCTGCAGCAGCCGGGCGCGCAGCACGTCCGCCCGCTCGGCGAACTGGCGTTGGAGCTCCACGTACCGGGCCTTGCCCTCGGGGGTCTCGATCCGGAGGGGCTCGTAGCCCCACTCGGAGAGGTCGTACGGGGAGGCCTGCATGTCCATGGTGCGGATGTCCCACGCCAGCTCGAAGCAGTCCATGACCAGCTCGCTCGGCACGGCCGGCGTGAGCTTGTACGCCCACTTGTACAGATCCATGTTGGCGTGCAGGCAGCCGGGCTGCTCCAGGTCGCGCTGGGTCTCGCGGGTCGGTTGCAGCTCGTTCAGGGGCGCCGCCTCCGGCGTGTAGAACCGGAACGCGTCGAAGTGGGTGCACCGGATCCGGTGCTCCTCCACCACCCGGTCCGTGCCGGAGGCGCCGAGCCGCAGCGGCAGGTACTCGTGCCGGATGCCGTTGCTCTCCGACCGGTACGCCATGGCCCATTCGTGCAGGCCGAAGCAGGCGAAGTTCCCCGGCCGGCTGGCCGTCCCCGCCAGGATGATGCGCGCGAACCGGATCGCCTCGGCCCGAGCGGCGCCGAAGGCCTCGACGTCCAGCCCCGTGCCGCCGTCGTGCTCCGTGTAGAACTTCCAGGCGCGGCGCTCCGCCGCTGCCTCGCCCTCCAGCACGACGCCGGCGCCCGGGTGCCAGCGCTGCAGCTGGCCGGGCTTCTGGGTGTAGTAGGTGAAGAGGAAGTCCTCGACCGGATGCTTGCGCTGTTTCATCCGGCGCTCGACGAAGGGCGCGGCGAACCGTTCCACGCGCTCGCGGTGGGCGCGGGCGCGCGGCAGCCACGCGGATTCGGGGAGGGAGGTCATCCCCACCATTCTAGAAGCCGGCGGCTCGCCGGTTAGGTCGCGTCGGTTAGGTCGCGTCGGTCAGGTCGCGTCCCACACCGCCCGGTAGAACGCGATCCGCTCCGCGTCCGGGGCGACGCCGTACGCGTCGTAGACCAGGTGCTCGAAGCCGGCACCGTAGTTCCAGACGGTGCTCCACGCGGCGATCGCGAGGTCGGCCCAGAAGTCGGCGACCCCGAGCGCCCCCAGGTCGACGTGGGCGCTCCAGGCGCCGTCCTCGCCGATGAGCGTGTTCGGGGCGCAGGCATCGCCCTGGCAGACCACCAGCCGGTCGATGCGCGGGGCCTCCGCCGCCAGGGCGCGGCCCAGGGCGGCGTCCCCGGCGCGCGCGAGCCGCGAGCCGAGCGACCAGTCGAAGGGGCAGCCGTCCACGGGCAGGGCGTCGTGCAGGGCCCGCAGTCCGGTGCCGATGGCCCGCGCGGCCTGCTCCGGCTGCGCGATCCAGCGCGGCGAGACCGCCGATTCCCCGGGCACCCCGGCGGTGACGAGGAGGTGCGAGCCGTCGTCGTGCCGGGCCGTGTGGAGCGGGCGGGGGACCGGCGTGAAGTCGGCCGCCCAGGCGAGGCGTTCTGCCTCTGCCCGCAGGTCGAGGCCCGCGGCGGCCGGCGACCACTTGGCGAACTCGGCGCCGCCGGAGGGCAGGCCCAGCCTGAAGGTGAGGCCGCCGAGCTCGTTCCGCCAGACGGGCAGCACGCGGTCCGGCCCGACGCCGTGGCCGGCGGCGTACTCCGCCACGGGCGCTGGGACCTCGACGTCGGCCTCGGGCGCGGCGGCGAGCGGGCGGAAGGGCATCGGGCTCCTCGGTCGGGTGGCTCCAGCCTACTGCCGCACCGGATCGTCAGGCCGCCGTCACGGCGGGTTCACCCCGGCGTCGTCCGCGTGTCCCACACTCGGAGGCATGCCTGAGATCTCACGACGCTCCCTGGTCCTCGGTACGCTCGCCGCCGGAGGGGCCGGCCTGGCCACCGCGGTGACCGCCCGGCCCGCGACGGCCGGCGGCCTGCTGCGCACCGCCTCGCCCGGCCAGGTCCGGCAGCGGCTCAAGCTCCCCTCCGGCATCCAGTTCGGCGACGCCGGGACGGACTCGGCCGTCCTCTGGTCGCGGGCGTCGGGGCGGGGGAGGCTCGTCGCCACCCTCCGGACGGTCGACGCCGAGGGCCGGGTCCTGCGAGGCAAGGGCGCCTTCGCGCGGACGCTGCGCAGCGGCTGGGCCACCGAGGACTCCGACTTCACCGCGAAGATCGCTGCCGCCCAGCTGCCCTCCGGCAGCCGCTTCGCCGTGACCATGGCGTTCGAGGACGAGCACGGGAACCTCGGCGAGGCCCGCGAGGGGAGCTTCGCGACGGCACCCGGCCCGAACGCCGTCGGACGGGGCCCGGGGCGGGGCCGCGGGGAGGTCCCGCGCGGGCAGAGCTTCGTCTGGACCGGCGACACCGCCGGCCAGGGGTGGGGCATCAACGAGGAGATCGGCGGCATGTTCGCCTACTCGGCGATGCGCGCGGTGAAGCCGGACTTCTTCGTCCACTCGGGCGACACCATCTACGCGGACGGGCCGATCGCGGAGACGGTGGAGGAGCCGGACGGCAGCATCTGGCGGAACCTGGTCACGCCGGAGGTCGCCAAGGTCGCGGAGACCCTCGACGAGTACCGCGGCCGCCACCGCTACAACCTGATGGACGCCAACATCCGCGCGTTCTACGCCGAGGTCCCGGTCATCGCGCAGTGGGACGACCACGAGACCACCAACAACTGGTGGCACGGCGAGGTCCTCGAGGACGAGCGGTACACGGTGCGCGACGTCGACACGCTCGCCGCCCGCGGGCGCCGGGCCTGGCAGGAGTATCAGCCCATCGCGGATCCCCGGGCGATGCGGCGCGGGACCGGGTTCGAGCCGGCGCGCATCTATCGCAAGATCGAGCGCGGGCCGCAGCTGGACCTGTTCTCGCTGGACATGCGGACCTTCAAGGGGCAGAACACCGACGGGCTGGAGCCGCGGGCCACGCCGATCCTCGGCGAGGAGCAGCTGCAGTGGCTGATCAAGGAGGTCCGCCGCTCCAAGGCGACGTGGAAGGTGATTCTCTCGGACCTGCCGCTGGGGATCGTCGTGCCCGACGGCGACGCCCAGGAGTCCATCTCCAACGCGGACGACGGCGCTCCGCTGGGCCGCGAGCTGGAGCTGGCCCGGCTGCTGAAAGCCTTCAAGGACGCCGGCGTGAGGAACATCGTCTGGCTGACCGCCGACGTGCACTACTGCGCCGCCCACCACTACTCGCCGGAGCGGGCCGCGTTCACCGACTTCGACCCGTTCTGGGAGTTCGTGGCGGGGCCCATCAACGCCGGCTCGTTCGGGCCCAACGCGATGGACGGGACGTTCGGGCCCGAGGTGGTCTTCGCCAAGGCCGGGGAGCGGGCCAACCAGTCCCCGCGCGACGGGAAGAGCCAGTTCTTCGGCCACGTGGAGCTCGACGAGGCCGATCAGTTCACCGTGACCCTCCGCAACGCGCTCGGGGAGGCCGTCTTCTCGAAGACGCTGGCGCCCGAGCGCTGACCCGGGCCGGCGGCGGGTCCGCGGGGTGCGGGTGGAGCACCGGTGGTCCCGCGACGTGCCGGTAGGGCACGGGCGGGTTCGCGGCGTGCCGGTGGAGCACCGTGCTCACGGAGAATCTGGTGCTGAAGCGGCACGTGGCGGCCTGGTACGTGCTGGCCTGCCTTCTGGCGGCCAGGCACGTGCTGGGGCGGCATCTCGCGGCGCCGCCCGTGCTGGCCCGCCATGTGGCGGCCAGGCACGTGCGGGCCCGCGGAGGGCGCCGGAACTAGCGGCCCGTGCCGCCGTAGACCGTCGCCTCGACGTCCGTGTCCAGGTCGAACGCCCCGTGCACGGCGCGGACGGCCTCGTCCAGCTTGTCCGCGTGGGTGACCACGGAGATCCGGATCTCGGACGTGGAGATCATGTCGACGTTCACGCCGGCCTCGTGCAGGGCCTGGAAGAACTTGTAGGAGACGCCCGGGTTGGAGCGCATGCCGGCGCCGATCAGCGAGAGCTTGCCGATCTGGTCGTCGTACTCGATCGCCTCGAAGCCGATCTCGTTCATCGTGGCGCGGAGCGCGTCCAGCGCGTCCTTGCCCTCGATCACGGGCAGGGTGAAGGAGATGTCGGTCTTCTCCTTGCCGGCCGTGGAGACGTTCTGGACGATCATGTCGATGTTCGCGTGCGCGCCCGCGATGACGCCGAAGATCTGGGCCGCCTTGCCGGGGATGTCCGGCACACCCACCACGGTGACCTTCGCCTCGGAGCGGTCGTGTGCAACACCGGAGATGATGGGCTGTTCCAAGGGCTCTCCCTCTTGAATCTTGATCTGGTCGTCGGGGCTGGGCATGACCCAGGTGCCCTCGTTCGGGCTGAAGGAGGACCGCACGTGCAGCGGCACTCCGAACCGTCGCGCGTACTCCACGCAACGCAGGTGCAGGATCTTCGCGCCGGACGCGGCCATCTCCAGCATCTCCTCGCTGGAGATCCGGTCGATTTTCTGCGCCGAGGCGACGATCCGCGGATCCGCCGTGTAGACGCCGTCCACGTCGGTGTAGATCTCGCAGACGTCGGCGTTCAGGGCCGCCGCGAGGGCCACCGCGGTCGTGTCCGAGCCGCCGCGGCCCATGGTGGTGATGTCGTTGCTGGACCGGCTCATCCCCTGGAACCCGGCGACGATCGAGACGTATCCGCGGTCCACCGCCTGGCGCACGCGCTCGGGGGAGACGTCGATGATGCGGGCCTTGCCGTGCACCGAGTCGGTGATCATGCCGGCCTGGCTGCCCGTGAAGGACACCGCGCGTTCGCCCATGCCGTCGATCGTCATGGCCAGCAGCGCCATGGAGATGCGCTCGCCGGCGGAGAGGAGCATGTCCATCTCGCGCGCCGGCGCCTCGGCCGTGAGCTGGCTGGCCAGGTCGAGCAGCTCGTCCGTCGTGTCGCCCATCGCGGAGACCACCACGACGACGTCGTGCCCGGCCGCCTTCGTGTCGATAATCCGGCGGGCGACCCGTTTGATGCCCTCGGCATCGGACACGGACGATCCGCCGAACTTCTGCACAATGAGGCTCATGCCGTAGCACTCTCCTGAAGGGGTCTCCCGGTGTCGTCACCGGCTGGGGTGGTCGGCTGCCGCGGCTCCGCCCCGCCGGGCAGCGCCGGGCCGCGGTTCGGCCGTGGATGCTGCCAGACAGTGTATCCAGCGCCTCTGCGACCCCTCGTTTTCGTGAACCGGGCCGGTCATATTCCCGCCCGGGATGAGCCGCGCAGCCTCAAACTCATCCCGTGGGAGGTGTCTGGTCGGGGACGCATTTTCTAGGCTTGAGGCCTGAGCGGTCGTGTGGCCGCGGGTGAGGAGGATTCCGTGGCAGGGGCACCGATGGGGCCGCAGGGCGCCGGGCGCGATGACGGGACCGTCGACGACGGGACGGTCGAGGACGGGACCGCCGACGACCGGAACCGCGCCGCCGTGAGCGGCGTTGCGCACGGCGGCCGGAACGAGGGCGGCCGGAACGACGGCGTCGTGAACGACGACGGCGGCGCGCACGACGATGGCACCGGCATGACCGGCGCAGCGCGGCAGGGCGGCGGCATCGTCGCGACCGGGCTCGCGCGCGCCTTCGGCTCGGTGAAGGCCGTCAAGGACATCCACTTCGCGGCGGCCCCCGGCGAGGTCACCGCGCTGATCGGGCCCAATGGCTCGGGCAAGACCACCCTGCTGCTGATGCTGGCCTCCCTGCTCCGTCCGGACGCCGGCACGGTGCGGATCGGCGGGCTCGACGTCGTCGAGAACCCGCGCGCCGTGCGCGCCCGGATCGGATGGATGCCGGACACGCTCGGCGTGTGGGAGGCGTTGACGGCGCGGGAGATCCTGGTCGCGGTCGGCCGGCTCTACGGCATGACCAAGGATCAGGCGTGCGAGCGCGCCGACGAGCTCCTGGACATGGTGAAGCTGAGCACGCTGGCGAAGCAGCCCGCGCGCGTCCTCTCCCGCGGACAGCAGCAGCGCCTGTCGCTGGCCCGCGCCCTGATGAACGACCCCGCCGTCCTGCTCCTGGACGAGCCCGCCTCCGGGCTGGACCCGGGAGCCCGGATCGAGCTGCGCAACCTCCTGCGCCAGTTCGCGGCGGAGGGGCGCACCGTCGTCGTCAGCTCCCACGTGCTCGCGGAGCTGGACGAGATCGCCGACCGCGCCGTCTTCGTGGCCGACGGGCGGACCGTGCGGGACCAGTCCGTGCACGACGTCGAGGAGCAGCTCCGCGGCTACACCATCCGCGCGCTGGACCAGGAGCACCTGCTGCGGACCCTGTCCGACCTGGGCGTCCTGTTCACGGTGCCCGCCGGACAGCGGCGGCCCGAGGCCCTGGTGGAGGCCTCCAGCGAACTCCAGGCGGCCCAGCTGCTGCGCGAGCTGATCGACGCCGGCGTGGCCGTGTCCGCCTTCGCCCCGAGCGTCGGGGCGCTCGAGGAGACCTACATGAGCTCGGTCTACGCGGCCGAGGTGCACCGAATGACCAGCGCCCATCGCGAGGGCGGGAACCCGGAGGCCGGCCAGTGACTGACGAGAAGGCAACGAGCCTGGGCTACCTGAGCGGGATCAGGACGGTCGTCGAGCTGGAGCTGAGGCAGCGGGTCAGGTCCAAGTCCTGGTTCATCATGCTGGTGGTCTGGTTCCTGGTGATCCTGGCCGTCACGGCCCTGGCCGCGTACTCGGCGTCGCCGATGCTGCTCGGCACGGCGGAGGCGGAGCAGATCGGCCAGATGATGTTCGAGCTGGTGATCTCCTTCGTCCTGCTCTTCGGCCTGTTGGTCGCCCCGGCGCTGAGCGCCAACACCATCACGGGCGACCGCGCCGGCGGCACCCTGGCGATCCTCCAGAACACGCTGCTCACCCCGGGGCAGCTGCTGTGGGGCAAGTGGCTGGCCTCGTGGATCGCGGCGCTCGCGTTCCTGGTGGTGACGCTGCCGATGCTCGCCTGGGCCATGTCCTACGGGGACGTGTACCTGCCGTCGGTGCCGCTGTTCGTGCTGATGTGCGCGGTGGAGCTCGGGGTCGCCTGCGCCATCGGCGTCGGGATCTCGGCGCGCTCCACCCGGCCGCTGTTCGCCGTGGTGGGCACCTACCTGGTGGTGGCGCTGCTGGGGCTGGGCACGCTGATCGGGTTCGGGCTGAGTCTGAGCATGACGCAGGAGACCATCACCGACTACGAGGTGGTCAACCCCAAGGACCCGTACGCGAGCATCGAGATGGACGAGAACGGCGTCCCCCTGGACGAGGACGGCGAGCCGGTCGAGAACGAGGAGCAGTTCTGGCGCGAGTTCGACGCCGAGCACGCCGACTTCGTGTACCGCACGGAGGACGAGATCTGCACGGACAAGCCGATCCAGCGGACCATCCTGCACACCGAGCGGACGGCGTGGATGCTCGCGGCGAACCCGTTCGTCGTCGTCGCCGACGCCGTGGCCACGCAGCCGGTCGAGGCCGGCCAGGACTACTCGCCCGAGGGGCCGCTCGGCGCCGTCCAGGTGGGGGTCCGCATGGCGCAGTACGGCGTCGACGGTCCGGACTGCGTCAACGGTGTGCGGCAGCCGGAGCCCACCATGAACCCGGGAGAGATGCCGCCGCTGTGGCCCGTGGGTCTGGGCGTGCAGCTGGTCCTCGTGGGGCTCCTCATGGCGGATGGACGACGCCGGCTGGTCACCCCGGCGCGCAAGCTCGCGACGGGCACCCGGGTCGCCTGACGCCGTCGTGCCGTGCGAGGCTCCGGCCGTCGGCCCCTAGTGCCGACGGCGCGGCCGTCCTAGGGTGGACGGCATGACGGGTGAGCGCGCGAGCAGCACGACGACGGAGACCGAGATCCTCAAGCGCTACCTGCGCGAGGCCCACGAGGCCCTGCTCTGGAAGCTCGACGGACTGAGCGAGTACGACGTGCGCCGGCCCATGACGCAGACCGGGACGAATCTCCTGGGTCTGCTCAAGCACGTGGCGAGCGTGGAGACCGACTACCTCGGGCAGGTCCTGGGCCGGGAGCAGGAGCAGCTGCCGTGGATGGCGGACGACGCCGAGCCGAACGCGGACATGTACGCGACGGCGGAGGAGAGCCGCGAGTGGGTCGTGGACTTCTACCGGCGGGCCGCGGCCCGGGCGGAGGCCGCCATCGACGAGCTCGGTCTCGACGCGCCGGGGCACGTCCCCTGGTGGGGCGGAGCGTCGCGCGACACGACGGTCCGCCGGCTCGTGGTGCACATGATCGCGGAGATCTCCCGCCACGCCGGCCAGGCGGACATCGTCCGCGAGGCCATCGACGGGAGCGCCGGCCTGCTGCCGGGCAACAGCAACCTGCCGGAGTCGGGCCAGGCCTGGTGGACCGGGTACCGGGACCGGCTGCTGGAGATCGCGGACGGGTTCCGGCTGGAGGAGCGGGCCCGGTAGGGCGCCGGGCGATCAGCTGTTGAGGGTGCGGCGCCCCTCGAAGGCGCGGCCGAGGGTGACCTCGTCGGCATACTCGAGGTCGCCGCCGACCGGCAGGCCCGAGGCGAGCCGGGTGACGCGGATGCCGATGGTGCTGAGCAGCCGGCCCAGGTAGGTCGCCGTCGCCTCGCCCTCGAGGTTCGGGTCGGTGGCGATGATGATCTCCTGGATCTTCTCGTCGTTCAGCCGGCCGAGCAGCTCGCGGATGTGGAGCTGGTCGGGGCCGACGCCGCCGATCGGATTGATGGAGCCGCCGAGGACGTGGTACCGGCCGCGGAAGGAGCGCGTGCGCTCGACGGCCATGACGTCCTTGGACTCCTCCACCACGCAGAGCACCGTCTCGTCCCGCTTGGGATCACGGCAGATGCTGCAGGTCTCCTGCTCGGTCACGTTGAAGCAGATCGAGCAGAACTTCACCTTGTCCTTGACCACGCGGATCGCGTCGGCCAGCCGGTTCATGTCCTCGCGGTCGGCCTCCAGGATGTGGAAGGCGATGCGCTGGGCCGACTTGGGTCCGATGCCGGGGAGCCGGCCGAACTCGTCGATCAGTTCTTGGACTGCGCCTTCGTACACGAAACCTCACACTCGGATGTCGACGCCGCGTGGGCGCCTAGTTGACGGGCGTTCCGTCGAGACCGCGTTCTTCGATCAGCCGTCCGTTCAGGATCCGCTCGATCGCGGCCCGGCCGATCACCGTGGAGTCCTCGATCGCGATGTCGTCGTCGCTGGGTTCGAAGTCCTCGGGCCCGCTCGCCGGATTCCCGGCGTAGGACGAGTCTACGACCTGCGGGCCCCGACCCGCTCCGCCGCCCGGGGTCCCGCCCGATGAGCCGGGGCCGGCGGTCCCGGCGTAGGGGGTGCCGGGGTAGGACGGTGCGGCACCCTGCTGACCGCCGCCGGGCGGACCGCCGAAGCCGGTGCCGGGCGCCGGTGAGCCGCCGTCGCCCTGGGCCTGGGCGAGGAGGCGCTGGTACCGGCTCACCTTCTGCGCAGCGCTCTGCTGCTCGGGTTCCGGGTCGGCCGGACGCTCGCTGGTGTCCGGCCGCATCGTGGGCGGCAGGGCCGAGCCTGCCCAGGAGGGCGGGGGCGGCGTCGGACCCTTGGGAGCCGGCGGGATGACCGGCGACGGACCGCGATCGGAGGCGGTGGGCTGCCGGGCAGGACCGGCCTGCTCGGCCGGTCCGCCCCTGGCGGCCCCTGCGGACGGGCCGGGCACGTCATCCCGGCCAGGCTCGTTCCGGCCAGGCTCGTTCCGGCCAGCGTCGTCGCGGGGAGCCTCACGCGGTGCGTCGGACCAGCCATAGTCGTCGTACGGGTACGGCGGTTCGTCGTCGGCCGGGGGCTCGTCGGGCGGCACCCAGCCGTCGGAGGACTCCCAGCCGCCCTGCGACGGCGGATCGGCGGCGGCTGACGGATGCGATGCCTCAGCTGCCGACGCGTCTGGCGCTAGGCCTTCCGGTGCCTCCGGGACGGCTGCCGAGCCGGCCGACGGCGCGGAGGCCGCCGGGGCCGGCATCGGCGCTGCCGCGGACGACGCTGAGGCCGCTGACGACGCTGAGGCCGCTGACGACGCTGAGCCCGCAGACGGGGCGGATGCGACCGACGGCGCTGACGTCGTGGAAGGTGCGGACCCGGCCGGCGGTGCGGACGATTCTGACGGCACTGGCGCCGCTGACGGGGCGGACCCGGCCGACGGCACGGAAGTCGCGGTGGGAGCCGAGGCTGCCGATGCTGCGGACGGCGCCGACGGCGCGGAGAGGGCCGACGAGGCCGACGTCACGGACGCTGCCGTCGCCGCCGAGGCGCCCGAGGGCGCAGTGCCCGCGGAGCGTCCAGAATCCGGCCCGCCCGCAGTGGCTGCGGGGGTCGCGTCCACCGGGGAGGCGGTCCCGTCCGCGGGGCGCGGGGCGGTGCGATCCGGGTTCGGCTGGGCCGCGTCGGCGGGCGGGAACTCGGTCCATTCGGGTGCGGCGGGGCGCTCGTAGTGCTCCTGCAGCTGTGGTTCCGGCTGGAACGGGGGGACTTCGCGCGGCGGGTTGGGCTGCGGCCGCGGCGAAGGGGCGTTCGCGCGGGGGGACGCGTTGCCCGTCTGGTTCCCTGCGGACGCCGGCTCGGGCCGGCGATCAGCTTTTGGGCCGGAACCACCACCCGTCGGCCCGGATCCTCCCGCGGCGACGTCGACTTGTACCTGCACGCCGAGCACCTGGTTGATCGCCCACTGCAGCAGCGCCCCGTTGTCGGGTCGGCTGGTGAAGTGCGCCAGTGCTCCGGGGTTCGCGAAGGAGACGGTCAGCATCCGGCCGTCGAAGCCGGAGACGGACGCGTTCTGCTGCAGGTTCATCTGCACGGCGCGGCGCTCGCCGGCGACGACCTTGAGGATCTCCGGCCAAGCGCGGCGGAACATCTCCACGGACCCGGCGCCGCCGGGCTGGTGCGGAGTCGGGTCGGCGGCCGGCTGCTCGCCGGCGGCCCTCTGTGCGGGTGCCGTGGATGCGTCGGATGCGTCTGGTGCGGCGGGCGCACCGGCGGGGACGGAGGTCTCGGATCCCGTCTCCGGCCGGGGGGCGGCCTGCTCCGGCGGTGCGGCGGGTGCTTGCGCCGGCCGCTCGGCGGTCGGCTCCGAAGCCTGCGTGTGACGGGCCGGCTCGGCGGTCGACCCGGAAGCCGGCGTCTGGCGGGGCGGCTCGGGGGCGGCGGCCCAGGTGCCTCCCCAGTCGGCCGCGGATCCCTGCGCCGGGCCCGGGGAAGGGGCCGGGTGCGCGGCAGGGGCCTGTTGCGCAGGCGCCTGCGTGTCCGCGGCGGAGTGCTCAGTATTCTGCGGGGCCCGCGCCGGCGCCCCGTGAGGCTGCTGCGGAGCCGCGTCCTGGGGAGCCGCGTCCTGGGGTGCCGAATCTTGGAGTGCCGAATCTTGGGGTGCCGCGTCCTGGGGCGCCGGTACATTCGAGGGCGAGACGTGCGGGACGCCGGAGGCATTCGCCTGACTCGTCGCATCGGAGGACACCTGCGGAGTGGACGGTACTCCGGCAGGGGAACCGTCCGTCGGTGCGGCCGGCGTGGAGGGCGCTGGAGCGTTCGGTGCAGGCGCCGGTGCCGCACCCGCGGCCGGTGCGGCGGGCTGCGCGGTCGGCTGTGCCTCTGGCTGCACGGCGGGTTGCACGGCCGGCTGCACTGTGGGCGGAGCGGCGACGGGGCCGTCCTGGTCCTGCCGCGCCTTGGCCGCGCGCAGTGCCTCGCGCACCGCGGCGGCCCCGCCGTTGCCGTCGAGCCCGGCACCGGCGTCCGCGAGGGCACCCGCCGGCGCACCGGCGTCGTGCTGGGAGGTCCCGGAGGCGAGCGGCGCCGCGCCGCCCTGGGTCAGGTGGCGCTCGATGCGGTCCACGCGGGCGACCACTCCGTTCTCGCCGGTGTCCGACGCGGGCAGCAGCAGCCGCGCGCACAGCAGTTCGAGGTGGAGGCGGGGGCTGGTGGCGCCCGTCATCTCGGTGAGCGCCTGGTTCGTGACGTCTGCGGAGCGGCTGAGCTCCCCCTGGCCGAGCGTGGCGGCCTGCTGGCGCATCCGGTCCAGCTGGTCCTCGGGAACGCCCCGGATGATCTGAGCGGCGCTGTCCGGCATCGCCTTGACGATGATCAGGTCGCGGAACCGCTCCAGCAGGTCGTCCACGAACCGGCGCGGATCGTGCCCGGTCTGCACCACGCGGTCGACGACGCCGAAGACCGTGGCGGCGTCGTTGGCCGCGAGGGCGTCGACGACGTCATCCAGCAGGGCGGCATGCGTGTAGCCGAGGAGCGACACGGCGAGCTCGTAGTCCAGCCCGTCGGGGCCGGCACCGGCGATGAGCTGGTCCAGCACGGAGAGCGTGTCCCGGACGGAGCCCCCGCCGGCGCGCAGGACGAGCGACAGGACGCCCGGGGCCACCGGGACGCCCTCCTGGGCGCAGAGCCGCTCGAGGTACTCCATGAGGGTCTCCGGCGGCACCAGCCGGAAGGGGTAGTGGTGCGTCCGGGAGCGGATGGTCCCGATGACCTTGTCCGGCTCCGTGGTCGCGAAGATGAACTTGATGTGGGGCGGCGGCTCCTCGACGATCTTGAGCAGCGCGTTGAAGCCGGCCGAAGTGACCATGTGGGCCTCGTCGATGATGAAGATCTTGAAGCGGTCGCGCGTGGGGGCGAACGTGGCGCGCTCGCGCAGGTCGCGGGCGTCGTCGACGCCGCCGTGGCTGGCGGCATCGATCTCGATGACGTCCAGCGAGCCGGCCCCGCCCGTCGCGAGGTCGATGCAGCTGGGGCACTGGCCGCACGGGTTCGGGGTGGGGCCCTGCTCGCAGTTCAGGCAGCGGGCCAGGATGCGCGCGCTGGTGGTCTTGCCGCAGCCGCGCGGGCCGGAGAAGAGGTAGGCGTGGTTGACGCGGTCCTTGTCGAGGGCCGTCATCAGGGGTGTGGTGACATGCTCCTGCCCGATGACCTCCGCGAAGGTGTCCGGCCGGTATCGGCGATAAAGGGCTGTACTCACGCGTAAAACCCTAGCCCCTCCCGCACGGGCGTGCACGCCGGGTCAGGCACCTGTGAGGGGAGAGTCGAGGATCCACGGCTCACGCGGCAGCGCGGCCGGATCGAACGCCTCGAGCGCCGCCGCCAGGGACTCCCCGGGCAGGCCGAGGGACTCCAGCAGCACCCCGCGCACCCGGTCCGGTCCCACGGGGCCGTGCTCCACGCCGTCCACCACGCGAGTGGTGGACAAATCACCCAGCGTAACGGCGCCGTCGCGCTTGGCGAGGCGCTTGCCGTCCGCGTTGAGGGCCAGCGGGACGTGCGCGTACTGCGGGGCCCGCGCGCCGAGGAGCGTCGCGAGGTACGCCTGGCGCGGCGCGGAGGACAGCAGGTCGTCCCCGCGCACCACTTGGTCGACGCCCTGGAGGTGGTCGTCGACGACGACGGCGAAGTTGTAGGCGGGCACGCCGTCGTTCCGGAGGACCACGAAGTCGTCCACGACACCCGTGTACTCGCCGTGGAGGTCGTCCTGCACGGAGAGCTGCACGACGTCGGCGCGCAGCCGGAGCGCAGCCGGGCGCTCCGCGCGGCGGGCGGCCCGCTCGCCGGGGGAGAGGTCCCGGCAGTTGCCCGGGTAGGCGCCGGGAGGCGTGTGCGGTGCCCGAGGGGCCTCGGAGATGTCGCGGCGCGTGCAGAAGCACTCGTACAGGAGGCCCTCGGCGCGCAGCCGGTCGAGGGCGTCCGCGTAGCCGGAGGCGCGGTCCGTCTGGCGCTCGGCGACGCCGTCCCACGTGAGGCCGATCGCGGCGAGATCGCGGAGCTGAGCCTCCTCGGCGCCGGCCCGCGCACGGTCCAGGTCCTCGACGCGCAGCAGGAAGCCGCGGCCCGTGGAGCGGGCGAAGAGCCAGGCCAGGAGGGCGGTGCGGAGGTTGCCGAGGTGGAGTTCGCCCGACGGGCTCGGGGCGTAGCGGCCACAACCCATGGGACACCTTCCGCGAGAGAGCCGGGAAAAGTAAAGACCCCTCATGCACCTGCCAGAGCCCACCTACCCTTGCTACCTTCCGGTCCTGGGGGAGTTCAGCAGGATGACACCACATGAGGGGCCGATCAACGAGTCTAGCCGATCGGCGGCGGCCGCGAAAATCGCGGCGGGCGATGCCGGATTCGCGGTTCCGGCGCGACTCGGGTAGGCTGGAGCCTGCTCAATTTTGATGCTGCGGCGTTGTCGCGGGATCGGAGTCGAGTGCCATTGGAGGATTCGCCTAGCGGCCTATGGCGCACGCCTGGAACGCGTGTTGGGTTCACGCCCTCGGGGGTTCAAATCCCCCATCCTCCGCCGAAATCTTCGGGCGGGACACCAGTCGGGTGTCCCGCCCGAAGTCGTTCCACGACCCGTTCGCTCAGGCGCTCCGGCCGGCGCCGAGGGGGACGGTGCCGACCGCGAACCCGCGGGGGTCCAGGAGCCGGCCGACGAGCTTCACGGGCCGGAGCACCACGCTGCGGTCGACGAACTCGAGCCACGGCATCTGCTGGCGCAGCCGGGCCTCCAGCCGCTGCCCGTCCGTCACGGTGCGCAGCCAGGCGGCCGCGATCAAGTTGGTCGGGCCCGCCGTCGACAGGGCCGTCCGCAGCTCCGGGATCCCGGCCAGGGCCTGCCCGGCCTCGTCCATCCGGTCCGGCGGCACGCGCAGGAAGAACCACTCGAGGACCCGCCACTCGGTGAGATCGCGCGCCACCTCGCAGCGCAGCCGCAGCGAGCCCGACGCCGAGAGCGCCTGCAGGCGCCGGCGCACCGTGCTCTCCGAGACGTCCAGGCGCTCCGCAAGATCCGCGACGGGCCGCCTCCCGTCGGTGGAGAGCAGCTCCACGAGCCGCCGGTCCAGCGGGCCGACCGCGCCGGGATGGATCGCCGTCTGGGCGGCCGCGCCGATGGCCGCCTCCTGGCGCTTGGAGAGGCTCCGCAGCCTCCACCGGCTCGCGTCCGTGTAGCGCCGGGCGACGACGTGGCTGCGCACCGACTCGACCTCGGGGATCCTGCCGACCCGCTCCAGCAGGTAGTCGCTCAGCGCGAGCTGGTCGGGTTGCGTCACGGTGACGAGGAGGTCGCGGGAGCCGGAGGCGATGTCGATCGTCATCGCGGCCGCGTCGGCCGCCAGGGTGGTGGCCGCGGTCAGAGCGGACCCCGCCCGGCAGCTCACCTCCAGCACGCCGATGGAGGTGTCCGGGTCGTCGATCGGCTGACAGGAGACCCAGGCGGCGCCGGATTCCTCCAGCCGCACCCACCGACGCGCGGCCGTGGACGGGGCCATGCCCAGGAGGCGGCCGAGCTCGGCCCAGCTCGCCCGTGGGGCGATCTGCAGGGCGTGGAGCAGCCGGAGGTCCTCCTCGTCGAGGACGATGCCGTGCCCGCTCCCGCCGTGCCCGCTCCCGCCGTGACCGCTGCCGCCGCGCCGGGAACCGCCTCGGGAGGGTCCCGGGGCGGTCTGAGCGGGTGGTGTTGCGACGGAATCGTGCGGTGAATGCGTGCCCATGAAGAAATCGTGCATCTCGACGGAGTCGGTGACAACTCTTCGTACGCTTTCAGTGACCCGAATCACCTCCTCAGGAGCTGTCCCCATGACTTCCGAAGCCCTTCTCGCCCGCGTGGACGGAGCGATCCGCGATGCCCGTGCGCAGCTCGTCTCTCTCAGCCACGATGTCCACGACTACGCCGAGCCCTCCTTCGCCGAGCACCGCGCCGCCGCGCGGGTCCGCGACGAGCTCGCCCGCGCCGGGTTCGACGTGACCGAGACCGTGGCCGACCTCCCCACCGCGTTCACCGCCCGCTTCGGCAGCGGCGACTTCGTGGTCGGCGTGTGCGCGGAGTACGACGCGCTGCCCGAGATCGGCCACGCCTGCGGGCACAACATCATCGCCACCGCCGCGGTCGGCGCCGGAATCGGACTCGCGGCCGTCGCGGACGAGCTCGGCCTGACGGTCGAGGTGGTCGGCTGCCCCGCCGAGGAGCACGGTGGCGGCAAGGTCCTCATGCTCGAGCGCGGCTGCTTCGACCACCACACCGTGGCGCTCATGGTCCACCCCGCCACGGCCGACGCGGACCCGGCGACGACGTTCACGCAGGGCGTCTCCCGTTTCGCGGCGACGTTCTCCGGCCGGGCCGCGCACGCGGCCGCCGCGCCGACCGACGGCGTCAACGCGAGCGACGCCGCCGTCGTCGCGCAGGTCGCCGTGGGCCTCCTGCGGCAGCAGCTGCCGGCGACCGCCCGCGTGGGGCTCTTCGTGCGGGACGGCGGCCAGGCCACCAACATCATCCCGGAGCGGACCATCGTCGACTTCGAGGTCCGCGAATTCGACCTGGAGCGGCTGCGCGACCTGAGCCGCCGGGTCCACGCCTGCTTCGAGGCGGGTGCGCTCGCGACGGGATGCACCGTCGAGTTCGAGGAGACGGAGCCGGAGTATGCGCCGCTGCTCCAGGACGCGCGGCTCGCTCGCCCGTTCGCCGACGCGGTCCGCGGCCTCGGGCGCACGGTCCTGGACGCCAGCGACATGACCGGCGGCTCCACGGACATGGGCAACGTCTCCCAGTACCTGCCCTCGATCCACCCGATGATCGACGTCAAGGGCAGCGGCAACCCGCCGCACACGCGTGCCTTCGCGGACGATGCCGCCGCACCGGGCGGCGACGAGGCCGCCGTGGACGGCGCGATCGCCATGGCACGGGCCATCGTCGAGGTCGCCTCCGACCCCGGGGTGCGCCGCGACCTGCTCGCCGAGCAGTCCGCCCGCGCTCCCTACGCGACGTCCGCCGTCGCGACCAGCGTCGGGACGCGGTCATGACCGCCGGGACGACCACGCGCGGGGCCACCGCCGGGGTCCGGCTGTGGATCCCGCTCCTGCTGGTGGCCGGCGCCGTGACGATCGCCGCCGAGCTCATCGGCACCCACGAGATCGGGATCGGGATCGGGACGCTGACCCTGCTCCCGCTCATCTGGGGGCTCCTCCTGGGCGCGGCGGTCAGCCTGCAGCGGCTCAAGCCGTTCCCCGAGGGCACCCAGCGGGTCGCGTCGGCCGCGATGCAGGTCGGCGTCCTGCTCCTCGTGACGCGGCTGGCCTTCCTGGTCGGCGAGAACATCTCCGTCCTGCTCCAGGCCGGGCCGGCCCTGATCATCCAGGAGATCGGAAATCTCTTCACGATCGCGGTGGCGATGCCGATCGCCGTCCTGCTCGGCATGGGCCGCGCGTCGATCGGTGCGACCTTCTCGATCGCCCGGGAGGGCGCCTTCGCCATGACCGGCGAGCGCTACGGGGTCGATTCCGCCGAGACCCGCGGCGTGCTCGCCATGTACGTCTTCGGCACCGTGTTCGGCGCCCTCTGGGTGGGGCTCCTGGCCTCGATCCTCGCCGGGGCCGGGTGGTTCGACCCGCTGGCGCTGGCCATGGGGTCCGGCGTCGGCTCGGGATCCATGATGGCCGCCGCCTCCAATGCGGTCGCCGCCCAGTTCCCGGCGATGCAGGGCGACATCCTCGCCCTCGCCGCGCTCAGCAACCTGCTCAGCTCCGCGCTGGGCCTCTACATGGGCGTGTACGTGGCGCTGCCGCTGGCCGACCGGTTCTACCGCTTCCTGACGCGGGGCCGCGCTGGGAAGCGCGGGGAGACGCAGGACGCGGGCACGGTCCTGCCGGAGGCGAAGGTGGTGCCGAAGAAGGACACCGCCCCGCGCAAGGCGGCGTCCGACTGGTCGCTGCTGGGTCTGACCGCCGTGCTGATGCTGGTGGCCGTGTGGGCTGCCGGGGGAGGCGTCTCGCTGGAGGTGCTGCCGGGCATGGGCATGATCGTCGCCTTCGTGGTCGTCGGCATGCTGGCGCACCGGTACCTGCGGATCTCCTCGCTCGTGGTGACCATGACGCTGGCCATGCTGGCGACCCTGCCGTGGTCGCCGATCGCCGGCGGCGTGCTGGCGCTGGCGGAGCCCATCGACTTCCTGCCGATGACCACTCCGGTGCTCGTGCTCGCCGGGCTCGGCCTGGGCCGGGACGCCCGGGTCCTCGGCAGCGTCGGGTGGCGTATCGTCCCCGTCGGCCTGCTGGTCCTGACCGGGACGTTCCTCGGCTCCGTCCTGATCGCGCAGCTCGTCCTGGGCGCGGGCTGACGCCGCGGGCCCGGCGGACTTCTGCCGGGCCGCTGCCGGGTCGCCGGGCGCCCGCCGATCGAGGGGGCGTCGAGGGCGCGCAGGCATTGCCTTTCCGCGTGGGACGGGCGAAGCTCGCAGCAGGCGCCCGTTGCGCGGGCCGAACCAGCGGTGAGAAAGGAAGGCAGACGTGAACTACCTCGAACCCCTCCTGTCGAAACTGGAGAAGTGGAAGGACCTCGACCGGGTGGCCGAGCCCCTGGCCTCCAAGGTCGGTGCGGTGCTGTCCCCGGCTCCGATCCGGAACCTCCTCGGCGGCAAGCACCTGGGGCACCCCCTGCACCCGGCGCTCATCGCGGTGCCGCTCGGTGCCTACGGCATGGCCGCGGTCCTCGACGCGTGCGGCCAGGACCAGGCGGCGGACACCGCCGTCGCCACGGGCCTGCTCGGCTCCGTCCCGGCCGTCGCCACGGGCCTGCACGACTGGTCCTACACGCAGGGCGCCGAGCGGCGGGTGGGCGTGGTGCACGCGGCCGCCAACTCCGTGGCCAGCGTCCTGTACCTCGCCTCGCTGCTCAGCCGGCGCGCGGGTCACCGTGGCCTCGGCCGGTGCCTGTCCTTCGCCGGGCTCGGCGTGGTCAGCGCCTCCGGGTTCCTCGGCGGCCACCTCTCCTACGTCCAGGGCGTCGGCGTCAACCGCGCCGGCACGCCCGAGCGGACGGAGCACTGGGTGGACGTGGGCCGGCTGGAGGACTTCGACGACGGCGCGCCCGTGGTCGTGGACGTCGACGGCGAGCCGGTCATGGTGCTCCGCACCGGGGGCCGGGTCCGGGCCCTGCACAACACCTGCTCGCACCTGGGCGGTCCGCTCGCCGAGGGCGATGTCCGCGACGGGTGCATCGTCTGCCCGTGGCACGGGAGCGCGTTCGACCTGGACTCCGGGGCGGTGGACACCGGCCCGGCCAGCGTCCCGCAGCCCCGCTACGAGGCCATGGTCTCCGACGGGCACGTCCGGCTCCGTCCCGCCTGAGCGGCGGCAAGCGGACAGAGCGGCAGGCGGACAGAAGAGAGCAGAGGAGCGGCGCCCCGGCCGTCAGCCGGGGCGCCGCTCCTGCGTCGCGGGGGCGTGCCGCCGTCGTCGTCGACTACTCGCGCTTGAGCTTGTCCTGCACCATCCCTGCAGCCTTCTCCGCGGCGTTCGGCACGTCGGTGGTGCCGTAGAACCGCGCGTCGGGATGGGTGGGCGGGGGCATCGGCGTGCCGTCCATCGGCGTGGGGACGTACGCGAACTCCCCGAGTTGGTCCGGCGCGGTGCCGTTGGCCCAGGAGCCGTTGGCCATGTCCTCCCCGTCGGAGAAGTTGAAGGCTTTGTACGAGTACTCCTGGTGCTCCTTGCCCTGCGGGAAGTTGCTGGGGACGGGCAGGTTCTCCTTGGACTCCTCCTGCAGCTCCCTCGCGGCCGCGAGCCACTGGTTCTGGTGCATCGTGTCGCGGGCCAGCAGGAACGCCAGCATGTCCCGAACACCCGGGTCGTCGGTCATGTGGTAGAGCCGCGCCACCTGCGTGCGGCCCTGCATCTCGGCGTTCACGTTGGAGGTGAAGTCCGCGAGGAGGTTTCCGCTGGCCGTGACGTACGCGGCGCTCCACGGATTGCCGTTGCTGTCGACGGGGCGCGCGCCGGCGCCGGCGACGATGGCCTGCTGCACGTCGGTTCCGCCGATCACGGCGGCGACGGTGGGATCGTCCTGGAGGGCTTCCTCCGTCACTCCCACGGGAGCCTTCTCGAGGAGCTGCGCGACCATGGTCGCGAGCATCTCCACGTGGCCGAACTCCTCCGCGGCCGTGGAGAAGAGCAGATCGCGGTACTTGCCGGGGATGTGCGTGTTCCACGCCTGGAAGCTGTACTGCATGGCGACCGTGATCTCGCCGTACTGGCCGCCGATCACCTCCTGCAGCTTCCGGGCGTAGACGGCATCCGGCTTCTCGGGCGTGGACTTGTACTGAAGTGCCTGCTTGTGAAGGAACATCTCAACTCCTCACTCAGCGCCCGCTGGGTGGCGGACGGATCGGATTCAGAACGAGCTGGAAAACGTGGTGGAAGCGGACCGAACAAGCGAGGGTGCGGGTCCGGTCGGTTCCGGACCCGCACCCTCGCGCGAATGCTCGATCGGTATCAATGGCTGTTGCGTCCGCCCTCGGCCTTGGCCTCGGTCGGCTGCGCGTCGGCGCCCCGCGAACCGGCCTCGCTCGGGTCGGCGCTGTTGGACTCGCCGAAGCTGCCGGAGCTCTCCCGGCCGCCCTGCTGGCCTGCGCGGCTGGGATCGGCGCTGTTGGACTCGCCGAAGCTGCCGGAACTCTCCCGGCCGCCCTGCTGGCCTGCGCGGCTCGGGTCGGCGCTGTTGGACTCGCCGAAGCTGCCGGAACTCTGCTGGCCGCCCCTGGAGGCCTGCTGCTCAGTGTCCTCGCGGTTGCCGAACTGCCCGGGGTTGTTGTTGTCAGCCATGTCTGTCTCCCTTCTGCTTGAGTCTTGCGTCTTGCGTCGCGTCCGGTCTCTCCGGTGCCGACGTCTTCGACGCTAGAAGTGTCTCTAGGGAGGCTCAAGGCCGTGGGGACGACTCTTCGCCGTCTCTGAGTGTGCGTGAAGCCGACTCCAAGGATGCGGCCCCTGCGTGGGAGTGAGCCGTGAGCGCCGGCGCCCCTCACGCTCGCGGCACCGGCGGATCGCCGGACGGATCGCCGGACGAATCGCCCCGCGGCCCTAGGGTGGACGCATGACTGCAGACCCCACTCCCACGCCTGTCCCGCCGCTGCCGCAGGAAGCACCCGACCGCTCGCCCTGGCGGGACTCGACGACGTCGGGTCTGGTGCAGGCCGCGCTCACGGGCGCCCTGACCCTCGTGGACCCGGCGACGTTCCGTCCCGCGACCAGGCGCTGCTTCCGCGCCGGGCTGGCGCTCGCCGTCGGGGCCGTCGGCGCCCTGGGCTGGAGGTCCGGATTCCGGGCCTCGCTGGCGACCGCGGCCGATCAGGACGGCGCGGGCTCGGGCGGTGCTGCGGAGGGCAGCCCGGAGGCGACCGAGCAGCGCGACCCCGACGACGGCGTCGTACCGGGTGCTACCCGGCCGGGCACCGCCGGTGCGCCGGACGCGAGGGCGTCCCGCCGGGTCTCGACGCTCGGGGCCATCGCCGTGGGAGGCCTGTTGGCGGGCGCCGTCTATGCGAGCGCCGCCGGCGGGGCCGCCGTCGATGCGCGTGTGCACCGGGCGCTGGCGGCCCGGGGCGTCGCGCGGCCGCGGGCGGTCATGGCCGTCGGCGCTGCCGTCCTGTCCTGGGCCGTGTTCGAGCTGGAGCGGCGTGCCCCGCAGGCCGACCGCGACCGCGCGGATCGCTAGCGGGCGGCCGCCCCGACGAGCTCCGGGTAGAACTTCGCCGCCGTCTCCGGGTGGGCGCGCAGCCAGCCCTTGAGCACGTTGGCGCCGTAGGAGGAGAGCATCGGGTTCGTCGGGTCGTCGGACACACCGCGCGCCTCGGCGGCCAACTCGGCTGGCAGCTCGACGCGGTCGATCACGGCGTCCAGACGGGGCGACCAGAAGAAGGGGACCGAGTAGCGGTCGACCCCGGGCGGCGGCGCCGTGACCCGGTGGATCGTGGCCATGAGGTAGCCGTCCGTGGCGACCTCCAGCATCTCGCCGAGGTTCACCACCAGGGCGCCCTCGATCGGCTCCACGGTGATCCACTCGTCCTGCCCGTACGGCTGGACCTCGAGTCCGCCCACCTGGTCCTGCAGCAGGAGGGTCACGAACCCGTAGTCCGCGTGCGATCCCACGCCCTGCGTGCCGGCCTCCGGGACCTGCCCGCCCACGTAGTGGACCAGCTTCCCCATCCAGGCGGCGTCGCCGTCGAACGGCTCGGCGAAGTGGTCCTCCGGGAGGCCGAGCGAGACGCTGATGGCGCCGAGCAGCTCCGCGCCGATCCCGCTCATCAGCTGCGCCCACTCCATGGCGACGCGCTCCAGCTGCGGGAACTCCGCTGGCCACTGGTTGGGGCCCTGCAGGCCCAGGTACGGCTGGTCGGCCGGGACGTCCGCCCGCTCGGGGAGCTCGGGGCCGTAGTCGATCTGCTCGCGCGAGTCGGCGCGCCCCTGCGTGATCTCCTTGCCCAGTCGCGTGTAGCCGCGGAACTGGGCGGAATTCCGGTTGTCGAGCGCCAGGCGCTGCTCGAGCGGCAGGGCGAAGAACTCGGCGAGCGTGGAGAGCAGCTCGGCCGGCTGCCCCTCGCGGGCGCCGTAGCCGACGATCTGGAAGAACCCGACGTTGTGGGCGGCGTCGCGCAGGGCGTCGATGAACTCGGGGTTGAAGAGTCCGTCGGCCAGACGCGCGGTGGAGAGATCCAGCACGGGGACGGAAGTGCGAACAGTAGCCATGGCGACACCGTAGGGCCATTTGTTGCGGCCGCCCCAGCGTCTGTGACGCTCGGTTGCCGTGCGTGACGCCGCGTTGCGGACCCCTTGACGGTCACCGCGGCCGGGTGGCCGTGGAGGGCGACGGGCCGCCGTCGTGGCGTCCATTGGGCGCGGGCCCGGCGTTGTCTAGGCTGGGAGCGTGATCTTCAAATCAGTCGGCGACCACCGCCCCTATCCCGACCACGGGTACACCGCGCCCCGGGACTGGGCGCAGATCCCGCCCGAGCAGGTCCGGCTGGACCAGCTCGTCACCGTCAAGACCACGCTGGACCTCTCGGCACTGCTGGCCGAGGACTCCACCTTCTTCGGCGATCTCTTCCCGCACGTGGTGGAGTGGCGGGGCGAGAAGTACCTGGAGGACGGCCTGCACCGGGCCGTGCGGACGGCCCTGCACCAGCGTTCCGTCCTGCATGCGCGGGTGCTGCGCCTGGACGGGGCCGGCCTGCACGCCGGCGCGGCCGCCCGGAGTGCCGACGCGGCCGAGGGCGCGGCGTCGGCCGCAGGCCCCTGGGGTGCCGGCACCAGGGTCGCGGGGGCCCGGAGCGCGGGTGCCCGGAGCGCCGCCGAATGAGGCGCCGGACCGGGGAGGGGCCGCTCGAGTGGGACGGCCGGAAGGTCTACACCGGGGAGGACCTCGAGCAGCTGACCGATGCGGTCGACGACCCCGAGCACGTGGAGAACCCTGAGCACTACCGGCGGCGCCTCCGCCACGGGATCGCGCTCGTCCTCGTCCTGCTCCTCGTCATCGCCATGGCGGTGGCGGGCTACCTGGTGCTGACCAAGCGGCTCGACCTGCCGTGGCCGCAGCCCGGCTCCGACGCCGCCGCGGCGCCATCGGAGCCCGCGTGCCCGCCGGGGGAGCGGCAGTACCTGGACCCGGTCGGGGTGACGGTGGACGTCTACAACGCGACGGGCCGGCCCGGCCTCGCCGAGGGGACGCAGTCGCAGCTCGTCGACCGCGGTTTCCGCCCGGGGGCGCTCGGCAACGACTCGCTGCCGTCGCGCGGCATGGTGGGGCTCGTAGTGAGCGGTCCGGAGGGGTACGACGCCGCGCTCACCGTGCAGCGCCAGATCCCCGGCGCCGTCTACGAACGGGACGACGACATGCAGGGCGTGACCGTGCGGCTGGTCCTCGGGGAGAGCTTCCAGGAGCTGCAGCCGCCGGCAGAGGTGAGCACCGCGCCGGGACCGCTCGTCTGCCAGTGACGGGCCGACCGCTGGCCGGCCCCTGGTCGGCCTGTAGCCGTTCCGCGGCGCAACGTCGTGCGGCCGCCATTCGCACGGCGTCCGCCGAGGGGTAGCATGTCCGCCATGTCAGACGTCTCAGTTACCGAACGAAACAAAACACCTCGGCGGGTCATCGGCGTCGCCATCGCGGCCGCCGTCGGCGGGTTCCTCTTCGGCTTCGACAGCTCGGTCATCAACGGTGCCGTCGACGCCATGAGCGGCGACTTCGGCCTCGGCCCCCATCTGACCGGGTTCGCGGTCTCCTGCGCCCTCCTGGGCGCCATGACCGGCGCGTGGAGCGCCGGCCCGATCGCCGACCGCAAGGGCCGCGTCTGGGCGATGGTCCTGGCCTCGATCCTCTTCACCGCCTCGGCCCTGGGCTCCGGCTTCGCCTTCGGCGTCGTCGACCTCATCCTGTGGCGCTTCCTCGGCGGCATCGGCGTCGGCATGGCCTCCGTGCTCGCTCCCGCGTACATCGCCGAGATCTCGCCCGCGCACAGCCGCGGCCGCCTCGGCGCGCTGCAGCAGCTGGCGATCGTGACCGGCATCTTCGCCGCCCTGCTCTCCAACGCCCTGATCGCGGGTGCGCTGGGCGGCTCGGACGCCATGGGCTGGATGGGCCTGGACGCCTGGCGCTGGATGTTCCTCGCCGAGACCGTGCCGGCCGTGCTCTACGGCCTCTTCGCCCTGCGCCTCCCGGAGTCGCCGCGCTACCTGGTCGCCATCAGCGACTACGCCCGCGCCGGCAAGACCCTGGTCGAGGTCATGGGGCTGCAGACCAAGGAGGAGGTCGAGGCGAAGATCGCCGACATCAAGGCGACCATCAACATCGAGACCAAGCAGGGCCTGCGCAACCTGGTGGGCGGCAACGGCCGGCTCCTCCCGATCGTCTGGGTTGGCATCCTGCTCTCGGTCTTCCAGCAGTTCGTCGGCATCAACGTGATCTTCTACTACTCCAACACGCTCTGGAAGTCGGTCGGCTTCGCCGAGTCGGCGTCGTTCACCATCTCGGTGGTCACCTCGATCGTGAACATCGCCGTCACCATCGTGGCGATCCTCCTGGTGGACAAGATCGGCCGCAAGCTCCTGCTGCTCATCGGCTCGGCCGGCATGGCCGTCGGCCTGCTGACGATGGCGATCTCCTTCAGCCAGGCGATCGTGACCCCGGCGACCGAGCCCGGCGGCGAGGCCGTCGTCGACCTGCCGCAGCCGTGGGGCATCATCGCCCTCATCGCCGCGAACGTGTTCGTGGTCGCCTTCGGCATGTCCTGGGGCCCGGTGGTCTGGATCCTGCTCGGCGAGATGTTCCCGAACCGCCTCCGTGCCGTCGCGCTCTCCGTGGCGGCCTCCGCCCAGTGGCTGGCGAACTTCGTCATCACCTACACGTTCCCGCCGCTGGCCAACGTGGGGCTCACGCTGGCCTACGGGCTCTACGCGACGTTCGCCGTCCTGTCCTTCATCTTCGTCTGGAAGTTCGTCGAGGAGACCAAGGGCAAGGAACTCGAGGAGATGCACGCCTGACCCCTCCCGGCCACGGGCCGGGGCATGGACCAGAGAAGCCCGGAGGCCGACGCGGTGAGCGTCGGCCTCCGGGCTTCGTTCGTACGGTGTTCGTCCGTAGGGTCGGGTCAGTCGCAGCCGTCGACGCCGCAGGCGTCCCCGTCGGCGCTTCCCCCGGCGGCCTGGAGCACGGGCAGCTCCGACCACGCCTGCGTCAGGGCCTGCTCGAAGGCCTCCGCCGACTGCGCCCCGGAGACCCCGTACTTCATGTCCAGCACGAAGAAGGGGACGCCGCTGATGCCCAGCCGCCGGGCCTGCTCGACGTCGTCGCTCACCGCGTCGGAGTAGGCCTCGGAGTCCAGGACGCGCACCACGTCGTCCTCGGCCAGGCCGGCACCGGTCGCCACGGCGAGGAGCTCGTCGCGGGAGCCGAGGTCCAGGCCGTGCTCGAAGTGCCCCGAGAGGAGCGCCTCCTTCAGCGTGCCGGACAGGCCGCGCTCTGCCGCCAGGTGCAGCAGGCGGTGCGCGGTCCACGTGTTGGCGACCTTCACGGCGTCGAAGTCGTAGGCGAGCCCCTCGCCGGCCGCCATGGCGGAGACGTGCTCGAACATGCCGGCGACCTGTTCGCGGGCCATGCCCTTGCGTTCCGAGAGGTAGTCCAGCTCGGTGCCGTCGTAGTGCTCCGGCAGGCCCGGGTCCAGTTGGAAGCTGTGCCAGGCCACGTCCACCCGGTCGCCGAAGGGGACGCGGGCGAGGGCGGTCTCGAAGCGGCGCTTGCCGATGTAGCACCAGGGGCAGGCGACGTCCGACCAGACGTCCACGCGCAGGCGGGCGGCCGGTCCGGGGGCGCGCAGCGGGGCTGCGGGGGAAGGGGTGTCGGTCATGCCCGGGACAACGCCGCGCCCGGCCGGCTCATTCCCCGCGGCGGGCCGCGTCAGGCCTCGCGGACGGTGCGGAGGGCCTCCGACCATGCGACGAGCTGGTCGAACAGCGTGCCGAGCGCGCCGGTGGCGCCGTCGCTGGGCTCGAACGACTGGTCCTCCGCGAAGTCGTCGGAGAAGGGGAGGAACACCTGGGCCCGGACGTCGGCCATCTGCACCTCGGCGGCGATCAGGCGCCACGCCTCCACCGCGCGGGTCCCACCGGCGCTGCCGTAGCTGACGAATCCGACCGCCTTGTTGTTCCACTCCGCGTACAGGAAGTCGACGGCGTTCTTGAAGGCGGCCGGGACGGAGTGGTTGTACTCAGGTGTGACGAAGACGAAGCCGTCGAACGAGGCGATCTTCTCCGCCCAGGCCCGCGTGTGCTCCTTGGTGTACTCGCCGAGCGACGGCGGCATCGGCTCGTCCAGCAGGGGGAGCCCCTGATCGGCCAGGTCGACGAGTTCGAAATCGGCGTCGCTGCGCTGGGCGGCGTGCTCGAGCACCCAGTCGGCCACGGTCCTGGCCTTGCGGTTGGGGCGGGTGCTGCCGGCGATGATCGCGATGCGGGTCATGACTCTCTCCTTCGTCCGTCGGGCCCTCGTCAATCGCGGTCTGCGCTACTGCCGGGGCCCGTGCCTGGGGCCGTGTCTGGCGCCCGCGTCCGGGGTCGCGCCGTGGAGCGGTCCCGCTTCAACCCGGGCTCTAGGGCGACGCTACTGGCGCCGGTGCGGTAACGGAACCCCATCCAGGGTCGGGATTCGCTGCCGCCCAGATCAGCCGGTGATTCCCGGCCGGCCCGGCCATGCCGCGCGTCGTCGCGGAGGACCCGCGGCGGATCTCCGGTGGCAATCGTTACCTTGCTGTGACCTTATGGATGCGCCTACGCTGGAGGCGGTGCACCCTTCAGCGGTGCGCAGCAGGCAGAACGCGCCGCGGGCGCGCAGCCCGAAATCGACAGGCGGGCCCGACCCGACGGAAAGCGCTGGGGTATGACTTCGACCCGACCATGGACGGCCGCATTGCAGGCGGCCGCCGCAGCCGCGGTGCTGACGGCGGCGGGTCTCGCGGCCCCCGCTGCGGCGGTCGCCGCCCCCGGGGCCCAGCCGGCGGCCGCGGCGCCCGCAGAGAGCGCGCCCGATGCGGGCGGCTCTGGCACGGGCGGTTCCGACTCAACGGACGATGCCGCGGCGACCTACCAGCCGACCGGTACGACGCCGTCCGACGAGCCGTCCCCTCAGCCCTCCGATGAGCCGTCGGACCCCGGCACGGCGCCCGCACCGTCGGACCCGGATGCCTCCGCACCCGCCGGCAGCACCGCGGGCGGGTCGACGTCGTCGCCGGCCCCCACGCCGCAGCCGACCAGCGGAACCGTGTCCGACCCCGAGATCACCTCGACTCCCCGCGGCGGCGAGGTCGCCCCGGGCGAGCCGATCGTCGGCGTCGTCCCCGGCGCAGCCACGAACGTGCAGGTGATGGTCCGGTCCAGCGGGGCCGGCGCGGTCGCCTACGCGGTGGACCAGGACGGCCGCTTCAGCCTGCCCGCACCCTCGCGGCCCGGCACCTACGACTTCACGATGCAGGCCACCGACGGCTACTCCAGCTCGATGATCGTGGACTACTCCGTCGAGGTGGTGGACGACGGCGCTCCGGAGTCCGAGGACCCGGCGAGCACCACTCCCACCGAGACCCCCGGGCCGACGTCGTCCACCCCCGAGCCCTCCGCACCGGCGAGCCCCTCGCAGGGCCCGGCGCCCGGGACGACTCCCGCGCCGACCGGCGCCCCGGACCCGACGGGGATCGACGGCGGCGGGACCGACTCCCCGACGAGCGGCGGGCCCTCCCAGGGCTCCTCCGGCGACGGCTCGGGCACGGACGGCGGGCAGGGTTCTGACGGGACTGCATCCGACGGGAGCGCCTCCGGTGGAGCCGGCTCCGGTGGGTACTCACCCGGCGGATCGGCGGGAACGCCGGGCGACGGCGGGGACGGCTCCTCCGGGGCCGGCTCGGGCCCGGGTGGCCCGGACGCGGGCGACAGCGTTCCCGGCGGCGCCGGGACGGACGGCTCCGGTGCCGGCCCCTCGGGCGATGGCGGGGCGGACCCGTCGGGCCCCGGTCCGGCCGGTGAGGAGGCCGACCCGTCCGGGACGGGTGGCCTGGACGCCGACCACGCGGGCGCCGTGGCGGACTCCGAGGGGCCGCTCGGGCCGGTCACCGCAGCGCTGGCCGGGGGCGGGGCGCTGGCGGTGGTCGCTGGCGCGGTCCTCCTCATCCGGCGCCACCGCGCCGAGTAGCAGCCGCCGACCAGTAAGCCGCCGGGTAGGCACCGCCGAGTAGCGGCTGCCGACTGGCCGCCCGGGTAGCAGCCGACCGGCCCTCGAGCAGCAGCGCGGCCGGACCGCATCCGGAGCCAGGGCAGCGCAATGGCGGCGGACCCCCTGCTCTGCCAGGAAAGGGGATCCGCCGCCATGTCGGTCGGGACTGCGATGTCGGTCGGGACTGCGCCGGGCGGTCGCCGGCCGTCGGCGCGCCGGGTCAGACGGTCTGCAGCTCCTTGGTCTCGCACAGGTACCGGTTGTAGGCCGGCAGGGTCAGGAAGTCCGGGAACCGGTCCGCCAGGGCGGCCGCCTCGAAGATCTCCCGCGCCTCGGAGAAGCGGTCGCCCTCGAAGCGCTGGATCCGGGCGAACTCCTCCTCGAGCAGCTCCACCGCGTACTCGCGGGTGACGAGCTCGCCGTCGTCCGTGACGGCGCCCTGGTGGATCCACTGCCAGATCTGCGAGCGGGAGATCTCCGCCGTGGCGGCGTCCTCCATCAGGTTCTGCAGGGCCACCGCGCCGTTGCCGCGCAGCCACGACTCGATGTAGCGGATACCGATCTCGATATTGCTGCGCACGCCCTGCTCCGTGATCAGGCCCGGCGTCGCCGCCACGTTCAGCAGCGCCACATCGTCCGGCCGGACGTCCTCGCGGGAGCGGTCCAGCTGGTTCGGACGCGAGCCGAGCACGGCGTCGAACACCTCGCGTGCCACGGGCACCAGGTCCGGGTGGGCCACCCACGAGCCGTCGAAGCCGTCCTGGGCCTCGCGGGTCTTGTCCGCGGTGACCTTCTCGAAGGCGACGGCGTTCTCCGCCTCGTCGCGGCGGTTCGGGATGAAGGCCGCCATGCCGCCGATCGCCATGGCGCCGCGGCGGTGGCACGCCCGGACCAGCTGCTCGGTGTAGGCCCGCATGAACGGGGCCGTCATGGTCACCATCGAGCGGTCCGGCAGCACGAACCGCGGCCCGCGCTCGCGGAAGTTCTTGATGATGGAGAAGATGTAGTCCCACCGGCCGGCGTTCAGCCCCGCCGCGTGGTCCCGCAGCTCGTAGAGGATCTCCTCCATCTCGAACGCCGCGGTGATGGTCTCGATCAGCACGGTCGCCCGGATGGTGCCCTGCGGTATGCCCAGGTAGTCCTGGGCGAACACGAACACGTCGTTCCAGAGGCGGGCCTCCTGGTGGCTCTCCAGCTTCGGCAGGTAGAAGTACGGGCCCCGGCCCAGCTCGATCAGGCGCTTGGCGTTGTGGAAGAAGTGCAGCCCGAAGTCCACCAGGGCGCCGGCGATCGGCTGGTTCTGGATCAGCAGGTGCTTCTCCGGCAGGTGCCAGCCGCGCGGCCGCACCACGATCGTGGGCAGGTCGGTCAGCTTCTCGCCCGTGAGCCGGTACTCCTTGCCCTCCTCGGTGGTGAAGTCGATCTCGCGGTCCAGCACGCGCTGGAGGTTCAGCTGCCCCTTGACCACGTTCCGCCAGTTCGGCGTGAGCGAGTCCTCCATGTCGGCCAGCCATACCTTGGCGCCGGAGTTCAGGGCGTTGATGGTCATCTTGCGGTCGGTGGGGCCGGTGATCTCGACGCGGCGGTCCTCGAGGCCGGGAGCGATCGGCGCCACTCGCCACGAGTCGTCCTCGCGGATGTGCCGGGTCTCGGGCAGGAACTTGGGGTCCGCGCCCCGCGAGATGGCCTGGCGGCGCTGCTCGCGGGCGTTGAGGAGCTCGCGCCGCCGGCCGTCGAACCGGCGGTGCAGCTCGCCCAGGAAGTCCAGGGCCTCGGGGGTGATGACCCGCTGCTGCTGGCAGACGGGGGAGGCGGTCATCGTGATGCCGTTGAGGGTGATCGGGTTGTTCATGGCGGTCTCCTCGGGAGAAGTGGAGGGGGTACGACGGCGGCCTCGCGCCGCCGTCGTACCGGAGGGGTTAGTGGAACTGGCCTTCCTCGGTGGATCCCACCAGGGCCAGGGTGGAGCCGCCCGGGTTGAGGGCGGTGGAGACGGCGTCGAAGTAGCCGGTGCCGACTTCGCGCTGGTGCTTGGTGGCGGTGTAGCCGCGGGCCTCGGAGGCGAACTCCCGCTCCTGCAGCTCTACGTAGGCGCTCATGCCGCGGCGTGCGTAGCCGTGGGCGAGGTCGAACATCTCGTGGTTGAGGGCGTGGAATCCGGCCAGGGTGATGAACTGGAAGGTGAAGCCCATCGCGCCGAGCTCGCGCTGGAACTTGGCGATCGTCTCGTCGTCCAGGTGCTTCTTCCAGTTGAAGCTCGGCGAGCAGTTGTACGCGAGCATCTGGTCCGGGAACTCGGCCTTGACGGACTCGGCGAACCGGCGGGCGAGCTCCAGGTCCGGCGTCCCGGTCTCCATCCAGATGAGGTCGGAGTACGGGGCGTAGGCCTTGGCGCGGGCGATGCACGGCTCGATCCCGTTGCGGACCTTGTAGAAGCCCTCGGCCGTTCGCTCGCCGGTGAGGAACGGCTGGTCGCGCTCGTCGACGTCGGACGTCAGGAGCGTGGCCGCCTCGGCGTCGGTCCGGGCCACGATCACGCTCGGGACGTTGGAGACGTCGGCGGCCAGGCGTGCGGCGTTGAGGGTGCGGACGTGCTGGCCGGTGGGGATGAGCACCTTGCCGCCGAGGTGGCCGCACTTCTTCTCGCTGGCCAGCTGGTCCTCCCAGTGGACGCCCGCGGCGCCGGCGCCGATCATCGACTTCATCAGCTCGAAGGCGTTGAGCGGGCCGCCGAACCCGGCCTCGGCGTCCGCGACGATCGGGACCAGCCAGTCCTCGACCGTGCTGGTGCCCTCGGCGTGCTCGATCTGGTCCGCGCGGAGCAGGGCGTTGTTGATGCGGCGGACCACCTGCGGCACCGAGTTCGCCGGATAGAGCGACTGGTCCGGGTAGGTCTGCCCGGCGAGGTTCGCGTCGGCGGCGACCTGCCAGCCGGAGAGGTAGATGGCGCGGAGGCCGGCCTTGACCTGCTGGACAGCCTGGTTGCCCGTGAGGGCGCCGAGGGCATTGGTGTAGGCGCCGGTGGCGTTCTCCTCGCGGAGCTGCGTCCACAGCTTCTCGGAGCCGCGGCGGGCCAGGGTGTACTCCTCCTGGACCGTGCCCTGGAGGCGTACGACGTCGGCGGCGGCGTAGTCGCGGGTAACACCGTCCCAGCGCGGGTCGGCGGTCCACTGGAGCTCCAGCCGCTCGATGCGCTGCTGGGTCTCCTGCTCGCGGTTCTGGCTGTTCGTCATCGTTGACTCCCTCGGTGATCGTCCGTTGCGGAACGTCTTCTCGAGGTGCCGGACCCTGTGGTCCGTGCCGGTGGGGTTCCGGTGGCTCCTCGTCGTGGGATCAACTTTTCGCCAGATTTCACCCCGTCAATAGGGTGCGAGGAAGAAAATTTCCGCACTTCTTCTCATTTTGAGCAGAAGTGACGGAGTTACTTCGCGAGGCCGAGGCGCTACTCCTCGTCGGCGTCGTCCGCGGGTCGGCTGCCTGGGGCGCTCAGGCGATCCTCGGCGGAGCGGGGGACCACGAGCACGGCGCGCCAGGCGTCCGAGAGCGTCGTCTCGACGCCGGGCTCCCAGCCCCGGTCGCGCACGGCGGCGTCCACGGCGGGGCGCGTCAGCTCGTCGTCGACCGGGTACCCCACCCACACGGCGCGGGCCGCCGTGAGGGGTATGAGCTTCTGGTCCAGCAGGATCTCCAGGTCCTCCAGCACGGCGGCGAAGAGGACGGCGGCGTCGGCGTCCGCGGCCGCGTCCACCTTGCCGGCCCCGTCGGGGAGCGGCTCCAGGAGCTGGTGCTCCTCCGGCGTGCCGCCGATGACGAACACTGCGTCGCCCGGCTCCAGGTGCAGGCGGCGGCTGACGTCCTCGGCCGACTCGGCGGGCTCTGCTTGCTCTACTGACATGGCGGGCCTTTCGGTGGTGGCGGCGGCTGCGGTGGCGGCGACCGCCCGTGCTTGCGGCGGCGGGTGGGGCTGCATGCTCAGGATAGGCCCGCGGCGAGGGGTGCGAAAGATGCAGCCCCCGGCCGCTCGGTGCTGATGCGGACCTTGCTGGACTGGGCCCCAAGGCGTAAGTTGATGCCTAGAGATTTCGAATATTTCGAATACAGGAGGCTAGAGATGACTGTTGCCGTGGCGCGCCGAACCTACCTTGCCGAGGACCCCGACGCGGACAGCGACTTTCTGGTCTTCCTGAAGGGTAGCGTTTCTGCTGCCCAGGGGGTGCCGAAGCTCGTCGCGGACGACGGCACTGAGCATCAGGTTCCGCATGGGGTCTTTGATGCACTACTGCTGATAGCTGAGGCTTTGGCTGAGGGGCGCGCCGTTTCGGTGATGCCGACGGACACGCAACTGACGACGCAGGAGGCGGCCGACTACCTCGGGTACTCGCGGCCGACACTCGTCAAGCTGCTCGAGCGGGGCGAGATCCCGTTCTCTCGGGTCGGGCGCCATCGCCGCGTGATGCTCCGGGACCTCATCGAGTACGAAGCGGAGGCGCGTTCGAGGCGTCGGACGACTCTCGATCAGCTCACGCAGGAGTCGGTCCGTGACGGATCCGCCCTTCGCACTCCGGACGATGACTCAACGCGGTAGTCGTGTCCTCCCCCGTCTTGGTCGATACATGCGTCCTCGTCCCGATCTCGGTGGCGGACCTGTTTCTGCGCCTCGCTGAGGCAAAGGTCTTCCGTATCCTGTGGTCTGAGGAGATCCTCGCCGAACTCGAGCGAAATCTGGTCCGCAAGATCGGCTTCACGGCCGAAGGTGCCCGCCGTCGCCTTGAAGCGATGAGAGACAACTTCCCGGATGCCTTGGTGGAGGACTGCGAGGCCCTGACTGGTGCGATGACGTGCGACCCGAGGTGCGGTATGCCACTCTTCGCCAATGCGGTGGGGAAGCGGCTCGGGTCGGTGCGCCCGGACCGACGGGGGCGCTGGAATGTGTGCATTTGGGAGACGGATCAGCTTGATTCGAAACGATGAGGAGGGGCCATGGCGGAGACGGTCGAGGACATCATGGTGGAACTGGCGGGGCTGGAGGATCCGAGGATCCGCGCCGTCAACGAGCGCCACGGCGACGAGCACGGGGTGAATCTGACCAAGCTGCGGGCCGTCGCCAAGCGGCTGAAGACGCAGCAGGACCTCGCGCGCGAGCTGTGGGCCACCGGCGACACCACGGCCCGCCTGCTCTCGCTGCTGATCTGCCGGCCGAAGGCCTTCGCGCGCGACGAGCTGGACGCCATGCTCCGCGACGCGCGGACGCCCAAGGTGCACGACTGGCTGGTCGCCTACGTCGTCGCCAAGAGCCCGCACGCCGAGGAGCTCCGGGTCTCCTGGCTGGACGACCGCGATCCCGTGGTGGCCAGCGCAGGGTGGGCTCTCACGAGCACCCGGGTGGTGAAGAAGCCGGAGGGGCTGGATCTCCCCGGCCTGCTGGACACGATCGAGGCGGAGATGCGCGACGCCTCGGAGCGCCTGCAATGGGCCATGAACACATGCCTCGGCAACATCGGGATCGAGCACCCGGAGCACCGGGAGCGCGTCCTCACGATCGGCGAGCGGCTCGGCGTCCTCAAGGACTACCCGACACCGCCGAACTGCACGTCGCCCTACGTTCCGATCTGGGTCAACGAGATCGTCCGGCGGCGCAGCGAGGCCTGAGCGGCGCCGGATCGGCCGCTCGCGGAGCGCCCGGACAGCCCGTGGAATCGGTCACGAAGTTCGTTGCGGCAAACATCAGACGTCTAATGTTTGAGGCATGACCTCTGAGACCGCCGCCGACGCCGCACGCCCGGAACCGACCACCGCGCTCGCCGAGAGCGCGCCCGTACCCGAGCAGCTCGAGCGTCCCGCCGTCGCAGAGGCCACCGCCTCTCCGGAACACCCCGCTCCAGAACGACCCGCTCCGGGGCGGTCCGGCTCGGGGCCCTCCACGGGCGAGCAGCCGCGCCGCTGGTTCGCCGGGCTCCTGGCCGTGGCCGCCGTCGTCCTGGTGGGTCTGAACCTCCGCGCGGGCATCGCCTCGGCGGCGCCGCTCTACCACGACCTCGAGGCCATGCTCGGCTACGGGACGTTCATCGCCTCGCTGCTGCCCACCATCCCGGTCCTGTGCTTCGCGTTCGCCGGCGCCGGGACCGCATGGCTGGTCAAGCGCACCGGGCTCGAGCGGGCGCTCGCCCTCGCGCTCCTGCTGCTCACGCTCGGCCTGGCCGTCCGCGCCGTCGAATCGACGTGGCTCCTGCTGGCGGGAACCGTGCTCGGCATGTGCGGCCTGGCGGTCTGCAACGTGGCGATGCCGTCCTTCATCCGCGAGCACCACCCGCACCGCACGGCCGCGATGACGGCCTCCTACAGCGTGACGCTGTCCGTCGGTGCGACGGCGGCCGCGGCGTTCAGCTTCCCCATCGCCACCGCGCTGGGCTCGCCCACGCTCGGCCTCGCCGCCTGGGCGGTCCCGGCGGCCCTGGCGCTCCTGGTCCTGCTGCCCATCGCCGCCGCCGCGCGACGCTCGTCCGGCCCGGTCCCCCCGCACGTCTCCCCGTGGCCGATGCTCGCCACCCGCAAGGGCCTGCTGTTCACGTCCCTCTTCGCTGTCCAGGCGCTGCTGGTCTACACGTTCATGAGCTGGTACCCCCACATGCTGGTCACCCGCGGGCTGGATGCCGCGACGGCCGGGTTCATGCTCGGGCTGCTCCAGGCGGTCAGCATCCCCACCGTGATGATCGTCCTCTGGATGGCCTCGAAGCCGCGCCTGCTGCGCCCGGCGTTCATCCTGACCTGCGCGTCCTATGTGGTCGGGACCGTCGCCCTGCTGGTCCTGCCGGTGGGGGCCGCGGCCGTCCCGTCCGTCTTCATCGGGTTCGGCCTGGGCATCTTCCCGCTGCTCATGCTGCTGATCAGCCGCAGCGGCGAGACCGCCACGGAGACCACGGCGCTCTCCACGCTCGCCCAGTCGCTGGGCTACCTGGTCGCGGCGATCGGTCCGTTCGGCCTCGGGCTGCTCCAGGGGGCGCGGGGATCCTGGACGGTCCCACTCATGATCCTGATCGGGTGCACGGTGGTCCAGTTCGTCCTCGGCTACCGGATCACCCGCTACGGCCGCATGCCGGGGCAGGCGCGCGCATGAGCGGCGGCCCGGTCCGCGCGCCCCTGATGCAGGAGGTCGTCGGGAGGCTGCGGGACGCCGTCGCCTCCGGCCGCTGGCCCGTGGGGGAGCGGATCCCGCCGGAACCGGAGCTCGTCGCGGAGTTCGGCGTTTCCCGCGGCACGCTCCGCGAGGCCGTGAAGGCGCTCGCCCACGCTGGGCTGCTCGAGGTGCTGCGCGGGGACGGGACCTACGTGCGCGCCACGAGTGAGATCAGTGCGACGGCGCAGCGCGTCTACCGCGAGCACGCGGACGAGGATGTGCTCCAGGTCCGCTTCGCGCTGGACACCCAGACCGCCCGGCTCGCGGCGCAGGCCGCGGACTCGCTGGTCGTCGCCGAACTGCGCGAGCTGCTCGCCCGGCGCCGGTCGGCGTGGGACGCCGCGGACTACCAGGCCTGGTCCGAAGCCGACTGGGGCTTCCACCTGCGCGTCGCCGAGGCGTCCGGGAACCCGCTGCTGCACGAGCTCTACGCGAGCTTCGGCGACGTCTTCCACGGCACCAAGATGGTCCAGCGGCTCGAAGCCGGGTTCGATGGCTGCCTGGCCTCCGGTCACGACGAGCTCGCGGATGCCATCGCCGCCGGCGACGACGAGGCCGCGGTGCGCACCGTCATCGCGAACCTGGACTACTGCATGAGCTGGGTCCCGCGCCGCCAGCCCGCGCGCCGCCAGCCCGCGCGCTGACGACGCCCCGGACCTCCCAGGCCCGGTACGGCCCGAGACGACGGCGGCGGTGCCGGACCTTTCCAGGTCCGGCACCGCCGTCGTTCGCTGTCCGGTGGCGTCGGCTAGGCGACGCCGGACGCGCTCATCAGTCGGCGACCGTGAAGGTCAGCTCCTCGGTGTACTCGCGGCCGTGCACGTCGGTCGCGGTCACGGTGGCGGTGTGCTCGCCGGCGGCCAGATCGGCCGGCAGCTCCAGGCGCCAGAGGTGCATCATGCGGTCGGCGAGCGAGCCGCCGTGGACCAGCTGCTGCTGGGCCGCCACCGGGTCGGAGTACTCGGCGCCGACCAGCTGGCCCTCGCCGTCCATCTTCTGCGTGCGCTCGGCGGCCACCGGCTCGCCGCCGTCGATCGAGACCTCGACCTCGGAGCCCGTGGAGCCCATCCAGAAGTTGGTGGTCAGCCACGTGGTGCCGGCCAGGTCGTCGCGGGAGACGGCGAGCGGCTCAGCGAACTCCTCGGCCTCGCCCTTGTTGCCCTTGTTGGCCTCGAACCACTCGCGGTAGCGCGGGGTGTTCACGCCCAGGCTCATCTGCTCGGAGTCGTCCTCGCCGCGGACGGTGAAGCGCTCCTTCACCTCGGTGCCGCGGATGTCCAGCGTCAGCACGCCCGGGCGGCCGCCGTCGCGCTGCACGGCCTCCGGGTAGCCCTCCTCGGTCAGCTGGCCGGAGAACCAGTCGCCGGAGATGGCGCCCGCGGTGATGTGCGTGAACGGCAGCTCGTCGACGCCCATGACGTCCTTCCAGCCCTCGAGCCGGTCGCCGGCGCGCAGGTTCTCGATGCTGTGGGTGTGGCCGCCGAGCGCGATCGCCTCGCGGCCCTCCAGCAGCTCGTAGATCTCCTTGACCTGGGCCACCTGGTGCTTGGAGCTGCCCTGATCGGCGAAGTCCAGCAGCGGGATGTGCGCGGCGAGGACGATCAGCTTGTCCTCCGGGGTGTTGGCGATGTCGTTGCGCAGCCACTCGAGCTGGCGCTCGTCCAGCGAGCCGGTGTAGTCGCCCTTCGCGGCCGGCTGCTTGGTCGGGAACTCCACCGTGTTCAGTGCGACGACGTGGGCCTGGCCAGCGTCGTAGGAGTAGTACTCGGGGCCGAGGTTCGCGCGGAACGTGTCGAACGTGTGCGCGGAGTCGGTCGCGTCGAAGTCCAGGTCGTGGTTGCCCGGCAGGAAGCGGGCCGGGCCGTTGAGCATGCCGGCGAGCTCGCGCGTCTGCGGGTAGAGGGAGAGGTCGTCGCCCACCACGTCGCCGATGAACAGGGCGCCGCAGCCCTCGTAGTCCGTCCGCTCGGCGAGGTCGGCGAACGCGCCGTCCTTGGCGTACTCGACCTCCTCCTGGGTGTAGGTCTGGACGTCGCCGCCGATCAGGCAGTGCTGCTCCTTGGACTTGGTCTGCTTGGCCTTCGCGAGCGGGAAGTTCACGGCCTCCGGCAGCGCCCCCGTGGCCTCGATCCCGCCGAACTTCAGCTCCGGCGATCCTTCGGGCAGGTGGTTGTAGGAGAACTGGGCGACATTATCCTCGTCGACCGGCACCTGCCAGCCGGCCGGCTGGGTGACGAACACCGTCATGTTCTCGAAGGCGGGCAGCGAGTAGGCGCCCTGGGCGTCCGTGGTGACGACGTCGCGGCCGTTGGAGACCGTGGCGCCCTTGATGCCGGGCTCGTTCTTGTCCTGCGTGGAGTCGCGGTCCTTGTCGTTGAAGACGACGCCGTCGAGGGTCTCGCCCTCGGTGCCGCCCGAGGCCGGGACGACCTCGACGTCGCCGCGGTAGGCCTGCTCGGCCCACTCGCCGGGTGCGGACGCGGCCGGCGCCGACGGTGCCGGGGCGGAGGGAGCGGGCGTAGCGGTCGCGGCCGCGCCGCCTGCGGTGGCTGCCAGCAGGGCGACGGCGCCGGCGGCCAGGGTGCCGGTGGTCAGACGGGCGAAGCGGGTGGGACGTTCGGTTCGATGGTCGGTGCGGGCGGTCGAGTTCACGTTGGTCCTCCGTAGAAGCGGTCGGAATCCCCCCAACGCTCCTCCACGCTGCCGGGCGGCCGTGAACGGCCGGGACCGCCCACTTGACGAGGCGTTGACGCAGCCGTGAACAGGCCCCCGTGATCGTGTTGGCGTAGATTACCGGTATGACGGACGTCACCGAGGAAGCACTGGACACGGTGGCCGTGGGCCGCCAGATCCGTCACGCGCGGAAGTCGCTGGGACTGACGCTCGGGCAGCTGTCCGAGCGCGTCGGCGTCGTGCCCTCCCAGCTGTCCCTCATCGAGAACGGCAAGCGCGAGCCCAAGGTCTCCCTGCTGATGCGGATCGCCACCGCACTCGGCACCACGCTGGAGCAGCTGCTCGGCGCGCAGCCGGCGGACCGGCGGGCGGCACTGGAGATCGAGCTGGAGAAGGCGCAGCGCGGCCCGCTCTACGCAGCGCTGGGCCTGCCGCAGGTGCGCGTCTCGCCACGGATGTCCACCGAGGTGCTCGAGGCCCTGGTGGGGCTGCAGCGGGAGCTCGCCCGCCGGATGGAGGAGCAGGCCGCCACCCCCGAGGAGGCGCGGCGGGCCAACACCGAGCTCCGCGCCGAGATGCGCGCGTGCAACAACTACTACCCGGAGCTGGAGCGGCAGGCCCAGGAGCTTCTGGACGCCGTCGGGCATGAGGACGGGCCGCTGTCCCAGCACGTGACCGCCGACCTGGCGGACCACCTGGGTTTCAGCCTGCGCTTCGTGAACGATCTGCCGCACTCCACGCGCTCCGTGACGGATCTGAGGAACAAGCGGATCTACCTCACCCAGGACGACCGCGGTCACGACCAGCGGTCCGTGCTGCTGCAGGCGCTGGGGAACTACGTGCTGGGGCACCGGACGCCGGCCGACTACTCCGAATTCCTTCGCCAGCGCGTCTACACCAACTACTTCGCCGCGGCGCTGCTGCTCCCGGAGCGGCAGACCGTGGCGCTCCTGCAGCGGGCCAAGGCGCAGAAGGAGCTGGCGATCGAGGATCTGCGCGATGCGTTCGCGGTGTCCTACGAGTCGGCGGCGCACCGGTTCACGAACCTCGCGACCGAGCACCTGGGCATCACCACGCACTTCCAGAAGGTCCACGAGTCGGGGATCGTGCACAAGGCCTACGAGAACGACGGCGTCAACTTCCCCGCCGACCACACGGGAGCGATCGAGGGGCAGGCGATTTGCCGGTACTGGACCAGCCGGGTGGTGTTCGACGTGCCGGACAAGTTCCGGGCCTTCAACCAGTACACCGACACCGTGAACGGCACGTTCTGGTGCACCGCGCGGACCGAGCGGCACTCGGCGGGCCTGTTCTCGCTCTCCGTGGGCGTCCCGTTCGAGCACGCCAAGTGGTTCCGCGGCCGGGACACCACCGAGCGGTCGAAGTCCCGGTGCCCGGACGAGACGTGCTGCCGGCGGCCGCCGGAGGCCCTCGCCGCGGCGTGGGAGGGGAACGCCTGGCCGGCCACCCGGGCCAATGAGCACCTTCTCGCGGCGATGCCGCCCGGGGCGTTCCCGGGGGTGGACGACACCGAGGTCTACCGGTTCCTGGAGTCGCACACGGACTGACCTCCCGGCCGCCCGCAGGGAGGCCCGCCGGTGCGGCCGGTCGAGCCACGGGTGGATGCGACGGGCGTCTCATCGAACCCTCATACTCCCCTCATGTGAGTCTCACTAGGCCTTTCTAGTGTGAACGGCATGATCAGACGCATCCTGCTCCTCCTCGCGGTCCTCGCCGTCCCGGCCGGTCTGGCGATGGCCAGCCAGCTGCTGGCCACCACCGCCGACCCGCCCCTGCCGCGGCAGGAGCCGGTCGTCGTCGAGATCGCCGCCGGCGACCAGGGGGCGGACCATGGCGAGCGCTGACCCGAGCACGCCCGAGACGGCCGACCGGGCCGCCGAGCAGCACGGCTCCGCCGTGTCGGTCCGCTGGCGGATCGTCGGGTGGATCGTCCTCACGACGGCGGTCGCGCTGCTGGCGGTCACCGTCACCATGCGCAGCGTCATGGCCGGGCAGGTCGCCGAGGCGGCGAACGACGCCGTCGTGCAGGAGATCGACGAGTTCCGAGCCTTCGCGGCGGAGGGCCTGGACCCACGGACGGCGCGCCCGTTCTCCTCGCTCGGAGCGCTCATGGAGCACTACGTGCAGCGGCAGCAGCCCATGGGCGGCGAGGCGATCGTCGGCGTGGCCGCCGGCTCGCCGGAGGGACGTGCCACGGTGCACGCGCAGGGCATCGCGGACGACTCCGGCGCCGTCCTGGCCGGTGACGAGGCGCTGCTGCAGCGGATCCTCGACGACCCGGCGGCCTCGGGCGTGTACCAGAGCGATCACGGTCCGGTCCGCTGGGGCAAGGCCGTCGCGATGGCCGACGGCGCCGAGCCGGCCCAGCTGGTGGTCGCTCACTTCACCGCGGCCGCCGAGGAGGCGGTGGACCGCCAGTCCGTTCTCCTGCTGGGCGTGGCCGTGGGCGGGCTGGGGCTGACGGCCGGGATCGCCTGGTTGGTCTCGCGGCAGATCCTCCGCCCCATCCGGACCGTCCGGGAGACCGCCGACGCCGTCACGGCGACCGACCTGTCCGCCCGGATCCCGGTGGCTGGCCGGGACGACCTGGCCCAGCTGGCGCAGACGCTCAACGCCATGCTGGACCGCGTCGAGGACGCGCATCTCATGCAGCGCCACTTCGTCGCGGAGGCCCGCGAGCATCTGCGGGAGCCCCAGCGCCGCATCGCGGCCGCCCTGGACGAGCTGGTCCGGGCGGACCTGCCCGCCCGCGAGCGCGTCGAGACCGCCTCCCGTGCCCGGCAGCTGATCGGCAGCATGGGCCGGACGCTGGCGGATCTGGATCTGCTCGCCCAGTCCTCCCGCCCCGACTTCGTCCGGCCGGTCGAGGTCCCGGTCGGCGAGGTCACCGCGGACATCGCGGCCGAGGCGTCCGCCCCCGGCACCCATGCCGCCCGGCACGTCCGGATCGAGGCGACGGCGCACGCCACCGCCCGTCTCGACCGCGGCCGGATCGCGGACGCGATGCGCCAGCTCGTCGAGAACGCGGTGGCTCACACCGGCCCGGGCGACACGATCCGCATCGGCTCGGCCGTCGCCGACGGCGTCGTCGACTTCTGGGTCGCCAACCCGGGTGCACCTTTGGAGCCCGAGGCCGCCCGGGAGCTGTTCGAGAGCTACCGCGGAACCCACGGCCGCGACGCGGGCGAGCCCGGCATGGGGCTCGGACTGGCGGTGGTCAAGGCCGTGGCGGAGGCCCACGGGGGAGCGGCCTGGGTGGAATCGGCGGACGACGCCGGCACCGCCTTCGGGATCTCGTTCCCCGCCGCAGGCCCGGCACCGGCCGCCCGGCGCGACGACGACTTCGCGGACCGCATGGCCGTCTCCCTGGGAGCGGAGTCATGAGCGTCCAGGACGTCCGCCCGCGGGCGCCGTTCCGCTACAGCACGGCGCCTGTGGCCGGGACCGGCCGCGCCGCGGCCGGCGGTCCTCGCCCCGCCGGCGCCCGGGCGGAGCGCGCGGCCCCGGCGTCGTCCCCGAGGCGGCCACGCCGGCGCGTCACGGCGCTCCTCGCGGGAGCCCTGCTCGCGGGTTTCCTGCTCTGGTGCGGGCTGGACGCCTTCGGGCCGGCAGCCGGGACGCCGCGGGCGCTCCCCGCCCAGGCGGCGCTCACACTGGCCGTCTTCGCCGTCGCGGTCTGGCTCTGGATCTTCTCCCCGGTAGGCGACACGTATGTGGCCCTCGGCGCCGCGCTGGTCCTCGTCCTGATGGGGGTGCTGCCGGAGGACGAGCTCTTCGCGTCCCTCGGCGAGGACACCGTCTGGCTGCTGCTGGCGGCCTTCGTGATCGCGGCCGGCATCACCGCCACAGGGCTCGCCACGCGCGCGGCGGCCTTCATCGTGACCGGTGCGCGGAGCCCGCGGCAGCTGGTGCACCTGAGCACCGGGGCCCTCGTCGCCACGGCGTTCGCGGTCCCGTCGACCTCGGGCCGGGCCGCCCTGGCGCTCCCGGTGTTCGTGGCCCTCGCGCAGGCCCTGCCGGAGCGGCGCCGGGTGGTGCTCGCACTCTCCCTGGTCTTCCCGTCCGTCATCCTGCTCTCCGCGGTCGCGTCCTACCTCGGCGCGGGGGCGCACCTGATCACCAGCCAGGTCCTGACCACCTCCGGGTACGAGGGGTTCTCCTTCGCGACCTGGCTGCTCTACGGCCTGCCGCTGGCGTTCGTCTCCTCGCACCTCTGCGCGGAGCTCGTCCTGCTGCTCTTCACCCGCCCCGAGGACCGGCGGGCGCCCCTCAGTGTCGGCATGGCCCGGCTGCAGGAGCACTCGCCGGTCCCGCTGACCGGTCCGCTGACCGTGGGGCAGTCCCGCTCGGCACTGCTGATCGGCGGCGTCGTGGTGCTCTGGTGCACGGAGCCGCTGCACCAGTTGCACCCGGCGATCGTGGCGCTGCTCGGCTCCCTCCTGGTGGCGAGCCCCGGGTTCGGATCCGTCGGGCTGCCGCGGGCGCTGAAGGCGGTGCCGTGGTCCATGCTGCTCTTCATGGCCGCGACCCTGACGCTCGGCACCGCCCTGGTGGGCACCGGGGCCGCCGAATGGCTCGCTCGCCGGACGATCGGCCCGGTCGAGCAGCTCGGCGACGCCGCGGCGCCCCTCTTCGTGGTGCTCGTCGTGGTCGTCTCGGCGGGCGCCCACCTGGTGATCCAGTCCCGCTCGGCCCGTTCCGCCGTGCTCATCCCGCTGGTCGTCTCGCTGGCACCCGGGCTCGGCGTCAACGCCGTCGCCATCGCGTTCGCGTCCACGGCCGCCGCCGGTTTCTGCCACACCCTGACCAGCAGCGCCAAACCCGTCAACCTCTTCTCCGACGTCGAGGGCGTCGCCACGTACCAACCGGCGGACCTGCTGCGGCTCAGCGCCGTGCTGGCACCCGTCATGGTGCTCCTGGTCCTGGCCTTCACCCTCTGGATCTGGCCGGCGATGGGCCTGCCGCTCTTCCTGTGACCACCTTCCAACCACTGCTCCACCACACCGCAAAGGACCTCGCCATGAACCATCTCCTGCCCCAGCGCATCCTCGTCGCCCCCTCCGGATTCAAGGAGTCGCTGGACTCGGCCGCCGTCGCCCAGGCCATCGCCGCGGGCGTCCGCCGTGCCCTCCCGGGCGCCGTGGTGAAGGCCGTGCCCATCGCCGACGGCGGCGAGGGAACGGCGCAGACGCTAGCCGAGGCGACCGGCGGTCGACTCGTGCCGCTGCGCGTGACCGGCCCGGTCGGCGACCCCGTCGACTCCCACTTCGCGCTGCTGGGCGGGGAGGCCCGCGGGACCGCCGTCGTGGAGATGGCCGCCGCCGCGGGGCTCCGGCTGGTGCCGTGCGACCGGCGCGACCCCGGGCGGACCACGAGCCGCGGTGTCGGCGAGCTCATCGCCGCGGCCATCGACGCCGGGGCGCGGCGCATCCTCGTCGGCTGCGGCGACTCCGGGACGTCCGACGGCGGCATGGGCGCCCTGCAGGGCCTCGGGGCCCGGGTCCTGGACGCCGACGGCGAGCCCGTCCCGCCCGGCGGCGACCATCTGGGCCGGGTGGCCCGGCTGGACCTCACGGGGCTCCATCCGGCGCTCGCCGAGCGCTCCGTCGACATCACGCTCGCCCTGAACCCGCACAACGTGCTGACGGGGGCTCGCGGCGTGGCCCGGGTCTTCGGCCCGCAGAAGGGCGCCACGCCGGAGCAGGTCGAGGAGATGTCGGCCGGTTTCGAGCGCTGGGCCGCCGTCCTCGAGCGGGACGGGCTGACGCGGAGCGGACTCGACCGGGGCGGGTTCCCCGGGGATGTCCCGGGCCTGGCCGGCCTGGCAGGGGACGGACCCGGTGGCGGCGCCGTCGACCTGGCGACCGGGCCGGGCACGGGGGCCTCGGGCGGACTCGGTGCGGGCCTGGCAGCCGTGGGCGCCACGCTGATGCCCCGGTTCGAGGCCATCCTGGACTCCGGCCTCGCGGGCTTCGACCTCGACGCGCTGCTGCACGGGGCCGACCTGGTCATCACGGCCGAGGGCGCCATCGACTTCCAGACGCCCCGGGGCAAGGTCCCGGCCGAGGTCGCTCGCCGGGCCGCCCGCCAGGGCGTGCCCGTCGTCGCGCTCGCCGGGACGCTCGGCCGTGGGGCGCGCGACGTCCACGACATCGGCATCGACGCCATCGCGTCGATCGTCCCCATCCCGATGACGCTCCAGGAAGCGGTCGACGACGGCGAGCGGCTCCTGATCGAGGCGGCGGAGCGGCTCATGCGCACCATCATCTTCGGTGCGAGCATGGCGGCGACCCGGCTGAGCCCGCGCCCCGCCTGGTAGCGGCCCGGCCGGGCGATCAGGCTCCGCCCGCGGCCCGACCGGTAGGATCCGTGCCATGCGATCCCAGCCTGCGAGCCATCCGGCGCGACCCGACGCGGGCGGCGCCGTGCGCGCGGTGTTCCTCGACGTCGACGGGACCTACGCCGACTACGGTGTGGTCCCGCCCGGGCACGCCGGTGCCGTGCGGGCGGCCCGGAGGGCCGGGCACTGGGTCTTCCTGTGCACCGGCCGGCCCCGGTCCATGCTGTCCGCGGACATCCTGGGTGCGGGCTTCGACGGCGTCGTCGCCAGCGCCGGCGCGTACGCCGAGGCCGCCGGCGAGGTCCTGGTGGACCGTCGCTTCCCGGCGGACCTGGCGGCCCGCACGGTCGAGGTCCTCGACGCGCACGACGTCGTCTACGTCCTGGAGGCGCAGGAGTTCCTCCACGTCCCGCCGGCCGCCGAGGAGCGCTTCCGGGCTATCGTCCAGGAGCACTTCGACCAGGGCGTGGGCGCCGGGGAGTCCGCGATCCTGGGTGCCCTTCGACCCGCGGCCGAGCGCACCGAGGTGCCCTTCTCGAAGGTCTCCGTCATGGACAGCGCCGTGCCGATGAGCCGGCTGGTCGAGGATATCGGCGACGGGATCGCCGTCGTCGAGAACTCGATCGCGGACGAGGGCCGCCACACGGGCGAGCTCTACCAGCGCGGCATCAGCAAGGCGGACGGCGTCGCAGCGGTGCTCGCCCACCTCGGTATCGCCCGCGAGCACTCGGTCGCCGCGGGCGACGGCGAGAACGATCTGGAGATGATCGAGTTCGCCGGCGTCGGGATCGTCATCGAGGGCGCCTCGGAGCGCCTCATGGCGCTGGCGGACCGGACGGCGGCACCGCCGCGGGACGAGGGCCTGGTGGCCGCGTTCGCCGAGCTCGGCCTGATCTGAGTCGGTCCCGGCCTATTCGCCGAGGGTGATGGCCTCGGCCTCCTGCGCCGGTGAGGCCTGGACCGGCTCCTCGGTGCGGTCGAGCGTTCGGCCGGCCGTCAGCACCAGAAGGGCGGCGAGCACGGCCGCGGCGGCCCCGAAGAGGAACGGGACCGTCGGCGTCCACGCGGCGGCGAGGGCCGCCGCGACCGGCGGGGCGATCGCGCCGCCCAGGAACCGCACCCCGGAGTAGGACGAGGACGCAACGGCCCGGGGCAGATCGCTCGCCTCCATCACGCATTCGGTCAGGACGGTGTTGATGACGCCGATGATCAGTCCGCCGACCACCACCATGGCGACCAGCAGGGGCGTGTTGCGGACCTCCAGCCCGGTGACCGCGAGGGCCGCGGCGAACAACAGGAGCATCGCCCACAGGACGCGGCGCGGCGACACCCGCCGAGTGAGCAGTGGTGCCCCGAAGACGCTGGTCAGCGCCACTCCGAGCCCCCAGCCGGTGAAGACCATGCCGATGCCGAGCGAGGTGAAGCCCAGCGGGTACGGGGTGTAGGACATGAGGACGAAGAAGCCGATGTTGTAGAGGAAGGCGGCGACGGCGAGGGTGAGGATCGAGGGGACGGCGAGTGCGTGGAAGGGCGCGCCGATCGATGCGCGCTCCGGCCGGGAGCTGCTCCGCGGGAGGAAGAAGAGGATGGAGCTGAGCGCGATCAGCATCAGCACCGAGGTGCCGAAGAAGGGGGCCTGCCAGCCGATCATCCCGAGCAGCCCGCCCGCCAGCGGCCCCATGGCGATGCCGAGGCCGAGCGCTGCCTCGTAGATGATGATGGCCGAGCCGGCACTGCCGTTCGCGGCGCTGATGATGGAGGCGAGCGCCGTGGAGATGAAGAGTGCGTTGCCCAGGCCCCAGAGAGCACGGAAGGCGATGAGCGCCTCGATCGACGTGGCGAACCCCGCGAGGGCGGCCGCCACGACGATGACGGCCAGGCCGAGCATCAGCGTGGTGCGGAACCCGATGCGTGAGGAGACCCAGCTGGTGAAGAACATTCCCAGCCCGGTGATCGCCAGATAGCTGGTGAACAGGAGCGACGTCTGCGTGGGCGTGGCGCCGAGCTGAACGGTGACGGTCGGCAGGATCGGGCCGATGAGACCGATGCCCATGAACGCGATCACCGCGGCGAAGGCGACGGCCCAGACGGCGCGGGGCTGGTCGAAGATGGAGTTCTGGCGGGCGCTGGGGACTCGGGTCACGCGGGGTTCGGTCCTTCGAGGGTCGTGCGGAAGAGGCGTTCTCGGTGTTCGGTGTCGGGTTCCGGGCGATGCCGCGGCACGGGGCCGTCAGCCGGTGGCCGCGGCCTCCTCGAGCAGCTCGATGGTGCGCGCGATCGCGGCCCGGTCCTCCTCGGTGAGCTCGGGGAAGCGAGACTCCAGCAGCCCGGCCAGGTGGATCATCCGCTCGTCCAGGGCGGAGCTGCCCTCGGGCGTGATCCGGACGATCGAGGCCCGCCCGTCCTCGGGGTCGCTGGCGCGCTCCACCAGGCCGGCGGCCTCGAGGTCGGCGGCGACCTGCGTGGCGCGGGGCTGGCTGATCCGCTCGTGGGCGGCGATCTGGCCGACCCTGACGCCGTCGAACTGGCGCAGCAGTCCGAGGACGCGGTAGTTGGTGTTGCCGCGGAGGGCGGGGGAGAGGTGGGTCGCCAAGCGGGTGGTGCGATAGGCCGAGCCCAGGAGGCGGCTGATGAGTTCTGCGGTGCTCGTGGGGGTGGACACGCCCTACACCATAACATGCTTATATAAGGAGGTTATTCAGTTCGCCTTGCTGCCCACGCCACCCTCCGCGCCTCCGGGCGCTTTTGGAGGATCGAGCGCGAACTGGACCTGTGGATCCGGTATCGGCAGCGCTTGAGGGAACTCCCGGCCGGGCGTGGGAGTTTAACCGGGAGAGGCGCGGTGAGAGCCGTGCCGCACCAGAGGACGAGGAGGCCGCACCGTGGCGATGTTCGACAAGTTGATCCGCAAGGGCAAGCAGATGGCCGGCGACTATGTCCGCGAGCAGCTCCAGTCGCGCAGCGGTGGAGACGGACGGGAGCGGGGAGCTCCCTCAGGTGGTCGCCAGTACGGCGGCTATGACAACCGCGGCCACGACAATCGTGGTGATGACAACCGCGGCGCCGATCACCGGGGCTACGACAATCGCGGCGACGACCACCGGGGCTATGACACCTCGGGCTATGGCGGCCCGGGCTATGACGGCCCCCAGCGGCAGCCGCAGGGCGGGCCCGTCGGCGCGGAGGGCGTGTCCCGCGAGGACCGGGCCGCCATCGAGAAGTACCGCTACATGCTGCGGACGGCGCCGCCCCAGGACATGGAGCGCGCCCACGAGGAGGCGTTCGCACGGCTCACGCCGCAGCAGCGGAACCTCCTCCAGGCCGAGCTCTCGGAGCAGCTGCCGCCAGCCGAGCGGCCCGGCACGGACCGGCCCCACGACCTGGCCCGGGCGGCGACCCGCGCAGAGGTCTCCCAGCCCGGGTTCATGGAGAAGCTCCTCGGCAGCGGCGGTTCGCGCGGCGGCTCCCGGCGCCCCGGCATGGGCGGCCTGGCTGCGGGTGCTGCCGGCGGTCTCGGCGCAGGCCTCATGGCCGGCGTGGCCGGCGGGTTCATCGGCTCGGCGATCGCCGGTCCGCTGCTCGACGGCTTCGGTGGCATGGGCGAGGATCTCTCCGGTGCGGCCGAGGGTCTGACGGACGGCATCGCCGGTGCCGGCGAGGGCATCACCGCGGCCGGCGAGGGACTGACCGACCAGGCCGGCGGCATGCTGGGCGGCCTCTTCGGCGGCGAGGGTGGCGGCTTCGGTGGATTCGGCGGCGAGGGCGGGGGCTTCGGCGACTTCGAGGTCTGATCCTGTGGCCGGAAGGCCTCTGGCGCGCTCGCCGGAGGGCTCAGAGATCCGGTTGCCAGCGACATGACGAGGCGGCCCGGCACCGAAGTGCCGGGCCGCCTCCCTGCGGTTGCCTACTGCGGCGGCGTCGGGACGGCCGCGTGCCGTGACGCGCTGCTCACCGGCTGGTCGATGCCGCGGACGCCGGCGAAGAACCGGCCGAGCTCCGTGGTGGCCGTCAGCGGCAGGACATCGGCCACGTACTGATCCGGCCGCACCACGACGATCGCCCCCGAGCGGGCGATCCCCCGGCTCTCGAAGATGTCCTCCTTCGGGTCGGCGGCGTAGACCTTCTCGTAGTCGGTCAGCCCGAACGGCCCCATCGGCGGCTTGAACTCGACGGGCACGCCGCCGAGATCCACCTGGCTGTGCTTCTGCTGGTAGACGACCTTCAAATCGAACCAGTCGTCCGGTGCCACGCCCTCGGGCAGGCCGGAGAAGGGCGAGTCCGCGGCGCTGCCGATCCACGCGGCGAGGTCCGCGACGGCCGACGCGCTGCCGGCCTCGGCCTGATCGGCGAACACGTAGATCCGCCAGCGGCCGTCCGCCGTTGCGTGGTGACCCAGGTGCATCGGCACCGCGTCGCACACGCGCACCACAGGGGCGGACTTGAAGCGCTTGCCCACGGTGAAGCCGCTGGCGAGGTCCTGGTGCTCGGCCTCGGCGACCAGCATCGACGGCGAATACTGCGTCATGAAGCCGCTGGGGAACTCCTGCGTCCGGACGTAGAACTCCTCGAGCTCCGAGGGGTCCTCGAACTCCTCGGGCTTCTTGGCCATGAGCGTGGACCACTGCTTGTCGAAGTCGATCAGGTTCTGCGCCACCACCTGGCGCTCGGCGGAGTAGGTGGCCAGCAGGGCCTCCGGGCTGCGCCCCTCCAGGACATGGCCGAGCTTCCAGCCGATGTTGAACCCGTCCTGCATGGACACGTTCATGCCCTGGCCGGCCTTCGCGCTGTGCGTGTGGCAGGCGTCGCCCGTGATGAAGATACGCGGGGTGCGCCGGCCGCGGTCCTCCGGCAGGACGTCGTCGAACCGGTCCGTGAGCCGGTGCCCGACCTCGTAGACGCTGTGCCAGGCCACGTTGCGCACGTCCAGGGTGTACGGGCTGAGGATCGCGTTCGCCTTGGCGATGATCTCGTCGATGCTCGTGTCCCGCACGGCGCCGTGGTTCTCGGGGTCGACCTCGCCGAGGTCAACGTACATGCGGAAGAGGTGGCCGCCCTCGCGGGGGATGAGGAGGATGCTGCCGCCGTTGCCGGACTGGATGGCGCACTTGAGGCGGATGTCGGGGAAGTCGGTGACGGCCAGGATGTCCATGACGCCCCAGGCGTGGTTCGCCTGGTCGCCGGCCAGCGTGCAGCCGATCGACTGGCGCACCCGGCTGCGGGCGCCGTCGGACCCGACCACGTACTTGGCGCGGACGGTGCGCTCCGCGCCGATGTCCTCGCCGGCCGTGCGCGTCAGCGTCACCGTCACCGGGTACTCGGCGTCGTCGTCCACCTCGAGGCCCGTGAACTCGTAGCCGTAGTCCGGCTCCATCCGGGTGGGGGAGTTCTTCATGAACTCCGCGAAGTAGTCCAGCACGCGCGCCTGGTTCACGATCAGGTGCGGGAACTCGCTGACACCGGCGGGATCGTCCTCCGGCCGGGCGGTGCGGACGATGCGCGAGGGGTCCTCGGGGTCCGGCTTCCAGAACGCCATCTCGGTGATGCGGTACGCCTCCTCGGTGATGCGCTGGGCGAAGCCGAAGGCCTGGAACGTCTCGACGCTGCGCGCCTGGATGCCGTCCGCCTGGCCGATCGCGAGCCGACCCGGCCGGCGCTCGACGATGCGCGTGGTGACGTCCGGGAACTGGGAGAGCTGGGCGGCGGTGATCATCCCGGCGGGGCCGGTCCCGACGATGAGGACGTCGACCTGGTCGGGGAGCTCCTCCGGGCGGTCCAGTCCGACGCCGGCGGCGGGCTGGACGCGCGGATCCCCGGAGACGTAGCCCTGGTGGTGGAATTGCACGGCTCTGTCACTCCTTCGTGAGAGGGCTGCTGCCCCTTTGTGTTCGATAATAGAACGGCCGGTTCGATAGTCGAACAAGCACCTGCCTCAACTGTAAGGTAGATGTGACTGCAGTCATAGCCGGGCGGCGTGAGTTTCGCGGTGCGACCACGCAGGTCGCAGGCCTCGAGGTCGCACTCCAGCGGGCGGAAGCGGGCTCTGGCCTGCAGGATCGCGACGTCGATGCGTCGGGACCGGGCCGCCGACCCCCGGACGCAGAAAGGCCCGGGCCCGTCCGCGGTGGACGGCCCCGGGCCGGGGAGTGGAGCTAGTTCTTGCGACCGAGCGCCAGGTAGGCGAGGGGCCCCGCGAAGTTGAGGAAGCTCGCGGCGATCCAGCCGGCCTTCGGGCCGTTGACCTCGTCCGCCGGGCGCTCCGCGATGTCCCGCAGGACCACGAACTGCAGGGCCAGCTGCACCACGCCGAGGACGCCCAGGCGCCACTTCTGCTGCCGGGTCAGCTCGGCCCACGACTTCTTCGCCATGTCATTCCCCTCTCGATGGATTCGGTCCCAGCCTACGCATCCGGGTCAACCACCCCGGCGATCCCCGGTCAGGCCCGAGCCCGACGCGCCGCACCGGTTTTTCACCCGTCGGCGGAGCATGCGGAAGACTCGACCCCATGCATCCAGATTCCGTGCTCAGGCGCGCCCGCGTCTCCGCCATGCTGGCCTTCGCGACCAACGGCGCCCTCCCAGCCTCCCTGCTGGCCCGCTACGCCGAGGTCAAGGACGTCCTGGGAGTCAGCCCCGCGGTGTTCGGCCTGCTCGTGGTGGGCATGACGATCGGCGGCGCGGCCGCCTTCCACCTGCCCGCGGCCGTGCTGCGCCGCTTCGGCACCCCGCGCACGACGGCGTTCGGCACCCTCTGGTGCGCCCTCGCCCTGACGACGGCGGCGACCGGCGTCGTCGTCGGGCTGCCGTGGCTCTTCTTCCTGGGCCTGTTCCTCTCCGGCCTCGGGGACGCCTGCGTGGACGTCGGGCAGAACTCCCAGGGGCTGCGCGTCCAGGAGGCCTACGGCCGCTCCCTGCTGAACTTCATGCACGCCGGCTGGAGCATCGGCGCCGCGGTGGGCGGCGGCGTCGGGACGCTCATGGCGCTCGCCGACGTGCCGCTCGTGGCGCATCTGGCCCTGTGGGGCGCGGTCTGCGTGGGGTCGATGGCGTGGGCGGCGCGGAACTTCCTGCCAGACCGCGCGGCGATCGCCGACGAGGCGCCGGTCGCCCCGCTGGGCGGTCGCGGGGTCGCGAAGTTCCTCGTCCCGCTCGCGCTGGTGGCGCTCGCCGGCATCAGTGTGGAGGAGATCGGCGGCAACTGGTCCGCGGTGCTGCTGGCCAGCGAGCGCGGCCTGCCGGCCGGGGCCGCGGGCATCGGCGTGAGCGTGCTGCTGGGCGCGCAGTTCGTGGGCCGGCTGCTCGGCGACCGGGTCGTCGACCGGCTCGGGGACCGGCGGGCGCTGGTGATCTCGCTGGCGGCCGTCGCGGTCGGCCTGGTGGCGGCCGCCTGGGCGCCGAACGTCCCGCTGACGCTCCTCGGGTTCGTCATCGCCGGGCTCGGCTGCGCGGTCACGGTCCCGATCGCCTTCGCCCAGGCCGACGCGGTGCCCGGCCTGCCGCCGCACAGCGGCGTGACGTGGGTGAGCTTCGCGATGCGTGCGACGACGATCGTGCTCAGCCCCGCGATCGGCCTCATGAGCGGGGCCGCCTCGCTGCCGGTGGCCATGTCGGTGCTGACGGCGATCGCGGTGGTCGCGCTGGTCTGGCAGCTGCGGACGCCGGGCATCCAGCGCTAGATCCCGCGGCAGGAGGGCGAGCAGACCCTGGGTCTGGGCCTGGGCCTGGGCCTGGGTCCGGGTCTCGGGTCGTGGGTTCTGTCCTAGCTGGCGGCGTCGCCGGTGCGCCGGCTGCTCGCGCGGACCACGAGCTCGGGCTTGAACACGGTGTGCTCCACCTCGACCTTGCCCAGGAGCATGCGCACGGCGGTACGGCCCATCTCCTCGGCCGGACGGCGCACGGTGGTCAGCGGGACGATCGCGCTCGAGGCGAACTCGATGTCGTCGTAGCCGACCAGCGCCACGTCGCCCGGCACCCGGTAGCGGCCGTCCATGATGAGGGCCTGAAGCACGCCGGTCGCGAGCAGATCGTTCGCGCAGAAGATCGCGTCCGGCGCCGTCTCCCGGCGGAGGAGGTCGGCCGCGGCGGCGCGTCCGCCGAGGATGGTCATGCCGGAGGTCCGGACGAACTCCAGCTCGGCGCCGGCGGACTCGGCGGCCTGCCGGGCCCCGGCGAAGCGGTCCGCGACCTGGCGCAGACCCGGGTCGGAGGCCAGGAACGCGATCCGACGGCGGCCGTCGGCCACCAGGTGTTCGACGGCGAGGCGCCCGCCATGGACGTCGTCCACGGAGGCGGACCCGTAGCTCTCGGCCTCGGCGTCCCGGTCCACCAGGACCGTCGGCACGCCGCGGCTGACCAGCTGCCCCAGGCGGGCGGACGGGTCTCCCACGGGGCTGATCAGCAGACCCTGGACGCGCTGCTCCTCGAAGAGGTCGACGTAGCGCTCCTCGCGGCGCGGGTCGCCCTGGCTGCTGGCGAGCAGGACGGTGGAGTTGTGCTTCGCGGCCTCGTCCTCGGCGCCGGCGGCCAGCGCGGCGTAGAACGGGTTGGCCGCGTCCAGGAGCACCAGGCCGATGGTCCGGCTCTGGCCGGCGCGCAGCTGGCGGGCCGCGTCGTTCCGGACGAAGCCCAGCTCCGAGATCGCCGCCAGGACCCGCTCGCGCGTGGCGGTCGCCACGCGGTCCGGGTTGTTCAGCACATTGGAGACGGTGCCCACCGAGACCCCGGCGCGGTCGGCGACGTCCTTGACGCTGGCAGCTCTCATGGGGTCCTCCGTGTGACGCACTTGACAGGATGTTCGTCCCATCCTACATTTGAATCGTATTTCTGAAACGATTCAAAGGGGCACTCCCATGACCGCACTGTCCGCCGCCGGTTTGAGCGCCATCGCGCCGCAGCTGGAGCGACTGGCCATCGAGGTCCCGTCGTGGGCCTACGGCAACTCCGGAACCCGCTTCAAGGTCTTCACCACGCCGGGCACGCCCCGCACCGTGGAGGAGAAGATCGCCGACGCCGCCCAGGTGAACAGGACCACCGGCCTGGCCCCCGCCGTCGCACTCCACATCCCCTGGGACAAGGTGGACGACTACGCGGCGCTGCGCCGCTACGCCGAGGACCTCGGCATGACGATCGGGACCATCAACTCCAACACGTTCCAGGCGGACCAGTACAAGTTCGGCTCGCTCACGCACGCGGACGCCAAGATCCGCCGCGCGGCGATCGACCACCACCTCGAGTGCATCGAGATCATGACCGCCACCGGGTCCAACGACCTCAAGATCTGGCTCGCCGACGGGACCAACTACCCGGGCCAGGGCGACATGCGCCAGCGCCAGGACAACCTGGCCGAGTCGCTCGCCGAGATCTACGCCGCGCTCGGCGACGAGCAGCGCATGGTGCTCGAGTACAAGTTCTTCGAGCCGGCGTTCTACCACACGGACGTCCCGGACTGGGGCACGTCCTACGCCCAGGTGGCGGCGCTGGGCGAAAAGGCCAAGGTCTGCCTGGACACCGGCCACCACGCGCCGGGCACCAACATCGAGTTCATCGTCATGCAGCTCCTGCGCCTCGGCAAGCTCGGCTCGTTCGACTTCAACTCGCGCTTCTACGCCGACGACGACCTGATCGTCGGCGCGGCCGATCCGTTCCAGCTCTTCCGCATCATGGCCGAGGTGGTGCGCGGCGGCGGCCTGGACGAGGGCACGGACCTGGGCCTGATGCTGGACCAGTGCCACAACATCGAGGAGAAGATCCCGGGGCAGATCCGCTCCGTCCTCAACGTCCAGGAGATGACGGCCCGCGCACTGCTCGTGGACCAGGAGGCCCTCGCCGAGGCCCGCGGCAACCAGGACGTCCTGGCGGCCAACGCGGTCTTCATGGACGCCTTCTACACGGACGTCCGCCCGGCGCTGGCCGAGTGGCGCGAGTCCCGTGGCCTGCCCGCGGACCCGATGGCCGCCTACGCCGAGTCCGGCTACCAGGCGCGCATCAACGAGGAGCGCCAGGGCGGTCAGCAGGCCAGCTGGGGCGCATGATCCGAGAGCTGCTGCTCGACGGCCCGCACGGTGAGCTCCCCGTGCGGGCCTACCTGCCGGCGGGTGCGGAGGCGTCCGACGGCGGCGCGCGGGCGCCGCGGCCGACGGCGGCCCCCGCTCTGGTCTGGGCGCATGGCGGTGCGTTCGCCGTCGGCGACCTGGACATGCCGGAGGCCGACTGGCTGGCCCGGCAACTGGCCGGGCGGGGGATCGCCGTCGTCTCGGTCGACTACCGGCTGGCCCCGCTCGACGGTCAGGCCCGCTGGGGCGGCGCTGTCCGGCCCGGCGTCCACTTCCCGGTGGCTCTGGAGGAGCTCGCCTTCGTCCACGCCTGGGCGCGGGAGCGCGCCGAGGAGCTCGGAGCCGACCCGGCCCGGGTCGCCATCGGCGGCGCGAGCGCCGGCGCGAACCTCGCGGCCGGCGCCACCCTGCGCCTGCTCGCCGATCGGGCCGCGCCCTGGCGCGTGCTGCTCGCCTATCCCACCCTGCACGCCGTCCAGCCGCCGGTCGGCGAGGAGCTGCGGCGGGCCCTGGCGGCGGCCGGGCGGACCGAGGAGTTCGCCCCGGCTGCAGTGCGGTCCTTCTACGAGAACTACCTCGGCCCCGCCGGTCCGGCCGAGGACGCACCCCTCGAGGCCGTGCCGGGCACCGGGACGGCCTCGCAGCTCGCCGACTTCCCGCCGTCCTCCATCGCCGTCGCCGAGATCGACGAGCTGCGCGTGTCCGCCGAGGCCTTCGCCGCGACGCTCCGCGAGGCCGGCGTGGACGTGGACCTCGCCGTCGAGCCCGGAGCCACGCACGGCTATCTCAACCGGTCGGACGAGGAGCCGGGTGCGGCGTCCACGGTGGAACGCTTCGCGAGCCGTCTGCTCGGCCGGTCCGCCGGCTGAGGCATGGAGCCCGGAGGCCCGGGCGTCGACCGCACAGAAGCCGCAGTCCCCTCGCGGGGCTGCGGCTTCTGTCATGCGCACCCCTGGGATTCTGGGTCTGACGAGCAGGACTTAACAACTTCTGACGTCTTATGTCATACTCTAACATGTGACGCTTGACACCTGGCACCGAAACAAGGGAGTTCACATGAGTGCCTCGATCCGCCCCACCGGGGCGCCGAGAAGTTTCCTGGGCTTGTCCTCCAGCCTCCTCTGGGGATACGTGGCGATCGCCTTCTTCATGACCGGCGACGGTCTGGAGCAGGCGTTCCTCTCCAATTTCCTCTCCACCACCACCGACTTCAGCAACGCCCAGATCGGCACGGTCTTCACCGTCTACGGCCTGGTGGCCGCCCTCGGCGCGTTCGCCTCCGGCGTGCTCGCCGAGTACTTCGGCCCGCGCCGAATCATGATCGTGGCGGCGATCGGCTGGATCGTCTTCCACGCCGGCTTCATGCTCTTCGGCGTCATGGCGGAGAACTACGCCATGCTGCTGACCATGTACGCGATCCGCGCCGTCACCTACCCGATGTTCGTGTTCGGCTTCGTGGTCTGGATCTCCTACGCGGCGCCGCAGGAGCGGCTCTCCTCCGCCATGGGCTGGTTCTGGGCCAGCTACTCGATCGGTGTCGGCGTCTTCGGCAGCTACATGCCGAGCCTGACGATCCCGTGGGTGGGCGAGGTGACCACGCTGTGGTCCGCCATCGGCTTCGTCGCCGTCGGCGCCCTGATGGCCGGCTTCCTGGTCAGCGGCAAGGGGCCGGAGACGGCCGGGCCGCGCACCCTCCGCGGCCTGGGCCAGACGCTCAAGGTCACCCTGGCCATGCCGTTCCAGAACGTCCAGCTCGCCTACGGCATGCTGCAGCGCATCATCAACCAGATCTCGCTCTACGGCTTCATCGTCCTGCTGCCCATCGTGTTCGTGCAGGACTACGGGTTCGACCAGTCGACGTGGCTCCAGCTCTGGGCCCTCGTCTACCTGGTCACCGTGTTCACCAACCTCATGTGGGGCATCATCGGCGACCGCATCGGCTGGGTCCGGACGATCCGCTGGTTCGGCAGCATCGGCATGTTCGTCGCCACCCTGCTGGTGTACTTCACGCCCATGCTCGCCGGCCCCAACGTCTGGCTCACGGCCGCCGCGATCGTGGTGTTCGGCTTCGCCATCGCCGCCTACGTGCCGCTGTCGGCGCTCATGCCGGCCCTCGAGCCGCACCGGCGCGGCAACGCCGTGGCCCTGCTGAATCTGGCCGCCGGCGCCTCGCAGTTCATCGGCGCGCTGCTGGTGACGCTGCTCTGGGACGTCCTGGGCACCACCGGCACGGTCATCGCCCTCGCCTGCACCTACCTGGTGGGCTTCGGGGTCTCCTTCCTGATGAAGGTGGACCAGGGCTCCCTGGCCGCCGCGGAGCGGGAGGCGGCCGCCGCGTGATCCGGAACGCCCCGGCAGGGCGCCGACGCGGACTAGAGGACCGTCGGGATGACGTTCGCCAGTTCCGCGACCTCCTCGGCGTCCGGGTCCAGCTCGGTGATGAGGATGTCGACGTCCGCCAGCGGGACGGAGCGCGCCTCGGCGCGGATGCCCAGCTTGGCGGAGTCGGCGCCCACCACCACGCGGTCCGCCGCCTGGGCGATCCGGCGCTTGAGCGAGGCCTCCTCCCAGGTGTCCTCCTGGCAGCCGGTGTGGTCCAGCGCCGCCGTCGACATGAAGTACAGGTCGATGTGGACCTCCTCCAGGAACCGCTCGGTGACCGGGCCCACGAACGATCCGGAACGCCGGTCCAGGGTGCCGCCGAGGAGGATCGGCGTCACGCCCGGGTGCTCGGCCAGGGCCTCGTAGATCGGCAGGGCGTTGGCCAGGGCGCGGAGCTGCTCGGCCGCCCCCAGCCGGGACGCCAGCCGGTGCATCGTCGAGGAGGAGTCCACGGCGATGACGCCCCGGGGCGGCACGAGCGCCGCCGCCTTCAGCGCGATCTGGCGCTTCTGGGCGCTGCGCGTGAGCTCGCGGCTCTGGAAGGTCCGCGGGCCGGGCGCCACGGCGCCGCCGCGGACCCGGCGGGCCTCGCCGGCCTCCTCGAGCATCCGCAGGTCGCGTCGCACCGTCATCTCACTGACGCCCAGGGCCTCCGATGCGGCGGCCAGCTCCACGGAGCCGGCGGCCAGGAGTTCGGTGCGCAGCCAATCGAGGCGCTCTTCTGCAGCAAGACTTTTCACACCGACCATCATATGAATACGCGGAGGCGGCCCCGGAACCGCTCCGGAGAGAGGACGTCATGAGCCCCGAGAAGGCCCCCAAGACCACCGTGCTCGCCGCCGGCGACCGGTTCATCCGGCCCGCCACCTTCGAGGCGGCCCTGCGCCGCGAGGTCGGCGCGCCGCTGGAGATCAGCACCCTCGAGCTGCCGTGGCCGGACGAGCCCTTCGGCGACGTGGGCACGGTCTCCGAGGCCTCCGGCACCGAGGACCAGCTCATCGAGGCCCTCGACGGGGTGGACGCGATCGTCACGCAGCTCGCGCCCATGTCCCGGCGGGTCCTGGAGGCCAGCGCCTCGCTGCGCTTCATCGGCGTCAGCCGCGGGGGCCCGGTCAACATCGACCTGGCCGCCGCCACCGAGCGCGGCATCACCGTGGCCAACGTGCCGGGCCGCAACGGCATCGCCACGGCGGAGCTGACCCTCACGCTGCTGCTCGCCGCGCTCCGGCAGCTGCCGGCGGCCCACGGCTCCCTGCTCGAGGGCCGGTGGCGCGGCGACCTGTACCGGGCGGACCAGGTCGGGACCGAGGTGAACGGCTCCACGATCGGCCTCGTCGGCGCGGGCGCCGTGGGCGGCCACGTCGCCCAGGTGCTGGTCGCCATGGGCGCCCGCGTGCTGGTCTTCGACCCCTACCTCGCGCCGGAGCGCGTCAGCCCGGGCATCGAGCTCGTGGACCTGGACCGGCTCGTCGCCGAGTCCCACGTCGTCTCCCTGCACGCCCGCGTCACCGCCGAGACGCAGAACCTCTTCTCGGCGGAGCGCATCGCCGCCATGCGGCCCGGGGCGATCCTGGTGAACGCGGCCCGCGGTCCGCTGATGGACTACGACGCCGCCGCCGAGGCCCTCGAGTCCGGCCGCCTCGGCGGCGTGGCCCTCGACGTCTACCCGGCGGAGCCGGCCGACACCGACCACCGCCTCTTCGAGCTGGCCCGGGCCGGCGCCAACGTGGTGCTCACCCCGCACATCGCCGGCGCGAGCGTGGAGACCGCCGAGCGCGCGGCGACCGGCGTCGCCGTCGACCTCGGGAACTTCCTGGCCGGCCGCCCGCTGGCGCACGCCGTGGCCCTCCCCGCCGGAGCCGGGGCATGAGCCCCGCCGACGTGCTGGTCGGCATCGACATCGGGACCAGCTCGGTGAAGGTCGTCGTCACCGACCTCGCCGGGGTCCTGATCGACCAGAGCTCGGAGCCCTACCCCACGCACGTCGACGCGGACGGCTCCGGCGGGGAGCAGGACGCGGGGGTCTGGTGGGAGACGCTCTGCCGCGTGGCCAGGCCGCTGCTCGGCGGCCGCCGCGTCTCCGCGGTCGCCGTCACGTCCCAGGGGCCGACCCTGGTGCCGCTCACGGAGGAGGGACGCCCGGCGGGCCCGGCCCTGACCTGGATGGACCGGCGGGCGGGGGAGCAGGCGGTACGGCTCGCGGAGCTCGTGCCCGACTCCCGCAACGGCGCCGACCCGTTCTTCGGGACGGCCAAGCTCGCGTGGCTGCGCGAGGAGCGCCCCGAGATCGCCGGCCGGACGGCGCGGGTGGTCGCGGCGAACGGCGCGATCATCGCCTGGCTCGGCGGCGACTACTGCCTCGACGTGTCCACGGCGTCGCTCATGCAGGGGTTCGACGACGCCGCCGGCCGCTTCGACGCCCGCCTGCTCGAGGCGGATCTGGGCCTCGAGTGGCTGCCCGCCGTCGTCGGCTGCACCGAGGTGGTCGGACGGGTCGACGAGGACGCGGCGCGCCAGACGGGCATCACCGCCGGCGCGGCCATCGTCGCCGGCGGCATCGACTCGGTCGGCTCGGCGCTGGAGGCCGGCGCCCTCGCCCCGGGCGGCCAGCTCGTGGACATGTCCGGGTTCTCCAGCGTCACCATCCTCCCCGTGCCGCGCGGCACCCGCGTGGCCGGGATGATCCACGTGCAGCACGCCGTGCCGGACGTGGACCTCCTCATCACCGCCCAGGTCACCGCCGGCGGCGCGGTGGACTGGGTCAACGGGCGCATCGGGGCCGGCCGCGACCTGCGCGACCAGAGCCTGCTCGAGGCCCGCCCCCGGCCCTCGGCGATCACCGTGGTGCCCAGCCTCGCCGGCGAGCGGACGCCGACCTGGAACGCCGCCGCCCGCGGCATCATCGACGGCGTGGGCCTCAACACCGAGCCGGAGGACCTGATGCTGGCGACCCTGGAGGGCAACGCGCTGGCCATGGCCCGCGACGTGGACCTCCTGCGGGAGGCCGGGTTCGACGTCGCGCGGGTGCTCAGCACCGGCGGCGGCGCCCGGTCAGCGCTGTGGCGCCAGATCAAGGCCGACGTCCTGGGCGTGCCGGTGGACCGCCCCGAGGCCGGCCACGGCGCCGCCCGCGGGGCCGCCTACCTGGCGGGCATGGCGCTGGGCGAGATCGACGTCGACCGGCTCTCCCAGCTGGCACTGGACGTGACCAGCAGCTGCGAGCCGGACGCGGACCTGCACGCGGCCTACGCCGCGCGCCGGACCTGGTTCGAGCGGGTCGCGCAGCTCAACGCCGAGCGCGGTCAGACGAGCGTGTAGCCGCCGTCGATCACCAGGCTCTGCCCCACCATGTAGGCGCTGCCCGGGCCGAGGAGGTAGACCACCAGGTCGCCGAGCTCCTCGGGCGTGCCCATGCGGCCGGCCGGGATCCGGGACACCCAGTCCTCGGCCATCTCCGGGTTCTGCGCCACGAAGTCGCGCGTCATGTCGCTGGCGATGTAACCCGGCGCGATCGCGTTGACCCGGACGCCGAGCGGCAGCCACTCCACGGCGAGGCTCCTGGTCAGCATCGAGACCGCCGCCTTGGAGGTGTTGTACGCCGCCTGGGTCTGCGGGACGTTCACGGCGAACGCGGACATGGAGGAGACGTTGACGACGGCGGCCTCCCGCCCGGACTCGCGCGCGATGTGGCGCCGGGCGAAGGCCTGGCAGGTCAGCAGGGTGCCGGTCACGTTGACGGCGAGGATGCGATTCCAGTCCTCGAGGCCGATGTCGAGGGCGGGCGTCCCGAGCGTGATGCCGGCGGCGTTCACGAGCCCGTCGGCCGGGCCCAGTGCCCCCTCGACCTGGTCGAACGCCTGCTCGACCGACGCCGGGTCGGTGACGTCCACCTCGACGCCGAGGCAGTCGGCGCCCGTCTCCTCCGTGAGGCGGCGGGCGCTGGCCCCCACCGTGTCGAGCCGGTCGAGGAGGGCGACGCGGGCCCCGGCGCGCGCCGCGGCGAGGCCGAGCGCGAGGCCGATCCCGCGGGCACCCCCCGTGATGGCGATGAGTCGGCCTGCGAGGGGGCCCGTCGACGCGTGGGACGTCGCTGTGTGGGACGCCGCTGCGTGGGACATCGATGCGGGAGACATGGGACGACTGTAGCGGCGGCGCCCGGGTCCCGGTAGGGCCTGCCCGTGCGAGCGGCGGTCGCGGGAACGGCGGCCCAGTAGCATCGCAGCATGGCTACAACGGGAACTGTGGACGCCGAGGTCCGGCGCCAGCGACTGCTCGAGATCCTGCAGCGCGACGGGAGGATCCGGATCGAGGCCGCCTCGGCGGAGCTCTCGGTGTCCTCGATGACGGTGCGGCGTGATCTCGCGGACCTGGAGGCGGCCGGGGACCTCCGCCGCGTGCGGGGCGGGGCCGTGCCGTCGCTGCGGCCGCGCTCCTTCACCGACCGGATGGCCCGGCGCGCCGACGCCAAGCGGGTCATCGCGGAGAAGGTCGCCCACCTGGTGCCCCAGCACGGGGCGATCGCCCTCGACGCGTCCTCCACGGCCGGCGTCGTCCTCGGCGGGGTTCCGCGGGTCGACGGGCGGCAGGTCATCGCCGCCACCAACTCCTACGAGAACTTCGGCGTCGCCCGCGGCGTCGAGGGGCTCTCCGCGCTGCTGGTGGGCGGCGAGGCCGAGGAGCAGACGGACTCCTTCGTGGGGCACATCGCCTGCCAGGCCGCCGCGAGCCTGCACTACTCCACGTTCTTCGTCTCCGCCGCGGCCGTCGACCCGGACGGGCCGTCCGAGGTCACGCTGGCCGAGACGCAGGTGAAGTTCTCCTTCGCCGACGCCTCCGACGAGACGGTCCTCATCGTCGACTCCTCCAAGCTCGGGCAGCGGGCGCTGGTCCGGGGGCTGGCGTGGGATCGGATCGGGATGATGGTGACGGAACTCGATCCGGCGGACCCGGCGCTCGAGGCCTACCGCGGGCGCGTCGAGTTGCTGTGACCACCAGCCCCTGTGGCGCCGACCCGCCCTGAGGTCGACCTGCCCTGAGGCGGGGGAGGGGAATCTGCGACGGACCCTTGTCGGTCGTGTCGTTTCGTGTAACACTTAACACGAATGAACAAACGGGTCTCGGCGCGCCGGCCGGACCGCCCCCTGATCGAAGGAACTGACATGAGCACTCCCGTCGCCGATCTGATCGCACGGTCCAACCGCCTGGGCGCCGACAAGCGCAACACCAACTACGCCGGCGGCAACACCTCCGCCAAGGGCACCGAGCAGGACCCGGTGACGGGCGAGGACGTCGAGCTGCTCTGGGTCAAGGGCTCTGGCGGAGACCTCGGCACTCTCACCGAGCAGGGCCTGGCCGTCCTCCGCCTGGACCGCATGCGCGCCCTGGTCAACGTGTACCCGGGCGTCGAGCGTGAGGACGAGATGGTCGCCGCGTTCGACTACTGCCTGCACGGCAAGGGCGGCGCCGCCCCGTCCATCGACACCGCCATGCACGGCCTGGTCGACGCCGCCCACGTGGACCACCTCCACCCGGACTCCGGCATCGCGATCGCCACCGCGGTCGAGGGCGAGAAGCTCACCGCCGAGATCTTCGGCGACCGGGTGGTGTGGGTGCCGTGGCGCCGCCCCGGCTTCCAGCTGGGCCTGGACATCGCCGAGATCAAGGAGCGCAACCCGCAGGCCATCGGCTGCATCCTCGGCGGACACGGCATCACCGCCTGGGGCGCCACGGCCGAGGAGTCGGAGCAGAACTCCCTGCACATCATCCGCACCGCCGAGCAGTACATCGCCGAGCACGGCCGCCAGGACCCGTTCGGCGCCGCGAAGTCCGGCTTCGGCGCCCTGCCGGAGGCGGAGCGCCGCGCCAAGGCCGCCGCGCTGGCCCCGGTCATCCGCGGCCTCGCCTCCACCGACAAGCCGCAGGTCGGCCACTTCACCGACGCCCCCGAGGTCCTCGAGTTCCTCGGCTCGGAGCGCCTGGCCGAGCTCGCCGCCCTGGGCACCAGCTGCCCGGACCACTTCCTGCGCACCAAGGTGAAGCCCATGGTGCTGGACCTCCCGGCGGACGCCTCCGTCGAGGACGCCAAGGCGCGCCTGGTCGAGCTGCACGCCGCCTACCGCGAGGACTACGCGGCCTACTACAACCGCTACGCGGACGATTCCTCCCCGGCCATGCGCGGCGCCGATCCGGCGATCGTCCTGGTCCCGGGCGTGGGCATGTTCAGCTTCGGCAAGGACAAGCAGACCGCACGCGTCGCCGGCGAGTTCTACGTCAACGCCATCAACGTCATGCGCGGCGCGGAGGCCGTCTCCACGTACGCCCCGATCGACGAGTCGGAGAAGTTCCGCATCGAGTACTGGGCGCTGGAGGAGGCCAAGCTGGCCCGCATGCCGAAGCCGAAGCCGCTGGCCACCCGCATCGCGCTGATCACCGGTGCCGCCTCCGGCATCGGCAAGGCCATCGCCGAGCGCCTCGCCGCCGAGGGCGCGTGCGTGGTCATCGCCGACCTGGACCTGGAGAAGGCCCAGGCCGTCGCCGCCGAGATCGGCTCCACCGACGTCGCGATCGGCGTCCGCGCCGACGTCACCAGCGAGGACGAGGTCGCGGCCGCCGTCGACGCCGCCGTGCTGGCCTTCGGCGGACTGGACCTCGTGGTCAACAACGCCGGCCTGTCCCTGTCCAAGTCCCTCCTGGACACCACGGTCAAGGACTGGGACCTGCAGCACGACGTGATGGCGAAGGGCTCCTTCCTGGTCTCCCGCGCCGCCGCCAAGGTGCTGATCGCGCAGGACATGGGCGGCGACGTCGTCTACATCTCCTCCAAGAACTCCGTGTTCGCGGGCCCCAACAACATCGCCTACTCCGCCACCAAGGCGGACCAGGCCCACCAGGTCCGCCTGCTGGCCGCCGAGCTCGGCGAGTACGGCGTCAAGGTCAACGGCATCAACCCGGACGGCGTGGTCCGCGGGTCCGGCATCTTCGCCGGCGGCTGGGGCGCCAAGCGCGCCGCCGTGTACGGCGTGGAGGAGGAGGAGCTGGGCAAGTTCTACGCGCAGCGCACTCTGCTCAAGCGCGAGGTGCTGCCGGAGAACGTCGCCAACGCGGTCTTCGCGCTCTGCACCGCCGACCTGTCCCACACCACCGGCCTCCACATCCCGGTCGACGCCGGCGTGGCCGCCGCCTTCCTGCGCTAGATGGCCGCGGTGGGTACGACGACGGCGGGGGACGGCGCGCACGCAGCGCCCGGTGCGGCGATGATCGCCGTGGACATCGGCGCGTCCTCGGGCCGCGTCATCGTCGGCCGCCTGGGGCCCGGCGGCGCCGGGCGGCCGGGCCGCCTCGAGATGGAGATCGTCCACCGGTTCCCGAACGGGGTGACCGAGATCGACGGCACCCTGCACTGGGACGCCCGGTCGCTCCAGCGCGAGGTGACGGACGGGCTGAAGGCCGCTGCCGCCGTCGTGCGGGAGAGCGGCGAGCGTGTGGTGTCGATCGGCATCGACACGTGGGCCGTGGACTACGGCCTGCTGGACGCGGACGGCGAGCTCGTGGGCCCGCCGCACGCCTACCGCGACGGCCGGACCGAGCCCGTGATCGACCGCGTGCACGCGGCGATCGCGCCGGAGCGGCTGTATGCGATCGGCGGCCTGCAGTTCCTGCCCTTCAACACCGTGTACCAGCTGGCCGCCGAGCCGGACCTGGCGGGTCTGCGCGCCCTAATGATCCCGGACCTGCTGGCGTACTGGCTGACCGGGGCGGAGCGCACCGAGGAGACCAACGCGTCCACCACGGCCCTGTTCGACGCGCGGGAGGTCGCCTGGTCCGCCGAGGTGTTCGAGGCGATCGGGGTCCCGCAGGTGTTCGCCGACCTGATCGCGCCGGGGGAGGCCTACGGGACGCTCCTGCCGGAGGTCGCCGCGGAGACCGGGCTGGACCCGGACGTGCGCGTGGTGGCCGTCGGCTCGCACGACACGGCCTCGGCCGTCGCCGCCGTGCCGGCCGAGGACCGCGAGTTCGCCTACGTCTCCTCCGGCACCTGGTCCCTGGTGGGCCTGGAGCTGGACGAGCCCGTGCTGACCGAGGCGAGCCGCCGGGCCAACTTCACCAACGAGCGCGGCGTGGACGGCACCATCCGGTACCTGCAGAACGTCGGCGGCCTCTGGCTGCTGCAGGAGTGCACGCGCACGTGGGCCGAGGAGGGCCGGGAGCGGCCGCTGGCCGACCTGCTGGCCGCCGCCGCGGCCCTGCCGGCCGGCGGGCCGGTGGTCGACGCGAACTCCCCGGAGTTCATCGCGCCCGGCGGCATGCCGGCGCGGCTCCGTGCCGCCGTGGAGTCCGACGGCGGGACGCTGGCCGCCGCCGGGGCTGCGGCTGCGAGCGCCGACGCGGGCGCCGTCGACGCCGAGCAGGCCGCCACGGTCCGCTGCATCATGGACAGCCTGGCCGCCGGCTACGCCGCGTCGCTGCGGCAGGCGTCGGAGCTGTCCGGGAAGCGGCCGGAGGTCCTCCACATCGTGGGCGGTGGATCGCAGAACGCCCTGCTGTGCCAGCTGACCGCGGACGCCACCGGTCTGCCGGTGCTGGCCGGGCCGGTCGAGGCGACCGCGCAGGGGAACCTGCTGGTCCAGGCCCGCGCGGCGGGACTCCTGACCGGCGGGCTGGCCGAGCTCCGCGCCGCCGTGGCGGCGGACCCGGTCCGCTACGAGCCGGCGGGGAGCTAGCCGCGATGTCCGGCTAGCCCGGTCCGCAGACGACGACGCCCCGGCTGGGAGAGGTTCAGGCCTCTCTCCCAACCGGGGCGTCGCCCGTTCGACGGCCGGACCGCCGAGGGCGGACCCTCCGGACGGACGGTGCCGTCAGCCGGTGTCGCCCGCCCGCTCGGGGCCGGGCGACTGCTCGTCCGGACCGGGGGACCGGCCGCCGTCGTCCTGCGACGGCTCGCCGTTATCCCCGGACGCGGTGTCCCCGTGCCCGGCCGCCGTGCCCCCGGATCCTCCGCCCCGCCCGGTGCGCGTGTCCTCGGGGGCATCGTCGTCCCCGGGGCTCGGCCGCACCATCTCGCGGGGCGTCGCCTGACGCCGGCGCTCGCGGGTGAAGTGGGCGATCTGCTCGTCCGGGCTCGCGACGATGCGGTGCTCGGCCGGCGGATCCTGGTCCGGGTGCTCGGTCATGCCTAGCTCTGGGCCTGCTGGTAGGCGTTCTGGATGTCGGTGCCGAAGTACGGACCGAACATCGTGTTGCGGACGCCCGAGTAGCCGAAGCTGTTCACGGAGTTCTGGTAGCCGTTGGTGCCGGAGCCGATGAACCACGGGCCGCCGGAGGAGCCACCGGTCATGTCGCAGGGGATGCCCTGGGACTGCGTCTGGCCGTACGGGTCGTCGGTCGCCTTTCCGTAGCAGGACTCCAGCGTCTCCCCGTTGAAGGGGCGTGCCGCCGGGTAGCCGTAGGCGCTGTAGGTCAGGCCGCGGGACTGGTTGAAGGCCACGCCGGAGGCGCCGACGGTGTCGGTGAGGGTCCGGCCGTTGACCTGCGCGACGACGGCGAAGGCGCCGTCGTACGTGATGTCGCCCTGGTTGGCCCACTGCGGGGTGGTGTGCAGCTCGGTGGCGGCCCACGTCCCGTAGGGCGCCGAGCCGTTCTCGTAGGCGGGGACGAAGACGAAGCGGGAGGCGAAGCCGCCGGGGCCCTCGTTCAGGCAGTGCCCGGCGGTGGAGACCGTCGACTCGTTGGCGGAGACCACGGCGTTGGCGGAGCAGACGTAGTCGGAGCCGTTCATGGTGAAGAAGACCTTGCCGATGTGGGAGACCGGGGTCTCGGAGGCGTTCTTGGTCGGCTTGGCCTTCTGGACCGGACGCTCGCCCTTGATCTTGGTGGGCGCCCCGATCTCGATCCTCGGCTTGGACTTCTTGTTGTCCTTCAGCAGTACGTCGGCGGACTTGGCGTTCTTCATGCGCTCCGAGGTCCAGTAGGAGACGGCCGAGGACGCCTCCTGCTTGGAGATCCCCTTCGAGACGGTGCCCGCGCGCTCGCTCGGATCGGCGGCGGCCGCCTGCGTGCCGCCGACCAGCAGGGCCGCGCCCAGCGCCACGGCGCCGAGCATGCTCGCGGCCCTGCGCCGGCCAGTGGTCGAGCGGCCCTCGCCGGGTCGTCGGGTATTGGATGATTCTGCGTTCATGAGTCCTCCTAGGGATGGATTCCGAATCGTGACCTAGTTCACAGTCCGGTCACGGACAGAGTCAAACAAGAACACGCCACTTTGACTAGCCCCTTGAGCAAAAGAACCTGAAAAAGTTTTCAGACTCGGCTCGCAGCGGCCCGGCCGGACCGGCCGGGCCGCGGACGGGGAGATGCCCGGTTGGGGTGGCTCGGCTCCTGCGCCTCGAGGCCAGTCAAGCAACCGCGTGCGGGCCGGGGCCAGGGCGTTGAGCCAAACCAGAGAAGCCGTGCCGCGGTGCGGCGGCACGGCTTCGGCGGCGAGGACGGCGGAGCGGGTGTCAGGCCGGCTGCCACGGCTTGAGCCAGGGCGTCTCCTCCATCCCGTCGATGGCGGCCATCAGCTCGAACCAGGTGGCGCCGTCGATGCTCTCGCGGATGATGTCCGCATGGCCGGCATGCCGGGAGAGCTCCTCGAGCACGTGGCCGAGGACCCAGCGCACGGACCAGGCCTCGAGGTCGCGCGGGAACCACGGGGCGTTGCGCGGCACCGGCACGGCGGCGTCCAGATCGGCCGCGAGGATGATCGACTCGGTGGTCCGTTCCTGCTCGTCGAGTGCGGCGATCAGCCCCTCGAGCGTCTCATCCTCGTTCATCCGGTACTGCTCCGCGTAGGCGGCCGCGGCCTCCTCGAACGGGACGGAGTCGGAGGCGGGGTACTCGGGTGCGGCGGCGATCCGGCCCACCCAGCCGGCCTCGCAGGCCGTGACGTGCTTGATCAACGCGCCCACCGAGAGCGCGGACGCGGTGGGGGTCAGGCGCGCCTGCTGGTCCGTCAGGCCGAAGGCGACGGTGCGAAAGTTCTGGCGCTGCTGGGACAGGAAGGCGAGGAGGGACGATTTCTCGTCGGCGACGGGTCCGGGCATGGCGGGCATGGTGGTTCCTTTCGAAGAGGCTGATCTGCGGAGGGTGGTTCAGTGGGTTCGGTGGGCGTAGAGATCGCGCAGCAGGGCGATCTCGGCCCCGTGGTGGATGACCTCGCGGTTGATGTGCAGCACCAGGTCGGCGAGCGGGCTCTGCGCGTAGGGCCCCTCCGCCGGTCCGCAGGGGCGGGACAGCCCCTCGGCGCCGAGCCCGCGGACGCCGGAGATCCAGTGCGCGTAGACCTCGTCGAGCTGCTCCAGTGCCGCCGCGGCGGTGCCGGCGTACGGGTGCGTCGGGTAGTCGATGGGAGCCCCGCCGAAGTGGCTCGCGTTCCGTGCGCCGAGGACGCCGACGATCAGGTGGCCGAGCCGCCACGCGATGGTGGTCACGGGCGGGGGCGTCGGCTCGGGGAAGGCGAAGTCGATGACGAAGTCGCCGCCACCGGCCGTCACCGCGCCCTCGAAGGCCGGCCCGCTCTCCCCGCGGGGCCGGACGTTCCAGCAGCCGGGAACGGGCTCCCAGCGGTACTCGTGATCGGTCAGGCCCTCGAGGCGGGGCCGGAGCGCCACCCGCCAGTGGAGGTCGAGCTGCTCGACGAGCCGCTCGTTCCAGTCGGTGCCGGTGGTGACGTGGACGGTGCGTTCTGTTTCCATGGCTCCACTCTGGCGCGCATATAGGACAGGAACTGTCCGTTGTCCGTGGCAGGCTGTGGACATGGCCGAAACCCTGCAGCGGGCCCTGCGCCTGCTCAACCTCCTGCAGTCACGGCCGGTCTGGTCCGGCACGGAGCTCGCCGCCGAGCTCGGGGTCACCACGCGCTCGGTGCGCCGCGACGTCCAGCGGCTCCGCGACCTCGGCTATCCCATCCGCGCCGAGCAGGGTGCCGCCGGCGGCTACCTGCTGGAGGCGGGCCGGGCGCTGCCGCCGCTGCTGCTGGACGACGAGGAGGCGATCGCCGTCGCCGTGGGACTGCGGCTGGCCACCGGCGGCAGCGTCTCCGGCGCCGGCGAGGCGGCGGTGCGCGCCCTCGCCAAGCTGGACCAGGTCCTGCCGGCCCGGCTGCGGGGTGCGGTGGAGGCCGTCGCCCAGTCGACCGTCTCGCTCGACGGATCGCGCGGGACCGCGGAGTCGGTGCCCTCGGGGACACTGGTGGAGATCGCGCGGGCCATCCGCACCCCGGAGCGGATCGTGTTCGACTACGCCAAGGCGTACGGGCGCCCGTCCGACCTGGCGGAGCGGCGCGCGGAGCCGTACCGCCTGGTCTCGGCGGGGCGGCGCTGGTACCTGATGGCGTACGACGTCGACCGGGACGACTGGCGGACCTTTCGTCTGGACCGCGTGGGCACGGTCCGCCGGACGGGGTGGAGGTTCCGGCCGCGCGAGGCGCCGGACCCGGTCGAGTTCGTGGGCCGGGCGATCTCCTCCAACCCGTACCCCTCCGTGACCCGGATCCGGATCGAGGCGCCCGCCGAGGCGGTGCGGGCGCGCGTGCCGGCCGGGGCCGCGACCATCGAGCCGGATGGTCCGGACGCGTGCGTGCTCACGGCCGGGGCGGCGTCGCCGGACTTCGTGCTCTTCCACGTCGGGCGGCTCGGCTTCCCCTGCCGCATCCTCGAACCGGACGAGGCCGTCGCAGCGGCGGCCCGGCTCGGGGAGCAGCTGCTCCGGATGGCCGGCGGCGGGCAGCCGGGGCGCGAGTCGATCGACGGTGGGGCCGCGGGCGGCGGAGGCGTCCGACCGCCGCCGACGGGCCGTGGAGGAGCCTGACCGTCCGACCGTGCCGCGGGCGTCACCCCCGAGAAGCGCGAGAGCCCCGGCCCGACCAGCCTCGAGGGGAGAGGGGGTGGTCGGACCGGGGCTCGGATCCCGTGCCGCAGCTGGCTGCCAGCGGGTGCGCGGCTACCGGGTGCGCGGCTACCGGGTGCCGGCGGTCGGCGTCGTGCTGGAGGCGTCGGCCGGGGCCTCGCCCGGTGCGGTGCCGTAGCGCTCGGCCTCGATCTCCTCGAGGGTGCGGCCGCTGGTGTTCGGTGCGCCGACCGCGCCGATGATGAGTGCGGCGACGAGCAGGGCGATCATGACGGAGCCGACGAACGGCACGCCCTGCTCGGCCAGCATGGTCGGGAACCAGTAGCTGAGCACGCCGACCAGGATGCGGGCGACGAAGAACAGGACGCCCTGGGCGCTGGCGCGGTAGCGGGTCGCGAACATCTCAGCGGCCCAGAGCGCGTAGAAGGCCTGGGCACCGATGCCCGCCGAGACGCCCCAGAGGACGGCGAAGACGATCAGCAGCGGCATGGTGATGTGCGCGAAGACCAGCAGCACCCAGGCGGCGATGCCGAGCACGGCGCCGACGATGTAGAGCTTCCGGCGGGAGACGCGGTCGCCGTACTTCATGAAGCCCCAGTAGGTGGCGGCCACGGTGCAGGTCCACAGCAGGACCTGCAGCAGGTTCTGGTGCGTGCCGGACTCGACGCCGGCGGTCTCGTAGACGCGCGGCATGAAGATGCCCATCTGGCCGGCGACCAGGTTCCACAGCGCGTAGACGCCGGTCAGGAACAGCAGCGCCTTGAGGTTGCCGCGGTTGAGCAGCAGCTCGCGGTAGTTGCGGCGCCGGATGCCGGTGGAGGCCTCGGAGGCGAGGCGCTCCGCGTTCGACTTCTTCCAGGTGTCCGACTCGGCGAGGCCGCGCCGGACCCACCACGTCACGAAGGCGACGACGAACAGGTGCGCGAAGATGATCCGCGAGCCCAGCAGGCCCAGCGGCACCACGATCGTGGCGAACAGGAAGACGAGTGCCGGGCCGAGCGACCAGGCCAGCTGCGCCGAGCCCACGTGCTTCGCCCGGTCCGTGGCCGGGGCCTCCTCCGCGATGTACGTCCAGGCGACGGGCACGCCCGCGCCGACGGCGATGCCGGTCAGGACCACGCCGGTCAGCAGCATCGCGGGGTGCGCTGCGAAGACCACCAGCAGGGTGCCGAGCATGTAGACGATGAGGTCGTACGTGTAGATGAACTTCCGGCCGAACCGGTCGCCCAGCTGACCACCGATGAGCGCGCCCACGGCGGCGCCGAACGCGTTGGCGCTGACGGCCGCGACGAGCCCGACCATGAGGTTGGAGAAGCCGAAGTAGTCCTGCCAGAAGGTCAGGGACGTGGCCAGGGCGATGATGGAGCCGGCCTCGATGTAGTTGGACATGGCGACGGCGATCGTCGCCTTCCACCCGCTGATCCGCGGACGGGCGGGCTGCTGGGTTGCTTCGGACATGGTGTTCCTATTCGGGGAGGCGGAAGTAGGGGAGCAGCGCCTCCTGGACGCTGTCCTCGACGAAGAACTGGGCCATCTCGGCCTGCCACTCGGCGTTGACGGGGTCGGCGTCCATGGCGGCCTGGGCCGCGGCGACGTCGTCGGCCTCGAAGTAGCCGACCACCAGGCCGTCGTCCTCGCGCAGGAAGAGCGTGTAATTGCGCCAGCCGTGGCGGCGGAGCGCGTCGAGCATCCGCGGCCAGACGCGCTGGTGGACCTCGACGTACTCGGCCAGCCGCTCCGGCCGGATGTGCAGCAGGAAGCAGGCGCGGGTGGTGGTGACCTCCGGGCCCAGCTCGACCAGGCCGGCGATCGTGCCGCTGGTGGCGTCCATTGCAAACTCCCTTGTGTGGATTCGACGGTCGGTGCCTGGCAGGCATGAATCGATTCATGCGGCGGGTGCGCGCGACCCTCCGGCTGGAGGGCCGCACCCAGGCGACCGGTGCGGCACGGCGAGGGGATCGCGTAGACCTTCCTCACCCGGGCCTGTGACCGCAGTCTCTGTGATCGCGGTCTATCCTACCCGCATTTTGAGACGTTTCAACCACGGAGATCCGTCAGCCTGAAAGTGCAGGTCGGAGGGCTCCGCCGAGGCGTCCACGCCCGGCGCGGGGCGGGGAGCGCTACAGGTCCGTGACGATCACGACGTCGAGGTCGCGCGGTCCGTGCACGCCCTCGACGCGCTCCAGCTCGATGTCGCTCGTGGCGCTCGGCCCGGAGATCCAGGTCTGCGGTCGGGTGATGTCCAGGCGCGGCAGCGCCTCGGGGAGCAGCTGCACGATCGTCGAGCCCGGCACCACGCAGACGTGGTGGTCCGGCACCAGGGAGATGGCGCGGCGGCCCATCTCCGCGGAGCCGTCCAGGATGATGGTCCCCGACTCCGCGACGGACACCGCCGAGGAGGTGACCACGGCCGACGTCGTGTCCAGGTCCGTCACGGACAGCGGCGCGTCGACCGCGTCCACCACCCGGCGCGGGTCCGCCTCCAGCGCGGCAGTGCCCCACCAGGGCGAGTCCGCCAGCCCGGGCGGGACCACGTAGGACTCGGCGGCGGCGAGCCGGCGCTCCAGGGTCGCGGGGAGGTCGGCGGAGACGACGACGTCGACGTTCGCCTTGTAGTCCACGAGCCGGTCCACGAGCATCTCGACGAGGGCCTCGCCGGCCAGGTCGGCCTCGCGTCGGTAGGTCCGCTGCACGGTCGGCGCCACGGGCGCGTCCGCGAGCGCCGAATGGATGCGGCCCAGGATCTCCTCGCGCGCGCTCATGCGCGGCCCTCCTTCTTCCACCAGTCGCGGAACGACTGCGCCGGGGGCGCCGGGATGTCCCGCGACGCCGTCCAGCCGCCGGCGAGCTTGCCCGGCAGCTTCTTGATCTTCTTGTCCCGTCCGGCCAGCAGGCGTCCCAGGGGCAGCCCCTTCTCCGCCAGGGCCAGCATCCGGCCGGAGCTCAGGACCACCTCGGCGCCCTTCATCAGCAGGTCCATCTCGGTGGGAATCCGCCGGTGCGCGTGCTGGGCCTTCACGTCCTCGCCGCGCAGGTGCACCAGGATCTCGGGGATGTCGATCTTGACCGGGCAGGCGTCGTAGCAGGCGCCGCAGAGGCTGGAGGCGTAGGGCAGCGAGCCGTTGTCCTCGGCCTCGATCCCGGTCATCAGCGGCGAGAGGATCGCGCCGATGGGCCCCGGGTACGTGGAGCCGTAGGCGTGGCCGCCGGTCCGCTCGTACACCGGGCACACGTTCATGCAGGCGGAGCAGCGGATGCAGTTCAGGGCGGTGCGGCCGTACTTATCGGCCAGCGCGTTGGTGCGGCCGTTGTCCAGCAGCACGATGTGGACGTCCTGCGGGCCGTCGTCGGCGGTCGCCCCCGTCCAGAGGGACGTGTACGGGTTCATGCGCTCGCCGGTGGAGGAGCGCGGCAGCAGCTGCATGAACACCTCCAGGTCCTGGGCCGTCGGCAGGACCTTCTCGATGCCCATGACGGTGATCAGGGTCTTCGGGAGCGTGACGCACATGCGCCCGTTGCCCTCGGACTCGACGACGCCGAGCGTGCCCGTGTCCGCGAGCGCGAAGTTGGCGCCGGAGACCGCCACGCGCGCCGAGAGGAACTTCCGGCGCAGATGAGCGCGGGCGGCCATGGCGAGCTCGGGCGGGTTGTCGGTCAGGGCGGGGTCGACGTCGGGCATCTCGCGCAGGAAGATGTCGCGGACCTCGGACCGGTTCCGGTGGATGGCGGGGACCAGGATGTGGCTGGGCTTGTCGTGGCCCAGCTGCACGATCAGTTCGGCGAGGTCGGTCTCGAAGGCGGGGATGCCCTGCTCCTCGAGGTGCTCGTTGAGCCCGATCTCCTGGGTGGCCATGGACTTGACCTTCACGACCTCCGGCGAGCCGGTGGCGCGGACCAGATCGGTGACGATCCGGTTGGCCTCGTCGGCGTCGCGCGCCCAGTGGACGGTGCCGCCGCGGGCCCTGAAGTTCCGCTCGAACTCCTCCAGCAGGGCCGGCAGGTTCGCCATGGCGGCGTTCTTGGTGTCCGCGCCGGCCTGGCGCAGGTCCTCCCAGTCGGGCAGCTCGCCGACCACGCGGACGCGCTTGTCGCGGATGGTGTGCGTGGCGTGCCGCAGGTTGGCGCGCAGCTGCGGGTTGGTCAGCTCCGCCTTGGCCGCCTTCGGGAAGGGGAGCTCGGCGTGCAGGTTGCCGCGGCCCGGGATGCCCGGCATCCCGACGAAGGTGGTGCTCATCGTGTCGCTCCCGTCGTCGTCCCGGTCGCTGTGCCGGCGGTCGTGGGGGTGGCCGTGCCCGCCGTGGTGCCACTCGAGTCCGGCAGCTGGGCCGGATCCTCGAGCGTGCTGGCGAGGATCTCGGCGAAGTGCAGGGTCCCGGCGGCCGCGCCGGAGCGGGACAGGCCGCCGCCGATGTGCAGGAGGCAGGACGCGTCGCCGCCCGAGCAGAGCGAGGCCCCGGTGGAGCAGATGTTCCGGGCCTTGTCCTCGAGCATGGCGCCGGAGACCTCGGAGTTCTTCATCGCGAACGTCCCGCCGAAGCCGCAGCACTGGTCCGCCTCGGGGAGTTCGACGACGTCGATCCCGCCGACGCTCTTGAGCAGGTTCAGCTGCCGGTCGCCCAGGCGGAGCAGGCGCATGCCGTGGCAGGAGGGGTGGTAGGTCACCGTGTGCGGGAAGTGGCTGCCGATCTGCGCGGCCGCGTCCGTCACGCCGAGCACGTCGACGAGGAGCTGGGAGAGCTCGTACGTCTTGGCGCCGATCGTCTCGGCGCGGGCCTTGAGCCCGGCGTCGCCGCTGCGCTCGGCCAGCATGGGGTGCTGGTGCTTCACCGAGGCGACGCAGGACCCGGAGGGCGCCACCACGACGTCGTACTCGTCGGCCTCGAAGGCGCGGACGTGGTTGTCCACCACCTTGGTGGCGGCGTCGAAGTAGCCGGAGTTGGTGTGCATCTGGCCGCAGCAGGCCTGGCCGGACGGGAAGACGACGTCGTGGCCGAGGCGCTCGAGGATCTGCACCGTGGCGCGGGCGACGCGCGGGTACATGGCGTCCACGATGCACGTGGCGAAGAGGGCGATTCGCATGGGGACTTCTCTCGGTATGTGGTCAGACCATAGTAGATCGACGTACCGCGAGCGTCCACCCGGGCGGTGGCGACGTCAAGGGCTCGTGCTGTGGAGCTCCTTATGCAAGAATCTGCGCATGGATGCAGATAAGGAACGGTGCGGACGGCACCCGGACAGCCAGTACGTGGAGCTGGCGGTGGAGGTGTTCGCCATGCTGGCCGACGCCACGCGGGTGCGGGTGATCCTGGCGCTGCGGGACGGGGAGCGGTCCGTGAACAGCCTGGCCGAGGAGGTCGGCAAGTCGCCGGCCGCCGTCTCCCAGCACCTGGCCAAGCTCCGCCTCGCGCGGATCGTCGGGACCCGGCAGGAGGGCACGCGCGTCTTCTACCGGCTGGAGAACGAGCATGCGAGCCAGCTGGTCTCCGACGCGATCTTCCAGGCCGAGCACTCGCTCGGCGGGACGCCATGGCACCACCGCCACGAGCGCCGGCCGTCGCCGTCGACCGTGGAGGGTGACCGGGAATGAGCTCGTCGCACCAGCACCAGCACCAGCACGACCACGACCACGGCGATGCCGGGTCGCCGGGGCACGCGCACGGGCACCATCACACCGGGATCAGGGGGTTTCTGCACGGGGTCTTCGTCCCGCACAGCCACGATGCGGCCGACTCGATCGACGATGCGGTCGAGGCCAGCAGCCAGGGCGTCCGGGCGCTGAAGATCAGCCTACTGATCCTGCTGGCGACCACCGTGCTGCAGCTCGCCGTGGTGCTGGTCAGCGGCTCCGTCGCCCTCCTCGCGGACACGGTCCACAACTTCTCGGACGCGCTCACCGCCGTCCCGCTGTGGATCGCGTTCGTCCTCGGCCGCCGCGCCGCCACCCGGACGTACACGTTCGGCTTCGGCCGCGCCGAGGACCTCGCCGGCCTGTTCATCATCGCCGTCGTGGCCCTCTCGGCGATCGTCGCCGCCTACCAGTCGATCGAGCGGCTCATCGATCCCCAGCCGCTGGCGCACCTCTGGTGGGTCATCGCGGCCGGCGTCATCGGGTTCGCCGGCAACGAGGCGGTCGCGGTGTACCGGATCCGGGTCGGCCGGCGGATCGGGTCCGCGGCCCTCATCGCGGACGGGGTCCACGCCCGGACCGACGGCTTCACCTCGCTCGCCGTAGTGATCGGCGGGTTCGGCGCCATGCTGGGCTTCCCGCTGGCGGATCCGATCGTCGGGCTCCTGATCTCGGCGGCGATCGTCGTCCTCCTGTGGGGAACCGTCCGCAGCATCGGGCGGCGCCTGATGGACGGGATCGAGCCCGAGCTCGTCGACCGGGCGCGGGGTGCGCTCGCCGGGACGCCCGGCGTCGTCCACGTCTCCGACCTGCGGCTGCGCTGGGTGGGGCACCGGCTCCAGGGTTCGGCGACCCTCGGCGTCGCCGAGACGTCGCTGCCCGCGGCGGATGCCGTCCGCCGGGCGGCGACGGCCCGCCTGGCGCGGGAGCTGCCCCGACTGGACGGCGTGGTCCTCTGCGCCGAGGCCGCGCACCCGGCGGAGCGCCCCGCATAGAGTTGTGGGCGTGAACGAACAGCTCCCAGCCCCCGCCAAGGCCTATCAGCCCGTCCTCGACAGCATCGAGGCCGAGCTGCGCGCCGGGCGGCTGCGCGTCGGCGACCAGCTGCCGGGGGAGCGGGCGCTCGCCGAGCAGCACGGCATCTCTCGCGCCTCGGTCCGGGATGCCATGCGGATCCTGGAGGTGATGGGCGTGGTCCGCTCCGGCACCGGCTCCGGCCCGACCGCCGGCAACGTGCTGATCTCGCGGCCGGCCGCCGGCATCTCCACCGCGCTGCGCATGCACGTGGCGTCGGCGCAGCTGAGCGTGGAGGAGATCGTCCAGACCCGCATCCTGCTCGAGTCCTGGGCCGCGGAGGCCACGGACCTGGAGGCGCACCCGGAGCGGAGCCGGGCGGTCCTGGACGAGGCGGCCGGACTGCTGGAGGCCATGGAGGACCCCGCCACACCGCGGGGCGACTTCCACGACCTCGACGCACGCTTCCACGTCCTGCTGACCTCCCTGGCCGGCAACGCCGTGATCGAGGCGATGATGGAGTCGCTGCGCCTGTCCATCCGCGACTACGTGGCCGAGTCGATCACCAGCGAGGCCGACTGGGATCGCGTGGTCAGCACGCTGCGGGCGCAGCACCGCGAGATCCTCGCCTCCGTCGCGGAGGGGCGCCGGTCCGACGCCGCCCGGCTCGTGGCGGAGCACATCGTCTGGTTCCACGATCGGGTGGCGAAGCCGACGCGTTGACGTCGCCCGCAGTGCATCAGGGCATGCACGCAGCGTCCTCACGCGATTCTGCTACGCCGGTTAGTTTATTCTGCACGTAATTTCCAGTCATGAATGCGCCGGGCCTCTTCTCTGTTAATTTTCTGTGGTGGAAATCCGCGGACTCTGGCGCATCGCCCCCTGTCACACGCTGAAACGTGGTGATTCGGGACCCCTTTCTCATTTTCGGCTCATCTTCCGAAAATACGTTGACGGCGCCGGCCCGGAAGGGGCCGGAGAAACAACACCGACGATGTTTCAAGGAGTCTCGCCGTGTCCATTTCCTCCAGTTCTCCGCCGACGCCCGCTCCCACCCCCGACTCCGTTCCGGCGCCCGGATGGCGCACCTGGTTCCGCCGCGATGCGCGCTTCGACGTGTCCGCCTCGCTCGTCGTGTTCCTCGTGGCCGTCCCGCTCTCGCTGGGCATTGCCGTCGCGTCGGGAGCACCGGTGGCGGCCGGGCTGATCGCCGCCGTCGTCGGCGGGATCGTGGCGGGCCTGTTCGGTGGATCGGCCCTCCAGGTCAGCGGTCCGGCCGCGGGCCTCACGGTGGTCGTGGCGGAGGTCGTCGCCGAGTTCGGCTGGCCCGCCACGTGCGCGATCACGGCGGCGGCCGGCGTCCTGCAGATCGTGCTGGGCGTCACCCGGCTCGGACGGTACGCCCTCGCCATCTCGCCCACCGTGGTCAGCGCGATGCTCGCCGGCATCGGCGTCTCGATCGTGCTCGGCCAGCTCAATGTGGCGCTGGGCGGGAGCTCCGAGTCGAGCGCCCTGACCAACGTGGAGGCGGCGTTCGCGAACGCCGCCCGCTTGAATCCGCACGCGGTCCTGGCGGCGGCCGGCGTCGTCGCTGTCCTCCTCCTCTGGCCCCGGCTGCCCGCCCGGGCCAGGGCAGTGCCGGGCCAGTTGGTCGCCGTCGCGGCGGTGACGGTCGCGGCGGCCCTCTGGCTGCCCGACGCCGAGCGCGTCGACCTCGGCGGTGACCTCGCCGCGGTGCTCGGCAACGTGGCACTGCCGGAGGGCGCCCCGCTGGCCGTCGCCGGCGCTGTCCTGACGATCGCCCTGATCGCCAGCGTCGAGAGCCTCCTCTCCGCCGTCGCCGTGGACAAGCTCCACTCCGGACCGCGCGCGGACCTCGACCGGGAGCTCGTGGGCCAGGGCCTCTCCAACTCGGCCTCCGGTCTGCTCGGCGGACTGCCCGTGACCGGCGTGATCGTCCGCAGCTCCACCAACGTCGCGGCCGGCGCCCGCACCCGTGCCTCGGCCGTCCTGCACGGCGTCTGGGTGCTCCTGTTCGCCCTGGTGCTGGTGGGGCTGATCGAGCAGATCCCGCTCGCCGCCCTCGCCGGGCTGTTGATCGTCATGGGGGTGAACCTGGTGCGGCGCCGCGACATCCTTCAGGCCCGGGCGCGCGGCGAGCTCTGGATCTATGCGGTCACCGTGCTCGGCGTCCTCCTCCTGAACCTCGTCGAGGGCGTGCTGCTGGGTCTGCTCGCCGCCGTCGGACTGGTCCTCTGGCGGGTGCTCCGGCTCTCCGTGGCGGTCCGCCGTGCCGGCGACGCCCCGGACGGGCGCGAGCTGTGGCTGGTGGACCTCCGCGGAAGCCTGACCTTCCTCGCCATGCCGCTGGTGCTGCGGCACCTGCAGTCGCTCCCCGAGGGCCAGGTCGTGGAGGTCGACCTGCTCGTGGACTACATCGACCCGGCCGCGCAGGACCAGCTCGCCGACTGGGTGGCCCGCTACGAACAGCGCGGCGGCGACGCGCTGCTGGAGCACTCCGGCCCGCACGGGGGCTCCGACGACGGCGCGCACGACCGTGCCGGCGACGCATCCGGTACCACCGGGCCAGGTGGCGCTGCCTCCCTGCCGCAGCGCCCCGACGCGCCGACCGAGCGACCCGCGAAGGCGTCCCCGGTCAGCCCGCGCGGCCTGCTCCCCTGGGGAGCATGGCTGGACCCGGCACGCGGCCGCGCCGGGGAGGCGCATCCGCTCGTCGCCGGCGTGCGCGAGTACCACCGCCGCCAGGCGCCGCGGCTCCGATCCGTGTACCGGGGCCTGGCCGGTGGTCAGGCGCCGCGGGCCTTCTTCCTCGGCTGCGTCGACTCACGCCTGGTGCCGAACCTGATCACGAGCAGCGGTCCGGGCGACCTGCTGACCAGCCGCAACATGGGCAACCTGGTGCCGCGCACCGGCGCCTCCGTCTCCGCGCCGCTCCTGTTCGCCGTCGACGAGCTCGGCGTGGACACCGTGATCGTCTGCGGTCACTCCTCCTGCGGCGCCATGCAGGCCGTCCTCGCCGGCGAGGACGGCCGTCCGGCCGACGGCCCGGTGGGGGACTGGCTCGCGCATGCCGAGCCGGCCGTGCGGGCCTGGCGGGCGGGTCACCCGGTCGGCGCCAGCGCGGCGGCGGGCGGGCTGGGGACGCCGGACCAGCTGGCGCAGGTCAATGTCGCCGTCGCCCTGGACCAGGTGAAGCGCCAGCTGGGCGGCCGGGACATACGGCTGATCGGCCTCTTCCTCGACGTCGCGGACGGCACGCTCCAGGTCCTGCACGGCGACCGGTTCGAACCCCTGACCGACGCCGAGGCGGACCTGGTCCGGAACGCCGGCGGAGCGTTGTCCACAGGCCGGCAGCACGGGTCGCAGGCCGCATCGTCCGCCCGATAGGTTCGAGCGGCACAAGGAACCGACCAGCCAGGAGCATCCGTGGCCGCCGCCCGCACCATCACGTCCCGTCCGACGGCCCCCGACCGTCGATCCGCCCCCTCCAGCCGCACGGTCCCTCCCGGCGAACCGGCCGGCCCCGGTCGCCCGCGGGCGGTGCATCCGGCTTCCGGGCCGCGGCGACCCGCGGCCCGTGCCCGAGGGGCGGTCGCCGCCGTGCTCGGCGCCGTCGGCGTGCTGGCACTCGCCGGCTGCGGGCCGAGCGATCAGGAGCTCGCGGAGGCGGCGGAGCAGCGCCGCCTCGAGACCCCGGCGGAGCTGGTCTGGGAATCCAACGACCGGGTGCTGAGCGAGCCGGTCCGGGTGGACGGCGTGGTGCTGGCCTACGTGGCCGACCGCGGGAGGATGCAGCTCCTCGCCCGGGAGGCGGCCACCGGCGAGGAGCTGTGGCGGGAGCCGGCGCTGTTCGGATCACGGGACGGCGGCCGGGTCCCCGCCGTCGCCACAGTCGAGCGGGACGGCGAGACCTACGCCGCCTACTACGCGCCGGTCGAGGAGGGCCCGGGCGAGCTGCGCGTGGTCGCCGCGGCCAGCGGTGAGCGCGCGGGCGTCGCCCGGGCGCAGCCGGCCTATGCCAGCATGCCCAAGGACTGCGGCGAGACGTTCTGCGCCCGGGCCTCGTGGTGGTACGCCGCCAGCCCCGATCGGGGCAGTTGGTCGCCGGACACGCACGTGGCCTTCGACTGGGAACTCGGCCGCTGGCAGAACCACGACCCGGCCGAGCGCGAGATCCCGCTCGTCGACCGGGACGCGTGGACGCTGGGGGACCGGCTCTCGGTATCGCCGGGCACGGATGACGAGGAAGCCGAGCTCGGCTACGGCCGTGACGGGGACATCGCGTGGACGCGGACGTACTCCGAGGTCTTCGGGGACGGCTACGAGCTGGAGGCCGGGTGGGGCTGGTACGACTCCGAGGGCTCGCCGCTCGTCGGCACGGCATTCGGGCACTTCGAGACCTCCGAGGACGGCACCACCACGGTCTTCGACCTCCCCGCGGTAGAGAAGACGGTGCGGCTCGACCGCGAGACCGGGGAGATGCTCTGGTCGGTGCCGGGGACGTCGCGCTGCGAGGAATCCCGCCTCGACGAGGATCTGCAGGTCCTCGTGGTCTGCGGTTATGCCGAGGGGACGCTGACGCGCACCGATACCGACGAGGGACCGGACCTGGCCGAAGACGGCGTGGTCGCCTACGTCGCGGGGATCGACCTGGAGACAGGCGACGAGCTGTGGCGCGTCGAGACGGGGACGAGCGTCCTGGACGCGACCGACGGCCGACCCCTGATCGCCGCCGGAGCCGAACACGTGCAGCTCGTGGACGCTGCTGGAGAGGCCCTCGCCGTCTCGATGGAATCCGAGAAACGGTCGCCACTGGCGGAGGCCTACGAGGAGACCGTGATCTGCACGGCGCCGCGAGAGAGCCTCGAAGTCCGCCGGTTCTCCGCCAGCCGCGGCTCCGGGACCTGGAGCCGTGGAGACGACCTCGTCGCCCCGCCGCGCGCCGACGCAGCGTTCGCCTGCAACCGCTAGGACCGTGCGGTCGCCGAGGCGGCGCCGACCGTCGGCGAGCTGCGCCGGGTCGGCCACCGGAACGAGGAGTACGTCGTCCTCGGCGCCACCGACGGCATGGTGGGCTACCGCCTGCCGCCGCTGGAGGACACAACGAACGGGGCGTGAGCGGACCACGCCGAGACGCCGCCCCACGGAGACGCGATCCCTCGGGAGATGCCGTCCCTCGGGAGACGCCGCCCCTCGGAGACGCAACCCCTGGGGAGGGGCGGCCCTCCCGAACCGGTCGCCCTGGGGGTGCAACCCTCGCGACGAGCTGCTCAGAGGTTAGGCCGGGTGGGCCGGGCGATTGCTGGACCGGACGGCCCCGAGGCAGGCCGCGACCACCAGCGCCATCGCGACGAGGTCCGGGGCCTCGAGCTGCTGGCGCAGCACCACGAGGGCGGAGAGCGTGGCGACGACCGGGGAGAGGCACGTGATCATCGCGAAGAGGGACGCGGGCAGCGTCCGCAGGGTGTGCATCTCGATCCCGTAGGGCAGCGCGGAGGAGAGGACCGCGATGCCGACGCCGAGCGCCAGCACCCACGGCTGGAGCAGTGCCGTGCCGGCCGTGGCGAAGCCGATCGGCACGGTCCCCAGGCTCCCGATGACCATGGCGAGGGCCAGGCCCTGCACTCCGGGGAGGTGCCGACCGGCACGCTGGTTCGTCAGGATGAACCCGGCCCAGCACGCCGCCGCGCCGAGGGCGCAGAGCACGCCCACGGGATCGAGGCCCTCGGCGGCATCGAACCCGTCGCGGCCGAGGATCACGATGCCGGCCAGCGAGAGCCCGGCCCAGAGCAGGCCGATGAGCCGTCGGCCGGCGATGACGGACAGCGCGAGCGGTCCGAGGACCTCGAGCGTCACGGCCACGCCCTGCGGGATCCGGCCGAACGCCTCGTAGATCAGGGAGTTCATGGCCGCCATGGTCAACCCGAGCCCGATCACCGCCGTCCACGCCGCCCGGTCCATCGAGCGAAGGGTGCCCCAGCCGGGACGCGTGAAGATCAGGAGCAGGATCGCGGCGAAGCCGAACCGCATCGCGACCACACCCTGCGCCGCCACTTCCGGATAGATGGTCACCGCGATGGAGGCGCCGAGCTGCTGGCAGAAGAGGGAGACCAGCACCAGCAGGATGGCGGGCGAATAGATGCTTGTCACGCCCCAACTGTAGAGGCAGCGGAGGGGAGCCGGAGGCCCGGCAGCACCGGTGTCGGCACGCTCCTCCCGACGGCCGGCTGGCGGCCACCCCGGTACCGGGTCCGTCCCGGGAACTCCCAGCGAACAACCCTTGCGTACCGCCGCTGGGACTGCTGTCCTGAGAGCAAGCGGTTCTGCGAAAGGCAGTGGTGATCGTGAGAGTTGCAGTGATTGGAGCGGCCGGCGGAATAGGCAGCAGGCTGTGCAGGATTCTGGCCGAGCGAGGCGATGACGCCGTGGGCGTCTTCCGACGCGCGGAGCAGGCGGAGACCGTGAACGCCGCCGGTGCCACGGGGCGGCAGTTCGATCTGATCGAGGGGTCGGACGGCGACCTGGAGGAGATCCTCGAGGGGTGCGACGCCGTGGTCTTCACGGCCGGCGCGCACGGCACCGGTGAGGATCAGACCACCCTGATCGACGGCAAGGGGCTGGAGAAGGCGCTCCGAGCGGCGCAGGAGGCCAAGGTCTACCGGTTGGTGGTGGTCTCGGCGATGCCCGAGGCAGCGCGCGGACGCGAGACGACGCCGTCGTTCGAGCACTACATGAAGACCAAGAAGCGCGGGGACACCGTGACGACGGGCTCCGGGCTCGACTGGGTGATCGTGCGGCCGGGGCGGCTGACGGACGACGAGGGCAACGGGCGCGTCACGGCCGGGCTCGCCGTCGAGTACGGCGATATCCCGCGCGACGACGTCGCCCTGTTCGTCGCCGAGGTGCTCCGCACGCCCAAGCTGTCGCGGGCGATCGTCGAGGTGACCGACGGCCCCGAGACCGTCCAGGAGGCCGTGGGAACCGTCGTCGAGCTCCTGCATCAGGAGCTCCCGTAGGCGCAGCCGGTTCGGAACGGCACCCCGTCCGGGGGTCGCTTCGCAGAGCGTCACCGGACGTAGACGTCCGTCATCTGCGCGCGGCCCCCGCCGCAGGATGATGCAATGAACAGGTGACGCCGCCCTCCCGACTGCTCGGACGCCCCGCGCTGGTCGGGCATGCCCAGCGGATCGCTGAGACCGCCGACCACCGCCCGGCCGTCCGGGTGGGTCTCGGGCTGGCCATTCCGGCCGTGGCGCTGCTGGCCCTGGGGCGGATCGACCTCCTCATCTTCGCCGTGTTCGGTTCCTTCGTCGGCATGTACGGCCGGGGGCAGATGGCCGGCGTCCGGCTCCGGCAGCAGGTCCTCGCCACGGGGCTCCTCGGGATGGCGGTCGCCGCCGGGACGGCGCTGCCGGCCGTGGGCGCCGGCCCTCCGGTCATCGCCGCGTGCGCTGTGGCCTATGCCGTCGCCGCCTCCTGGCTCATCGAGCGGCTCGGCCTGCGCCCGCTCGGGCCCTTCTTCGTTCTCTTCGCGTTCTGCACCTTCGCCACGCTGCCGCTCGAGGCCCGGCGCGATTCGGAGGCGATCGCGGAGGTCGGTCTGCTCGTCTTCGCGGCCACGGCGGCGTTCTGCCTGGGGATGGGCCAGCTGACCCGCATCGGCGTGCTCGGCCCGTTCCGCAGTGCGCCGGTGCCCGGCTCGGCGATCCCCACTCCGCCCGCGGAGGCGGCATGGCGTGCAGCGACGTACGGCGTGGCCGTGGCACTCGCCGCCGCGATCGCCCTCGGATTCGACGTCGGTCATCTCGGCTGGGCCGCGGCCGGTGCTGCGGTCCCGTTGGCCGCACCGACCTTCGGGAGGCGGCTCGCCCGCGGCGCGCAGTGCCTCGCCGGGACCATGGTCGGGCTGGCGGTGGCTGCGGTCGCGCTGCTGCCCGGGTGGCCGCCCGTGGCCAGGGCGGTCCTGGTGATCGTGTTGATGTTCCCGACCGAGATGTTCATGGCCCGCAACTACGGCCTCGCGCTGGGCTTCTTCACGCCGCTGATCCTGCTCATGATGAGTCTGGTCGAGCAGGCCGACCCCGCGTGGCTCCTGCTGGACCGGTTCGTCGGAATCGTCATCGGAGCGGGGTCGGGACTCGTCGTGGCGGCACTCTTCCGCCGCGCGCCCTAGGCGAGGTCGCGGACCAGGGCCGGGCCGGACCCTGCTCGTCCTCCGGATTCACCGGCCGTGCCAGGGGGACCGGCGCGGACCTCAGTGGGTGATGGTGGTCTGCTGGTAGAGCGCCAGCCGGGGGACGCCGTCGACGAGCCGGTAGGTGCTGGCCATCAGCGCCGTGAACGGCTGGTCCGGACCACGCAGCGCCCGGGCCCGGTACACCAATGCCGTGGAGTCCTCCCCGACGGGGACCGCGCGTGGCTCCTCGATGGTGAAGCTGTCCCATGGGGGCGCCTCGTCCAGCGTCGCGGCGATCGTGTCCCGGTCCAGGACGGCCCCGTTGACCAAGATCATCAGGGCGTCCGCGGTCATCAGATCGCTGTAGAACGAGCCGCCGCGCGAGGAGCACAGCGCCTGCCAGCCACGGTGCTCGAGTTCCAGGAGCCGGTCCAGTGAGAGATCCATGCTCCGCAGCGTACCGAGTGCACGGTCAGCCGTGAATGCCCCAGCGCGAGGGCTTCGGCGCCGACTGCGGGGCGTCGTCGCCCGTCTCCAGAGCTTCATCGCTGGCCTGGTCCAAGGCGTCGCGCAGGCTCTCGTGGTCCGAGCAGGCCGTCTCGTACTGGACCATGGTCCGCTCGGGGCCGGCCTGGATGGCGACCATCCGCCCGTCCGGCAGCCCGGCACCCACGTAGGCGTCCCCGTCGAGGACGCCGTTGCGGTCCTCGGGAGTGCTCGGGATGCCGAGCTCGGCGAGGATCCGCTCGGCCTCGTCGACGAACGCCGCAGGATCCTCGATCCCGCCGCCCTCGAGCGCCGGCGCCAGCCGCAGGGCTCCGCTCGATCCGCAGGAGGCGGGCGCCAGGGCATCGATGCGGGAGAGGAATTCGTCCTTCTCCGGTGCTGCGGGCACGATCCCGTGCAGGGCTCCCAGGACACGCTTCGCGTCGGCGCGCAGTTCCTCGATCGTGGCGTTCTCCGACATCTCGGCTCCTGTCTCGGTGGTGGGCTCGGGCGACGTGGCTCCCGGGGCGGTGCAGCCGGTCAGCGCGGCAGCGCCCAGGAGCACGACGGCGGCGGTTCGAATCGAGCGCGACATGAACCCAGCGTAGGGCCTGGGCCCACGACCGGGCGGGACAACGCCGTCCCTCACGTGACCTTGTCCTTCGCCCAGCCCCACGCGTCGCTGACCCCTTCGGCGACCTCCTCGCCGCGGTCGCCGACCCACTTGCCGGTCTCCCTCGCGCCGTCCACGACGTCCTCGCCGCGGTCGCCGAGCCATTCGCCGGTGGCTTCGGCTCCGTCGACGATGTCTTCGCCGCGGTCGCCGAGCCATTCGCCGGTGGCCTCGACCCCGTCGACGACGTCGTCCTTGCGGTCGCCGAGCCAGCCAATGCCGTCCCCCACGGCGTTCTTGGCGTCGATCCCGGCCTGCAGGGCCTCCAGGTGCGCCTTCGGGTCCCGGTCGTAGCGGCTCTCGTCGATGTACTCGATGCTCTCCGCCTTCCCGTCCAGGATGCGGGTGATGCTGTTGTAGGCCTGGCCGCGCTCCTCCAGGTAGCCCCAGTCGTCATCGTCCGGGGAGGTCGTCTGATCGTGCACGGTGCCCGCCTTGCCGGGGACATTGCCCTCGCCGTCGGAGGAGAACGTGTAGGCGCCGAATTCCTCGGCGGTCGGCGAGAGCCGTTCCGAGGCGATCTGTCCGGGCGCGGCCCAGGGGTCGTCGTAGGCCATCGTGGCGTACACCTGCGGGCGGCCCTCGTCGTTGCGCTTGACGTTGAAGTCGCTGGCGTGGTCCGCGACCTTCGGGTCGATGCCGGCCGACCCGTACATCACGTACCGGTCCACCGCGTGCTCCGTCTGCGTCAGCCCGGCCGCAGCCGTGGTGGTCCCGTAGGAGTGGGCGATCACGTTGGTGGTGGGGACGTCCCCGCGGTGGTCCCGCGTCTCGTGGAATCCGTCCAGGAAATGGGCCAGCTGCATGCCGCCGGTGTTCGCGTGGTCGTTGCGCAGGACCTCGGTGGAGCTCGTGCCGGACTCGAGGATCGCGCTGGCCAGGCTCGGGCCGGGCGCGCCCGCGTTGAAGTTGCTCCCGTCCCAGGCAGGCTTGTCCGGGCTGTCGTACCCCAGCCACGTGACGACGGCGCGATCGCCCTTCATGCCGTTGTAGAGGCCCTGGGCGTTGTCCACCTCGCCGTCCATGTTGTGGGTGCCGCTGCCCATCCCGGACACGGAGACGGTGACGTTGTCGGCGGTGTCCAGATTGCCGATCGCCACCGAGGCGAGCGCGCGGCCCGACGCCGGGTCGTCCGGGATCAGGTGCGTCAGGTATCGCTGGCCGGGGTTCTCGGTGGTGTCGCCGGGGACCAAGGCATCGGCGATCGAATCGAACGCCGTCCGCTGCTCCTCGGTGAAGGCGGGATCGTCCCGGACCAGCTTCAGCGTGCGGACGTTGGCCGCCGAGCGGTCCGTGTAGGGGACGCCGTTGGTGTTGCCCACCAGGGCCGGCAGGGCCAGGCCGAGCGCCGCCTGCTGGGCGGGTGTGAGGCCGTCCCACCACGCGGCGCCGTGCTTCCCGGACGGATAGCCGTTGCCGACTGCGGGCTCGGTGGGCAGCGGCGGCGGGGTCACCCGCGCGTCCGGGTGCATGGCGCCGAACGCGGCGATCTCGTCCTCGTTCAGCGTGGCGAGGTGGGCGTAGTAGGCCTCGACGTCGTCCGGGGTGGCGTTGTCGCCGGTCGCCAGCCTGTACAGCCGTGCGGCGTCGGCGATGCGGGTGGAGTTGGTGCCGTAGTCGAAATGCGCCGGGGTGTTGACGCTGACCCGGTCGATGGCTTCGACGGCGGTGTTGAACGTCCTCTGGGCCGCCGTCCAATCGGCGGTGATCAGGTCGAACTTGCCCTGCAGGTTGTTCTCGGCGACCGTGTGCTGCATGTCGTAGCCCGGCGCTGCCTGGGCGGGGTGCGTCCGCTTGAAATCGGCCTCGGCATTGGGCTGGGTGGTGCTCTTGAACGTGCTCTCGCGCTGGCGCAGGTCGTCGATCTCGTCGGCGAGTGCCACGGCGGCGGACTTGAGCGATTTCAGGTTGTCGGCGAGCTGGCCGGCGTCGGTCACGGCCGGCTTCAGCGCGGACGCGAGCGTCTCGGCGCCGGGTCCCTCGTAGTGGTTCTGGACGCGCCCCCAGCGCGTGCTGGCCGTCGTGACGTCGGTGTCGAAGTCGTCGCCGGAGGTCTTCAGGGCGCGGGCGGCCCTCCGGACGGCCTCGCCGCTGGCCGGCAGGGTGTCCAGCCCGGAATAGTCGATGGTGAAGAGGCTCATCGGGCGTCCAGCCTCGCCTCGTCGGCCATGTCCTCGTCCCCCTGGGAGATTGCGACGCTCACGCCCCAGCCGGCGCCCACCGCGTTCTCGCAGCGGACCACGGTGGCACGGGCGTCCGGGAGGATCACGTCCGCGCCGCACGTCTCCACGGGGCCGCCGCAGTCCGTCCCGTCCAGGGCGAGCTTCAGGTCGGCGACGGCGTCCTCGATGGCCAGGATCCGGGACGGAAGGTCCAGGACCACGTCGTCGCACGAGCGCAGCGAGTTGTTGAACTCGGGCTGGTCGAGACGGTAGCGCATGGGGCCTCCGCGGGGTCGAGGGCGGGCTGGGTGCTACCACCGTAGGCCCAGTCCGCCCCGGTGACCATGGGCAGAGCTCCCCATGGGGTGGCTCGCGGGCACCTCCGCCGGGGAGCGGGACTCCACCGCGGCCAGGGGCTAGCCCTGGCGGGCCTTGAGCCGCGGGTTCTTCTTGTTGATGACGAACACCCGTCCGCGCCGTCGGACGATCTGGGCTCCGGGCTGCTGCTTGAGCGCCTTGAGCGAGTTGCGGACCTTCACAGTGCTTCTCCTCCGTTGTTGTTGCGAATGATTCTCATTATATGCTGAGATCGACGCCGGACGAAGCCATGACGAACAGCGCGACGGCGAGGCGAGCCGAGTCGAGCGACGTCGGCGGGCGCGTGAACCCGAGGAGAAGGAGAACCGATGACCGAGGTGAAGTCGGTGCTGGTGGTCGGTGCGTGCGGACCGGAGCGCCGGGAGCACGCCGAGGCGATCGCCGGTGCTCGCGGCGCTGCGATCGTCCGGTCGGAGCGGCCCCGCGCCGCCGACCGGCCCGGGCGCTGGCTCGACGATTTGGCGGCCACGCTGCACGTGGCCGCCCCGGAGGACTGTCCGCACGACGGCGCGCGGGACCTGGTGGTCGAGGTCGCCTCCGAGGTGCCCGTGCTCGAGGCCATCGGGCTCCTCGACAGCGACGGCACACCCGGCGCGCTCGCGGACGTGGTCTGCGTGGTGGACGCCGGCCACCTCCTCGAGGACCTGTTCGACGACGACTACCTGCCGGAGTTCGTGGCCCGGGCCCTCCTGGCCGTGCGGCAGATCGAGTTCGCCACCGTTGTGGTGGTCACCAACTGGAGTGGATTGACGGCACCGGACGTCTCGCTCGTCGTCAGCCTCGTCAGCCACCTCAATCCCACGGCGCATCTGGAACTGGACGTCCAGCGGTGGCTGGACGACGACCGCCGCGGTGCGCCCAACACGCCGACGGGCCTGCGTCCGGGGTGGATCCGCCGCCTGAACTCGGACCACCCGAGCTCCTTCTCGCCCCGCATCCGCGACGAGCGGGTCTCGACCGTGCGCTACGAATCCGTCCGCCCCTTCCACCCCGGGCGCCTGCGGGCGGCGCTCGAGGAGCTGGAGCGGGGCGGACGGGAGTCGGATGGGCGGGGCCGCGGGGCGGGCCGCGTGGTCCGCTCGGCCGGTTTCGCCCGGCTGGCGACCCGCTCCGGGATCACGGCGCAGTGGGAGCACGTGGGCCGCATGTTCGACCTGCTCCCCCTCGAGGGGGACGGGACCGCCGAGGAGCCGCTCTGCGTGGGGCAGGACCTGATCCTCACCGGCATCGGGCTGGACGAGGATCGCCTGCGCCGGCTGCTCGACGCCGCCGTCCTGACCGACGCCGAGCTCCTGGCCGGGCCGCGCGAGTGGGCCCGCTTCCACGATCCGTTCCCCGCCTGGATCCACGTGAGGGACCGGGCCTGACGGCTACTTCTCCAGCAGCGGATCCACGCCGAAGTGCTCGGCGAGCTGGGTCACGGCCTCGTTGGCGCCCTGGATGCTGACGGAGGAGAGGAAGACGTTGTCGTCCACCTCGAGGATCTCGCCGGTCAGCTCCGAGTAGAGCGGGTTGGAGCGGAAGCGGTCGCGCTGGGCCACCGATGCCTCGCCCTCGCTGCCGCCCGGGTTCCAGGTGGCCTCCATGATCAGGCTCGCGTCCGCCTCGAGGAGCTGCTCGGTGGACAGCGGCACCATGATTTCCTCCTCGGTGTCCGGCTGGCCCTCCGGGCGCGGGACGCCCATGTCCGCCATGATCTCGCCGATGAACGAGTTGGACGAGTAGAGGCGGGCGGTGTCCTCGCCGACGAAGCGGAGGAGGGAGTAGGTGGTCTCCGGGTCCTTCTCGAGGATGGCGGCGCCCACGGCGGCCGCGCGCTCCTCGTAGTCGGCGACGGCCTGCTCGGCCTCCGCCTTCTTGCCGATCGACTCGCCCAGGAGCACCACGTTCTCCTTCCACGTCGGGCCCGTGGACTCGGACATGACGGTGGGGGCGATCTTGCTCAGCTGGTCGTACATGGCGCCCTGGCGGACGTCGGCGGTGATGATGAGGTCCGGCTCGGCCTCCAGGATCTTCTCCAGGTCCGGCTCGGCGATAGTGCCCACGTTGACGGCCTCGTCGGTCTGCTCGCTCACGTCGCCCAGGTACTCGGGAAACGGATTGCTGCCCTGTCGGTACTCCGTGTAGGCGACCAGCTCGGCGCCGAGCAGGAGCGTCGCGTCCACGTAGCTGGGGTCCAGGGCGGCGATGCGCAGCGGCTGCTCCGGGATCTCGGTGCTGCCGCGGAAGTGCTCCACTGTCTTGGGGAACCCGGCCGCCTCGGCGCTGGAGGCGGAGGCCGGGGCGCCGGAGGCCTGCTCGGCGGTGGAGCCGCCGCCGCAGGCCGTCAGGCCCAGGAGCGTGGCCGCGGCGACGGCCGCGATGGCCAGACGGGTCTTCTTCATGCTGGTTCTCCTCAGGGGGATATCGAGTGGTGCGGGCGGTGGGGTTACACAGAGTGCCCGATTTAGGGTCACCTAACCCGCCCGAGCGACCAAAACGCTACCATGGTCTAAGCTAATTTCCGCCGCCTACGTCACACTTCGTCGGCCATCGCCGCCGCGCACCCCGCCCCGCTCCGTCGCCCACCCGCCAGGATCCATGTGACCACCACCCCCCAGTCCCAGACCGCGCCGCCCGACGCCGGCCCCGACGCCGCCCCGGCCGCGCTCCGAGCGCTCGGAACGCTCCCCGGGGCCGGCGCCGGCTCGCGGCGGCGCCCGCTCCTGGTCCTCGTCGGGCTGGCCTGCGCCGTCGTCGTGGTCTCCGTCCTGAGCCTCTGCATCGGCTCCGCGTCCAACACGGTGGCCGAGGCGCTCCATGCGATCCTCTCGCCCACCGGCACCGTCATGGACATGACCATCCGGGAGCTACGCTTCCCGCGCACCGTGACCGCCCTGGCCGTCGGCGCCGCGCTGGGCATGGCCGGCACCCTGGTGCAGGGGCACACGCGCAACCCGATCGCCGAGCCGGGCCTGCTGGGCATCAACCAGGGCGCCGCGCTCGCGATCGTCAGTACCACGGCGCTGCTCGGCCCCCAGCCGTACGCCGTCCAGGCGGTCCTCGCCTTCGCGGGCGCGCTGCTCGCCGCCGTCGTCGTCTTCGGGATCGGGCACGTGGGCCGGCGCGGCGGCTCGCCGACCACGCTGGTGCTCGTCGGCGCGGCCGTCACCGCCCTGTGCACGGGCATCGTCTCCGGGATCGTGCTGCTCAGCGAGGCGGCGCTGGAGACACTGCGGTTCTGGCAGGTCGGCTCGGTGGCCGGCCGCTCGGGGGCGCTCGAGGTCCTCTGGCCGCTCGTGATCGTCGGCGCGGTCATCGCGTGGCTCAACGCGACGCAGCTGAACGCGCTCGCCCTCGGCGAGTCCGTCGCGACGTCGCTGGGCGTCACGACCGCCCGCGCCCGCGGCGTGGGACTGGCCGCGCTGGTCCTGCTCACCGGCGTCGCCGTGACCGTGGCCGGGCCCATCGCGTTCCTGGGGCTGCTGGTCCCGCACATCGTCCGGTGGGCGATCGGCGCCGACTACCGGTGGCTGCTGCCCGCCGCGGCGCTGACCGGTGCGGCGCTCCTGCTCCTGGCCGACGTGGTGGGGCGGGTCATCGCCCGCCCGGGCGAGCTGCCGGTCGGCGTGGTGGTCGCGATGATCGGCGCGCCGGTCTTCGTCTACATCGCCCGGCGCCGGAAGGTGGTGGCCGTATGACCTCCCTCGAGACGACCCCGACCGGGACCACGCCCGCCGTCGTCGGCACGCCCCCCGCGACCGGCCCGGCGTCGGCCCCGGGCTCGGTCCCGGCGCCCGGCTCGGTCCCGGTCCCCGGCTCGGTAGCCCCGCCGGACGCCGCGCCCCGACCCGAATCGACCTCGGCCTCAACCTCGACCTCGGCCTCGACGGCGGCGGCGCCGGAACAGCGCGGGGTGCGCCCCGCCGTCGCACGCCGGCCGGTGGTCACCCGGTGGCCGGCCGGCGCCGCCGCGCTGCGGCGCTTCGCCGTCCCACTGCTGCTGGGCGTCGCCTGCCTGCTTGCCGCCGCGTGGCACATCGCGGTGGGCGGCTCGGAGATCCCTCTCCGGGACGTGCTGGCCACCCTGGCCGGGCAGCCGCCCGACGGGCGGACCGAGCTGGCCGTGATCGAGTTCCGCGCCCCGCGCACGCTCGCCGCGGTGGTCGCGGGCGTGGGCCTCGGCGTCGCCGGCGCCCTGACGCAGACGGTGGCCCGCAACCCCCTGGCCAGCCCGGACGTCCTGGGCATCACGCAGGGCGCGTCCTTCGGGGCGGTGTCCGTGCTGGTGCTGGCGGGCTCGGCCGGCGGCGTCTCCGGGCTGGCCGCGACGCTCGGACTGCCGCTCGGCGCCGCGCTGGCCGGCACGCTGACGGCCGTCGCCGTGTTCGTCCTCGCCTGGAAGTCCGGGCTCGAGTCCAACCGGCTGATCATCGTGGGGCTGGGGCTCTCGGGCCTCGCGGCGGCGATGACCACCTGGATGCTCACGCTGGGCGACGTCACCAACGCCGCCCAGGCCCTGACCTGGATGACCGGGACCATCAACGGGCGCGACTGGGCGCAGGTCCTGCCCATCATCCCGCTGGTCGCCGCCGGGTTCCTCGCCGCGCTGGTGTCCCAGCGCAGCCTGCGCGTGATCGCCCTCCACCAGGACACGGCCGTGGCGCTCGGCCTGCGCATCAACCTGACGCGCATCTGGCTGCTGGGCGTCGCGACCCTGCTGGCCGTGGCCGCGACGGTGCTCGCCGGGCCGGTGGCGTTCGTCGCGCTGGCCAGCCCGCAGATCGCCAAGCTCATGGCGCGCTCCACGCTGCCGCCGATCATCTCCTCGGCCCTCGTCGGCGCGCTCTTCATCCTGCTCGCCGATCTCGCGGCCGCCCGGCTGTTCGCGGTGGCGCTGCCCGCGGGCGTGGCCACCGCCGTCGTCGGCGCCCCCTATCTGATCTACCTGGTGGTCCGGCAGCAGCGCCGCACCACCTGACTGCTGGCGCGGTCTGCGGTGTCCGCCACCCCTCGTTCCGGGGGACGGTCGGTGAGGCGCGTCCCCCGAAGCGACTCCTCGACGCGCCGCTGTCGTGGTGCGCCGGGCTAGAGGATCGCGCGGCGCAGGTCGCGCAGCACCTCGGGGGCCTCGCGGTTCGCGTCGATCACGGTCCAGCCCTCGGCGCCGGCCCGGTGCAGGTACGCCGCCCGGGCGGCCTGCAGGTCCGCCAGTGACTCGCTGTCCTCGCCGCGCAGGGTGATCCGCTGCAGGGCGGTGGCGGGGTCCACGTCCAGGAGGACGACGACGTCGGGGCCGCCCAGCCGCCGTCCGACGCCCGCCCGCCGGGCGAGGAGCCGCTCGAGCGCGGGCAGCAGGCGGCCCGCCGGCAGGCCGCGGACCTCGCGGAGCACGGTCTGGCAGGCCAGATGCCGGTCCATCACGGTCAGTCCGTCGAAGCGGTCCGCCGTGGCGGTGGAGCGCAGAACCCGGTACATCCGGATGGCGGTCTCGGCCCAGTCGAGGAGGGGCGTCGGCAGAGCCAGACCGTGCCGCTCGGCGAGGCGGGCGAACCAGCGGCGGCCGGAGGGGTTCTTGATGAACTGGGCCGGCCAGCCGGTGTCGGCCGCGTCGGCGGCGAGATGGCTGGCGGCGGTGGTCTTGCCGGCGCCGTCGATTCCGACGACGGCGACGGTGAGCTTGCGGCCGGTGGGGAGTCCGACGCGCGGGGACAGGCGGGTCGCGGGGCTGAGCAGCAGCATGGCGCCTCCTTCGGTCGGCTGACGTGATCGGCTGGATCGGTCCGTGGTGGGATCAATACTCCACGCCTCAACCATGCCCGCCCTGAGGGGTGGCTGGATGCTCGCTGATGATGGCCGTCAGGCCAGCAGGCGGTCCGCTCCCGGCCCGAGCGCCGCACGGAGGGTGACGAGCCCGCCGGAGAGGGACGCCGAGTCGAATCCGGCCTCGGCGAGGATGCGGTGCGCGGCGGCGGACTTCACGCCGGTGGAGCACAGCAGACGGACGGGCCCGCCGTCGGCCCGGTCCCGGAGCTCGTCGAGGCGCTCGAGGAGCGCGTCGACCGGGATGTTGACCGAGTCCCGCAGGCGCTCCTCGGCGAACTCGTCCTCGCCCCGCACGTCCACCACCAGGCTGTCCGCGAGCACCGACTCGGCGTCCTCGGCGTACCAGAGGCGCAGGGAGCCGTCGAGGACGTCCTGGCCCAGCATCCCGGCGAGGTTCACCGGGTCCTTCGCCGAGCCGTAGTGCGGGGCGTAGGCCAGATCCAGGTCCACCAGGTCGTCCGCGCCGAGGCCGGCCCGCAGTGCGGTGGCCAGCACGTCGATCCGCTTGTCCGCGCCGAGCCTGCCGACGGCCTGCGCGCCGAGCAGGCGCCCGTCCTGCCCGAAGTGCACCACCAGGTGGAGCGGCTCGACGCCGGGGATGTAGCCCGCCTGCGGCGTCGGGTGCAGGTGGACGGTGTGCGCGGGGATGGAGGCGCGCGAGAGCGCCTTCCGGTTGGCACCGGTCATCGCCGCCGTCAGCTCGCCCGCCCGGACCACCGCCGTGCCGAGCGCGGCGGGGATGGGGCGCGCATCGACGCCGAGCATCGCGTCGGCGACGGCCCGCCCGGCACGGTTCGCCGGACCGGCGAGGGCCACCACGCGGCGCTCGCCGGTGACGGCGTCCACGCTCGCCACGGCGTCGCCGACCGCCCACACTCCGGGCACGTTGGTGCGGCCGTGCGGGTCGGCGAGGATCGCGCCGTCCTGGCACGCGATGCCGGCGGCCTCGAAGGGCCCCGTCGCCGGCTCGATCCCGGCGGAGACCACCACCACGTCGGCCGGCAGCTCGGTGCGCCCGTCCGGCCCGGTGCCGCCTCCCAGCACGATCACCGGGGCGTCGCCGTTGTGCCGGTACGCGGTGGCCTCGGCCCCGGTGTGCACGGCGATGCCGAGGCGTTCCAGCTCCTCGCCCACCGGGTGCGCCGTCTCCGGCTCGAGCGGCGGGAGGACGTGCTCGGAGCGCTGCACCAGCGCCACGTCCAGCCCGGCGCGGGCGAGGACCTCGGCGGCCTCGACGCCGATGAACCCGCCGCCGATGACGACGGCGGTGCGTGCTCCGGAGTCGACGTGGCCGCGCAGGTCCAGTGAGTCGTCCACGGTGCGCAGGGTGTGGACCCGGCCGGCGTCGAACCCGGCCTGGAGCCCGTCGATGGGCGGGATGGTCGCGTTGCCGCCGGGGGAGAGGACCACGTCGTCGTACTCGAAGGTCTCCTCGCGGGTGGTGCCGGACTCGGACGTCCCCCGGGCGGTGACGGTCCGGGCGTCCGGATCGAGCGCGACGACGTCGTGCCTCAGGCGGACGTCGATGTCCTGCTGCGCGAACGTCTCCGGCGTCCGCGGGGCCAGGTGGTAGGAGTCCTCGATCTCGCCGTCGACGTAGTAGGGAAGCCCGCAGTTGGAGAAGGAGACGTACTCGCCGCGGTCCAGCACCGTGATGCGGACGTGCCGGTCCAGGCGCCGGGCGCGGGCGGCGAAGCTCATGCCGCCGGCGACGCCGCCGACCACCACGATGCGCCGGGGCGGACCGTCCTGGCCGGCTCCGTCGCCCGGGGCGCCGCCATCCTGTGAGGTGCTGTCGGCGGGCGGCTGGCCCTGGTCCTGCGCATCACGACTGGTCATGGCGCCATGCTACGTGGAGCGCAGTCAGGCGCGTCCGGTCAGCCCACGCGTCGGCCCGCCTCGAGGCGGATGACCGAGTCGGCGGCGTCGATCGCGGCCTGGTCGTGGCTGACGCACGCGATCGCCCTGCCCCGGGCTGCCTCGGCGGCCAGGAGGGCGCGCGTGCGCTCCCGGCTCGCGGCGTCCAGGTTGGCCGCCGGCTCGTCCAGCAGGAGCACGTCCGTCTCCTGCACGAGTCCCTGCGCCAGGAGGGCGCGCTGCCGCTGGCCGCCGGAGAGGTCGCGGAGCTGGCGGCCCTCGAGGCCCTGCAGGCCCACCCGCTCGATCGCGGCGGCGATCGCCTCCTTCGCCTCGCCGCGCCGGCGGGCCCGGTCCGTCCGCCACGTCCCCATCGCGACGACGTCGTGCACCGTCACCGGGAGCCCCTCCGGGACCGAGGGCCGCTGGACCACCAGCGCCACCGGGGCGCTCCGGTCGACGCGGCCCGCACGGGGCCGGCGGACCCCGGCGAGCAGCTCCACCAGTGTCGACTTGCCTGATCCGTTGGGTCCGGCGATCGCCGTGACGTGTCCGCGCTGCAGGTCGACGCCGACGTCGTGCAGGACGTCGCGGCCGTCGTAGGCGAAGCACAGGCCGCGGGCCGAGAGGGCGGGGGCGTGGTCCATCGTCACCACTCCGTTCTGTTGCGAATGATTCTCATTTTAATGCTAGCTTAGCTTCTTGTGTTCGCACTCACTGACCCCTTCACCACGGAATTCATGGCCCGCGCCCTGTTCGGCGGGTCCCTCGTCGCGCTGATCTGCGGGATCGTCGGCACCTGGGTGGTCGTCCGCGGGATGGCGTTCCTGGGCGAGGCGATCGGCCACGGCATGCTGCCCGGCGTCGCCATCGCCACGCTCGTCGGCGCTCCGGCCCTGCTGGGCGCCGCCGTCAGCGCCGCCGCGATGAGCTCCGCCATCGGCCTGCTCCAGCGCCGCGGTCGGCTCTCCTATGACACGAGCATCGGCCTGCTCTTCGTCGGCATGCTCTCCCTCGGCATCATCATCGTGTCCCACTCGCGCAGCTTCGCCACCGACGCCACCGTCATGCTCTTCGGCGACGTCCTGGCCATCGCGCCCGTCGACGTCGCCGTGCTCGCCGGCGCCCTGGTGGCCACCGTGGTGATCGCCGTCCTGTTCCACCGGCGGTTCGTCGCCGCGGCGTTCGACGCCCGCGTCGCCGCCACCCTGTGTCTGCGGCCCCAGCTCGCCCAGGTGATGCTGGTGGTCCTCGTGACCCTGGCCGTCGTCGCGTCCTACCGGGCCGTCGGCTCGCTGCTGGTGGTGGGGCTCCTGCTGGCGCCGGCCGTCGCGGCGGGCCAGTGGACCCGGAGGATTCCGACGACGATGCTCGCCGCCTGCGCGTTCGGCGTCGCCGCCGTGGTGCTCGGCCTCGCGACGTCCTGGTACGGCGGGACCGCCGCCGGCGCCTCGATCGCCTGCGCCGCGATCCTCCTCGCCGGGCTCTCCGCCGCCGCCCGCCGGGCCGTCGGCGCCGTGGCCAACCGCTACCGGCCCCACGCCGACGCGGTCCCGGAACCGGTGCACGCGCCGACCCCGACCCCGACCCAGGCCCAGGCCCAGGCCCAGACCCAGACCCCGACTCCGATTCCCGTCTCGGTCTCGGCCGTGACCCCGAGCCCGATCCAGAACTCCTCGGGCGCGCCTTCCGAGGCGCCGCCCGCATCCGCCCCCGTCCCCGAAAGGACCGCATGACGCGCCTCGCACCACCCGTGGCCATCGACGCAGGAACAGAACCCGTGGAGACCACGCCACCGCCCGGAGCCCCGGCGCTGTCAGGACGCGTGCCGACCGGACGCGTGCCGTCGAGGCGCCCGGTCGCGCTCTTCGCGCTCGCGGCCGCCGCGGTGCTCGCGACGGCCGGCTGCTCCGCCGGCGTCGCCGACCCCGGCGGCAACGAGACCGGCAACGAGACCGGCAGCGAATCCGGCCAGGAGGCCGGCGCGGACGCCGAGGCCGGTGGCCACGGCTCCGTCGAGGGGGCGCAGCAGGTCGGCGAGCCGCAGGTCAAGATCGCCTCCGTGGACGCCGCGGGCGCGGTGGGACTGCACGACCTCCTGACCGGCGAGTCCACCGAGCTCGATCCCGTCGGCAAGCCGCAGGCCCTGGCCTCGGGCGGGCGCTACCTGTTCGTCACCACGGAAGCGGGACTGGAGGTCGTGGACAGCGGCGTCTGGACCTGGGACCACGTGGACCACTTCCACTACTACCGCTCGGACCCGCGGCCCGTCGGCGCCGTCGCCGGAGAGGGCGAGTCCACGGTCTCCACCTCCAGCCTGCCCACCGCCGGCAGCACCGGCGTGTTCTTCCAGGGCTCGCACGAGGCCGTGCTCCTGGACAACGAGGCGCTGTCCGAGGGCGCGCCGGAGGAGCGCTTCCGGATCGGGCTCCCGGCGCACCGGGGCCTCGTGGCGCCCGTCGGCGCCGGAGCGCTCGTCACGGTCCCGGACGCCTCCGGGACCGTGGCGGAGGTGCAGTACTACGACGCCGAGGGGAGCCCCGTCGAGGGCGTCTCGGCCGCGTGCCCCGCGGCGGAGGGCACCATCACCACCCGCGTGGGCGTGGTGGTGGGCTGCTTGGACGGCGCCGTGCTCGCGACCGTCGACGCGGACGGCAAGCCGGCGCTGGAGCACGTCCCCTACCCGGAAGGCACCGAAGCGCCGCCGGCCACCGCGTTCGCGAACCGCAAGGGCCGGCCCACCGTGGCCGCGCTCGCCGGCGAGGGCGAGGCCCAGCGCGGCGTCTGGCTCCTGGACACCCGGGAGCGGGTCTGGGAGCTCTTGCCCGCGCCCGAGCCGCTGGTCAAGGTGGCCGCCGTGGACGACGCCGACACGCACGTGGTGGCGCTCGGCGCCTCCGGCCGGCTGCACGTCCTGACCGCGGGCCCGGGGGAGGAGGCGCCCGCCGTGGTCGGTTCCACCGAGGCGCTGGCGGCCGCCCCGGACGGCGGCGCCCTCACCGCTGACACGCCGGGCCTCGACCTGGTGGTGGACCAGCAGCGGGCCTACGTCAACGACCCCGCCTCCGGCGTGGTCCACGAGATCGCCTACAACGGCGAGGCCCGCCTCGCCCGCACCCTCGAGACGCCCGTCGGGGCCGATTTCTTCACGGAGGTCGGACGATGAGCGCCCGGAGCGGCGCCGCCCTCGCCGGTTTCGCACTGGTGGCCGCGCTGACCGGCTGCTCCGCCCTCGGCGGCGCATCCGCGGATGACGAGGAGCCGCAGATCGTGGTCACCACCAACATCCTCGACGACGTCGTCGAGAACGTCGTGGGGGACCAGGCCGACGTCCTCACCCTGATGAAGCCGAACGCCGACCCGCACTCCTTCGAGGTCTCCGCGCAGGAGGCCGCTCGGATGGGCGAGGCGGACCTGGTGGTCTCCAACGGGCTGGGGCTGGAGGAGGGGCTGCAGCAGCACCTGGACCGGGCCGAGCAGGCCGGCGCCGAGCACTTCGTCGCCGGCGACGAGATCGAGCCGCTGGCCTACAGCGGCGCGGACGCCGGCGGGGCAGCGGATCCGCACTTCTGGACCGACCCGGCGCGCATGGTCGAGGTGGTGGATGCCCTCGAGGAGCGGCTGGGGCAGAACCCGCGGTTCGACGCCGCGGCCCTGAACTCCGCCGCCGAGGCCTACCGCGCCGAGCTGACCGCGCTCGACGAGGAGATGACGGCCGCCTTCGCCGCCCTGCCGGCGGAGCGCCGCGCCCTGGTGACCAACCACCACGTGTTCGGCTACCTGGCCGAGCGCTACGACTTCCGCGTCATCGGCGCGATCATCCCCGGCGGGAGCACGCTCGCCTCGCCGAGCGCCGCCGATCTCGAGGACCTCGCGTCGGCCATCCGGGAAGCGGGGGTGCCGACCGTCTTCGCGGAGTCCTCCCAGCCGGACCGCCTGGCCCAGGTCCTCGCCACCGAGGCCGGCGTCGAGGTGGATGTCGTGGAGCTCTTCACGGAATCCCTCACCGAGCCGGGCGAGGGCGCCGAGGACTACCTGACGATGATGCGGGCGAACACCGAATTGATGACCGAAGGGCTCTCTCGATGAGAGCCGAGCACTGGAAAGGGAAGTACATGAGCACACCATCACCCAGCACCGAGGCCCGGGGGACGCGCGGCCGCACCTTCGCGGGCGTCGCCGCGCTCGCCGGCCTGGCCCTCGTGGCCACCGGCTGCTCGGCCTCCACGGCCGACTCCGGCGAGACGGGCGGGGAGGCCGCCGAGGGGCGCGTCGCCGTCGCCTACCAGAACGGGATCGCCGTCCTCGACGGGACCACCCTGGAGATCGTCGACGAGTTCGAGTCGGAGGAGTTCACCCGCCTGAACCCGGTGGGCGACGGGCGCAACGTCATGGTCACCATGTCGAAGGGCTTCCAGGTCCTGGACACCGCCGAGCCGGCCCTGACGGACCGCGTCTTCGACGCGACCACGCCGGGCCACGTGGTGCCGCACGGCGGCAAGACGGTCCTGTACGACGACGGCACGGGCGACAGCACGGTCTTCGAGACCGACGCCCTGATCGGCTCCGAGGGGCTGCCGGAGAGCGAGGTCATCCCGGCGGAGGCCGCGCACCACGGCGTCTCGATCGAGCTGGAGGACGGCACGTTCCTGACCACCATCGGCGACGAGACCGCCCGCACCGGCGCCCGCGCCCTGGACGCCGACGGGGAGGAGATCGCCCGCAGCGAGGACTGCCCGGGCATCCACGGAGAGGGAACGGCGGCCGACGAGGCCGTGGTCTTCGGCTGCGAGGACGGCGCCCTGCTCTACCACCACGGGGAGTTCGAGAAGCTGACGGCGCCGGACGAGTTCGGCCGCATGGGCAACGCCTACGTCTCGGAGACCAGCCCGCTGGTGGTCGGCGACTACAAGACGGACCCGGACGCCGAGGGCTACCTGTTGAACATGGTCACCCTCATCGACACGGCCGAGCACACGTTCGACGTCGTGGACCTGCCGGACAACGTCCAGTACACATACCGCGACGTGGTGCGCGGGCCGGAGAACCTGGCCTACATCCTCTCCACCGACGGCTCCATCCACGTCCTGGACCCGGAGACCGGCGAGCTGACGGACGAGTTCCCGGTGGTGGAGCCGTGGGAGGGCCCCGCCGAGTGGCAGGACCCGCACCCCACCATCAAGGTCAACGGCGACACCGCCTATGTGACCGAGCCGGCCACCAACACCGTGCATGCAGTGGACCTGACCACGGGCGAGAAGACCGCCTCGGTGGAGCTGTCCGCGGCGCCGAACGAGATCGCGGTGGCGCTCGGCTGACCAGCGCCCTGCTGATCGACGCCGTGCTGACCGGTGCCAGGCCGATCAGCCACGGCTGACCAGCGCACCGCTGGGCGGGGTCGGCAGCAGAACGTGACAGAGGAGCGGCCCGGGAGGAATCTCCCGGGCCGCTCCTCTCGTCCGCTGCCGTGCCGCACGGTGCGGGTCAGCGCTCCAGGATGACGTCCTCGGTGTTTGGGAAGAGCATCTTGTAGGTGAGGCCCGCGATCGCGGCGCCGATGAGGGGTGCGACGATGAAGAGCCACACCTGGCCGAGTGCCTCGGGGCCGGCGAACCACGCGACGCCGAGCGAGCGGGCCGGGTTGACGGAGGTGTTGGTGATCGGGATCGAGACCAGGTGGATGAGCGTCAGGCCCAGGCCGATCGCCAGCGGGGCGAAGCCCTTCGGCGCGCGCGAGTCCGTGCTGCCGAGGATGATGTAGAGGAAGATCGCGGTCAGGATGATCTCGGCCAGCAGGGCCGCCACCAGCGAGTAGCCGTCCGGCGAGCGGTCGGCGTAGCCGTTGGAGGCGAAACCGGACTCGACGGCATCGAACCCCTCGCGTCCCGAGGCGATGCCGAAGAGCGCCAGACCGGCGATCGAGGCGGCGACGACCTGCGTCACCATGTAGGGGCCCACGGCCTTCCATTCGACGCGGCCGGCGAGGGCGGCACCGAGGGTGACGGCCGGGTTGAAGTGTCCGCCGGAGATGTGGCCGACGGCGTAGGCCATGGTCAGGACGGTCAGGCCGAAGGCCAGCGCGACGCCCGTGAAGCCGATGCCCATGTTGATGGGGCCGTCGGCGATGACCGACGCCGCGAAGATCGCGCTGCCGCAGCCGCCGAAGACGAGGACGAAGGTTCCGAGGGCCTCGGCGACGAGTCGGACCGGGAATGACTGATGCATGATGTCTCTCTCTGCTGGAGGGGAGGCCAGGGCGCCGGGCCGAGCACGCTCTGACAAGCGCGACGATACTCCAGAGGAACGACAAATAGGAGGCCTTCAGGTTTCCCCGTCATGTCGGAGGAGAGAACACAGAAGCGCTGCGCCCGTCGCCCGTCGCCAGTCGGCCGTCAGTCGCGGTCGCGGACCGCCACCTCCTGCAGGTTCTGCTCCACCCGCGTGTAGGCGTCCACGGCCACGGCCTTCCACAGCGCGAGGGCCAGTTCCGGGTCGTCGCGCTCCAACCGCTCGATCGCGTCGGCCGAGAGCAGCCGGACCCTCACTTTCTCCTCCGCACGGACCCGCACGGGTGCGCCGCCTCCCAGCGCGATCTCCCCGAACGTCATGCCCGGGCCGAGCGTCGTGTACCGGACCCGGTGACCGTCGCGCACGGTGCTGTTGGCCACCCGGCCGGAGACGATGAAATAGATGCCGCCGAACTTCTGACCGGAGCGGCGGATCAGCTCGCCGTCGTGGTACTCCCGGTCCTCCATGCGCTCCTCGAGGGCGGCGATCTGCTCCTCCGTCAGCGGTGCCAGGGCCGCGAAGTCCGGCAACGCCACCGTGCTCGGCACCAGGCCGGGGCCGCCGTGACGGCGCAGCAGGCGCTCCTCGGCCCATTCGATCGCCTCGGTGCTGCCCGGGAACAGCGGGGTCCGGCCGGCGCAGAGCACCTCGGAGATGCGGCCGGCGTCGTCGATCACGGCCATGCGACGGCCGTCCACCTCGAACTTCTGCCGCAGCTCCTCCATGAGGTTCAGCGCCACGTCGTTGACCTCGTCCACCTTGCGCACGTCCAGCAGGACGATCTCCACCTCCTCCGGCAGGGAGCTGACGTGGCGCACCACGGACTCGGCGCCGGCGAACAGGAGGTCGCCGTGCAGCTCCACCAGCTGGGCGCGGTGCCCCTGCTCCGTGAGCAGGTCGATGGCCTCCCGGCTGCGGCGCACCCCGGACGGGGCGTCGGTGATGGGGAAGTGCTCGCGGATGGCGGAGCGGCCGATGCGGGCGGCCTTGACGAAGTGCAGGCCCATCTCCGCGGAGAGCCGGCGGACCGCCGCGATGCCGCGCACCGAGGACCCATGCGGGTCCAGTGCGGGGGAGTAGACGGAGATGCCGAGCTGGCCCGGCAGGACGGCCATGAGCCCGCCGCCGACACCGGACTTCGCCGGGAGTCCCACGGCGCTGGTCCAGGCGCCGGCGTCGTCGTACATCCCGCACGTGAGCATGACGGAGAGCATCCGCTGGACCGTCTCCAGATCCACCACCTGCTCGCCGGTGAGCGGCTGGCGGCCGCCGTTGGCGAGCGTGGCGCCCATGAGCGCGAGGTCGCGGGCGTTGACCCTGATGGAGCACTGGCGGAAGTAGTTCTCCACGGCGCGCTCGGGGTCGTCCTCGATGATGTCGAAGCTGCGCAACAGGTGGGCCAGTGCGCGGTTGCGGTAGCCGGTGGCGGACTCGGAGGCGAACGCCCGCTCGGAGACGTCCAGCGAGCGGCCGGCGAAGCGGGAGTGGATGTCGAGGATCCGGGCGAAGCCGTCGCGCCCGCCGGAGCCCTTGATGAGGGAGGCCGCCGCGATGGCGCCCGCGTTGATCATCGCGTTGGCAGGGCGGCCGGTGTCGTGGGCCAGCGAGATCTCGTTGAAGGCGTCGCCGGAGGGCTCCACGTCCACCTTGCGGTCCACGGCGTCCAGCCCGTGGTCCTCCAGTGCGAGCCCGTAGGTGAAGGGCTTGGAGATGGACTGGATGGTGAAGTCGGTGCGGGAGTCGCCGACCTCGTAGACGTGCCCGTCCACGGTGGCGAGGCAGATCGCGAAATCGTCCGGGTCCGCGTCCGCCATGGCGGGGATGCCCTGGAACGGGACGCCGTCCTTCAGGCCGGAGAGCTCCTGGTGCAGGTCCCGCAGGTACCGCTCGATCGGTGAACGCATGCTCCGAGCGTACTGGTGACCTGGGCGCCAGCCCTCGATACCATGCCCGCATGGCCATCAAACTGGAGAACGTCGGCATCGCGGTCCGCGACATGGAGGAGGCGATCTCCTTCTTCACCGACCTGGGGCTGACGGTCCTCGGCCGGGACACCGTCAGCGGCGCGTGGGCGGACACGGCGGTCGGCCTCGACGGCAACCACGCCCGGATCGCGGTGCTCCAGACCCCGGACGGCCACGGCCAGTTGGAGCTGTTCGAGTACATCCACCCGGACGCGATCGAGACCGAACCGACCCGTCCGAACGAGATCGGGATGCACCGCGTGGCCTTCTCCGTGGACAGCATTGACGAGGCCCTCGAGATCGCGGCCCGGCACGGCTGCCACCCGCTCCGCGGCGTGGCCACCTACGGGGACGTCTACAAACTCACCTATGTCCGCGGCCCCAGCGGCATCCTGGTGATGCTCGCGGAGGACCTGACGAAATCGGGGTCGCGGGAGGGGTAAGGGGTACCACGGCGCGGGGTTCCGTCGCACTGGGTCCCGCCGTGCTGGGTCCCGCCGCGCCCGGCCCGCCCGGCGTGGGGTGGTTCGGGGCAGGACTCAGCCGTCGAGGGACCGGTGGATGCCCGTCGGCTCGCTGTGCGCCGGCTCCTCCAGCTGAGCCGCGACGGAGACCACGAGCCCGCCGAGCAGGAAGCCGACGAGGCCGGCCGCGAGGATCTTGGTGTTCATGACTGCTCCTTCCCGTGCTGGTGCCCGGTGTGGTCACCGTGATCGTGGCCTTCGTGGCCTTCGTGGCCTTCGTGGTACTGGTGCGTCAGCGCGTGGCCCTTGCCGCGATCGATCAGGTAGCGGTTGACCGGGAAGGCGGCGGCGAAGGCGACCGCCAGCGCGATCATCATGCCGAGCCAGAAGATCGGGTTGACCAGGCCGGCGTCCATGGCCCCGGGGATGAGCGCCATCACCGCGTTGTCGACGATCTCCATGGTGGCGATGGAGAGGGTATCGGCGAGGAGGACGACCTTCACGGCGACCGCGAGACCGGCCCCGCTGCGCACGATCGGGATGAGCGAGAGCAGGTAGCCGAAGAAGAAGGCGAGGCCGACCGCCAGGGCGATGGTCGCCGCGGTCGAGAATCCCGCGGCGGTGCCGATCATCAGGCCGAGGATCTCGCCGATGGCGCAGCCAGTGAGGCAGTGGAGCGTGGCGCTCGCCGCGAGAGCGTTGCGCGGATTCATGGGACCTCCTGCAGCCGATCTATACCCCTAGGGGGTATCTGAACGTCTCTAAGATCCCCCGAATCCGGCGGCATGTCAAGGGCTCGCGACCAACGCCTTCCTTCGCGCGGAGGAGCGATCACCGCGCGGGACCGTGTCCCGCGCCCGCGCACCGAGCCCCGCCACAGCTTGGCCGCCTAGGGTGATGGCCGTGATGACAGGACTCGAGCAATGGTGGCAGGCGCTCCGGGACGGCTTCGCCCACGGGGCGCCGCTGCAGCTGGACATGCAGGTGGTGGTGATCGTCGTCGTGGCCGCGGCGGCCCTGTCCGTGCCGCGGGCGACGTGGCGGTGGTTCGGCCTCTACGTGACGTTCGTGCACGAGCTCGGCCACGCCCTCGCCGCTCTGATGACCGGACGCGTGGTGCGCGGCATCCGGCTGCGCCTGGACCACTCGGGCGAGATGATCAGCGCCGGCCGCGGCACGGCGGGCAGCGTGTGGTCCGGCTTCTGGGGCTACCCGGCGCCGGCGGTGGCCGGTGCCCTGATGGTCTGGGCGGCCTCGGCCGGCTGGGCGGGCGCCGCCCTCTCGCTCGGGGCCGCCATGCTGCTGGTGTCGCTGCTCTTCATCCGCAACGGCTGGGGCATGCTGATCGCCCTGGTGTGCGCCGCCGTCGCGCAGGCCCTGGTGGTGTTCCTGCCGCCGGCGAACGTGGGCGTCGTCGTGCTGGTCCTCGGGATCGCGCTGCTGGTCGGCGCCGTGCGCGACTGGTTCAAGGTCGCCGCCGTCCACGGCGGCCGCGGCGACCGGCGGAGCTCGGACGCCTACCTGCTCTCCCGCATGAGCGGGGTGCCGTCCTTCGTCTGGCTGACGGGCTTCGCCCTGGTCATCGGCGCCGCGGCCTTCTGGGGTACGACGGCGCTGGGCAGCGTCGTCGGCTGACCCGCCCGCCGCTCCGGTCCCCGAGGGGCAGGCGTGGGCCGGGTGTTCCCAACGGCTCACGGGAGGCCTAGCGTGGGCCGCATCCGGCCGGAACGCGCTATGCCTGAAGGAGATCAGCCATGCCCGAACTCTCTGCCCTCGCCCTGGTCTGCACCCTGACCCCGTCGCCGACTCCGTCCAGCAGCGAGTTGATGGGCAGGCACGTGCTCGAGGGGCTGGAGCGGCACGGCGTGCGCACGTCCTCCGTTCGGGTGGTGGACCACGATGTGCGGCCGGGCGTGAAGACGGACATGGGCGGTGGCGATCAGTGGCCGACGATCCGCCGGCGGGTCCTGGACGCGGACATCCTGGTGATCGCCACCCCGATCTGGCTGGGGCATCCCAGCAGCGTGGCCCAGCGGGTCCTCGAACGGCTGGACGCCGAGCTCTCCGAGACGGACGAGCGCGGTCGGCCGGTCATGTACGACAAGACGGCGATCGTCGCCGTCGTCGGCAACGAGGACGGCGCCCACAAGACCATCGCCGACCTGACGCAGGCCCTGAGCGACGTCGGCTTCACCGTCCCGGCGCAGGCGGGCACCTATTGGGTCGGCGAGGCCATGCAGAGCGTGGACTACCAGGACCTCGAGGAGGTCCCGGAGGCGGTGGCCTCGACGACGGCGGGAGCTGCCCGCAATGCCGTCCACCTGGCCCGTCTGCTGCGCAGCCATCCCTACCCCGCGGACGACGGCGACGCGTAGGCTCTCGTCGACGGCACCATCCGCTGGGGACGGGTGCGCGATGAGGGGGAGCATCTACATGGTTGTACGGAGTGGCGCCGAGAAGAACGGTGTTGATCGACTCGTCGGGAAGCTTGCGGCGGTAGGCGGAGCGGAGGGGCAGATTCCGCCGGAGATCCCTACTGACGTAGCCATCGGTTACGTCGACGAGTACTTTGCCCGTCGAGAGAACGGCCGGCCCAAGTACTCCGGTTCCCATTTCGAGACCTTCGGCGGCGGAGGCCTGAGCCGTCCCAACGAGTTCTCGGCAGAGGACCTGTTGGCCACCTCGTTGCTGTCGAAGCCTGTCTCCGGGCAGGCTGCTGTTGGAATTCTGGGCCCGGCGGCGGAAGAGTTGAGTGGCTGCCTGTCCGAGCTGCCCACCGACAGGAGCTTCGAGGACCTGACCGAAGAGGAGTTCGCACGGCTCCTCGACGATTCCAATAGTCCGGCACAGCGGGCATGGGATCTGCTCCGGCAGCACGAGGATCCTTGGTGGATCGGTCCGACCGCTGCGAGCAAGCTGTTGGCGCGGAAGCGGCCTCAACTCATTCCGGTCTACGACTCCTTCGTGAAGGCTCAGGCTGGGCTCAGCGGTAGTGGCAAGCAGTGGACGCTCTGGCGCGAGGCCTTCCAGCACGATGGGTTCGTGCGGACACTCCGCGAGATACGGGACGCGAGTGCCGGCCGGCAGTTGTCACTGCTGCGGGTTCTAGACGTCGTGCTCTGGATGCACCATGCCCGGGGCCTGAACATCGAGGGCGATGCCGACGTCGCCGATGAGATGGCCGCGGCCGAATAGCTGCTCATTCGACGCGGACAAGCGAAGGGCATCGGGCGCGGGCCGCAGCGGCCGGCGCCCGATGCCCTCGGGGTAGTACGCGCTCGTCAGTGAGCGATCGAGTGAGTGGTGGTTAGGCGAGCTTCGCGACCGCACCCTGGCGGCGGCCGAAGAGTGCCGCATCGACGGAGAACTTGCCGGCGCCGAGCAGGGCGATGCCCGCGGCGGCGGCACCCAGGGCCAGGACGAGTTCGTAGCCGCCCTCGGAGACGAAGACCCCCGCGCCGAGGTGGACCAGGAAGAGGGCCACGAGCATGTCCACGGTCAGCATCGCGGCGATCGGGCGGGTCAGGAAGCCGAGGATCAGCAGCGCGCCGCCCACCAGCTCGAGGCCGGCGACGAAGGGCGCCGCGATCTCGGCGGCGGGGACGCCCATCTGGGCGAAGGACTCGGTGGTGCCCGCGATGGTCCACTCGGTGAACTTCTGCCATCCATGGGCCAGGAAGAGGAAGCCGACGGCGACGCGGAGGATGAGGCGGGCTGCGGTGGCTGCGGAGGAACTCGTGTTGTTCATGGCTACCAGTGCACCAGTAGAAACTTGAAGTTTCATCTTAAAGACGCTGTCCGCGTAACCGTTGTTGACTAGGACACATCGGCCTCGCCTGCCTCCGGACGCTCCAGGGCGTCCGGAAGCAGGCGAGGCCCGTGCTGCCGGCCTGGTCTAGCGGATCGGCGTCGGCGGCTCCTGGCGGGCGAGCACGGCGATGGCGTTGTCGGCGGCGAGCGTCGCCATCGCGGTCCGCGTCTCGACCGTCGCCGAGCCCAGGTGCGGCACCAGGGCCACGTTGTCCAGGTCCAGCAGGTCCGGATGCACTCGGGGCTCGTGCTCGTAGACGTCCAGCCCGGCACCGGCGATCAGCCCGGCGCGGAGCGCGGCGGCGAGCGCCTCCTCGTCGATGATCGGCCCGCGGGCGGTGTTGACCAGGTAGGCGGACTCCTTCATCGCGGCGAGCTGCTCGGCCCCGATCAGGTGGTGCGTGGCCGGTCCGTACGGGCAGTGCAGGGAGACGACGTCGGACACGCTCAGGAGCTCGTCGAGCTCCACGCGGCGAGCGCCCAGCTCCTCCGCGACGGCGGGATCGATCTCGCTGCGCGACTGGTACACCACCTCCATGCCGAAGGCCTTGGCCCGGCGCGCGGTCGCCTGCCCGATGCCGCCCATGCCGACCACGCCGAGGGTCTTGCCCTGCAGGCTGCTGCCCAGGAGGAAGAACATGCCCCACTTCCAGGCGGTGCCGGACCGGATCAGCCGCTCGCCCTCGCCCAGCCGGCGCGTGGCCATGAGGATGAGGCCGAAGGCGATGTCCGCGGTGGCCTCGGTGAGCACGCCCGGCGTGTTGGTGGCCACCACGTCGCGCTCCCGGCAGGCCGGGACGTCGATGTTGTCGTAGCCGACCGCCACGTTGGCGACCACGCGCAGCTGGGGGCCGGCGGCGTCGAGCAGTTCGCCGTCGATCCGCTCGGTGAGCAGGCTGACGATCGCGTCGGCTCCCGCTACGCGGCGCAGCAGCTCGTCGCGGTCGATCGAATCCTGCCCGGTCCAGGCGTCGACCTCGTGCTCGGCGCGGAGCTTCTCGAGCGCGGCTTCCGGGATCCGCCCGGTGACGACGACGCGGCTCATGCTGCCTCGATCCATTCGCGCAGGCGGCCCAGGCCCTCGCGGATCGCGTCGGTCTCGATGCCGGAGTAGGCCAGGCGGATGTACTGCCGGTCCTCGTCGGGCAGGCGGCGGCCGAAGTGTTCGCGGGTGCAGAAGGAGACGCCGGTGGCCTCCAGAGCCGCAGTGGCGAAGTCGCCGACGGCGGTGAAGCCCTTCCGCTCCATGGCGTCCGTGACGTCGGGGAACAGGTAGAAGGTGGACTGCGGCACGGCGACGGAGAAGCCCGGGATCGAGTTGAGGATCTCGCAGGCGACGTCGCGCCGCTCCTTGAGGGTGTCCAGCATCTCCTGGACGGGCTCCTGGGGGCCGCGCAGGGCGGAGATGCCCGCCCACTGCACGTAGTGCGTGGTGCAGGACTCGTCGTTGGTGTTGAGCTTGCTCATGACGTTGGCGATCTCCGTCGGCGCCACGGCGCAGCCCAGCCGCGAACCGGTCATCGCGAACTTCTTGCTGAACGTGTAGAGGATGACGGTGCGCTCGGCCATGCCCGGAAGCGCGGCGATCGACTTGGAGGAGCCCTCGTAGCGGGTCTCGAAGTACGCCTCGTCGGAGAGGACCCAGAGGTTGTGCTCCTGGGCGAGCTGCGCCACGGCCTCGCGCTCCTCGTCGGTGGACTCCGCAGAGATGGGGTTCTGCAGGTCGTTGTAGATGATCGCCACGGTGTTCTTGGTGATCGAGGCGCGGATCTTCTCGATGTCGATGGCGAAGCCGGACTCGGTGGGGGCGTAGCCGTAGGGGACGGCGGTGCCGCCCAGGTACTCGATCTGGGACTCGTAGATCGGGAAGCCCGGGTTGGGGTAGAGGACCTCCTGGCCCGGGTTCATCACGGTCTGCAGGAACTTGGTGATGACGGGCTTGCCGCCGGTCATGACCACCACATTGTCCGCAGTGAACTCCATGCCGCGACGCGATCCGACGTCCTCGGCCAGGGCCTCGCGCAGTTGGGGGATGCCGGGGCCGGGGCAGTAGCCCGTGTAGCCGTCGGAGATCGCCTGGTTCATCGCCTCGACGATGTGCGGTGCGGTCGGGATGTTGATGTCCCCCAGATGGAAGGGGTACACGGTGTTCCCCTTCGCCTTCCAGGCGGCGGCGGCCTGGGCGACGCTGAAGGCGGTTTCGGTCCCCAGCCTCTCGAGCCGGTTAGCGAGCTGCGGCATGCGGTTCCACTCCTCATCGAGTTGACGATGCGCCCCCGAGCAGAGCGAGGACTAGTATGCGACTAATATATCAGCGGGTCGGATGGTCGCGCCATACCTTTTTCGGGATCTGGGCGGCCGCCCGGGCGGGCCACGTGTTGACTGGGTCACACCTGTGACATACCTTCAATACACTTCTCATATATCAGTTGCCGACGCAACCTCACCGCACCGGGAGTACATCGCCGACATGGCCGAAACAGCGCTGACCGAAACCCGTCCCGCGTCCTCCGGGACCCGGAGCCTGCCCCGAATCCTGACCTACGCGGGCGCCATCATCGCCTTCCTCATCGGGTCCGGATTCGCCACCGGCCAGGAGATCCTGCAGTACTTCACGTCCTACGGGTACTGGGGGATCTTCGGCACCGGACTGCTGGTCCTCGTCCTCATGACGTACGTCTGCGTGGAGCTCCTCTCCACCGGCCAGTCCCGCCAGTTCGCGCGGCCGTCGCAGATCTTCCACTTCTACTGCGGCAAGCACCTCGGGATCTTCTTCGACTTCTTCTCGATCGTCTTCGTCTTCCTCAGCTTCACCGTCATGGTGGCCGGCGCCGGCGCCGTGTTCCAGGAGCACTACGGCCTCTCCAAGTACCTCGGCGGCATCGGCCTGGCCGTCGCCGTGGGCGTCACGGTCTGGTTCGGCCTGCGCAGCGTGGTCGACGTCATCGGCAAGGTCGGCCCGCTGATCGTCGTCATCGCCGTCGGCCTGGGCCTCCTGGGCATCATGCGCGGCCCGGGCGGCGTGGTGGGCGGGAACCACGTGCTGCCCACCCTGGACCTGACGCAGGCCTCGAGCAACTGGTTCCTGGCGGGGCTGTCCTACGTCGGCTTCTGCATGCTGTGGCTGGCGGCGTTCCTCACGGCGCTCGGCAAGACGGCGCGCAACCGCCGGGAGGCGGCTTCCGGCGGCCTCGTCGGCGGTGCGGCCTTCTCGCTGGCCTGCATCGTCGTGGGGCTGGGGCTGCTGGCCAACATCTCCCGGGTCAACGGGACGGAGATCCCGATGCTGGTCCTCGCGGCCGACTTGAGCCCGCTGCTAGCGTCGGGCTTCTCCGTCATCATCCTCGCCGGGATCTACACCACGGCGGTCCCGCTGCTGTGGACGGTCTCCTCGCGGGTCTTCGCCGAGCGGACCGTGCCATTCAAGAGTCTGACGTTGGGCCTCGCGGCCGCGGGCACGCTCATCGGGCTGGTCCTGCCGTTCTCGCAGATGGTCAACATCGTCTACGTCATCAACGGCTACGTAGGCATCCTGCTGTTGGTCCTGATGCTGGTCAGCACGGGCCGGCGGCTCCTCCGCCGCCGCTCGGCGGTGGCGGTGCTGCGCTAGAAGCCGACCCCGCTGCGCAGGATCACGTTCGCGTACGGGGTGGTCTCGCCGGTGCGGACGATGACCTTGGCCGCCGGCAGCCGCGCCTTCAGCTCCTCGTGGCTGACGAACTCGACGTCCGCGTAGTGCTCCCGCACCTGCGCCTCGGGCCGCTGGCCGCGGGCCTCGGCCGCCATGGTGACGCCCTCCACGACCAGCGCCTCAGCGAGCGCCGTCAGCACCGACTCGAACGTCGGCAGCCCGGGGACCAGCGAGAGGTCCACCACCGTGGCCGTGCGCGGCAGGGGCAGCCCGCAGTCCGCGATCACCACGGTGTCGGTGTGCCCCAGCGTGCCCAGGGCGTGCAGGAGGTGGGGGTTGAGGATGCCGGATTTCAGCACGGGAGTCCTTCCGGAGGGAGGGGCGTTCGGGGGAGCGGGCGGGCACAAGTGCGGTGGCGCTTAGAGCGCGTCGACCTCGTCCAGCGAGCGCGGGTAGGACGCCTGGGCGCCCGGACGGGTGACCGACGCGGCCGAGAAGCGCGCCGCGAACCCTGCGGCCTCCACCAGCGAGTCGCCGTGGGCCAGCCGGGCGGCCAGGGCACCGGTGTAGGCGTCGCCGGCGCCGGTGGTGTCCACAGCGGAGACCCGCACCGCCTCCACGCGCGTGAGGGTCGGTTCGCCGCTCTGGCCGGGACCGCCGTCGTGCTCGATCCGGTCCAGTTCGGCGACGAGCGAGCCCGCCGCCCCGAGCGTGATGACCACGCTGCGCAGCCCGCGGGCGCAGAGCTCCCGCGCCATGGTCTCCGCGTCGGCATCCGCCGCCACGGGGGCGCCGAGCATCTCGAGGACCAGGGCGGCCTCGTGCTCGTTCGCCACCAGCGGGTCCGCCGCCAGGACGGCCTCCCGCGCCAGCTCGATGACGGGGGCCAGGTTCAGGACCACGCGGGCCCCGCCGACGGCCGCCTGGCGGACGGCCTCCTCGACGGCCTCGGCGGGGATCTCGCCCTGCAGGACCACCACGCCGCCGAGCCCGGCGGCGCCGTCTCCGCCGCCGACCTCGCGCACGAAGTCCGCCGTCACCGTGCCGTTGGCGCCGGGGACCACGGCGATGGAGTTCTCGCCGCGGTCGTCGATCGAGATGAGTGCCACGCCGGTGGGCCCGTCCACGGTGCGGACGCGGCCGAGCTCGACGCCGGCCTCCCGGAGCAGGCGCAGGGCCTCCTCCGCGTTGGCGTCGCGGCCCACGGCCCCGATGAACTCCGTGGGCGCCCCGGCGAGGGCGGCGGCCAGGGCCTGGTTGGCGCCCTTGCCGCCGGGGGAGACAGTGAAGGAATGGGCCAGCAGGGTCTCGCCCGGCCCGGGCAGTCGGGGCATGGTGACGGCGAGGTCCGCATTGCTGGAACCGACGACGGTGACGCGTGCTGGCTGGTTCATTCCCTCTACGTTTCTCTCAGTTTCACTGGTGGTGTTCGGTGGCTCGGGCCCCGGGGCAACTGCGCCCGCGGGGCCCGAAGCCGGGGTCCTGCTAGTCGGAGAACTCCTCGACGTTCTCCACCGTCACGGTGTCGACGGCGACGTTCTGCAGCTCCTCGACCTCCTCGCCGGCGAGGACCTTGGACATGACCTCCACCGACTGACGGCCCAGCTCCTCCGGGTTCTGCGCGATGGTGGCGTACAGCTTGCCGTCCTCCACGGCGGCGAAGCCGTCCTCGGTACCGTCGAAGCCCACCACGTGGATGTCCTCGCCGGCGCGGGCGCCGAGGGCCTGGATGGCGCCGAGCGCCATCTCGTCGTTCATCGCCAGCACGCCGACGATGTCCGGATTGCCCTCGAGCAGGTTGGTGGTGACGTCCAGGGCGGTCGCGCGGTCGTACTGCGCGGTCTGCTGGGCCACCACCTCGATCTCCGGGAACTCGGCCAGGCCCTTCGTGAAGCCCTCGCCGCGCTCGTTGGTGGAGGACGCGCCGGGCACGCCCTCGAGGATCACGATCTGGCCCTTGCCGCCCACGGCCTCGGCCAGCGCCTTGGCGGCCTGCTCGCCGCCGGCGACGTTGTCGCTGGCGACCAGGGAGGCGACCTCGGCGCCCTCCACGGCGCGGTCGACGGCGACCACCGGCAGTCCGGCGTCCACCACCGGGCCGAGCGCGGAGCCCGCGGCGGCGGAGTCCACGGCGTTGACGATCACGCCGGCCGAACCGTCCGAGGCGGAGGTGGCCAGCTGGTTGGCCTGGGTGGCGGAGTCATTCTGGGCGTCCACGACGTCCAGCTCGATGCCGAGCTCCTCGGCGGCGTCCTCGGCGCCGTCGCGCAGGTCGACGAAGAACGGGTTGTTCAGGGTGGACACGGCCAGGGTGACCTTCTGGCCGGCGTCCTCCCCGCGGTTGCAGGCGGACAGGGTGAGGGCCAGCGTGAGGCCGAGGCCGGCGGCGGCCACGCGGCGAGCGACGTTGCTCTTCATGATGGTTCTCCTTCGGTGAGGTGGTGCGGTTCGGTGGTGTGGGATGGAACGGATGATGCGGCGGTTCCGGTGCTCGCCTAGTGCCGGACGTTCTTGCGGCGGATCACGTCGAACCCGACGGCGAGGGCGATCACCACGCCGATGACCACCTGCTGCCAGAAGGACGAGACGGACAGCAGGTTCAGGCCGTTGCGGATCACGGCGAGGACCAGCGCGCCCACCAGGGTGCCGCTGATCCGGCCGACTCCGCCGGCGAGGGAGGCCCCTCCGATGACGACGGCGGCGATCGCGTCCAGCTCGTAGCCCGTCGCCAGCGTGGGCTGGGCGGAGTCGAGGCGTCCGGCGAGCAGCATGCCGGCGAGTCCGGCGAAGAGCCCGGAGATCGCGAACACGGTGACCAGCACCCGCTTGACCGGGATGCCGGACAGGCGGGCGGCCTCGGTGTTGCCGCCGACGGCGAATGCGTTCTTGCCGATGATGGTGCGGTTCAGGACGAACGCGGCGATGAGGCCGGTGACCACCATGACGATGATCGGCATGGGTACCGGGCCCAGGTTGGAGCCGAGGAAGGACACGGACTCGGAGGTGGAGATCGGGCGGCCGTCGGAGACCACCAGGGTCAGGCCGCGGACGATGGTCAGCATGGCCAGCGACGCGATGAACGTGGGCAGCTTGCCGTATGCGCTCATCATGCCCGTGACCAGGCCGGACACCGCGCCGACGGCGAGTCCCACGAGGATGCTCACCCCATCTGGCAGCCCCGCCGTGGTGGTCCAGTAGGCGGACACCATCGCCGAGAGCGCGGCGACCGAGCCGACCGAGAGGTCGATGCCGGCGGCGACGATGACGAACGTCAGGCCGAATGCCATGACGGCGATGGTGGAGACCTGGATGCCGATGTTCATCAGGTTCGGTCCGGTCAGGAAGTGCGGGGTGGCGATCCACAGCGCGATGCAGAGGACCACCAGCCCCACGAGGGCGCCGTTGTTGGCGAGGAACGACTTGAGGTCGAAGTGACGCTGCTTCGCTGCGGCGTTCATGCGGTGGCTCCTTCATCTCCGGTGCCGGCGGAGGCGGCGTGGGGTTCTTCTTCGTCGCGGTGCACGTTGGAGACCGCGAGTTGCATGATCGAGTCCTGGGTGGCCTCGGCGGTGGGCAGTTCGCCCGCGATGGTGCCCTGGCTCATGACGAGCACCCGGTCCGACATCCCGAGCACCTCGGGCAGGTCGGAGGACGCCATGAGGACGCAGCCGCCGCCGGCGGTGATCTCGTTGATGAGCTCGTAGATCTCCACCTTGGCGCCGACGTCCACGCCGCGCGTGGGCTCGTCCAGCAGCAGGACCTTGGACCCGGCGCTGAACCAGCGGCCGAACACGGCCTTCTGCTGGTTGCCGCCGGAGAGCGAGCGGATGGGCTGCTCGATCGAGTCCATGCGGATGCGCAGGCGCTCGGCGATCCTCTCGGCCCGGGCCCGCTGCCCGCGGCGGTCCACCAGACCGAACCGGGACGTGGCGCCCATCGTGGCGTAGCCGATGTTCTCGGCGACGGAGGCGTCCAGCACCAGGCCCTGCGTCTTGCGGTCCTCGGGCACGTGGCCGACGCCGGCGCGGGTGGCGGCGGCGACGTCGTACGGCTTGAGCTTGCGGACGTTCACGCGGACCTCGCCGGAGGCGTAGTGGTCCGCGCCGGCGAGGCAGCGCAGCAGCTCGGTGCGGCCGGCGCCCATGAGCCCGGCCAGGGCGACGACCTCGCCCGGGCGGACGGACAGGTCGATGCCCCGCAGGCCGTCGGCGTTGAGGCCCTTGACCTCCAGCAGCGGCTGAGCTGCCTCGGCGTCCCCTGTTGATGCCCCGGGCTCGCGGGGGAACTGCTTGTCGATGCTGCGGCCCACCATGAGCCGGATCAGCTCGTCCTCGTCGGTGGTGGCGGGCACCTGGGCGACGAAGCCGCCGTCGCGCAGGACGTTGACGCGGTCGCCGATGGCGGCGATCTCGTCCAGGTGGTGGCTGATGAAGACCATGCCGACGTTCTTGGCCTTGAGGTCGCGTACGACGTCGAACAGCGCCTCGATCTCCGAGGTGGTCAGGGCGGCGGTCGGCTCGTCGAGGATGAGGATCCGGGCGTCCAGCGAGAGGGCCTTGGCGATCTCGACGAGCTGCTGACGGGCGATGCCGAGCTCGCCGACGTGGGTGTCCACGTCCAGGTCCAGGCCGATCTGGGCGAGCGCGTCGCGGGCGATGCGGCGCATCTCCGCGCGGTTGATCACGCCGAAGCGGCGCGGGGTGCGGCCGAGCGTGATGTTCTCCGCGACCGTCATGGACGGGACCAGGTTCAGCTCCTGGTGGATGGTGGCGATGCCGAGGGACTCGGAGGTCTTGGTGTCCGTGATGGACACGGGCTCGCCGTCCAGCAGGATGCGGCCGGAGGTGGGCTGGTGCACGCCGGCGATCATCTTGATCAGCGTGGACTTGCCGGCGCCGTTCTCACCCAGGAGGACGGTGACCTCGCCGGGGTAGACGTCCACGGTGACGTTGTGGATGACCTGGATGCGCCCGAAGGACTTGGACACGGAGTCCAAGGTCAGCATGGGTTGCGGGCTCATGGCGGTGATGCTCCATTCGTCGTTGAACGGGTGGGCGGGGGACGGGAGGGTCAGGTGGCGGGCGGTGGTCCGGGCGGCGTCGTTTTCACTGTCGTCGGCGTCGGCGTCGGCGCCGCCGTCGGTGCGCCGGGCGCGGGGCCGATCGAGCCGCGGAGCGTGAACTCGCTGCGCAGGACGCTCGACCCGACGGCAGCCCCGGCGGTCTCGGCGGACACGGCGGCTTCGCCGTTGAGCAGCGAGGCGAGGGCCTCGACGGCGAGCCGTCCCATCGCGCCGACGTCGTGGCTGATGGTGGACAGCGGCGGGTCGTGCAGGGCGAACGCCTCGATCTCGTCGAACGTCACCACGCTGAGGTCGGTGCCGACGCGCACGCCGGCCTCCCGCAAGACGGCGAGGGCACCGATCGCCATGGGGGAGTCGGCGATGAGCACGGCGGTGGGGCACGTCTCCGGGTCCTGCCGGAGGTCGAGCAGCCAGCGGGCGCCCTCGGCGCCGGTGGCGCTGCGGAAGTCGCCGTGGAAGATCAGCCGCTCGTCCAGCGGGAGGCCGTGCGCCTGGAGCGCGGCGGCGTAGGAGGCGTAGCGCTCCTGGGCGGTGGAGGTGTGCTCGGGGCCGCCGATGACCGCGATGCGCCGGTGGCCGAGTTCGTGCAGGGCGCCGACGGCGTCGTGCACCGCCTGCGTGGACTCGGCGGTGACGCTGAGCGCGGGGACCTCCGGCAGGGTGCGGTCCACGAGCACGGTGGGGATCCTGCGCGCCAGCAGCCGCTCCAGCGCCGGGGTGGCGGTGGCGTGGGACGCATCGCCGAGGCCCTGTGGGACGGCGAGGACGCCGTCGACGCGGCGGGAGAGCATCGCGCCCAGGAACTCGTCCTGCTGCTCGGGGTCCTCATTGGCGTTGCCGATGAAGGTGACCAGGCCGAGCTCGCGGGCGGCGAGCTCCACGGAGTGGGCGAGGTCGGCGAAGTAGGGGTTGCGGACGTCGGAGATCAGCAGGGCGATGCTGTCCGTCCGGGTGGAGCGGAGGGAGCGGGCCTGCGCGTTGGGGGAGAAGCCGAGCTGCGCGGCGGCGGCCTGGACCTTCTCGCGGGCGACGGCGCTGGTGGCCGGGTTGCCGGAGAGCACACGGGACGCGGTGGCCGGGGAGACCCCGGCGGCCTGTGCGACGTCCCGGAGGGTCACGGTCTGCATCCCCGGCTCCTTTGCGCGAGAGGTGAACGTTTGCAATCGATTCCATGGAATCGATTACACGAGTGTGGCACAGCTCTCGCGAGTGGTCAAGGACGGGGAGTCGGTCCCGATCCCCCCTTGGGCCCGCAGGTTTCGGGCAGGGTGAAGATCTTCCGCATGAGGCGCGCCTGCAGTGGCCCGTACGGCAGTACCGGTCAGGAGGTCCAAGGCATCGCCGTGACCGTGGCGGACAGAATCCTCTCCGATGCTCCTGAGCTCGTAGCAGATGACCGCAGCTATGTGGGGCTGCCACAGGGATTGTCCGGCGCGGTGACAAGTGGTTCACACGCTAAGAGCGCGGGGTCAAAGATCCTGGCGCACCATTAATTAGGCTCCGAAGTCGGCCGTTATCTTCAGCGCGCGTCGAGCGCGATCCGACTCTATATTGTTAGGATTGCCATCATGGTTCAAGACCCCGTCCTCGATGAGTTGCGGCAGTTCGTACGCGAGCGCGATTGGGGTAAGTTTCATACTCCGGGCAACTTAGCGAAAAGCATCAGTATTGAAGCAGGCGAACTATTGGAGTGCTTCCAATGGGATGGCGCGGAGTTGGAGTCAGCCAAGGAGGAGTTGGCCGACGTGCTGACTTACTGTCTTCTACTTGCCGACAAGCTGGGCGTGGACCCCGCCGAGATCGTTACCGCAAAACTGGAAAAGAGTCGCGACAAATATCCGGTCGAGAAGTCTTACGGAAGAAGTGCGAAGTATGACCGGCTTTAACCTGGAGAAATTCCGCTTCTCACCTGAGGAAGTGCGTGAATGGGGTGCCTCCGACCCCCGACACCGCAACTGGCCAGTCGTCTATATTATGAATAACGATTCTGAAATCTACGTCGGAGAGTCCATCAATGTCGAGGGCAGGATGCGTCAGCATCTTGAATCCGACGAGAAGCGGAATCTTCAGTCCGTGCGCGTGATGTTGCATGAGACATTCAATAAATCAGCTTGCCTTGACCTGGAATCGTTCTTGATTCGGTTTTTAGCTGGTGATGGGAGCTGGCAAGTCCTTAATCACAATGCTGGCATCACCGATGCGGATTATTATGACCGGCACCGGTATCAGAAGACCTTCGAGGAGATTTTCGAGACTCTTCGCGCTGAAGAAGGAATTTTTCAGCGAACTCTTCCGGAGATCATCAATAGCGACCTCTTCAAATTGTCGCCGTTCAAGGCTTTGAATCACGATCAAGCCGGCGCAGTCGAGGAGGTACTCGAGGGACTGTTCGAAGATCTTGAACGGGGCGAGAGCAGCGTGTCGGTGGTTCATGGGAACCCTGGGACGGGCAAGACCGTTGTCGGGATCTATCTCTTGAAGCTCCTTGAGGACATCCGCCGACATGACTCGGGAGAGCCGCTCGACGGCGATTCCATGTTCAGCGACTTCTTTACGCCTGGACATCCGGAGATGCTGGCAGGCCTCCGCGTAGGCCTCGTGGTTCCTCAGCAGTCGTTGCGCGAGTCGATTTCGCGTGTTTTCGCGCTGACTCCAGGGTTGAGCAGGAGATCAGTCCTAACGCCCTACGAGGTCGGGGCCAGTGACGAGCCGTTCGATCTTCTAGTGGTTGACGAAGCGCATCGTCTGAACCAGCGCGCCAACCAGCCGTCGGGGCCACTGAATAAGAAGTTCGCTGAGATCAATGAACGACTTTTCGGGGCCGATGATCCGGAAATTACGCAGTTGGACTGGATCATCAAGCAGAGTACACATGCCATATTCATGCTCGACACGGGTCAAAGCGTTCGGCCGGCTGATTTGCCTTCGGGCGTAACACGTGGCCTCCTTGAAAAAGCCGAAAGTGAACGACGCGTTTATCCCTTGTTGTCTCAGATGCGAGTCTCGGCGGGGCAGAATTACGTGGAGTACGTCCGTTCAGTCCTCAGTGATTCACCGCCGAACAAGCGTGAGGAGTTCAAAGGTTACGATTTGCAGTTCTTCAGTGATCTGCGCGAAATGAGAGACGCCATCATTAAGCGCAACTCGGAGCACGGTCTGTCACGACTTGTGGCTGGCTACGCGTGGAAGTGGCGAAGCAAATCTGACAAGAGCGCTTACGATATCGAGCTCGACGGAATCCAATTGCGTTGGAATTCCACCCCGCGGGACTGGATCAATTCTCCGGATGCAGTCAACGAGGTTGGGTCAATCCACACGGTTCAAGGGTACGACTTGAATTATGCGGGTGTCATTATTGGCCGCGATCTCCGATACGAGATTGACTCGGGTCGCATTGTGTTCGACCGATCTGAGTACTTTGATGTTAAAGGGCGAGAGAATAATTCCAAGCTTAATATCAAGTATTCCGACGAAGATGTGCTGGTGTTCATTCGAAACATTTACACGGTGCTGCTAACGCGTGGAATGCTCGGAACATATGTTTATGTTGCTGATCTCCCTTTGAGGAGCCGGTTGAAGAAGTATTTCGCGTAAATTCCCGTCCTGAGTGGGAGGTTGGCGTTAATTGTGACCGTGCAGACGAACGGAGCTCGCCTGAACCCTACATAGGAAGCGCCGAAATCGACTCCGCGTCCAATTGAATCGGCCGTCGTATGCTCCGGCGACGGTCACGCCGACATTTTGTGGTCGCGACCCCAGCTGAAGAGACACTCCTGCTTTCGCTAGGTCCCATAGTTCACTCAGCGGCCAGGCGTCCCCAAGCAGTTGCGGCGCGCTCGGTACTTCTATCGATATGACACGGGGCAGATGCACCATTAAAAGTGGACGCCAAGAAGCAAGTCGTCTGTTCCGGGCAACGCTAAGAGGGCGTGACGAGTAGACGCCGGAGTCTAACCTACTGACGTCGTGTGGGCGACGAGGTATGTCGTCCTGAATGAAGCTTGAGAAGTGCGAGGAGACGTTGTGGGGCCAACTTCCGTCCATAGCGCCGGTCAGGGGTGTATCGTTACGTTGACACAGACGTTGGGGGAAGCAATGCGTATCACATCCGAGTTTGCCATCAAGGGACCAGTTCCATTCGTAGACGTCCACGTGGACAGGGACAACCTGCTGTTCCTGGATCCTAGCGCTATCCGAAACGGGTCTGACGCGCTTTCCAAGGCGGCTAACGACACGTTGATTCGTTTTTTCGCCGAGGTTCTGCGCTTGCGTTCTTCGGCCAGTCCTACCGACCATGCGATAGGGCAGGAGCTGTTATCTCACTTGCATGAGCCGAATGAGACGCGCCTTGGGATGAGTGTCGCCAGCAAGTTCGGACGTGCGTTTGGGTCTCAGCACGCCACTGACCTTTGGGATCTTCTTGGCAAGAGTCGTGAAGCGCAAGCGTCCGTGATGACCCGTCTCGAGCACCTGCGGTTATTTGCTGATGGAGTCGGATATGACCTTATCTCCGATGCTACGACGCGCATCTTGTTTGGTCACCTTTGCGACTTCACTCAGAGCATGATGAAACGTTATCCAGAATTGATGTTTGGGGCGAAATCGGTCGACGCTGAGGTGTTCGACACTAGTTCTCTTACATGGGAAGCCCGCTCTACTGAGTTGCCGATTGCCGACGGCCGCACATTGCTTCTGGTTCCAAAAGGATGGGTTTATTGGCGTACCCTTATGGACGTCGGCCCCTTCTACAACCGGTACGCGTCTGCCACCGTGCAGGATGAGCAAACCGTCATTCGGTCGGATGGCAAGGCGATAAAGCCTTCAAAAAAGTCCATTCGTGAGGCGAATCGTGACATGCGGACATTGAATCGTGACCAGGCCACAAAATACAAGACTCAAAAGGGGCGGGATCTAGTAGCAGAGTATCAGGAGTTTGTTGATCGCGAATTTGATGGCCTGAGCGACTTCGAGATAATTCGACGCACGGGAGAGTAAACTCCCAGAGCTGGCTGACATAGAATCGTTGGTCCGATGGAAGAAGCGTTAGGACCTCCTCTTCCCCTCCATGTCGGGCCCGATAGGCGAGTCGCGAAGGATATCTTCTGAGTGCCGGGCCTAATTGGCGTCGCCGCCCAAGGCCTGCTTCGCCCGAAAGGCTCAATCGCCGACGGCCGAGGTTGGGCCGACGGAGCTTCCCGGGACCATTTGGCAAGGGACCAGCCTGTGCGGGAGTGCCGAGTCGGGTTTCGTGATGCGGTCGATCACTGCATCCGTGCCGAGTCGTCCCAGTTCCTCGGCCGGGGCCCGCATGAATGCCAGTTCTGGATCGCACATCGATGCAACAGTGTCCGACGAGACCAGCGACAGAACCGACAATTCGTCCGGCACCAAGGTGCCCGCCTGGCGGAGTCCCGTCATGAAGCCCGGGCTCGCCAGCTCATTCATGATGAGCACCGCTGTCACATCCGGATGCTTTTCCCGGAACATCTCGCCCACCTCGCGGCCTGCCCGCGGGGTCTCCCCGCAGTCGACCGTCACCCCGCTCAGTCCGGATTGCGCGATGGTGTCCCGGAATGTGCGGCTCGCCCGAGCAATGGCTCCGTAGGCGTGCAGGGTCGAGGGACCCGAGTGGTCGTACAGGAACGCGATGTTCGTATGCCCGCGCGCAACGAGCTCTTCAATGCCAGAGACCACGGTCTGCTCGAAGTCGATATCGACGTACGGCAACCCCGTCGGGTCCTGAGTGCGGCCGATGAGTGCGAAGGGTGTGGTGCCTTTCCGGAGCGCCTCCACGCGCTCGTCCTCCAGCTGCACCTCCATCAGCAGCACGCCATCGATCAGGCCGCTGCGCGTCAGCTCGTCGATCTCGTGCGCCTCGTTCGCAGCCGGCCACATGACCAGGCTGAAGCCGCGTTCCTGCGCCCGCTCTGCTGCGCTCGTGAAGAAGCGGGTTGCCGTCGCGTGCAACTGGCGCTGCAGCGCCGGGTAGAGCAAGGCGATGATGTCCGTCCGGCCGCGGGCCAGTGCGCTGCCGGCGGGGTTGCGACGGTAGCCGAGCTCCGCCATCGCGGCCTCGACGCGCTTCCGCGTCGGTTCCGTCACAGCCTTGGTGCCGTTGAGAACGAACGACACCGTGGCGATGGAAACTCCCGCCTGCCGCGCCACGTCCTGCATGGTGGCCATGTTCGCCCTCCTCTCGGTTCCAACAGTATGCCTGAGGGTTGACAGTGTGATCTGAGGCACCCCATACTCGTCTTCCAGCTAGTTAAGCGCTTAACCGATGGCTGGTCAATCTGACCGCTCCATCTGGCTCAACCGGGCCGTGAGCGCCGCGGCCCCCGGGCCATCGACGACGAGAGGAGAGCATCATGCCGGATTCACCAGAGTTTCAGGCGTCGCCGCCAGTCCTGCGGGTCGGCCTGATCGGGCACTCGTTCATGGGCAGCATCCACGCCCAGGCCTGGCAGAGCGCCCCGCGCTTCTTCGATCTGCCGGTGCGTCCCGAGGTGACTACCGTCTGCGGGCGGGACGCGGACCGGGCCGGCGCCTTCGCCGACCGCTTCGGCATCGCCCACGTGGAGACCGACTGGCGGCGGCTCGTCGAGTCGGAGGACGTGGACCTGATCGACATCTGCGTCCCGGGCGATCTCCACGCGCCCATCGCCATCGCCGCCCTCGAGGCCGGCAAGCACGTGCTCTGCGAGAAGCCGCTGGCCAACACCACCGACGAGGCGGACGCCATGGTCGCCGCCGCCCGCTCCGCCGCGGAGCGGGGCGTGCAGTCGATGGTCGGCTACAGCTACCGCGGAACGCCGGCCATCGCGTACGCCCAGCAGCTGGTCGCCGCCGGCCGCCTCGGCACCATCCGCCACCTCCGCGCCCGCTACCTGCAGGACTGGATTGTCGATCCGGGCTTCCCGCTGGTCTGGCGCCTGCAGCGCGACCGCGCCGGCTCCGGCGCTCTCGGCGACATCGGCGCCCACCTGATCGACATGGCCGCCTTCGTCACCGGACAGCGCCTCACCGAGGTCAGCGCGCTCACCGAGACCTTCGTGAAGCAGCGGCCGCTGCCCTCGGCCTCCGGCGGGCTGTCCGCCACGGCCGCCGGAAGCGGAATGGGGGACGTGACGGTCGACGACGCCGCGCTCTTCATGGGCCGCACCGACACCGGCGCCCTGGCCACGTTCGAGGCCACCCGCTTCGCCACCGGCCGCAAGAACGCCGTCCAACTGGAGATCAACGGATCCGCCGGATCCGTGTACTTCGACTTCGAGAACCTCAACGAGCTCTGGTTCCACGACCACGCGCTCCCCGCCGCCGAGGCCGGCTTCCGCCGCATCCTGGTCACAGAGGCCGAGCACCCGTTCCTCGAGGCCTGGTGGCCGCCCGGCCACGGCCTGGGCTACGAGCACACCTTCGTCCACCAGGCCGTGAGCCTCACCCGCGCCATCGCCGCCGGCACCGCCCCGGAGCCCTCGTTCGAGTCCGGCGCCTACGTCCAGCGGGTCCTCGCCGCCGTCGAGGCCAGCGCGGCCCACGGCTCCCGGATGACGCCGGTCGGCTAGCGCCCGCCAGTCCGCGCCCCCAACGCTTCCTTCCCCTCACTGCACACCGATTAATCACAGACCGCTTCACCATCTGCCCGCACCATCCTGACCCGATCAAGGAGAGAACCATGAAGAAAACCCACGAATCCAGCACTCGCCGGCGACTGCTGTCCGCGGCGGCCACCGCCGCCGCGCTCCCCCTGGCCCTGACCGCGTGCGGCGGCGGGGGAGACGCCGCCGGCGGCGGGGACGTCGAGACCCTCACCGTCCTGGACTACTACAACAACGAGCCGGAGAAGACCCTCTGGCAGGACGCGCTCGAGGCGTGCGGCACCGAGGTCGGCGTGACGATCGAGCGCGAGACCATGCCCGGGGCCGACCTCATCCAGAAGGTCCTGCAGCGCGCGTCCTCCAACACGCTCCCCGACGTCCTGATGCTGGACAACCCGGACGTGCAGGAGATCGCCCAGACCGGCGGGCTCACCCCGCTGAGCCAGTACGGCGTGGACACCTCCGGCTTCGCCGACGGCATCCTCGAGGCGGCCAGCTACGAGGGCGAGGTCTACGGGCTGGGCCCCGTGGTCAACACCCTGGGCCTCTTCTACAACGTGGAGATGCTGGAGGAGGCCGGCATCGAGCCGCCGAAGACGTGGGAGGAGCTCAAGGCCGCCGCCGCGCAGCTCACCGAGGGCAGCCGCTACGGGGTCGGCTTCTCCGCCGTCGCCACCTACGAGGGCGCCTGGCAGTTCCTGCCGTTCATGTGGACCAACGGTGCCGACGAGACCGATCTGACCAGCCCCGAGGCCGCCGAGGCGCTCAAGCTCTGGGTGGACCTGGTGGAGTCCGGCTCCGCGTCCGAGTCCGTGCTCAACTGGTCCCAGGCCGACGTGAAGGACCAGTTCGTCGCCGGCAACCTGGCCATGATGGTCAACGGCCCGTGGCAGATCCCGGCCCTGGAGGAGTCGGACGTGGAGTACGCGTCCGTGCAGGTCCCGGTCAACGAGGCGGGTGCGACGCCGGTGGCGCCCCTGGGCGGCGAGGTCTGGACCGTGCCCAATACCGGGGACGAGGCCAAGCAGGCCAAGGCCGCCGAGTTCGTGGAGTGCATCTCCAACGATGAGAACCAGATGGCGATCGCCAACGCGACCTACAAGGTGCCGACCCGCACCGACCTGATCGACGGCTACGTGGCGGAAGTCCCCTCCATGGAGGCGTTCGCCGAGCAGGTCCGCAACGCCCGCTCCCGCACCGGCCAGCTCGGCACGGACTGGCCGGAGACCGCCACGGACATCTACACCGGCATCCAGCTGGCGCTGACCGGCCAGGCCGAGCCCGAGGATGCGTTCGAGCAGGCAGGCCAGGGCTGATCCCATGTCCGTGATCCAAGAGCACGTCAACGGCGTGAGCCCCCCCGCGGGTGCCGGCGGTACCGAGCCGCCGGCGCGGCGGAAGCGGCTGCGGCGCGACGACGTCGTCAAGTTCATGTTCATCGTCCCCGCGGCGATCTACGTGGTGCTGTTCTTCGGCTACCCCGTGGTCAAGAACATCGTCATGGGGTTCCAGGACTACACCACCCAGACCTTCTTCACCGGCGAGGCGCCGTGGGTGGGCCTGACCAACTACGTCACCGCGATGAGCAGCCAGCTGTTCGTCCCGGCGCTGTGGAACACGGCGGTGTTCACGTTCGGCTCCATCGCCGGGCAGTTCGCGATCGGCCTGGCACTGGCGGTGTTCTTCCACCGCAAGTTCCCGCTCAGCAGCTTCCTGCGCGCGATCCTGCTGCTGCCGTGGCTGCTGCCGCTCATCGTCGCCAGCGCCACCTGGCGCTCCATCATGGACCTGGACGGCGGCGTCCTGAACCGGGCGCTCGGCGCGGTGGGCCTGGACGCGATCCCGTGGCTGACCAACCCGGACTACGCGCTGCTGGCCGTGATCCTCGTGAACATCTGGGTGGGCATCCCGTTCAACGTGACCATCCTCTACGGGGGCCTGCAGGAGATCCCCGAGGAGCAGTACGAGGCCGCCGCGCTGGACGGCGCCACCGGCTGGAAGGCGTTCTGGCACATCACCCTGCCGAACCTGAAGGGCGTCATCTCCGTGGTGCTGGTCCTCGGCGTGGTCTACACGCTGAAGGTCATCGACATCATCCTGGGCCTCACCAACGGCGGCCCGGCCAACGCCACCCAGACCATCGCCATCCGCTCCTACCAGTCCTCGTTCGTGGACTTCGAGTTCGGCGTGGGCGCCGCGTTCAGCAACGTCCTGATCCTGATCTCGCTGGTGTTCGCGCTCGTGTACCTGCGGACCACCCGCCGGCCGGCCAACTAGAGAGGAGAGCCGCCATGACAACCCCTGCTGCCACCGCCGCCGGCCCCGCTGCCACCACATCGGTCGCCCAGCGCCCCGACTACCGGCCGACGTCCGCGCGGTCCCGCAAGGACACCGTCTACACGGTGCTCGGCGTGATCTTCGTGGCCGTCATGCTGTTCCCGGTGTACTGGATGGTCAATGCCTCGCTGCAGCCGTCCGGCAACACCCTGAACGCCGACTTGATCCCGCTGAACCCGAGCTTCGAGGGCTACGCGACCGCCATCGAGGACCAGGGCGCCAACCTGGTCACGTCGCTGGTGATCTCGCTGGGCGCCGTCGTGGTCAGCCTGCTGATCGCGACGCCGGCGGCCTACGCGCTGGCGCAGTTCCGCTACCGCTGGATCGACGCGGCGCTGCTGGTCATCCTGATCGCCCAGATGATCCCGGGCATCGTGATCGCCAACGCGCTCTACGCCGCCTACAACTCGGTGGGCCTGCTCAACTCGGCGGTCGGCCTGATCCTGGCCGATGCCTCGCATTCCATCCCGTTCGCGATCCTCATCCTGCGGGCGTTCATGCAGGGCCTGCCGCCGTCCATCCTCGAGGCCGCCCGGGTGGACGGCGCCGGGCACGTCCGCGCGTTCGTCGCGATCGCGCTGCCCGTCTCCCGCAACGCCGTGGTCACCGCCGGGCTGTTCGCGTTCCTCTTCGCCTGGAGCGACTTCCTGTTCGCACTGACCCTCACCACCACGGATGATCTGCGCCCGGTCACGCTCGGCATCTACCAGTACCTGGGCACGCAAGTGTCCAACTGGGGCGCCGTCATGGCCACCGCGGTGTTGTCCTCCCTGCCGGCGATCGTCCTGCTGCTCATCGCGCAGAAGTTCATCGCCGCCGGCGCCACCGGGGGCGCTGTCAAGTAACCGGCGGTCACGCAGGCCGCGGTCAGGCAGGCCGCGTCCCGGCCGCCGCCCACCACCCACACCTCTACCAAGGAGCACACCTTGAACGGCACCACCACGCCCGAATACCCCATCAACGTCGTCGTCTGGGGCGAGAACCGGCACGAGCAGGTCCAGCAGAAGGTCCGCGACATCTACCCGGACGGCATGCACACCACCATCAAGGAGGGCATCGAGGAGAACCTCGGCGAGCGGGCCACCGTCCGGACCGTCACGCTCGACGACCCCGAGCACGGCCTCACCGAGGAACTCCTGGCGGCCACGGACGTCCTGGTGTGGTGGGGTCACGCCGCCCACGCGGAGGTCGACGACGAGATCGTCGCCCGCGTCCACCGCCACGTGCTGGACGGCATGGGCCTGCTGGTCCTGCACTCCGGGCACTGGTCCAAGATCTTCACCAAGCTCATGGGCACCACCTGCACCCTGCGCTGGCGCTCGGACGAGGACCGCGAGCTCGTCTGGACCGTGGACCCCACGCACCCGATCGCCCGCGGCATCCCGCACCCGTTCGTCATCCCCGCGCAGGAGATGTACGGCGAGCAGTTCGACGTCCCCGCCCCCGACGAGCTGGTCTTCCTCTCGACCTTCACCGGCGGCGAGGTGTTCCGCAGCGGCATGACCTACCGGCGCGGCCACGGCCGGATCTTCTACTTCAGCCCGGGCGACCAGGACTACCCCGTCTACCACCAGAAGGAGGTCCGCCGCGTAATCGCCAACGGCGTGGAGTGGGCCAAGACCCTGCGCCCCGAGCGCGCCACCCCCACCCTGCTGCGCTACGACCGCGAGGACTTCTACAACGGCCACGGGTACGAAGGAGCGATGGAGAATTGAGCGACTTCGCAACACTCCCGGCCGGGCGTCCCCTGCGGGTCGTCCAGGTCGGCGCCGGCGGCATGGGCCGCAACTGGCTGCGCACCATCGCCGCCAGCAGCGAGACGGAACTCGTCGGCGTCGTCGACCTCGACCTGGAGACCGCCCGGGCGGCGCTCGCCGAGCTCGCCGCCGGGCCCTCGGAGAGCGGAACCGGGACGCACGACGTCGTCCTGGGCCGGTCCGTGGCCGAGGTCGCCGCGCGGGCCGGGGCGGACGCGGTGGTGAATGTGACCGTTCCTGCGGCGCACCGGGCGGTGAACGAGGAGGCGCTCTTCGCCGGGCTGCCGGTGCTGTGCGAGAAGCCGGCCGCGCCCACCGTCGCCGAGGCGCTGCGCCAGGCGGCCGCGGCGAGGTCGGCCGGGCAACTGCTGATGATCAGCCAATCGCGGCGCTACTTCGCCGCCCTGGACGCGCTCGCCCGCGAGGTGGGGCGCCTCGGCGAAATCGGCACGGTGGACTGCGGCTTCTTCAAGGCCCCGCACTTCGGCGGCTTCCGCGAGGAGATGGACCACGTGCTGCTGGTGGACATGGCGGTGCACCACTTCGATGCCGCCCGCCGCATCATCGGCAGCGACCCGGTCTCCGTGTACTGCGAGGAGCACAACCCGGGCTGGTCCTGGTACCGCGGTGCCGCGAACGCGTCCGCCGTCTTCGAGTTCGACGGCGGCGCGCGCCTGGTCTACACCGGCAGCTGGTGCGCGCCCGGCGCCGAGACCAGTTGGAACGGGCAGTGGCGGGTGAGCGCCGAGCACGGGACCGCCCTGTGGGACGGCGACCACGCGCCGACCGTCGCCCTGGGGGAGGGCGGGGAGCCGGTCGAAGCCGCGGTCGAGCCGCGGAAGCAGGAGATCGCCGGGGCGCTCGCCGAGTTCGTGGACTGCCTGCGCACGGGTCGGGTACCGCAGTCGGAGGCGGCGCAGAACGTGCGGAGCCTGGCGATGGTCGAGGCCGCCGTGGCGTCGGCCGAGTCGGGGCAGCGGGTCCGGATCGACGGCGTGCTCGCGGCGTCCCTGCGCGAGGCGCTGGCCGCGGAGGACCGACCCGCGGTGCGCGCCGAACTCGAACGGCTGACGGCCGGAGCGGCGGTGGCGTAGCGGAGTCCGCCGCCGGCCCGGCCGTCCGGCGCCGGCTCCGGCAGACGCTCTGACGAGGGCGCCTGCGGAGGGGGAACGCCCGCCGCAGCGATACATGGTTCACCTACTAGGCCCGGAGGTGGTGAGGAGCGCCAGGTGCCGTCGGCCAGCGCGGTCTGGCACGCTGGTGACATGGCTTCCCTTGCCGATGTGGTGCTGCCGCTGATTCGTACTCGGGCCCACCTGAGCTATTACGCCGCGATGGATCACGGCTTCCAGATGAATGATGCTGCCGCTGCACTCCACGCTGCCCACGAGGACCGTACCCATGATCCGGTGGAGGTCTACAACGTCACCCAGCGCGCCATCGCCTCAGCACTGAGGGTAGTCCTCCGAGCCGACGATTCCTCCGGCGTGATCGGCGATGCGTGTCGGATGTTGTTGGAACTGCATCCGCGCGCAGCCGCCGCCGCCGGCATCGCGCCGGACAAACTCGTCGACTGGATGATCAAGTTCCAGTTCCACCAGGAGATCGACTTCTTTACCATCGACCCGGTGGCCTATGGCCCCGCGCTCGGGTCCGAGGGGATGGATCGATACCGGGCGCGACTGAAGGAGATGGCCGACGAGTGCGGAATCGACTCTTCAGAGACTTCGTTCGACTTTCGCCATGGATACTCTCACGAACGGTTTCTCCTCCAGTGGAACGCTCAACGGCTGGCGGTCTACGACCGGGATGTGGAGGCGATCGTCCGCACGCACCTGCGCGACGGCAGGGCGGCCGCGTGGTTCACGGAGACGGCCGCAGCACTGGAAGAGATTGAAGCTTATGACGACGCCATCATCTGGGCGCGGCGCGGCGCCGAATTCGATCGAGACTTCCAAGCACATCGCGCTGCTGAGCACTGGTGCCAGTTGTTGGCGGAGCACCGGCCTGATGAGCTTCTGGACGCGCGGCAGTGGATGTTCGATCGATGGCCGAACAGTGAGCAGGCGGCTGCGCTGCATCAAGTCGCTGGCGCGCGTTGGCCAGAGTTCGCGGAGCAGGTCATGCAGCGCCTGGCCTCCACCCCGAAGGAGGCCGTCCTGTTCGTCTACCGGGGCGTGGGGGATATTGAACGAGCGTGGAACTTGGCCCATGAGCTGAACCTGAACGACCTGCGAGTGTGGGACATGCTCGTCGAGGACTACCAGCAGGTTGGCCCATTGGCCGTGCTACCAGTTCTGCGGGAGATTGTTTCGGATCTCCTGGTGGCTGCGGATGCGCGGAACTACCAGGAAGCGGCCCGTCGTCTAGCGCGGATGCGCCGATTAGCCAGGGACACGGAGCAATCCACAGCCGTCGACGATTTCATTCTCGAGCTACGTGAAGAGCATCGCCGCCGCCCGCGCCTCCAGCGTGAGTTCGACGATGCAAAGCTGCCGCGCACGCCGTGACATGTCTGTGCAATGTGTACTTGGCAAGGCTCTGGGGCCTAGGGTCATGCGAAAAGGGGGAACCATGGACTTCTCATCAGAGCAGACTGCTCGTGTTGCCGGTGTCATGACGGGTCAGGCCGCCGGCGACGCGCTGGGTGCGGGCTATGAGTTCCATTCGCCGATGGAGCCGACTGAACCGGTCGACATGATCGGCGGCGGGCTGGGCCCGTTCGCACCGGGGGAGTGGACGGACGATACGTCGATGGCGGTCTCGATCGCGCAGGCGCTGGTCCGCTCGGGCAGCGAGCTGACGGACGCGGCCTGCGACGACATGGTGCGGCAGTGGGCGGAGTGGGACCTGACGGCGTCCGATGTCGGCGCGCAGACGCGGAGCGTCCTGGAGCGGTCACGTCGTCGCGCCGCGGCCGAGCACCGGGCGGCGGTGAACTCGGAGGACGCCGTCGCGGCGGCGGAGGAGACGCACCGCCGGGCTGGCAAGTCCGGTGGCAACGGCAGTCTCATGCGGACGTCGCCCGTGGCCCTGGCCTTCTTGGACCGTACTCCGGAGGAGGCCTACGCGGCAGCAGTGCGCATCAGCGGGCTGACCCACTTCGATCCGGAGGCCGGTGAGGCCTGCGGCCTCTGGACCGTTGCGATCCGGCATGCGGTCTTGACCGGCGAGCCGGACATCCGCGCTGGGCTCGACTTGTTGCCGCCGGAACGCTCCGCCGTCTGGCTGGAGCGCATCGAGACGGCTGAGGCCAGCCTGCCGTGCGACTTCGATCGCAACGGCTGGGTCGTCCAGGCGTTCCAGGGTGCCTGGAGCGCTATCGCCACCACTGCCGCCGGCGGCGCCGTCGGGCCCGGGCATTTCAAGTTGGCGCTCGAGGCTGCCGTCCGCGGCGGCCGGGACACCGATACTGTGGCGGCGATCGCCGGCTCACTGCTCGGCGCGGCGTACGGTGTGCCCGCGATCCCGAACGAGTGGTTCCGCATCCTGCACGGCTGGCCGGGCCTGCGCGCCCGCGACCTGATCGGCCTGACGATGAAGCTGCCCCTCCGCTCTGGCCTGGAGGAAACGTGACCGACTTTGGGTTTTCACTAGCAGATGAGCCAAACATCAATACGCTAATGCTCCTTGAGCATTAGCGGGCGCAGGTGTTGCGGCAAGACTCTGAACGCGCCCGCTCTTGGACAGGCTCTAAAACTTAAACATCGGCCGTTCAGGTTCCGTGGAGCGCGCAGACATATAAGCAAGGTGGAGAAAAATGGAAATTGGAGTCGTATCTTTAGTTCTAGAAGCCGCTTCTCAGGCAGCCGTACTGATCGGCGAAGTCGGCAAACGAAGAAAGCAGGCTTCGAGCGATACACTTCTTGCCACACTGCAAAAACTTGATTTGGAAATATTCAAGGAAGATACCACCGCCCTCTCATTGGCTGCGCACATGAAGGGGACAGTATTTGCCGCCGAGGTACACCCGGCTCTAAAAACCGTGGAGTATAGGTCGCTACTTACAGAACTACTTCTTACCGTTCTAGTTGATAACGAAGACGAAAAGCAGCAATTAGTACTAGCGTCGATGGACGCATTCTGGACACGCACTCTGGAGAGTCACGCCACTTTGCCCGACATTCAATGCTTCTCCGAAAGTTTGTCGAGCTGCCTAGTGACAACTTGCCAGACGTTGGCCGATGAATTGCGGCAGAATAACCCTTCGGCACTGGTTGCGCTCCAGAATGTATCGTTGTTAAAGCGCGTCGATACAACACTAGGCAACATCGATGAGCACCTGAAACTAATCTCAGCAGGCGTCTCGCCGGAAACTGTAGCAACTCGCAGGAAATGGACAGAGACATACAAGGGACTGTGCGCCAAGATTCATGGATACATCGTTCCACCGGACTTCGAGACGAACCGCAAGGTGCCGATGGACGAACTATACGTTATCCCTAGTATCGCGGATGGTGGTCCGAGTCAATACAAGGGTGGCCCGGACCTAGACTTCGAGGAGTTCGTTTCGGCGATAGACAGGACCGTTCTCTTGGGAGATCCTGGCGGAGGAAAATCGACCCTCTCGAACTACCTAGCGGCGACGGTAGCGAAAACGACAAATGACGAGATCCCTTTCCACATCACACTCCGGGAATACGCCAAGGTCGCAACCGACCAATCGGTGCTGCAATATATCGAAAAGCAATTGTCCACTTTGTATCAAGCCCTCCCGCCAGCTGGCTTTGTTGAGGAACTTCTTGTCTCGGGACGTGCGTTGGTAATATTTGACGGTCTTGACGAGTTGATCGATGCAACAAAACGTCGCTCTATCAGTTCTATTGTTGAGACGTTCGGTGTTCGTTACCCATTGACTAGAATACTCGTTACGTCACGCCGCATCGGCTACGATCAAGCACGGCTCGACCCGGAGATCTTTCTCGTTCGTGTTATCGGTGAGTTCAAGCAGGAAGATGTCGCAAATTACGTACACAAGTGGTTTGCTTCCCAGGATGAGTATGAAGAATCAACCGCTGAGCAACTCGCAGAGTCCTTTGTTGCACAAAGCGAAGCTGTTACTGACCTTCGGTCGAACCCATTGATGTTAGCTCTGATGTGTATCATCTTCAGGGGTGAGAACTTTATCCCACGAAATCGCCCCGCAGTTTACGAAAAATGTGCTACATTACTGTTCGAAAAATGGGACGGCCACCGGGAAATTGTTGTGCCATTAGAAGCAAGAAACTACGTCGATTCAGCGCTGAAATATATTGCGCATTGGATGTTGGAATCTGAAGTGGCCGACCTGGGAGTCAACTACGAACGTCTCGTGAGAGAGATCTCTGCGTACTTGGCCGAAAGAGCCTTTGAGACTGAAATGGAAGCAGAGAAAGCGGCTAAGGAATTCGTGGATTATTGTAAGGGGCGAGCTTGGGTATTCTCAGACGCGGGCACAACAAGCGACGGCACTTCACTATTTACGTTCACGCATAGAACATTTATGGAATACTTTGCTGCTTATCACTTAACGCGAATCCACGAGACACCAGAAAGACTCGCCCGAGCGGTTCTTCCCCGAATCGCGAAGGAGGAATGGGACGTTGTAGCCCAGCTGGCGGTACAAATTATGGAGAAAGCTGCGGACCGAGGGTCGGAGAGAGCGCTCAGGACAATGCTCGAGGAAGCAAGAAAGCGGGCTGTCTCGGGTCGGTCGAATGTTCTCCAGTTCGTTGTTCGCGCGGCCGTTATTGCCAATGTCTCTCCGCACTTTATCCAGAACTTGACAATTCGAGTTACCAAGTTTTTCCTTGACCACATCGATATTAGAAGCTCGGGGACGGGGCCGGCGAATGCTTGGATCGACCTTGTTTTTATTAGTCCGCGCGATCCGGTAATCGAGCGCACGCAATCCGAGGTCCTCGCAGAAGTTCTTGCAAACGGAACAACGGCCGAGAAGTCTGCGGCATGTCGCCTTATCATATTAGCTCTGAGTATTTCGTGGAGCGGTTTCTCCGGAGGCTCTCCTGATAACCGAAATCTATGGCAGTTCTTTTGCGGTGTAGCACATAAGTTCTCGAGCGATCTTAGTCAGATAGTTCACGAAGAGCCGGTTTATCTAGCGACTTTGATCCTCGCAGGTATCGAGTCTCCTGACGCGGTCAAGGCCGACGCAACACCTCATCGCTCTCTTGCGGAGGCATTCTTCAATTCCTATGATATCGACAATGCATACTTTTCTCCTCCTTCGTTAGCTCTCGCGTTATCTACGCTCGGGAGCAGGCCGCCTCGAGGCGCCGACTCGGAGAAGGATGAGCTCGCCTTGGTCTTGGCTCGGATACTACTCGCACGGTTTGCTGCCGAAAGACCTTTGCAGAGGCCTGATAAGGTTCTCCCTCCTTACCAGATCGCGTTTAGTCCAAAGGTGGAAGTGGATCATCCTGCAGAGATTGTCGAAGCCGCAGTCGTAGTTTCGCTTGCTCACTATGAATTACTTGAACCGTTTATACGAAAGAGCTTCGCGGAGCTCCCTGATGCGCCATCCAAAATTCTTCCAAGATTAGCCTATGCCAGGTACAAACAACGAGAAGTTGAGCTGAGTGATATTGAAGACTTGGGCCTCTCGAGCGGTATTGCTGAGTTTGCGACCTCTTGGTCTCGGAACTTGGTAAGTGTCTTCACGGCGATCGAATAGTCAGATCTCACTTTAAGATCTCGTTATAGTTCGTGTTTCGAAGTGTCGCTGTGTCAGCCCGCTTGCTTCTCGGGCACGGTCAGTGGCCTCGCCCGCCCGTTTCTGCGGTTTACTGGCAACATCATTGTCATCCAAGCGAACACAGCTTGCGGCGTTGGCGGATTCCCGCACGGCCGGAACGGCATGTCGGGATGTGTGTAATGTTTGTAAACGTGTGCCGTCTGAGGCTCCGTGATAGGAGCGTGAACATGTAGCCCGGGCTCGCTGCGGGCAGAGCCTCTACCCCCAGGTAGTAACCACTACCGTGTGGACTGCCCGCTCTCTGAGCCCCATCGACATCGTTGAGAGGCAGAACGACGCCGTGAGGACGGGTGCGAACCATGCTCGTGAGGATGGTGCCAACGACCCCGCCACAGATTGTGACTATGTGCCAGTCACTGAACATGTTCACGAGCGTCCTCACGGTCCGCCAAGAGCTCCGTTCTGGACGTTTTTCCTGGCGTTTTCGCATGGACCCGGCCGAGCATCGTGATTGGCATCGTGATTGGCGTCTCTCCGAGCCGCGATGGTGGTAAGGAAGCGGTCGGCCGGGCGGAGGCGGCCGGACGACGAGATTCGGAGCGCTGCTTAGTGCAGTGTCGCTGCCGCCGCCGGGCTGGGGAATGGTTCCCTATGGCACGACGTATCCGGCCAGACGGATGAGCTCGTACCACTCGGCCCGGGTCAAGGGGATCTCCGAGCCCTTCGCGGCGCCCGTGATGCGCTCCGGCGTGGTGGTGCCCAGCACCACCTGCATATCTGCGGGGTGGCGCGTGATCCACGCGACGGCGATGGCGATCGGCGGCACGTTGTACTTGTTGGCCATCCGCTCGATGGCCCGGTTTAGCTCCGGGTACCTCGTCGAGCCGAGGAACGGGCCCTCGCCGGTCCCGGACTGGAACGGCGACCACGCCTGCAGCGTGATGCCGTGCAGCCGGCAGTAGTCCACCAGCCCGTCGTCCCGGGTCACCGACTGCTCCAGCCCCTGCATGTTCGCTGCGATGCCCTGCGCCAGCATTGGCGCGTGCGTGAGGGAGAGCTGGACCTGGTTGGCGATGATCGGCTGCCGCACGTACTGCCGCAGCAGCTCGATCTGCCGCGGAGTGTGGTTGGAGACGCCGAACGCGCGGACCTTGCCCGCGGCCTCCAGATCATCGAACGCGCGGGCAACCTCCTCCGGCTCCACCAGGGCGTCCGGGCGGTGCAGCAGCAGGACGTCGATGTAATCGGTGCCGAGCGCCTTCAGCGAACCCTCGACGGAGGCGACGAGGTGCTCATAGGAGAAGTCGAAGTACGGCCCCTCCCGGACGATGCCCGCCTTGGTCTGCAGGGTGTACTGACCGCGCTCGGACGGCGAGAGCTGCATCGCCTCGGCGAAGCGGCGCTCGCATCCGTGGAGCTCCGAACCGTAGATGTCCGCGTGGTCGAAGTACGTGATCCCGGCGTCGCGGGCGGTCGCCACGAGGGTGCGGACGTCGTGATCATCCAGCTCCTGGATCCTCATCAGCCCCTGGACGACGTTGGGTGCGGGCAGGGCGACCCCCGGCAGATCGATGGTCCTCATGCGGCTCCTTGGTGGCAAGACCGGCGTCCGATTACCGGGGCGCCCGATGATTAGATGGATGCGGTCTTCAGAATAGGCCAGCCACTTCGAAGGGGAACCCATGACCACGGGAATCAATCAGACCGACGGCGTCGCAGGGCCGACGCTTGCCGACGCACTGCAGGGACCGCCCCGCCGGGACGTCGCGGGCATGAAACGCCAGCTGGCCGAGGTGGCGCCGGGCGAGCCCGCTACGGTGCTGATGCGCTCAGCCCGCTATGGCTCGTACCTGATCACCGGGGTGCCCCATCTGACGGATCTGGACGACGTGCTCATTGGCGGCGTTCTGATCGCCGGCAAGAAGGACAAGGAGAAGCGCTCGGACGAGCCTGTGGCGATCCGCCGTCCCGAGCAGGAGGTCCGCCAGTACCCGGCGGTCCCGCCGGAGACGATCTCCGGCGAGCCGACCGCGGCGCAGGACATCCGCCACGGCGACCTGGTGACCGGGGCGTTCGAGCAGCAGCCCTACGGCCGATTCGTGGTCTCCGGGGTGGCGACGGCGGCCGCCTCCGACGAATCGCTGGTGATGATCGGCCCGTGGATCCTGAGTGCGGACGGCTCGGCGGCTCCGCGCTGCGTGGAGGTCATCCGGGTCGCCGCCCACGGCGAGCACACGGTCCCCGTCCCGCAGCTGCGCCAGGTGATCCTTGAGGACGGTACTGCGGCGTCGAAGGCCGCTGCGGTCTAGGGAGGGACTGAACCCATGCGCCAGCCTCTGATTGTGTTCGCGAGCGTCATCGTGGCCTTTGTGGTGAGCTTCGTCGCCGACACTTATTTCGGTGTCCCGTTCTGGAGGCGGCTGATCACCGTGGTGTGCGTGTCCCTCCTCATGACGACTGTCCTGACCAAATGGTCGGCGGTCCGCCGGCAGGCGTCGAAAGAGTAAGTGAGAGCAGGCATTGCCGGGGTCCTGAGTCGCGTCAATAGAACCTGACTTGGCTCAGGAGTAAGGTCGCAGAGCGTGAGCACAACTCCTTCCGTCACTCCGTCCTGGCGTATGTGGTCCATCTGGGTGGTCGGTGTCCTGGCCTATGTCCTGGCCATCACCAACCGCACGTCGCTCTCCGCCGTCGGGGTGGACGCGGCCCAGCGGTTCAACGCCGACGCCTCCATGCTCTCGATGCTCGCCGTGCTGCAGCTGGCGGTCTACGGCTTCATGCAGATCCCCGTGGGGCTGTGGCTGGACCGGTTCGGCGCCCGGCCGATCATGGCGATCGGCATGGTCCTCATGGCGCTGGGGCAGATCATGATCGCGTTCGCGCCGACCGTCGGCATCGCCGTCTTCGCCCGCATGCTCCTGGGTGCGGGAGACGCCGCCGTATTCCCCGGTGTCCTCCGCCTCATCGCCACGTGGTTCCCGGCCCAGCGCAGCCCGGTGATGGTGCAGCTGACCGGCATTTTCGGGCAGCTGGGACAGATCGTGGCCCTCATTCCGCTGGCGGCCCTGCTGCACTCCACCACCTGGTCCATCGCCTTCGGCGGCCTCGCCGGGCTCGGCATCCTCTTCGCGATCCTCGTGTGGGCGTTGGTGAAGAATCACCCGCCGGAGCGGAGCGCGGACGTCTCCGTCAACACGGACACCGGCGCCATCGAGATTGTCCAGAGCTCCGTGGACACCAGCGTGGGCATCCGGGCCGCCTGGAATCACCCGGGCACACGGCTGGCGTTCTGGACGCACTTCTCCACCCCGTTCGCCGGTACGGCGTTCGTCATCCTGTGGGGCATCCCCTTCCTCACCGTCGGTCAGGGCCTCAGCCTCGGCGAGGCCTCGGCCGTCGCGAGCACGCTGGTGGTGGCCGGCATCCTCTTCGGCCCTATCATGGGCACGCTGTCCGCCCGGGCGCCGGTGCACCGCTCGCGCCGGTTGGTCCTGCCCGCCGTCGCCATCCAGATGACAGCATGGCTGGTGGTGATCCTCTGGCCCGGCCAGGCGCCGCTGTGGCTACTGTTCCTGCTCGCGATCGCCCTCGCCGTCGGTGGCCCCGCCTCGATGATCGCGTTCGACCAGGCGCGCACGCACAACCCCAGCCACCGGCTCAGCACGGCCACCGGCATCACCAACGTCGGCGGCTTCCTCGCCGCACTGCTGGCGATCCTGTTCATCGGCATGGCCATGGACCTCCAGGGCGCCAGCCAGCCGGAGGACTACACGCTGTCCGCCTTCAAGGTCGCGTTCCTCATGCAGGTGCCGTTGTGGGTGCTCGGCATGGTGTTCATTGCCCGCGAGCGCAAGCGCACCCGTATCTGGGTGGGCATCGACGAGCCGCGGCGTCCCCGAATCAAGAAGCCGAAGAGGGAGAAGTAAAGCATGAACGCGCATAGTCACGGGACAACGACGACGACCGCTATCCGCCCAGCCCGAGTGGAGGATCTGGCCGCGGCTGCCCGCACCTTGGCCGCGGCCTTCGATGAGTACGCCTGGACTCGGTGGGCCATCCCCGAGGAGGGTTACGCGCAGCGCCTCGAGGAGCTTCAGCGGCTCTACCTCGGTCACGCGCTCCAGTACGGTCTGGTGCTCCTCGACGACCAGATGGCGGCGGTCGCCGCCTTCTTGCCACCCGATGCGGCCGAACCCGAGCCGTTCGTGCAAGAGCGGATCGCCGAACTCCACGGGGACCGCCTGACGGAGCTCATGGGGCTCAGTCTCCCGGACGCCCCCGACGGCGCCTGGACCCTGGAGACGGTCGGCGTCGATCCGCGCCGTCAGGGCACTGGACTGGGCACGGCCGTGACGGCGGCGGGGCTCACTGTCATCGACGAGCGCGGCGCGCCGGTGGCGCTGCAGACGTCGGACGACCGCAACGTGCGCCTCTATGAACGACTCGGCTTCGCCGTCGTCGAAACGACGCAGGTCCCCAACGGCCCGGTGGTGTACTCGATGGTGCGGGAGAAGAGCGCCCGCTGACCGCCCGCCAGTGCGTCCAGCCAGTATCCGGCCAATACTCATAAGCCGGGCATACGGCTTTCACAGGGCTGCCAAAAACTGGCTTCGTAATGTCGTTGCCATGACGAACAATTCACCGAATTCCCGTACCGACACCGCCCTTTCCGCAGCCACGGCGGACGACGTCCACCGGCCACGCCACCGCCGGGCCCTCTGGCTCGCGGGCGTCTTCCTGACCGCCGCCCTCGCCTTCACCGGATGTGCCGCCGGCGCCTCGTCGGCGGGCACAGCGGCGGCGGACACCACCGCCACGGCGGAGACGACGTCGGACTCCTCGGCTGGCACCGTCGCGGAGGCCGAGGAGTCCTCGACGACGGCCCGGACCATCGCCGACACCGCGTCCGCCGCCGAGGCGTTCATGCAGACCCTGAGCGACGAGCAGCGCGAGCAACTGCTCCACGCCTACGACGACGAGACCAAGACGACGTCCTGGTCCAACTTCCCGGTGACGTTCGTCGAGCGGGCTGGCCTCAACCTGGCGGACCTCACCGAGGAGCAGCAGGCCGCGGCCCTTGAGGTCCTCGAGGGGCTCCTGAGCGACGAGGGCTACGCCACCGTCTCCAACATCATGGGCGGCGACCAGTTCCTGCTGGAGAACAGCTCCAGCACGGAGGACTCGCTGGGCCAGTACTACATCGCCTTCTTCGGCGACCCGAGCGACACCAGCGCCTGGGAGGTCCAGTTCGGCGGGCACCACCTGGGCCTGAACGCGACGCTGGACGGCGACGCGAACACCGTGACGTTCGCCCCGACGCACCTGGGTGCCCAGCCGGCCGTCTACACCGACGGGGACGGCAACGAGATCCAGACGTTCGCGACCTTCTACGAGACGGCCTTCGCGTTCTACGACAGCCTGACCGAGGAGCAGCAGGCGGAGCTGTACCAGGGCGAGCAAGTGCAGAACCTGGTCTGCGCGCCGGGCGGGACCTGCGACTACCCGACCGGCACCGGCCTCTCCGGGGCGGACCTGTCCGCCGAGCAGCGGCAACTCCTGCTCGACGTCGTCGAGAACTGGGTGGGACTGGCCGACGAGGAGACGACGGCCACGGAGCTCGCCGCGATCGAGGCGACGCTGGACGAGACCTACATCAATTGGTCCGGAGCCACGGAGTACGACATGACGCAGGGCGACGGCATCTACTTCCAAATCTCCGGCCCCCAGGCCTACATCGAGTTCTCCAACCAGCAGGGATCGGCCGGTGCCGACGTCGACGGCTACACCACGGCCGGCTGGGGCCACGTCCACACGATCTACCGCGACCCGACCAACGACTACGCCGGCAGCGTCGAGCAGCAGGAGACCGCGGGCATGGGCGGCGCCCCCGGGGCGGGGGGAGGGCCCGGCAGGACCCCGCCGTCCGACGGCTGAGTACAGCGTTCCATGTACTGTGGGTGCCATGCCCTCCAGCACCGCCGCGCCGCCCATCAGGACCGCACCGCCCGTCAGGAACGCACCGCCGAGCCGGGCCGCCGTGCTCTCCCGGCTGGGCTACGCGCTCTCCGACCCGACGCGCGCTGGCGTGCTGCTGGCGCTCCGCGAGGCGCCGGCCTATCCGTCAGACCTGGCCGCGGCGCTCGACGTGTCCCGGCAGGTCATGTCCAACCAGCTGACCTGCCTGCGCGGCTGCGGCCTGGTCGAGGCGACGCCCGAGGGCCGGCGCACGCTCTACCGCCTGGCCGACGGGCACCTCGCCCCGGCGCTGGAGCAGCTCATGAGCGTCGTCGTCGCGGCGGACCCCGACTGCTGCCAGGACGAGGGGTGCACCTGCTGATGGCGTCCCCGACCCTCACCGACGAACGCCGCCGCACCCTGCACCGCCGGATCAAGCTGATTGTCGCCGGAACCATCGGCTACAACCTCATCGAGGCGGTCATCGCGATCTCCGCCGGGACCATCGCATCCTCGGTGGCGCTGATCGGCTTCGGGCTCGACTCCACCATCGAGGTCCTCTCCGCGGCCGCCGTCGCCTGGCAGTTCACGCGTCGCGATCCTGAGCGTTGGGAGAAGCCCACCCTCCGCGTCATCGCGGTCGCGTTCTTCGCGCTCGCCGCCTACGTCAGTACGACGTCGGTGCTCACCCTGCTCACGCAGGCCCGGCCGGAGCACAGCACGGTCGGCATCGTCCTGACGGCGCTGAGCGTGGTCATCATGCCCCTGCTGTCCTACGCCGAGCGCCGGGCGGGCCGGGAGGTCGGCTCGGCGACCGCCGTCGCGGACTCGAAGCAGACGCTGATCTGCGCGTACCTCTCGGCGGCCGTCCTCGCCGGACTCGTCCTGAACAGCCTCTTCGGCTGGTGGTGGGCGGACGCCGTCGCCGGGCTGGTCATCGTGGTCTTCGCGATCCGCGAGGGGGTCGAGGCCTGGCAGGGCGACACCTGCGGCATGTCCGTGGGCATGATCCTCGAGGACGAGCACGCCGGGGAGGACCACTGCCACGGTGGCGGCGCAGCGCCATCATCGGGGAGCTAGCGCCTCGGGCGTTCAGCCGCTGCGGCGGGACGAGCTGCGCGGGCGGAAGCGGGTGGCGGCGCGGCGGTGCGCGACGGCGGGCTCGCCCGCGATGGACTGCTCCAGCAGGTCCAGCAGATCGTTGCACGTCGCCTCCGGGTTGAACTGGATGGCGCTGATCGGCGGGCGCGAGTGGCGGGCGTGCTCCGAATCGGACCCCGTGGCCACCAGGACGTCGGCCGGCACGTCCAGGCCGGTGGACTGCAGGCCGGACTGGACCCCCGCCGCGTGGCGCCCGGTGAGCGCGTACACCGCGTCCGGGCGGCCCTCCGCGAGGATCCGCCCCACGGCGTCGATCCCGCCCTGGACGCCCGCGCCCTCCGGCACGCGGTACACCCGCGGCTCCGCGCCGTGCTCGTCACACCACGCCCGGTACGCGGCCTCCGAGTCCAGGTTCCATGCGTTCTGGTCCGTCCCGGCCACCAGGACCGGCCGCCGCGCGCCCTCCGCGGCGAAGTGCTCCAGGACGGTGCGGCAGCTGGCGGCGTCGTCCTCCGAGGCCCACGCCTGGAACTCCGGGCGCTGCGGGTCCGCGCCCTGGGTGACGTACGGGATGCCCCGGTTGCGCAGCAGCTCCACCACCGGATCATTCCGGTGCGGATTCAGGACGATGTACCCGTCCAGCATGAAGGAGATCATGGGGATGCTCCGGCCCGTCAGATCCGGCACCAGCATCGGCGCCAGCCCGCGCTCCAGCGCCTTGGCGCTGAGCACGCCCAGCGTCCGCTGGAAGACGTCCACGCCCGGCACGTAGTACTCGCCGAGCGAGTCCAGCGAGCGCACCACAATGCCGATCGCCCCCAGCGGGGCCCGGCGCAGGCCGCGGGCCAGCGCGTCCGCCTGGTAGCCCATCCGCTCGGCCACCGCCTTGATCCGCTCCCGCGTCGCCTCGCTCAGCGTGCCCTTGCCGTTCAGGGCGTGGGAGACCGCCGTGATCGAGACGCCCGCGGCCTGCGCTACGTCCCGGATCTTCACCTGCTGCGCCCTCGCCATGGCGTGGCCTCCTCCTGTTTGCGCTGATCAGGCCGCGATTCTGCCCGGCTCAGCCGAACCCATTGTATAAAACGTTTTATGTTCCTAGCGTGTTCTCCAGCTCACATCCCGCCAGCCAGGAGGCACACCCCAGCATGAGGCTCCAGACCCTCGTCACCAGCACCACCGACCCCGCCGAGCGCGGCCGCCAGATCGCGGAGGCCCACGGCGGGCAGATCCGCCGCAACGCCGCGGACTACCTCCAGCACTTCGCCGCCAAGGGCATCGACGCCGCCACCGTCCGCGGCACCGCCGAGTCCAGCCACGAGGCCCTCCGCGCCTGGCACGCGGACCTCGCCGTCGAGATCGACGCCATGGCGGACGCCCTCGGCCTCGAGCGCTGGCACCTCGCCGCGCTCAACGCCCGCACCGAGGTGCTCGCCGCCGCCCCGCCGAGCCGGGAGGGGGAGTGCTCCACCGCCGTCGTCCTCCGCCCGGGCACCGAGCCGGTGACGTTCCAGACCTGGGACTGGCACCCGCACCTGGCCGAGGAGGGCCTGCTGCACCAGCTCGCCACCGATGAGCGCCGCGTCAAGATCTTCACCGAGCTGGGCATGAGCGGGAAGATCGGCGTGAACTCGGACGGGCTCGGCGTCCACTTCAACATCCTCTCCCACCAGCAGGACCACCCGGCCGGCGGAGTCTCCGTGCACTCGATCGCCCGCTCCGTCCTGGAGCGCGCCGCCACCCTCGAGGAGGCCGTGGAGCTCACCGCGGACGTCCCCGTCAGCGCCTCCACTGTCCTGACGGTCGTCGAGGGCGGCGAGACCCCGCGCGCGGCGAGCATCGAGTTCTCGCCGGTGGGCCGCCGCGTCGTCGGACGCACCGAGGACGGCTGGGTCCTGCACACCAACCACTTCCTCGCCGAGGACCTCCACCGCGGGGACACCATGCCCGCGGACTCCACCACCGCGGAGCGCCTCGCCCACCTCGGCGCGGCCACCGCGGAGACCGAACCCCGCACGACGGCGGAGCTCGCCCGCGCGCTGGCCTGCCCGGCCGGCGCCGCCTCCGTCCTGAGCATGCACCCCAAGGAGGGCGAGCCCGCCATCGAGCAATGGCAGACCCTCCTGACCATCGGGCTGGACGTGGACGGCTTCGCGCTCGTCTACTCCACCGAGGACGTGGAGACGGCCGCGGCCACCGGGTTCGCCCGGTTCTAGCCGCCGGCCGGATCCTCCGCGCCCGGATTCTCCACGCCCGGATCCTCCGCGCCCGGATCCTCCACGCCCGCCCCGCCACGAACACCGCACCACTCCGACCACTCCCACTCGCAGAGGCATCGCATGACACTCACTGACACCACCCGCCGGGACACCCCGCGGATCCCGGCCCGCCGGATCTTCATGGTCTCCGGCTTCGGCACCGCGCTGGAGTTCTACGACTTCACGGTCTACGGGCTCGCCGCCGCGCTCGTTTTCCCGCAGCTCTTCTTCCCCAGCTTCGACCCCCTGGTCGGCACCGTGATCGCGTTCGCCGCGTTCGGGTCCGGCTTCCTGGCCCGCCCGCTGGGCGGCATCGTCTTCGGCCACTTCGGCGACAAGTACTCGCGCCGGACCGTCCTGATCGTCACCCTCATGCTGATGGGGGCCGCGACGTTCCTCATCGGCTGCCTGCCCACCTACCAGGTGCTCGGCGCGTGGGCGCCGATCCTGCTGGTCGCGCTGCGCCTGCTCCAGGGCTTCTCCGCTGGAGGCGAGTGGGGCGGCGCGTCCCTGACGGGCGTGGAGAACGCCCCCGAGAACCGGCGCGGGCTCTTCGGCAGCTTCACGTCGATGGGCATCGGGATCGGCTCCCTGGTCGGCTCCGCCGCGTTCATGCTGGTCACGCTCCTGCCGGAAGAGGCGCTCCAGACCTACGGCTGGCGGATCCCGTTCTGGGTCGGCGGCGCGCTGGTCATCGTCGGGCTGATCGCCCGCGCCAAGCTGCCCCAGGAGGCCAAGCGAGAATCGGACACCGTCAAGGTCCCGCTGCTGGTGGCCATCCGCCAGCACCCGAAGCAGATCCTGCTGGCGATCGGCGTCGCCTACGGCTACAACACGCTCGCCTACATCGGCTCCATCTTCACCGTCACCTACGCGGAGCACCGCGACTACAGCTCCACCATCTCCCTGCTGCTGCAGGTGGTCGGCGCCGCCGTATTCGTGGCTGCCGCCCCCACCATGGCGATCCTGTCGGACAAGTACGGGCGCAAGAAGGTGATCGGCTGGGGCACGGTGGCCTACGCGCTGTTCTTCTTCGCGTTCTTCCCGCTCGTGGACACCCACATTGCGTGGCTGGTGGTGGTGGCTTACGCACTGGTCAACGTCTTCATGGCCGCCCCGCAGGGCTGCATCCCGGCGTTCCTCTCGGAGCAGTTCCCCGCGGCCACGCGCTACTCGGCCATCTCGACCACGTACCAGACCGGTGCGGCGATCGGCGGCGGCACCGCGGCCACCGTGGCGGCGGCCCTGTTCGCGGCGATGGACCAGAACCCGATCGGCGTGGCCCTGTACACGGCGGCGGCCGCCGCGGTCCTGGTGTTCTGTGCCTCCCGGCTCCGCGAGACCTACCGCGTGGAGACCCAGCACCTGGGCGTCGCCTCCCACGGTCGCTGAAAGCCGGTGCGCTGGCGTACGCCGAGGCGCTGACGTACGACGTCGTACCCGCCCTCCCGGCCCGCCCCCCTGGAGGGGGGGGCGCCGGGAGGGCTCGGTCGTTCGCTTCCGCGCGCCGATCCGGCGGTGCTACCGCCGTGTGGGGCGCAGCTGCGCCGGGACGTCGCGCTCGCCGGTGGCCAGGCCGGCCGCGAGGGTGCCGAGCAGCGGGGCGAACTTCGCACCGTGCCCGGAGCAGGCGGAGACTACGGTGAGGCCCTCGTGCTGGTCGAAGACGAAGTCCTCGTCCGGGGTGTTGGTGAAGAGGCAGGTGGTCTCCGCGTAGGACTCCGGCTCGACGCCCGGCAGGTAGCGGGCGGCGTAGTCGGTGACGCGGCGCCGCTGCTCGTCGGTGATCCGGCCCGTCTGCGCCGAGGCGTCCGGGAGGGGCGTGCCGCCGTTGAACTCGGCGACCTTCTGCCCGGCGAAACCGGCGTCCCGCCCGCCCGGCAGCGTGTAGACGATCATGTCCGGCAGGTAGTGGATGCTGGTGGGCCACGGCGTGGGGTCCTGCGCGAACGACTCGTTGCGGTACGGGAAGTGGAACGCCGCCTCCTGCATCACCGTGAACTCCGGCAGCGCGCGCGTGAACTGCGTCGGCAGGTCCAGCCGGCCCAGCATCCGCGGCAGCCAGCCGCCGGCGGCGACCACCACGCGCCGCGCGGAGAGCCGCCGGCCGTCGTCGGACCGCAGCACGTAGCCGGCGCCCTGACGCGTCACGTCCGCGACGGCCCAGTCCGTCAGGATGGTGGCGGACTGCGCGACGGCGGCCGCCACCATCGCGTCCACCGTCGACTCCGCGTCCAGCACCCCCGCGGACGCGTGCCAGAGCGCCTCCGTGCCGAAGGCGAAGCGGTCGCCGAAGCGCTCGTCCGCCACGGCGGGGGAGAGCAGCTCGTGCTCGATCCCGGCCTCCGCGAGCAGCCGGGCCAGGCCGCGCGGATCGTGGCGCTCGCCGGCGTCCAGGCAGCCCGTGCGGGTGACGAGCGGCGCGCCGTGGAGCCGCTCGAGCTCCGCCCAGCCGTCCTCGGCCTCCTGCATCAGGCGGATGTAGAGCGGGTCCGGGTAGACGTAGCGGAGGATCCGGGCCGAGCCGTGGGACGATCCGCGCTGGTTCGCCGGCCCGGACGCGTCCAGCAGGGCCACCCGGTGCCCGCCTTGGGCCAGCCGCCAGGCCGTCGACGCTCCGGCCAGCCCGGCCCCGACGACGGCGTAGTCCACGGCGTCGTTCATCCAGGGCCCCCTACTCGGCAGCGCCGGTCGACTCTGCTTCGAGGGCGGCGACCAGGCGCACGGCGCGGGCCGCCTCGGCGCCCTTCGTGACGAAGTGATCGTAGAAGAACTTCTCGTGCTCCGCCGTCTGGAAGTGGTGGGGCGTGAGGCTGACGGAGAACGTGGGGACGCCGGTGTCCAGCTGGACGCGCATCAGCCCGTCCACCACGGCCTGCGCCACGAACTCGTGCCGGTAGATGCCGCCGTCGACTACTAGGGCGGCGGCCACCACGGCGTCGAACCGGCCGGACTCGGCCAGCCGCTTGGCCTGGAGGGGCATCTCGAAGGCACCGGGCACCGTGGCGACCTCCAGCGCGTGGTCCTGCCCCGCCGCCTCCATGTCGGCGGTGAAGCCCTCCAGCGCCCGGTCGACGATCTCCGCGTGCCATCCGGCCTTGATGAAAGCCACGTTTAGTCGCCGTGTCATGGGTGCTCCTCGGTCCGCTCGCAGGGGGCCGCTGGCCGGCCCCTTCAGGGGATCATCCTAGGCCGCGCGCACGCGACCCGGGCGAAGATGTTGCGGCATCGTGTAGAGCCACGGCGTCCAGGGCCGGGCCCACACGAGGAGTACGGTGACCGCGAGCGTCGCCACGGTGAGCACCAGCACGTGGGCGACGTCCGGCAGTGCGCCGGCCGGGAGGACCCGGTCCCGCAGCAGCACCAGGACCGGGAAGTGCACCACGTAGACCACGATCGAGCTGCGGCCGCACCACGTGACGAATCGCAGGAACGCCGACGGCGGCAGATGCGGCGCGACCCACACGATCCCCAGGATCCCCAGCGCGGACAGGCACGCGCCCGGCAGGGTCGCGAAGCTCGGGATGCCCGCCCGCACGGTCGCGTAGGACGCGGCGGCCACCACGAGCAGCAGCGGTACGACGCCGGCCCACGGTGCGTCCAGCCAGCGCCGCAGGTACGGGCGGGCCCAGGCGCCGAGGAAGAAGAACGCGCCGTACCAGAGCGTGTTGCCCTTCAGGCCCTGCTCGATCCCGGTGGCCACCGCCAGGAGCACCGCGGCGACGAAGACCAGCAGGTAGCCCCAGTGGTGCGTCCGCGGCAGGGCGGCCGTCAGCGGTTTGAACAGCAGGGCCAGGCCGTAGCAGGCCAGCAGCGCCATGAGGAACCACAGGTAGTCGCCGCTGGTCAGGTACGCGTGGAGATCCAGTGGGAGCCCGAAACCGTCCCGCGCGAGCAGTCCGTAGAGGACCAGCCAGATCACCAGGGGCCACGCGATGGCCGCGACCTTTCCCCACACGTACTGGGGGAGCGGCTTGGCCATGGAGTGCTCCACCAGCAGCCCGGAGAGGAACATCAGCAGCGGCATCCGGAACGGCGCCAGGTACTCGTTGGCGTCCGTCCACCACGGGAGCGAGACGCCGCCGTGCTCGTTGGAATGCATCAGCACCACCAGCAGCACGGCCAGCCCCCGGAGGAAGTCCATCCAGTGCAGCCGGGCGGAGCCCAGGGCGTTCTCCGCCGGTCGGGCGCCGGTCACCCTGCGGCCCGCTGTTCCCGACGCCGCCCATCGAGCGACGCAGCACGCGCTTCGCCGGTGCGTCCTTCGTCGGTGCGCCCTCCGCCGGCGCGGGCGCGATGGCGGCGGACCGCGTCCCGGTTCGCGCAGCGGACGGAGCAGTAGCGCTGGCGCCCGTTGCGGGTGACGTCCACGACGACGGCGGTGCACGGGTCCTCGTCCGTGGCGCCCGCCGCGCAGCGGCCCAGGCGGTGCATGCCCCGAGTGGTCAGGTGCAGGGCCGTCCCGACGCTGATCACGGCCCGGAGCACATGCGGCAGGCTCTGCTGGTCGTCGCGGTAGTGGAGGTGCCAGCCCTCGTCGTCGTGATCCGTCAGCCGGGGGTACGCGGTGGCCGCGGCCATCATCGAGTTCAGCAGCGCAGCGCGCTGGTTCTCCTCGTCGGCGTCGACCACGCCGAGCCACTCGTCGATCACGGCCCGCGTGGCCGCCAGGTCGTCGTCCCGGACCGGGAACGCCATGGTCATGCCGAACTCGCGCGTCCGCGCCTCGAGGGCGTCGCGGTCCGCGGGCCACTCGTTCGCCAGCGACGCGGCGAGGAGGACCGCGTACTCGCCGTAAGGGTTGAGTTGCATAAGGGCATTACAGCATGGTGAGGGGCATGAGGGAACATGCCTGGATCACCGAGTCGGCCCACACCACGCTGGAGGGACGGCTGCTCTACGTGCGCTGCGCGCAGTGCGGGACCCGCCGGATGGATCTGCAGGGGCATCCGGAGCAGCCGCCGTCCGCCGCCAGCCGGTCCGTGGCGTCGCTCGGCGCCGCCTGTGCGCCGGCGTCCAAGCCCTGTGCTCTGAATCACTAGGGCAGCCGGGATCGCCGGAGGAGAGTCGAGGGGAGACGTGGCCGGGCCGCCGGTACTGGGCAGCACGGGGGCCGGCCGCCGCGGCAGGCGAGGGCGCCCGCCGCGGCACACCCTCACTCATCGAGACAGCGGAGGACACAGCATGGAAGAGCAGCAGCAGAGCGTGATCGTCGTCGGCGCCGGATCCGCCGGATCCGTGGTGGCGCGCCGGCTCGTCGACGCCGGAGTCGACGTCACCCTGTTCGAGGCCGGCGGTGAGGACACCAACCCGGCGATCCACGACGTCGGACGCCTCGGGGAGCTCTGGCATAGCCCGGACGACTGGGACTACTACACGGTGCCGATGAAGGGCACCGCCGATCAGGCGATCCACCTGCCCCGCGGCCGGGTCCTCGGCGGCTCGCACGCACTCAACGCGACCATCTGGGTCCGCTGCGCGCCGAGCGACTTCGACGGGTGGGCCGAGCAGTGCGGACCCGAATGGGCCTGGGAGAACGTGCTGCCGGTCTACCGGGCGATCGAGGACTACTCCGGCGGGGCCGACGAGTACCACGGGACCGGCGGGCCCATCCCCGTGGACAACCACTACCAGCTCGCACCGATCCACCAGTCGATCCTCGACGCCGCCGTCGAGTCCGGCGTGCCCTACAACCCCGACTACAACGGCGAGCGCCTCGACGGCGTCTCCAAGGAGCAGGTCAACATCCGCGACGGTGAGCGGATCAACACCTGGAAGGGCTACCTGAAGCCGGTCCGCGACCGGCTGCGGATCGTCACCGGAGCGGAGGTCCAGTCGGTGATCGTCGAGGACGGCGCCGCGGTGGGGATCCGCTACCGCCTGGACGGCGAGACGGCCGAGGCGCGGGCCGACCGGGTGGTGCTGGCGGCCGGGGCGCTCGGCTCGCCGCAGATCCTCCTGCGCTCCGGCATCGGGCCGGCGGCCGAGCTGGCGGCGGCCGGCGTCGAGCCCGTGCGGGACCTGCCCGGCGTCGGCAAGAACCTGCACGACCACCTGCTGGCCCCCGTCATCGGGCGGACCACCGCCCGGGACATCGAGGCGCCGCTGGCCGGCGTCTCCGTCACGCAGACGCACCTGTTCGCCCGCAGCCGCCCGGACCTGGACGCCCCGGACACGCAGCCCATCTTCTTCTCCGTGCCCATGTACTCGCCCGGCATGGAGCCGGTGGAGGGCACGGCGTTCACGCTACACTCCGGGATCGTCTCGCCGCGGAGCCGCGGGGAGATCCGGCTGACCGGGCCGGGCCTGGACGACCCGGCCACGATCGACCTCGGCGCCCTCTCCGATCCCGCCGACGTCGAGGCGCTCCTGTTCTCCCTCAAGCAGTGCCGCGGCATCATGCGCCAGCCGGCGCTCGCCGAGGCGTGGGGCGCCGTCGAGGCCTACCCGGGCCCGGGCGTGCAGACGGACGAGGAGCTGGTGGACTACATCCGGCGCAACGCCGTCACCTACCACCACCAGGTGGGCACGTGCCGGATGGGGACGGACGACGACGCCGTGGTGGACCCGCGGCTGAACGTGGTCGGCGTCGAACGCCTGAGCGTGGTGGACGCGTCCATCATGCCCACCATCACCACCGGCAACACCAACGCACCGTCCATCCTGATCGGCGAGAAGGGTGCGAAGTTCCTGCTGGAGGAGCTGGTCGGGGCGAGCGCGGCCGTGGGCGAGATCGGCACTTACGCATAACCCTCCGTCTCGACTCTTATGAGTAACGTGGTTACTCATAAGAGTCGAGACGGAGGGTTATGGGAAACGGACCAGCGTCGCCAGAAGCGGCCCCGTGGCCTGCTCTCGAGTACGAGGAGCAAGTCTGGACCCCATCGACCACCTGGGGACTGCGGGCGGCGGACGCCGGCCGACTCGAGGAGCCGTACCTAGCGGCCGTGCCGCCCCTGATTGCAGACGCGGTGCCCCATCCCAGCGCGGAGGCGATGGAGTCGGCGCGCCGGGCCGAAGCCGAGCTGAGCCGATTCGATGCCGAGCTGGGCGATCGGATCGGTGCATTCGCGCCCATCCTGCTGAGGTCGGAGGCCGCCTCGTCGTCCCAAATCGAGAATCTGACCGCGAGCGCGCGTGCAATTCTCAACGCAGAGCTAGGCGTCACCGGGAAGCGGAACGCACTCGAGATCGTGGCCAACACCCGTGCTATGCAGGCGGCGATCCGCCTGGCGGAGAGTATCTCCGCGGAGACGATCCTGGAGATGCACGCGGTCCTGATGGCCGAGTCAACGGCTCACCGTCCGGGCCAGTGGCGGAACGAGCCGGTCTGGACCGGGACCCGTAGCGACTCGCCGGTGGGTGCCGAGTACGTCGCGCCGCGCCACGGGCGGGTGCCGGAACTGGTCGACGACGTCGTCTCCTTCCTGCGTGCGGAGGCCGTGCCACCGCTCGTCGCCGTCGCCGTTTCCCACGCCCAGTTCGAGACCATCCACCCCTTCTCGGACGGCAATGGCCGCACCGGCCGTGCACTGGCTCAGGCGGTGCTCCGTCACCGCGGGGTGACGCGGAATATCGCGGTACCTGTCTCGGCCGGTCTGCTGGCCAACGTCGAGGGATATCACCAAGCGCTCACCGAGTACCGGTGCGGGAATGTCTCGCCGATCGTGGAGGCCTTCGCCGCGGCCTCTCTGCGCGCGATCGGCAATGCCCGCCAGCTGGTCCAACAGGTGCAGAGCATCCGGGACTCGTGGCCCCAGCGCCTGAAGGTGCGCAGGAGCAGCAACGCCTGGCGGTTGTTGGACGTCATCGTGCGTCGGCCCGTGCTGACCGCGGCGGTCGCGGCCGAGGAACTGGGCGTGCAGACGCCGAACATCTATCCCGCGCTTCGGGCCCTGGGCGAGGCCGGGATCCTCAGGAAGAAGGACGAGTACCGGTCGGGGCCGTTCTGGAGAAGTGACGAGGTCCTGCACGCCGTCGATGCGTTCGCGGAGCGCGCCGGCCGGCGCTCGGCCTGATCGATGGTCGGGCTCGCGCTCGATTCCCCGTCCAGGGCAGCGCATCATCCGGGCGTCCCAGCGGCCACCGCGTTCCGCCGTCGGAGAAGTCCTGCGGGGCCGCGGCACCAGCGCCTACGATTGAGTGACGCGGTTCACGCCGTTCTTCACACGGAGCGCGTGGGCGCGGTACATTCGTAGCAAGTAAATGAATCAACTTCATTTCAACGGCTCGACGCCGGACGGCACGCCACCAGATCTCATCCGTGATCGCGGCCGGCCCGGCAGTAGGAGAGGAACACACATGACGACAGCGACCGCACTGCGGTACCAGATCCTGAACCCGGCCACCGGCCAGGTCGAAGAGACTTTCGAGACGGCCACCGACGCCGACGTCGCGGCCGCCCTCGACGCCACGCAGGCCGCCTACGCCGAGTGGGGCGCACGCCCGATGGCCGAGCGCGTGGCCGTGGGCCAGCGGATCGCCGAGCTGTTCTACGAGCGCAAGGACGAGCTCGGCCGGATCGCCACCCGCGAGATGGGCAAGCCCCTCTCCGAGAGCATCGGCGAGGCCGAGTTCTGCGGCGACATCTTCAAGTACTACGCGGACAACGCCGAGAAGTTCACCGCGGACCAGGAGATCGAGTCCACGATCGGCGGCAAGGCGGTCATCCAGCGCCGGCCCGTCGGCCCGCTCCTGGGCGTCATGCCGTGGAACTACCCGTACTACCAAATCGCCCGCTTCGCAGCGCCGAACCTGATGCTCGGCAACACCATCCTGCTCAAGCACGCGGAGACCGTGCCCGGCTCCGCGCTGGCGATGCAGAAGCTGCTCGACGACGCCGGGCTCCCGCAGGGCGTCTACCAGAACCTGTTCGCCACGCACGACCAGGTCGCGGACATCATCGCGGACCCGCGCATCCAGGGCGTCTCCGTGACCGGCTCCGAGCGCGCCGGCTCCGCGATCGCCTCCCTGGCCGGCAAGCACCTGAAGAAGTCCGTCATGGAGCTCGGCGGGTCGGACCCGTTCGTGGTCCTCGACGCCGCCGACGTGAACGAGGTCGTCGAGACCGCGTGGGCCACCCGCATCGAGAACACGGGCCAGGCCTGCAACTCCAACAAGCGCATGATCGTGGCCGAGGGCGTCTTCGACGACTTCGTCGCCGGCCTGGTGGAGAAGGCCCAGGGGCTGACGCCGGGCGACCCGGCCGAGGAGAAGGAGGGCACCTTCGCCCCGATGTCCTCGCGCGCGGCCGCCGAGAAGCTGCACGAGCAGGTCCAGGACGCCGTCTCCAAGGGCGCCACCCTCCACGTGGGCGGCGAGCTGCTGGACGGTCCGGCCAGCTACTACTCGCCGGCCGTCCTCACGGGCATCACGCCGGAGATGCGGGCCTTCAAGGAGGAGCTGTTCGGCCCGGTGGCCGCCGTGTACAAGGTCTCGGACGACGACGAGGCGCTCCAGCTCGCCAACGACACCCCGTTCGGCCTGGGCGGCAGCGTCTTCTCCACCGACACCGAGCGCGCCCGCCGGGTCGCGGAGCGGCTCGAGGTCGGCATGACCAACGTCAACGCCCCCAGCGCCGAGTCCTTCGAGATGCCGTTCGGCGGCGTGAAGCGCTCCGGCTTCGGCCGCGAGCTCGGCCCGCTGGGCATGGACGAATTCGTCAACAAGCGCCTGCTCTACATCGCCGACTGATACCCGGCACCACCGGCACGACGCGAGGAGGGCCTCCGGACCAGGCATGCGGTCCGGAGGCCCTCCCTCTGTGCTGGACGGGCCCGTCCTAGGAGTCGAAGCCCATCCCCACCGCGTCCATCGCGCGCAGCCACGGGCCGCGGCGCCCGCGGTTCCGGTCGGAGCGGATCATGGCGGCCGTCGTCGTGCGGATCCCCAGCCAGGCGAGCGGCTCCGGCGGGAAGGGGATCGGCTTCTTCCGCACGATCTCCAGCTCGGTGAGCTCCGTGCGCTCGCCGGAGAGCAGGTCCAGCATCACGTTGGCCGCGAAGCGGGTCGCGCCCACGCCGAGGCCGGTGAAGCCGGCGGCGGAGGCCACGCGCCCGCCGCACGTGAGGTCGAAGAAGCTGAAGAAGCGGCTGCACGTATCGATCGCCCCGCCCCAGCTGTGCGTGAACCGCACGTCCGCCAGCTGCGGGAAGATCGCCGCGAAGTGCTGCGCCAGGCGGCGGGCGGTCGCCGGCGAGTGCTCGTACTCCCGCCGCAGGGTCCGCCCGAAGTGGTAGTGGGCATCGTAGCCGCCCACCAGGATGCGCAGGCCCTCCGGGGTGTCGATCGGCCGGATGTAGTGGAAGCGGCTGTTCATGTCCGCCAGCCCCTCCCGGCCGGCCCAGCCGATCGCCGCCTCCTGCTCGGGCGTCAGCGGCTCGGTGACGATCGCGTGGTCGTAGACCGGCACCGTGTACCGGCGCAGCCGCCGAATCAGCGAGGGGAACACGTTGGTGGCCAGCACCGCTTGCTGTGCCACGACGTCGCCGCCGTCCGTGCGCAGGCGGACCGGCCGCAGCCCGTGGGCCCGCGGTTGGTCCAGCCCGCGAACCGGGGTGTGCTCGACGATCCGCACGCCGGCCTCCAGCGCGGCCCGCCGCAGGCCCCACGCCAGCCGGGTGGGGTGCACGATCGCCGAGGCGTCGGGATCGAACAGGCCCGCCAGGTACAGCGGGCTGTCCACCCGGGCCCGCAGCGCCGCGCCGGTGAGGACCTCCTGGCCGGTGCCGGAGGCCTCGGCCCGCAGCTCGTCCACCTGGTGCGGCTCCGAGGCGAGGATCAGCTCGCCGCTGGCCCGGTAGTCGGCATCGATCCCGTACCGCTCGATGGTGGCGGCGATCTCGCGGGCGTTGGCCGCGCCGAGCTGCCGCAGGCGGGCGTTCTCCGACGGCGCGTGCTGCTCGCCGTTGGAGTCCCCGTGGGTCAGGCTCGGCTCCAGGAAGCCCCCGTTGCGGCCGGAGGCGGCCCAGCCGCAGCGGGCGCCCTCCAGCAGCAGGACGTCCCGGTCCGGGTCGCGCTCCTTCGCCATCAGGGCGGTCCACAGACCCGTGTAGCCTCCGCCCACCACGGCGAGGTCCGCCGTATTGGCCCCGGGCCCGGCCTGCGCCCCCGGTGCCCCGAACGCGGGGAGGGCCTCCGGGGCCTCGGCCGTGTCCCACCAGTAGACGGACTGCCGGGCACCGGCCAAGTTGCGCGCGGCGAGCGCCTCGGGGACCTGCCGCTCGGCCACGTCGAAGGCCGTCTCGTGCGGGCCCCGCAGCCAGGCGCGCACCCGGGACCGGGGCGTCGGCTTCAGGCCGGCCGACCCGGCCGACCCGGCCGACCCGGCCGACCCGGCCGCCGGTCCCGTGCCGGTCCTCTCAGTGCCGGCGCCTGTCGGGAAGTCGGTGCTCACGCGCTCGCCCCTACAGCCGGGCCCAGGCTTCGGTGAGCACGCCGCGCAGGATCTGCTCGATCTCGTCGAACTCGCCCTGGCCGATCGTCAGCGGCGGCGCCAGCTGGATGACGGGGTCCCCGCGGTCGTCTGCGCGGCAGTACAGTCCGGCGTCGAAGAGCGCGTGGGAGAGGAAGCCGGCCAGCAGGTGCTCAGACTCCTCCTCGGAGAAGGTCTCCTTGGTCTTCTTGTCCTTGACCAGCTCGATCCCGTAGAAGTAACCGGTGCCGCGCACGTCGCCGACGATCGGGAGGTCGGAGAGCTTGGAGAGCGTCGCCTTGAAGGCGGGGCCATTGTCCTTGACCCGCTGGTTCAGCCCCTCGCGCTCCATGATGTCCAGGTTGGCCATCGCGACGGCGGCCGAGACAGGGTGCCCGCCGAACGTGTAGCCGTGCAGGAATGTGGTGTCGCCCTTGGCGAAGGGCTCGAACAGGCGGTCGGAGGCGATCATCGCGCCGATGGGGGAGTAACCGCTGGTGAGCCCCTTGGCGCACGTGATGATGTCCGGCGTGTAGCCGAAGTCCTGGCACGCGAACATGGAGCCGATCCGCCCGAACGCGCAGATGACCTCGTCGGAGACCATGAGGACGTTGTACTCGTCGCAGATCTCGCGGACCCGCTGGAAGTACCCCGGCGGGGGAGTGAAGCAGCCGCCGGCGTTCTGGACCGGCTCCATGAAGACGGCCGCCACCGAGTCCGGCCCCTCGAACTCGATGGCCTCGCGGACGCGCTCCGCGGCCCACAGGCCGAACGCCTCCTCGTCGTCCGCGAATCGCTCCGGGGCGCGGTAGAAGTTCGTGTTGGGAACCCGGAAGGTGCCGGGTACCAGCGGCTCGAACGGCGTCTTCATGCCGGGCAGCGAGGTGATCGCCAGAGCGCCCTGCGGGGTGCCGTGGTAGGCGAGCGCGCGGGAGATGACCTTGTACTTCCCGGGGTTGCCGGTGAGCTTGTGGTACTGCTTGGCCAGCTTGAACGCGGACTCCACGGCCTCGCCGCCGCCGGTGGTGAAGAAGACGCGGTTCAGGTCGCCCGGCGTGTACTGGGCGAGGCGCTCGGCCAGGTCGATCGCCGGCTCGTGGGCGTAGGACCAGAGGGGGAAGAAGGCGAGCTTCTCGGCCTGCCTGCGCGCCGCCTCGGCGAGCTCGGCCCGGCCGTGGCCCACCTGGGCCACGAAGAGCCCGGCGAGGCCGTCGATGTAGCGGCGTCCGGCGGCGTCGTACACGTGGTGGCCCTCCCCGCGCACGATCGTCGGGACGCTGCCGCCCTCGATCAGCGGGGAGTGCTTGGCGAAGTGCATCCACAGGTGGTCGCGGGCCGCCTGCTGCCGGTCCGTCCCGCGGGGCGTGGTGCCCGGCGCCGTTGTGGCTCCGGCGGCGTTCCCCGCGGTGGTGCCGGTGATTCCGGTGGTTTCTGCGATGGTCATTGGGTACCCCAGTCGTATTCCTGTTTGCGGAGGGAGAGGTAGGTCAGCGTCTCCGAGGACGCAACCCCCTCGATCTGGCGGATGGTGTTGATGGTCTCGAGCAGATCGTCGTCGTCCGTGCAGACCACCTCGGCCAGGATGTCGACCCGGCCGGCCGTCACGAGGCAGTAGTCCACGTTGGGGAGCTCGGCCACGCGGTCCGCGGTGGCGGTGAGGTCCCCGTGGCTCTGGATCAGGACCATGGCCTGCCGGGTGAAGCCCAGCTGCATCGGGTCCGTGACGGCGACGATCTTCATCACCTGTGCGTCGATGAGTTTCTGGATCCGCTGCCGCACGGCGGCCTCGCTCAGCCCGACCACCTTGGCCACGGCAGCGTAGGACTGGCGCCCGTTGCGCTGGAGCTCCTCGATGATCGCCCGGGAGATCTCGTCCTGGACCAGGAGCTCGGCATGGGACTGCACGGCGTCGCGAGTCACGTCAGTATCACCTTCTCGTGCTGTGCGGCCGTCGTGCCGCGGGGAGGCGGGGGCCGCCGGTTGTGAGGTCGACCATAGTGGCCTGATGCCCGATTGAAAAGGGAAAGCGAGGCTGGAATGGGGAATTCCGACTGAATCAGTTGCGAAACGGAGAATTTACACACGGAACCCTTGTCCAGGACTCGAGGCGGTGGCAGGATGTGGGACACATCACATCAGGCCGTACTGCACGTCCGCACTGCAAGACCGCCAAGACCGCATCACACCGACGCACCGCACCGCACCGACGCACCGCACCGACGCACCACGAGGAGCCGCATCATGGCACCGCAGCCTTTCAACCGCCGCCGCCCGTCCCACGATCCCCGTCTCGATCGTCTGGTCTCCGCCCAGCTCAGCCGCCGCCGGCTCCTCGGCGGGGCCGGCGGCCTGGGCCTGGCCGGTCTGCTCGCGGCCTGCGGGACCTCGGGGGCGAGCACGGGAGGCGGGTCCTCGGCCGCCGCGCTGACGCCAGCCCAGGACGTCTCCGCCGACGAGGCGGTGGTGAACTGGGCGAACTGGACGCTCTACCTCGACTACGACGACGCCACGAAGACCTACCCCAGCCTCGAGGAGTTCATGGCGCAGTCCGGCCTGACCGTCAACTACTCGGAGGACGTGGACGGCAACGACTCCTACTACGGCAAGGTCCAGGCGCAGCTGGCCCGCGGACAGGACATCGGCCAGGACATCGTCACCCTGACCGACTACATGGCCGCACGCCTCATCCGGCAGGGCTACACGCAGGAACTGGACCGGGCCAACATCCCCAACGCGGAGAACCTGCTGGCCAACCTGCGGGACGTCGACTTCGACCCGGGGCGGAAGCACTCCCTCACCTGGCAGTCCGGCTTCGCGGGCATCGCCTGGAACAAGGAGAAGGTCCCCGGCGGGCTCAAGTCCGTCTCCGATCTCTGGAGCCCGGAGCTGAAGGGGCGCGTCGAGGTGCTGGACGAGATGCGGGACACCATGGGCCTGCTGATGCTGGAGCAGGGCGTGGACATCGCCGGCGCGTGGGGCGCCGACGAGTTCGGGAACGCCGCGGACCTGCTGGCCGAGCAGATCTCCTCCGGGCAGATCCGCCAAGTCAAGGGCAACTCCTACAAGGAGGACCTGGTCTCCGAGGACGCGCTCGCCGTCATCGGCTGGTCCGGGGACATCACCCAGCTCAACTTCGAGGAGGGCGACAAGTGGGAGTTCGCCATCCCGGAGGCCGGCGGGACGCTCTGGAGCGACAACCTGCTGGTCCCCATCGGCGCGCCGCACAAGGCCAACGCCGAGCAGCTGATGAACCACTACTACGACCCGCAGGTCGCGGCCACCGTCGCCGCCTACGTGAACTACATCTGCCCCGTCGAGGGTGCCCGCGAGGCGATGGAGGGAATCGACCCCACGCTCGTGGACAACCCCCTGATCTTCCCCACGGAGGAGTTCATGTCCAACGTCAGCATCTTCCGCACCCTGGACTCGGACGAGGAGGCGGAGCTCTCCGCGATGTTCGCCGAGACCATCGGAGTCTGAGCATGGCCGTGATGCAGAAATCGACGCGACGGACGCAGGAGGAGGCGGCCCAGGGCATGAGCGCAGAAGCAGTCCAGGCCGGGGCGGCCGTCGGCAGCGGCGGGGCGGTCCCGGGGGCCTCCGGCGGCGCCGACCTGGTGATCGAGCACATCAGCAAGCGGTTCGCCGGTTTCACCGCGGTGGACGACCTGTCGCTGACCATCCCGTCCGGCTCGTTCTTCGCCCTCCTGGGCCCGTCCGGCTGCGGCAAGTCGACGACGCTGCGCATGGTCGCCGGCCTCGAGCAGCCCTCCGCGGGACGCCTGCGCATCGGCGACGAGGACGTCACGGACCTGCCCTCCCACCGGCGGCCCGTCAATACGGTCTTCCAGTCCTACGCGCTCTTCCCCCACCTGTCCGTCCTGGACAACGTCGCGTTCGGCCTGAAGCAGCGTAAGGTGCGCGACGCCGTCGCACGCGCCAAGGAGGCCCTCGAGCTCGTGGAGCTCGGGCATCTGGCCGGGCGCCGGCCCGCGCAGCTCTCCGGGGGACAGCAGCAGCGCGTGGCCCTGGCCCGGGCCGTGGTCAACAAGCCGCAGGTGCTGCTCCTCGACGAGCCGCTCGGGGCCCTGGACATGAAGCTGCGCCGGCAGATGCAGGTGGAGCTGAAGCAGATCCAGACCGAGCTCGGCCTGACGTTCGTGCACGTCACCCACGACCAGGAGGAGGCCATGACCATGGCCGACGTCGTGGCCGTCATGCACGAGGGGCGGATCGAGCAGATGGGCGCCCCGCGCGAGCTCTACGAACTGCCGCGGACGGCCTTCGTGGCCAACTTCCTGGGGAAGTCCAACCTGATGCGCGGCCGCGTGGTGGGCCGTGACGGCGACTACCTGCGGGTGGAGGCGGCCGGCGGCGTCCAGCGGCTGCGCGCGGACCGCGCCGTCGCGCACGAGGGCGCCGTGCTCCTGGGCGTCCGGCCGGAGAAGATGCGCCTCTACACGGCCGGCGAGGAGCAGGTGCCCGAGGGGCACAACCGCCTCGACGGGACCATCGTCGACGCCTCCTTCACGGGCGTCTCCACCGAGTACCTCGTCGACGTCCCCGGCGTGGGCGTTGTCGGGACCTTCACGCAGAACATGGGGCAGGCCACCGGCCGGGCCGGAGACCGGGCGGTGATGTGCTGGGACCCGGACTTCACCTTCGGCCTCGCGGGCGAGGACGACGTCGCGGCGGGCGCGGCGGAGCGGGACGCATGAGCACCCCGGCCGTCCGGCGGCCCCGGCCGAAGCGGCCCGAGCCCGCCGCCGAGCTTTCCGCCACCGAGCGGCGGGCCGAGAGGGCGCGGGGACGGATCGGCGTCGGGCTGATCGTGCCCGGCTTCGTCTACCTGCTGCTGTTCTTCGCGGCGCCGGTGTTCGTGCTGCTGGCGATGTCCCTCTACGCCAAGCCGCCCGGTGCGGAGACGGGTGTCTTCGTCCCCGCGTTCGAGGTCTCCAACTACACCGAGGCCCTCGCCGCGTACTGGGTGCCGCTGTTGAGGTCCTTCCTCTTCGCCGGCATCGCGACCGTCCTCGCCCTGCTCATCGGCTACACCATGGCCTACCTGGTGGCGGTCCGGCTGCGTCAGCACAGGCTGCTGGCCTCGATCCTCCTGGTCATCCTCATCGCCCCCTTCTTCTCCAGCTTCGTGCTCCGCACGCAGGCGTGGAAGCAGATCCTCTCCGACGAGGGATTCGTGGTGGAGGCCCTGCGGTTCATGGCGATCCTGCCGGAGGACGGGCGGCTCACGGCGACGTCCGTCGCCGTCGTCGCGGGCCTGACCTACAACTTCCTGCCGTTCATGACGCTGCCGATCTACGCCAGCCTGGAGCGGCTCGACGTCCGGCTGCTCGAAGCCGCCGGCGATCTGTACGCCTCGCCGCTGACGGCCTTCCGCAAGGTCACGCTGCCCCTGTCCATGCCCGGGGTGTTCGCAGGCACCCTGCTGACCTTCATCCCCGCCTCCGGCGACTACATCAACGCATCGATCCTCGGGAACAACCGGGACACGGCCATGATCGGCCAGGTCATCGACTCGCGCTTCTTCAAGATCGTCGACTACCCGACGGCCGCGGCCCTGTCCGCCATCCTCATGGTGGTCATCCTGATCCTGGTGATGCTGTACATCCGCAGGTTCGGCACCAAGGAGCTGTTCTAGATGCGCCTGAAGCAACGAATCGGCCGCTGGCTGGTGCCGGTCCTCGGAGGACTGGCGTTCGTGTACCTCCTGGTCCCGATCGCCTACATCTTCGCGTTCTCCTTCAACGACGCCGGACGGACCAACCTCACGTGGCAGGGCTTCACCCTGGCCAACTGGAGGAACCCGTGCGGGGCGCCGAACATCTGCGACGCGCTGGGCAACTCATTGTCCGTGGCCCTGGTGGCGACCGTCATCGCGACCGTGCTGGGGACGGCGATCGCGCTGGGACTCGCCCGCTACAAGTTCCGGTTCCGGAAGCTCGCGGACATCCTGATCATCCTGCCGCTGGCGACGCCGGAGGTGGTGCTGGGCGCCTCGCTGCTGGCGCAGTTCCTGAACATCGGATGGCAGCTGGGCTACTGGACCGTGGTCCTGTCCCACGTCACGTTCTGCATGGCATTCGTGGTGGTGACCGTCCGGGCGCGCGTCTCGGCGCTGGATGGCCGGCTGGAGGAGGCCGCCGGCGACCTGTACGCGTCGCCGCGGGCCACCTTCTGGAAGGTGACGTTCCCGTTGCTCCTGCCGGGGATCGTCGCGGCCGCACTGCTCAGCTTCGCGATGAGCTTCGACGACTTCATCATCGCGAACTTCAACTCCGGCAGCTTCGATACGTTCCCGAAGTTCATCTATGTGGCCGCCACGCGCGGCATCCCCGCACAGGCCAACGTGATCGGCTCGGGGATCTTCCTCATCGCGCTGGCGATTGTGATCGTCGGGACCGTGGTCTCCTACCGCCGGCAGAAGGCGCTCGCAGCGCGGTAGGGAGTCTGTCCGGCGCGGCCGGTCAGGCCACCCGAGCGCCGTGGCTCCTACAGCGAGGCGTCTCGATCGGGGCCGGAAGCGTCGAAGTCGGTGCTGATCACGTCTCGATTGCGGAGCCGGCGGAGCAGTTCGACGACGGCACTGGCGAGGGCCAGGACGAAGAGGACTGCAACGATGACGATCACGATCTGATAGAGCTGCATCTCTGCTCCAGATGTTGGTGGTCCGGTCCGGCTTACTGTAGGCGCTCTGCAGGGGATCCATGAGGGCCCGTGTGCTCCCGTTCGAGCGACAAGCCCTATTCGTCGTCGCGTTGCGACGATAGTTTGGACCACATGGGTATAGCCGACTGGACAGGCCTCACGGTGATGACGCTGGCCATTTCCGCCGCGCTCATTATTGCCGTGTTCGTGGTCCTCTGGCGGGCTGCGGTAGGGCGTCGCACGGAGGACGACCCGCAGGGCCGTGACGACTCGGAGCATACGCATCTTGGAGGGTCGCGGAAGGACTAGGCGAGTGGAACGGTCGAGAGGTTCATACGCAGTAGCGGCCCTGATGCTGGTTGGCGGCGCGCTGGTCGGCCTGTCGAGCATCGGTCCCCTGCGCGACTACGCGGCGGTCTGCTGGATTGCCGCCGGAGTGCTGTTCCTCGCGGCCGCAGCCGCAGCGGCATACCGGTACGGGCACGACCGGCCATTTCTGGACGCTCGGCAATCGGGACAGGGCCGGCTGAGGAAGCCGCGTTCGACGGGGTCTTCTGGTGGCGCTGCGTGACAGGCGCCGTTGCCTTGGCGTCAGCCCACGAAGATGCAGAAGGGGTGACCGGCAGGGTCGGCGTAGACGTACAGGGGCTCGTCGAGATCCGCAGTTCGGTCGAACAGCAGCTTGGCCCCCAGTGCCAGCGCTCGGCGGTGCTGTTTCTCGAGACTTGCGCGGTCGGGCACGGTGAAGTCGAGGTGCATCTGCATCGGCACGTCAGACGCCGGCCAGGTCGTTTGCTCGAGCACTTCAACGTGCTGAAACGCAAGCACACGGCGGCCGTTCTCGTCCGTCAGCACTAGCCAATCGGCATCGTCCTCACCTTCGGGCCGCGTCTCGTCTCCCGGGCGATATTTCAGACCCAAGAGTTGGCGATAGAACTCGGCGAGCCCGCGGACGTCAGGTGTGTCCACCACGGTGTGGAGCAACTGGGGGAAGTCGGCCATGACCCGAGACTAGTGAGTTTCCCTTAGCTGCGCCGTAAAAGGCGGATTTCGAACGACGCTTGACGCTGCCTCTATGCCGGGCAGCGAGCCCCTAGGTGAGTTCCTGCTCGATTGCGACGAACGGGACGAAGTAGGTGAAGTCCTCGCCGTACTGCCAGTCCTCGAACGGCACGAAGCGGAAGAAGACGTGTGCGACCACGAGGGCCACCAGGGGAATCGCCGAGACGACGATCGCCGTGATCCGGAGGCTCCGGACGGCCGCTGCTTCGTTTGCTGCGAAGCGAAGCGCGCTGCTGATCAGCACGATCGCGACGAGCGCCATGACGAGATAGATCCAACCACTCGGCTCCATCGTGAGCTGCATGCAGCCCGGCGCGGACGGGGCGGCCGGTGCTACCAATTGGCATCCCCCAACGCTCCCGCGGGCGAGGACCCCGTAGATGACGCCGGCGCCGGTCGCCGCTACCAGAATGCGCAGGAGTCGGTCGAAGACCTCCGCTGCCGGAAGACTCGTCGTCTGCTCGACGCGGTCCATTGTTCGTTTCTTCAATTCATCCCCCAGATTCGATAACTCACCTTCTCAGATCGATACCGGAAGGGAAATCCACGGTTGCGTGATCGATCCTCCGAGGGAGGGCTCTTCTCGAACTCGTGAAATAGTCGTCGGCAGCAGCGGTAGACGCGGCCTGCCGGCCGAGGCGCCGACGACGACGGGCCGTGGCCCAGCGGAAGGAACAGTGCGGGGACTGGGGAAACGAATCCGAGGGCTGATCGAACTCCTCCGGAGGGAGGTGGCGAAGTTCGGTGTGGTCGGCGGGCTGGGCTGGATCATCGACAACGGGATCTACGCACTGCTCTGGCACGGCCCGATGGGCGACAGCACGGTCAAGGCGCGCGTCGTCTCCACAGGAGTGGCCATCTTCTTCTCCTGGTTCGCGAACCGCCACTGGACGTTCCGCCACCGGCGCTCGGACCGCGTCTGGAAGGAATTCCTGCTCTTCCTGACGATGAACGGAATCGGACTGGCGATCGTGCTCGTCTGTCAGGTCGTCTCGCGCTACGTCCTGGGCTTCGAGTCCTTCACCGCTGACTTCATTGCCGGTGGAGTCGTTGGGCTGATCCTGGGAACGATCTTCCGATTCCTGGCCTATCGGTTCCTCGTCTTCACCGTGGAGCTCGAGGCCGAGCCAGAATTCGCGCACGATCGTGGGCTCTTCGAGGCCGACCCTGATGACCCGGCTGACGCTGGTGTCGCTGTCGATCGAGCATCGGCCCCCACTCGGCGGTAGGACACCGCGTAAGCGTCAGCGCCAGCCGAGCTCCGGGGCGACGTGCTTCAGGATCGACTCGATAACGTGCGCGTTGTAGTCCACGCCCAGCTGGTTGGGCACCGTGAGCAGGAGCGTGTCCGCCGCGGCGATGGCCTCATCCTCGCGGAGCTTGGCGACAAGCTCATCCGGCTCGCCCGCGTAGCTGCGCCCGAAGACGGCGCGCGTCTTCTCGTCGAGGTTGCCGACCTGGTCGGAGCTGTAGCGGTCGCGTCCGAAGTAGGACCAGTCGCGCTCGTCCGTCAGGGCGAAGATGCTGCGGCTGACCGAGACGCGCGGCTCGTGGGCGTGTCCGGCCTCCTTCCATGCCTGCCGGTAGACCTCGATCTGCTCGGCCTGCTGCACGTGGAAGGGCTTGCCGTTCTCGTCGTCCTTGAGGGTGGAGCTCTGCAGGTTCATGCCGAGCTTCGCTGCCCATTTGGCCGTGGCCGTGGAGCCGGAGCCCCACCAGATGCGGTCGCGCAGCCCGGGGGAGTGTGGTTCCACCCGGAGAAGGCCCGGTGGGTTCGGGAACATCGGCCGGGGGTTGGGCTCGGCGAAGCCCTCGCCGCCGATGACCTCGAGGAAGCGCTCGGCGTGCTGGCGGCCCATGTCGGCGTCGGACTGGCCCTCGGCCGGCTCGAACCCGAAGTAGCGCCAGCCGTCGATCACCTGCTCGGGCGAACCGCGGCTGATGCCGAGCTGGAGCCGGCCGCCGGAGATCAGATCAGCAGCGCCTGCGTCCTCCGCCATGTAGAGCGGGTTCTCGTAGCGCATGTCGATCACGCCCGTGCCGATCTCGATCCGGCTGGTCCGAGCGCCGATGGCCGCGAGCAGCGGGAACGGCGACGCGTACTGCTGGGCGAAGTGGTGGACACGGAAGTACGCGCCATCGGCTCCGAGCTCCTCGGCGGCGACCGACAGATCGATGGCCTGGAGCAGCGCATCCGAGGCGCTGCGGGTGGCCGAGTGCGGCGAGTCGGTCCAGTGACCGAAGGACAGGAATCCGATGTTCTTCACGATCGGCTTCAACACAGGCCGAGGCGGGCCTATTCCGGCGTGCTGCTCCACCGCGAGCGATGGCGAACGCCGGTAGTATCGACGCAATCTCCCCGTCAGGCCGCCGCGCGGCCGACCGACCCCGAACCAGAGGACCCCGATGAATCTCGCCCATCACGCCGACTCCACCGAGCTGCCCGTCAAGGAGGTCCTGAGCTGGGACCTGTTCGGCACCGCCTCGCGCGAACTGGCCCAGCAGATCGCGGACAGCGACTACCGCCCGGAGATCGTCATCGCCGTCGCCCGCGGCGGGCTCCTCCCCGCCGGCTCCCTGTCCTACGCGCTGGGCCTCAAGCTCGCCGACGCCATCAACGTGGAGTTCTACACGGACGTGCACGAGACCCTGCCGGACCCGGTCCTCCTCGCCCCGCTGCTGGACGAGGACGCCATCCGCGGCAAGCGGCTCCTGGTGGTCGACGACGTCGCCGACTCCGGCCGCACCCTCGCCCTCGTGCTGGACCTGCTGCGGGGCCAGGGCGCCGAGGCCCGCAGCGCGGTGCTCTACGCCAAGTCCGCCTCCGTGGTGGACCCGGACTTCGTCTGGCGCCGCACCGACGAGTGGATCGTCTTCCCGTGGTCGGCAGAGCCGCCGGTCACGCCGGCCGGAGCCTGACGGCCCGGTTCCTCAAAGCGACGACGGCGCCCACCTGCGAAAGGTGGGCGCCGTCGTCGTTTCCGGCCGAGGCGGCGCAGAGACTGTCTAGATAGACAGTCGAACTAGTTAACGCTACTGTCTAGTCATGCCCGCCCCCGAACAGCCCTGGCCCAGCGACTGGATGCGCGGCGTGCTCGGCACGTGCGTCCTCCGGACGCTGGCCGACGGCCCCGTCTACGGGTACTCGATCGCGCAGCGCCTCGCCGAGGCGGGCCTGGGCGCCGTGAAGGGCGGAACGCTCTATCCCCTGCTCGCCCGGCTGGAGAAGGCCGGATGGGTCACCGCGGAGTGGCGAGCCGGGGATGGCGGGCCGGGCCGGAAGTACTACGTCCTGACGGAGAACGGCCGCGCCGAGCTCGAGTCGAGTGCCCGGCGCTGGAACGGGTTCACGGACCTCACTCGGCAATTCATCGCCACTGGCGAGGGCCCAACCGATACCGACGCGGAGGAGAACCGATGAGACTCTCGACCCGGACCAAGCAGGGTGCCGGCGCCTCGCTGGAGGAGCGGTTCGCGCCGCACGTGGACAGGAAATGGGCCGGCGACCTGATCCTCGAGCTGCGGCTGCTCGGCGTCGACGGAAGCCGCATCGGCGACGTCCTCGCCGAGGTCGACTCGCACTGCGCCGAGAGTGGGGAGGGAGCTGCCGGGGCGTTCGGCGACCCCGTGGCCTACGCCCGCAGCCTCGACCTGCCCAGCGAGGAGGATTCCGCTGGAGACATGTTGCGCGCCGTCGTGCCCGTCCTGATCCAGACCCTCGGGATGCTCCTGCTGCTCTGGAGCTTCACCGACTGGAGACGCGGAGGAGTCTTCGAGATCACCGCCGGCGGCACCCTCCTGGCCGTGGCCATGGTGGTGGAGAGCGTCGCCATCGGGCTGCTGGCCCAGCGTCTACTGCGGTTCATGGTGAGCCACCCGGTGCTGACGGTCGCCGGGTTCATGCTGAACACGGCGGCCGTCGCGGTCCCCGCTGTCCTGTGGGACGACGTCGTGGCCGAGCTCCCGCCGGTGTGGGGCCTTGTGCTGGGGGTGCTCGCCCTGCTCGGCGGGCTGGCCTGGCAGTTCATCGGCCGGACCGGGTTGCAGACCCCGGAGGATCCCATCGAGTCGCCACTGTCCGGCACGGACGTCGGCGCGGACCCCGAGGGATCCGCGCCGGCCCGGACGCGTGGACGCGCGGCGCGCGTGCCGCAGGTGCTGCTCTCGCTCCAGCTTCCGATCGCCACCGCGCTACTGCTGGCCTTCACGTGGTGGTTCACCCGGTAAGGCCAGTCGAGGCTCCGCCGCGCTACTTCACCGGCGTGACCGCGAGGGCCTTCTGGCCCGGGCACTTGGTGGTCACGACGGTCTCGATCGCATCATGCTCGGCCTGCGTCACCCAGAGGCCGTACTTCGCCTTCACGGCGGTCTGCCGCGTGACGTAGTCGCAGCGGATCACCTTGTTCGGCGGCAGCCAGGTGGCGGCGTCGGAATCGCCCTTGGACCCGTTGGCGGGCCCGTCCACGGCCAGCAGGTTCAGCGGGTCGTTGGCGAACAGGGTGCGGTTGCGCTCCGTCATCTGCTGCGCACCCTTCTGCCAGGCGTCGGAGAGCGCCACCACGTGGTCGATCTGCACGGTGTTGCTGGTGCCGACCCCGCGCTGGAAGCCGATGGTGGTCCCGGTGTACGGGTCGTCGAGGATGCCGGACATCACAGTGTGGTTCCGGCAGCCGCTGACGCTGCCGAGGACGATGTCGCGCAGATCCCGGCGGAGGATGTCGTTGCGGGTGTCGCAGCTGTTGTTGTCCACGTCCGCCCAGGTCGGTCCGAACTCCGCGCGGGTGTAGCCGGTCTTCGGCGCGCGGCCCTTCACCGGGATCGTCTCGAGCTGCTGCAGGACGGTGGCGCTGCTCTTCGGCAGGTCGGCGTTGAACTGCCATCTCGGCGTGCAGGAGGCGAGCCGGCCGGCGTCGTCGGAGAGCACGCCCGCGCCGCCCACCAGCGTGAGCCGGGCGACCGGCGAGGCCTGGAGGTCCGTGGCGATGCCGTCCGCCACGCAGTGCGGCCGCGCCAGGTAGAGCGGGGACTTCTGGGCGCCTGCGACCGCCGCGCAGGCGAGGGCGTCCGGGTAGTCGAACCCGGTCGCGAGATAGGCGCGGATGGAGGTCTGGACCAGTTCCGCGTTGAGTCTCCGGTTGGTCTCGAATCGGTCCGGGCCGTAGACGCGCCGCGGGCCGAACTCGCCCAGCTCGCTGACGATCGGGTGGCTCACGATCGCCGGGCCGCCCGTCACCACGGTGCTCGTCACGCCGAGGTCCCGCAGAGTCTCCTCGGTCGCTGCGGGCACCGTTGAGGCCGTCCCCCTGACCAGCAGGACAGGCGCGTTCCGCGACGCCGCGACGGCGGAGGCCGAGAGGGCGTCCGCGTAGTTCAACCCCGTGGCGACGTAGGCCTGGTCTGCAGCATCGAAGGCACCGCGGACGACGGCGTCGGCGGTCTCGTAGCGATTCGCACCGCCGCGCCGTTCGACCCTCGGGCCGAGCTCCTCGACGGATCGGACGACGTCCCGCCCGATCGCGCCGGTTCCGCCGACAACGACGACCTTCGACGGGTTCAGGCGGTCGATCTCGGCCGCGACGGCGGCATTCAGACCGGACGGCCGCGTGAGCAGGAGCGGACCTCGCTCTTTGGCCGCGGCCGGGCCAGCGACGAGCGCGTCAGCATAGTCCAGCCCGGTGGCCAGGTAGACGGTGTCGGCCTCGCCCGGGTAGGCCGACTTCGAGGCGGCGATGGCCGTCGCGTAGCGGTCCGCGCCGGCGAGGCGGTCGGTCGTGATCGTCTCGGCGGCATGTGCCGCCGGCACCGTCGGGCCCGCGGCGTCGACTCCCAGCAGGGCGCCGACGGCCAGGAGCGAGGCGGACAGGACTGATGCGGTTTTCTTCCCCCAACGAAGCATGAGCTCACAGTATCGGCAGGACGCGTTGCCAGGAGGGAACTGCAGCCCAGCCGCTGGCGTGCATGTCCGCGTAGGGTGCTGTGATGACGCGCGACACGTTGGCACAGACCTTCCTCTCCACCGGTGCGGACTACGAGCGGTACCGGCCGGGCTTTCCCCGCCAGGCGGCGGAGATGATCCTCCCGGAGCAGGTCGCCAGCGTGCTCGATCTCGGCGCTGGCACTGGAAAGTTCACGGGCCTTCTGATCGATCGGGCAGAGGCCGTGATCGCCGTCGATCCGTCGTCGGCGATGCTCGACCAGCTGCGCGGCCGCTATCCCGATGTCGAGGCGATGGTGGGCACGGCCGAATCGATTCCGGTGCCCGCCGAGAGTCAGGACGCCGTGACGGTGGCCCAGGCGTTTCACTGGTTCGACGAAGCGGCCGCCTGTCGGGAGATCGCACGCGTACTTACGGACGGGGGAGTGCTCAGCCTGATCTGGAACGGGCCCGACCCGACCTGCCCGTGGGATCTGGCAGCCCACGAGGTCGCGCATCCGGGTACCACTGCCAATGTCGGACGTGCTGAGACGGTGTTCCGACCCCAGGACCTGCCCGGGTTCGAAACCGTCCGCGGGGTCCGGATCCCCTGGAAAGAGCGCATCTCCCGGGCCGACTATCTACTGCGCTGGCAGACCGTCAGCACCTTCCTCGCCGCTGAACCGGCCGAGAGGCTGTCGAAGACAGCCCGAATCGAGGCAATTCTCGATGCAGACCCCGAGACGAGCGGCCGGGAGATGCTGGAGCTCCGGCAGCTCACTGAAGTGCACCTCTACCGCAAGGACGAGTGAAACGCGTTCCATAGAACGCGGCACGAGTCTCAGCCCCTGCTGCCCTTGAATCTGTGTAGAAATCTGTGTAGATTTGAGCCATGGAGACCATGAGCATCACGGAGGCTTCTCGGGCTGGCATCTCGAATCTTGTCAACGCCGCCGAATCGGGACGCGAGATCGCGTTGTCCAAGCATGGGCGGGTAGTCGCAGAAGTCATTTCCGCACGTGAGATCGAAGGGCTTCGACGGGACAGGGAGTCGCTCCGAGACGCTGCGTTGCTGATGACGAGAATCGCGACCGACTCTGGCGTACGGACCGATCTCGACAGTGCCATGGCGGCCTTCGGGATAGACCGCGGGGAGCTCGAGGTCGAACTCGACGCCGAGCGCTTCGAGCGCTGACGCCCTGCAGTGAATTCCGCCGAGCGGAAGTGTCGCGTTCGACTTACCGAGGATGCTGTCCAGGACCTCCATCGTCTGCAGAGAAAAGATCCGGAGATTGTCCGGAAGGTCTTCAAGAAGATGCTTCTCCTAGAGCGCTCGCCACAGGCTGGCGAGCCGCTGCTGGGCAACTTACTCGGGTTTCGCAAGCTCGTTGTCGGTGATCGGGACTGGAGGATCGTTTGGCGTGAGACCCGCGACGAAAATCATGATCCGGTCCTTGAGATCGCCGAGGTCTGGGCGGCCGGGGTGCGCGCCGACAGGGAGATCTACGATGAGATGGCGCAGCGCGTGGAAGCGCTCGGCCGGTCTGGCAGCCCACTAGCCAAACCCCTCGCAGAGGTAGTCGAAGCGCTGGGGCCGCTCTATCGCGAGATTCACGCCCAAGCCGAGCCCAGCCCCCACACGAACCTTCCTGAATGGATCGTCGAGGGACTGAAACAGACGCGGCACATGACGGCTGAAGAGATCGAAGGTCTCGGCCTCGAGGAGGCGCAGCAACTGCTCGTTGAGGTCTGGAGCCGGCCAAACGAAGGCGGCGAGTAGCGCCTCGTCCGAGGCGGCAGAGCGCTCACCCCTCCACCGTGAACTGGATGCGGTGCCAGCCGCTCGCCCCATTGGGGACCGGGTCGGCGCGGTCGCTCGTCTGCAGGACCCCGTCGCCGTCCGTGGCGCGGACGGACACCTCGTGCCGGCCCGGCGTCGCACCCTCCCAGGCGAAGGACCACTGCCGCCAGGTGTCCTCGTTGGCGTCCGCGGCCAGCTCGGCCGGCTGCCATTCGCCGCCATCGATGCTGACCTCCACCCTGGAGATGCCGCGCTGCTGCGCCCACGCGGTGCCGCCGATCATGACCTGGCCCGCCGGGACGTTCGCGAAGGAACGCGGCACGTCCACCCGGGAGGCCAGCTTGATGGGCCCCTCGGCGCTCCAGCCGCGATCGGTCCAGTAGGCGTTGTCGTCGGCGAAGCGGGTGACCTTCAGCTCCTCCAGCCACTTGGTGGCGGAGACGTACCCGTAGAGCCCGGGCACCACCATGCGCACCGGGAAGCCGTGGATCTCCGGCAGCGGTTCCCCGTTCATCCCGACGGCGAGCAGCGAGTTCCGCTCGTCCGTCAGCGCCGACAGCGGCGTGCCGGCCGTGAAGCCGTCCACGCTGCGGGAGAGCACCATGTCCGCTGACGGGTCCACGCCGGCCCGTTCCAGCAGCCGCCGCACCGGCACGCCCAGCCACCGGGCGTTGCCCGCCAGGTCGCCGCCGACCGGGTTGGAGACGCAGGTCAGGGTCACGTCCGCCTCCACCAGATCCTCGGCGAGCAGCTCGTCGAAGCTCATCTCGATCTCGCGCTCCACCAGTCCGGTGATCCGCAGCCGCCAGTCGGCCGGGTTCACGCGGGGGACGGCCAGGGCCGTGTCGATCCGGTAGAACTCCCCGTTGGGGGTGGTGAACGGGGGCATGCCGTCCACGGGCGCCTGCACGCCGGCCGGCAGGGGCGGCGCCTTCCGGGCCGCTGAGGGGAGGTTGAGCGCCTCGCGGGCGGCGTCCACCCCGTGGCGGATCCCCGCGACGGCGCGTCCGGCGACGATGAGGCCCGCGCCGGCCACCGCGCTGAGCCCCACCGCCCGGAGGAACCGGCGCCGGTCGGGTGCGTTCGGCGCGGTATCGGACGGGACGGGATCCGCGGCCGCCGGGTCGTCGGCCGCGCCGGCGAGCCGGGCCAGCCAGGCGAGGACCGCGACCCCGGCGGCCGTGCCGGCGAGGATCGGGATCACGTCGACGGGCGTGGTGCCGGACCGGCTGATCACCACGGCGCCCACCACCGCGCCGAGGAGGACGACGGCGGCCAGGGCCGCGCCGCGGTGGCGCCGGGCGAGGAGCCCGATGCCCGCGGCGAGCGCGGCGACCGCGAGGGCCATGGTGGCGAACAGGGCGATCTTGTCGTACAGCCCGAACAGGGCGATGGCCGCGTCCTTCACCCACGGCGGGATGATGTCGATGAACGCCCCGCCGATCGCGACCAGCGGCGCGGATGCCGCCGAGAAGAAGGCCGAGAACGCCTCGGCCACGCCGAGGAGGACCAGGGCCGCGGTCAGCCCGGCGACGATGAAGCGGAATGCTCGTGTGCGGTGTGCCATGATCTGACCTCTACTTCAGGAGTGGGTCGGCACCGAACTGGCTAGAGTTCGCTGAGCACAATCGGGTCGGTGGTCGGTTGCTCCGAACCGGTCGCGGGCTCGACGGTGATGCCGAAGTGGGTGACGCCCTCCATGGACCCCTGGAGGATCTTGGGTTCGCTGCCGGCCGCCTGCTCCCGGGTCAGCAGACCCGCGGGCTCGGCGCCGTCGGCGGAGATGAGCCAGAGCTCGTAGGCGCGGTCCGCGGGCAGCTCGGGCAGGCCGGACGACTTCAGGAGCATCGCTCCCTCGGAGGCCGAGTACGTCAGGTGGACCGCGCCGCCGCTCTCCGAGGGGACGGTCGCCGTGGTCGCGTCGGCGGACGCTAGGATCTCGTCCACCACCTCCCGGTAGCGGGCGGAGTCCGCCAGCTGCTCCTGGGTGGAGTCGAGCTCGTTCTGCTGGACCATCACCACGCCGGCCAGGACGCCCGTGGCCACCAGCAGGACCGCCGCGGCAGCCCCGAGGAGTCGCTGGGTCTGCTGCTTGCGCCGATACGCCGCCAGGGGGACCACGTTGGCCTCCAGGTCGGGCTCGCGGTCGTCGGCCGCCTCCGGTGCCGCAGCGGCCGTGGCCGTTCCGTCCGGGTGGTCGGCGCCGGGGCCCTGGACGCTGGAGCGCGTGTCCGCCCCGCCGTCGTACTGGTCCCCGCTGCTGGACTCCACAGTGCCGGACTCCGCAGTGCCAGATTCCCCGGTCGACGACTCCTGCCGGGGCAGGGGCGGCAGCTGGCGGGTCTGCTTGATGGCGGACATGATGTCCGCCTTGGCGCGGGCCGGGGGAGTCGCGGGTCCGGCGGCCGCTCCCAGATGGGCCGCGGTCTCCCGGAGGGTGCGCGCCTCCTCGGCGGCCTCCGGGTTCTCCGCGAGGTACTGCTCCACCTCGGCGCGTTCGGCGTCGTCGAGGGCGTCGAGCGCCCAGAGCCCGGTCATCGAATGCTTGTGGTCACTCATCACGCCACCCCCAGCCTGTCTCTCAGAACGATCATTCCATCGCGTATCCGCGTCTTCACAGTTCCCAGCGGGACGTGCAGCAGGGCCGCGACCTCCTGGTGGGAGTAGCCCCCGTAGTAGGCCAGCCGGATCGCGTCCCGCTGGACCTCCGTGAGCGTCTCCAGGACCTTCAGGACGCGTTCGACGTCGGCCCTCAGGATCGCCGTGTCCTGCACGTCGTCCGTGGACTCCTGGAAGTCCTTGATGCCTTGCACCAGGTCCCGGCGGTAGCTCGAGGAGGTGGCGCGGACCTTGTCCACCGCGCGGCGGTGGGCCAGCGTGAACATCCACGAGCGTGCACTGCCGCGCTCCGGGTCGAACCGGGTGGCCTGCTGCCAGACCTCGACGAAGACCTCCTGGAGGACTTCCTCGCTGAGGTCGGGGTCGCGGACCACGCGGCGGATGAGGCCGAAGACCATGCTGGACGCCGCATCGTAGAGGTCCTCGAACGCGGCCTCGTCGCCGACGGCCACACGGGCGAGCATCGCGTCGAGGGGTGCGGGGTCGGCTTTGGGCCGCGCGGAGCCAGGCAGGTTCACGATCCACATGCTTCCATAGTCCGGTTCCAATGCGCCCGCCTCCTCTCCAAATCTTTTCCGTGGCCCTCGGGGGTCTCGTGGGTCGGCCGTGCGCCGTGGTACCCGGTCCGTGCCGGGGGCGTCGGGCCCCGGGCCTCAGATCGCTGTCTGAGGCTCCCGGGGCCCGACGGCCTCCTGCGGGCTGCCGTGCCGCCTGCGTCGCCGCCTACTTCTCCTCGGCGGCGGGCATCAGCACCTGGTCCACCAGGTAGACGGTGGCGTTGGCCGTCTGGACGCCGCCGCAGAGGACGTTGGCGCCGTTGACGGTCAGCTCGTCGCCCTCGCCGGCGACCTCGACGGTGCCGCCCTGGACGGTCTCCTGCTCGCCGACGATCTCGTCCGGCGAGATCTGGCCCGGCACCACGTGGTAGGTCAGGATGCTGGTGAGCAGGTCGGCGTCGGAGACCACCGCGTTGAGGTCGGCCTCGGGGATGGCCGCGAAGGCGTCGTCGACCGGGGCGAAGACGGTGAACTCGTCGCTGTTGAGCGTGTCCACCAGGTTCACGTCCGGGTTCAGCTCGCCGGAGACCGCGGAGGTGAGCGTGGTCAGCAGCGGGTTGTTGGACGCGGCGACGGCCACGGGATCCTGGGCCATGCCCTGGACCGAGCCGTCGCCGTCCGGGACCTGCTCGGCGTAGGAGGCGCAGGCCGGGCCGACCAGGTTGGCGGCCGGGTCCATGGTGTCCGCCGACGCGCTGGCCGGGGCCGAGGAGCTGGAGGAGGCGCTGGCCGGAGCCGGGCTCGACTCCATGGTCTCCTCCGAGCCGCCGCCGGAGCAGGCAGCCAGGGCGAGCGTTGCGGTGGCGAGGACGCCGAGGACGGGAAGCAGCTTGGTGGTTTTCATGACGATCTCCTTGAGGATTGACGTGCTGTGCGGAAGTGGTGGTTGGTCGGGAGAGGGGTCAGGGCGTGCGGGCCGAGACCTTCACGGCGCGGCCGAGAATGACGCCGAGCGCCACCATGCCGATGCCGAGACCGAAGTGCAGGACGTTGTCCGCGCCGTTCACGGGGACGAAGTTCGCGGGGCTGCCGTGGGGGACCAGGACGCCGTAGACGCCCAGGACCAGGTAGACGGCGCCGCCCCAGACCAGGTAGCGGGTGGCGCCCGCCGGGCTGCGGCCCGCCATGAGTCCGACGACGCCGAACAGCAGGTGCACCGCGTTGTGCAGGACGGAGACCTGGAACAGGCCGAGCAACATCGCCTCCGAGTGGTCCGAGGCGAAGGACAGGTCCCCGATATTGCTGGTGATCCCCGGGACGAAGCCGAGGATGCCGACCAGGAGGAAGACCGCTCCGACGGTCCGCGCAGCGAGCGTGACCCCGCTGTGGCCCTTGGTGTGAGAGGTGCTCATGAGGTGCTCCTAGATTCTGGTGTTCGCTACCGCTCTTGCGCGGTCACACAGGTCATTCGGAGCCGAGGGCGGAAGTGGATTGGAGGAAGGGCGGAAAACTTCTCGACCGGCGGTCGTCAGTCCGGAACCGGAGGTCCGAGCGGTACCGCGCGGGGGCACGGCACTGCATGATGGGGCCATGACACCGTCTCCCCTCCCGCCCTGGCCGAGCCGGGCCCCGACCAGCGGAGCGATCCGCCTGCGTGCGGTCCTTGACGCGGACGCGGCGATGGCGCAGGAGCTGTCCACCGATCCCTACATCCCGCACATCGGGACCCTTCCAGCGCATGCGGACCGCGCCGAGGCGCACGCGTGGGTGCAGCGGCAGCGGGGCCGCCATGCGGAGGGGTCGGGGTTCTCGTTCGCGATGGAGGAAGCCTTGACCGGGAGGGCGGTCGGACACTGCGGCCTGTGGCTCCAGGAACTGGACACGGGGCTCGCCACGGCCGGATACGCCGTGGTCCCCTCGGCGCGCGGCCGCGGCTACGCGGCCCAGGCGCTCGCCGCCCTCACCGAATTCGGCGGGACCATCCCCGGGCTCCAGCGCATCGCCCTCTACATCGAACCGTGGAACGCGGCCTCGATCCGCACCGCCGAGCGAGCGGGCTACACGTTCCAGGAGCTGCTCCCGGCGCACCGGGTCATCGCGGGCGAGGCCCGCGACATGCTGCTCTACTCCGCGACGCGCGAGGCCCCGCCTCCCGAAGGAAGCGGAGCCTCGGCGCCGGATCGCTGGTGAAGACCTACAGCCCGGTCTGGCTCACCCCGTACTCGGCCTGTTCGGGCGTGAAGCCCTCGAAGAGCAGCTGGTCGATCAGTCCCTGGCGGGAGAAGGCCGTGAACTCGAGATAGTTCTTGGCCGACTCCGCCGCCTGCTCGTTCCAGTCGACGGTGACCCGGTCCACGGCCCACGTCGCGTCCTCCGTCGAGTACTCCTCGTACTCGAGCTGCTGGATCAGCCCCGGGCGGGAGAAGGCCGTGAACTCCAGGTAGTTCTCCGCAGCCCGCAGCGCATTCTGCTGGCTGACGGTGCCGGCTTCCGCGGCAGCCTCGGCAGCTGCCGCCTCCTCGGCCGCCTTGGCTTCCTCGGCAGCCTTCGCCGCCGCGGCGGACTCCTCGGCCGCCTTGGCTTCTGCTTCCGCCTGAGCCTTCGCCTCGGCCTCTGCGGCGGCCGCGGCTTCCGCGCTGGCTTCGGCTGCCGCCGCCGCCTCGGCGCTCGACTTCGCCGCCGCCGATGCGCTGGCCTCGGCGGCGCTGACCGTCTCCTCGCTCTGAGCGGTCGCATCGGCACTGACGGGTGCTGCGTCCTCATCGCGGCCGCCCCCGGCGATACCGGCGATGAGGAGCACCAGGACGATCCCCGTCGGGATGAGGAATCGCTTCTTCTGGTACCAGCGGCGAGCCGGCTTCTCCGCGCCGGCGACTCCGGGTTCCGGGTTCTCCGGGTTCTCCGGGTAGCCGCTGGGCGTGGGCGTGTTGTCTGTCATGATTCCCCCTGATCCGGCCACATCGGCGTGGCCGCCCTCGACGTTTGACGCCGCAGCGGGGTCGATCCGCAGGTGCCTCCGAGACAGCCCCCCATGCCGCGCAGTCCCATGACCATACGCCCGAAGAGAGTGCGTGAACCGGAAAGTGATCATGTTGTGATCAGGTCTCGGCGACGCCACGAGCGAGGCGTCTCAGCCGGCGCGGACCGGCCCGGAGGACGAACGGATGAACAGCTCCGTCGGCAGCAGGATTCGGTCGTTGGGCGGGTCCGTCAGGGCTCCCATCCGCTCCGGCTGCTCATCGATGGAGTGCAGGAGCATCTCCACGGCCCGGCGCCCCACCTCGGCGCCCGGGCCGCCCAGCGTGGTCAGGGGGACCCCGACCAGATCGGCCGCGAAGTTGTTGTCGAACCCGACGAGGCTCATGTCCTCCGGAACGCGGACCCCGCGTACGGCCAGCCGTCGCAGGATGCCGATCGCCAGCAGGTCGTTGTGCGCGACCAGCGCAGTCGGGTTCGTCCTCAGGGCGGCGTCGGCGGCGGCACCGCCGCTGGCGACCGTCGGCGCGTAGGGGCCGATCCGGTGTGCCGTCAGCCCGTGGGCCGCAGCCCCGGCACTGAGCTCGGCCCACCGGGTGGTCCCCATCCAGGACGCCGGAGGCCCGGCGCAGTACGTGAACTCGGTGTGCCCCAGCGACGCGAGATGCTCGAGGATCTGGCGGCACCCCGACTCCATGTCGAGCTTCACGCTGGCCAGCCCCTCGACGTCCCGGTTGAGCAACACCAGCTTCCGGTCGCGGGAGAGGTACTGCAGCTCGTGGTCCGGCAGGCGGCTGGAGGCCAGGACGAAGCCGTCCACCTTCGCCGAGAGCTCGCGGATCTGCGCCAGCTCGATCTGTGGCGACTCCTCCGCGTTGACCAGCACCAGGGTGTGCTGCGCCGCCTTGGCCCGCTGCTCCGCGCCGCGGATGAACTCGAAGAAGTGCGGGTTCGTGATGTCCGCCAGCACCATGGCGATGGTCCGGCTCCGGGACGACCGCGCAGCGCCGAACTCGTGCTTCGGGCGGTAGCCGAGCTCCTGGGCGGCCGCGACGACCCGTTCCCTGGTGGCCGCATTGACCCGTCCGGGCGAGCTGAAGGCCCGCGAGACCGTGGACGGGGCGACGCCGGACGCCTCGGCGACGTCGTAGATCGTGACCTTCTTCATGGGGCCATTCAATCATTTTGGCAAGTTTTGGCAACTTCTTGCCGCGTTTTCCGTGTGCTCGCTAGCTTGGAGGGAACGTGACCGGAGCCACATCCCGTGGCCGATCAGAGTCCCCTGCAGAAAGGAGGCGCGATGGACCAGCAGAGCGCCCCGACCGACCGCGAAGGAGCTCCGCCCACCCCGGGCGGGACCCTGCACCGGATCATCAAGGCCGTGACCGCCGTCGAACTGGGACTGGCTGCCCTGGCCCTGCTGATCATCTTCGTCCTCATCCTCGTGCAGGCCGGTCAGCGGTACCTGCCCGTCGACGGCTGGGCCTGGACCGGCGAGCTCGCGCGCTTCAGCCTCGTCTGGATGACGTTCACGGCGGCAGGCGTGCTGGTCTCCCGCGACGGGCACATCGCCCTGCAGGTGGTGGACACGCTCAAGTCGGAGCGGGCCGTCCGCGCGGTCCACGTCTTCGCCGACCTCGCGATGGCCGTCATCGCGGTCCTGTTCGCCCGGGAGTGCTGGACCCTCATCGCGGACGCCGGCGCCCTGCGCTCGCCGTCCATGCGGATGCCCATGGCGTGGCTCTACGTGCTGCCGCTCCTCGGCTTCGTCAGCACGGCCATCCGCTCCCTGGTCGCCGGCTGGCTGGTCCTCTGCCACGGCGTCGGGGCCGAGCACGACACCGATTCGCTCGCCGTCCCCGTCAACCGCGAGGTGCAGCCATGACCATCGTCCTCCTCCTGATCTCGATCGCGGTCCTGCTGCTCCTGCGCGTGCCCGTGGCCTACGCCTTCCTCGGTCCCGGCATGGTCTACCTGATCGCCACGGGGCAGTCCGTGGGGCTGGCCATGCGCCTGATCGCCGAGGACACGGCGAGCTTCCCGCTCCTCGCGGTGCCGCTCTTCGTCCTCCTCGGCAGCCTCGCCGCCCACGCCGGCATCGCCGAGCGGCTCTTCGACTTCGCCCTGGCCCTCATGGGGCGCGTCCGGGGCGGGCTGGGCTACGTCAGCATCGGCGTGAGCCTGGGCTTCTCCTGGATGAGCGGCTCCGCCGTCGCCGACGCCGCTGCCCTGGGCAAGGTCCAGGTCCCCGAGATGGTCCGCCGCGGCTACAGCCGGCCGTTCAGCCTCGGCGTGGTCGGATCCTCCGCGCTGATCGCGCCCGTCATGCCGCCGAGCATCCCCGCCGTCATCTTCGCCGGACTCGGCGCGGTCTCCACCGGCGCGCTGTTCGCCGCGTCCGTGGTCCCGGCCTTCCTCATGGCGGCCGGCCTCACGATCGTGGTCTTCATCCTGGTCCGCCGGCAACCGGACATCCAGAACGTCGGATTCTCCTGGGCCCGGGTCGCCGAGACCGGCAAGAAGGTCGTCGCGCCGCTCTTCGCCCCGGTGATCATCCTCGGCGGCATCCTCGGCGGGTTCTTCACCCCGACCGAGGCCGCCGGCGTCGGCGCCCTCTACATCCTGATCCTCGGGCTCTGCTACCGCACCATGAAGGTCCGCGACCTGCCGAGGATCTTCGTCGAGACCGTCATGACGACGTCGGCGATCATGCTGATCGTCGCCTCGGCCGCGCTCCTCGGGTACGTCTTCGCACGGGAGCGCGTGCCACAGGATCTCGCCACGCTGATGCTCGGCATCTCCGAGGACCCCACGGTCTTCCTGCTCCTCGTGGCGCTCCTGATGCTCGTGCTCGGGACGGTGGTCGACGCCGTGGCCATCCTCGTCCTGACCGTGCCGATGCTGATGCCCATCGCGGTCGACCTGGGCGTGGATCCGATCGCCCTCGGGGTCCTGATGATCATCTCGCTGATGATCGGGCTCCTGACGCCGCCCGTCGGCACCGTCCTCTTCGTCCTCTCCTCGACGCTCAAGGTCCCCGTGGGGGAGGTGTTCCGGGGCTGCCTGCCCTTCCTCGTCCCGCTCGTCGCGATCTGCCTGCTCGTCATCTTCGTGCCGGACGTCGTCCTCTGGCTGCCCGGCCTCCTCGACCTCTGACGATCCGACCATCCGCCCCCTGCCTCATCCGCACCCATGAACGCCCGCCCGCCGGGCACCGAACCGAAGGAAGAACCATGAACATCCCCCGCAAGTCACTGGCCATCGCCGCGCTCCTGCCCCTCGGCCTCCTCACCGCCTGCGGCGGCAGCGGTGGCGAGGCGGAGGGCGGCGACGGAAACGTCGAGCTGACCTTCGCCCACTCCTACACACAGGACCAGCCGCCGCACCGCTGCGGCGCCCAGGTCATCAAGGAGGAGGCGGAGGGCGCCGACGTCGGACTGACGGTCGAGATCTACGACTCCAGCCAGCTCGGCGGCGACGCCGACCGCATCGCCTCCGTCGCCTCGGGCGACATCGACATCGACCTGCAGGGCGCCTCCGCCCTGTCCGCCCTGCACACGCCGATCGGCATGGTGGACGCCGCCTACGTCTTCGAGGACGGCCAGCACCTCACGGACTTCTTCCGCAGCGAGGCCTCGGACGACCTGGTGGGCGCCTTCGAGGAGGCGTCCCAGGTGAACGTCCTGGGCGCCTGGTCCATCGGCGCACGCCACTTCACCGCCAACTCGCCGATCCGCACGCCGGAGGACCTCGACGGCCTGCGGATGCGCTTCCCCGGCTCGCCGCAGTTCCTGCAGAACGCCGAGGCCCTGGGCGCCGCAGCCACCGAGGTCGCGTACGAGGAGCTGTACCTGGCCCTCCAGCAGGGCACGGTGGACGGCCAGGAGAACCCCCTGACCAACATCGACTCGCAGAACATGGCGGAGGTCCAGGACTACCTGAGCCTCAGCGGCCACTCGCTGAACTCCAACCTGATCGTCGTCGGTCCCGTCTGGGACGAGCTCGACGCCGAGCAGCAGGAGGCCCTGCAGGCCGCCATCGCCACGGCGGAGGACCGCATGGTGGAGTGCGTCGCCGAGGCGGAGGAGGAGCTGCTGAACGAGTACCGCTCCGGCGACCGCATCGAGATCGTCGACGACGTCGACGTCGAGGCGTTCCAGGAGCGGACCGACGCCTGGTACCGCGAGAATCTCGAGGGCGAGCAGCTGGCGGCGTTCGAGGCCATCCGGGGCTCGGCGGAATGACGGCCGGCGCAGCGGAGCCGGGCGGCAGGGCGGAGCCGGGCGCCCCGCCTGGACCGGAGGGCGGCCACGACGGCTTCCGCGTGGGGCTCGTCGGGCACAACATCGGCCCGTCGCTCTCACCGGCCCTGCACGAGCGCGAGGCCGCCGCGCTCGGCTACGGCTACTCCTACGAGCTCATCGATCTGGCCGGCGTCCCCGGCGCCGACCTGGGGGCCGTGCTCGAGGCGGCCGAGCGCGACGAGCTGGTCGCGGTCAACGTGACCCACCCGTTCAAGCAGCGCGTGCTCGAGTACGTCGACGTGCAGAGCGACGCCGTGCGGGCGATCGGCTCCGCCAACCTGGTCCTGCTCGGCGGCTACCAGCGGACCGCGCACAACACCGACTACACCGGGTTCCGGGCGGGTCTCGAGTCGTTCCTGGGCGACCGCCCGCGGCGACGCGTCCTCCAGGTCGGCGCCGGCGGCGCCGGCCTGGCCACCGCGTACTCGCTGGTGTCCATGGGCTTCGACGAGGTGGTCATCCACGACCTCTCCGAGGACGCGGCGCAGGCCCTGGTGGACCGGTACCAGCCGGGCCACCCGGACACCGTGCTGCGCACCACCGGCGGGAACCTCGCGGCGTGGCTGCCGGAGGTCGACGGCGTCGTCCATGTGACGCCGGTCGGCATGGCCGAGCACCCCGGCGTCGCGTTCGCCCCGGAGGACCTGCCGGCCGGGGCGTGGGTGTCCGAGGTGGTCTACCGGCCGCTGGAGACCGAGCTGCTCCGGCGGGCTCGCGCCCACGGGCTCGGAGTCCTCGACGGCGGCCGGATGGCCGTCGGCCAGGCCGCGGACAGCATCCGGCTCATCACCGGCGCCGAGCCGGACCGGCAGCGCATGCTCGCGCACTTCCGCGAGCTCATCGGCGAGCCGCCCGGCGCCGCCGCTGACCAGCAAGGCCAGTCGCCCCAGCGGGGCGGGCAGTCGCGGCCGGACCGTCCCGGTCGGGACCGCACCGGACATGAAGGAGAGGGTTGAGGAGTATGCACGCATCGATCGCGACGGTCTGCCTCAGCGGCGGGCTCGAGGAGAAGATGACCGCCTGCGCGGAGGCCGGGTTCGACGGCATCGAGGTCTTCGAGCCGGACCTCGTCGCCTCCGACCTCTCGCCGGAGGAGATCCGGGCCCGGGCCGAACGCCTCGGCCTGACCCTGGACCTCTACCAGCCGTTCCGGGACTTCGAGGGCGTCACCGAGGACCTGCTGGAGGCCAACCTCCGGCGGGCCGAGGCCCGCTTCGAGGTCATGGGGCGGCTGGGGATCGACACCGTCCTGGTCTGCAGCAACGTCGCCACGGCGACGATCGACTCGGACGAGGTGTCGGCGGCCCAGCTGCGCCGCCTCGGCGACCTCGCCCAGCGCCACGGCGTGCGCATCGCGTTCGAGGCCCTCGCCTGGGGTCGCTACATCAGCGACTACCGCCGCGCCTGGCGCATCGTCGAGCTCGCCGACCACCCGGCGGTCGGCACCTGCCTGGACAGCTTCCACATCCTCTCCCGCGGGCACGATCCGGCCGGGATCGAGGAGATCCCGGCGGAGAAGATCTTCTTCGTCCAGCTGGCCGACGCGCCGGCGCTGTCGATGGACGTGCTCTCCTGGAGCCGGCACCACCGGCTCTTCCCGGGCGAGGGCGATTTCGACCTGCCCGCGTTCCTCGCGCACGTGGTCCGCACCGGCTACTCCGGCCCCGTCTCCCTGGAGGTCTTCAACGACACGTTCCGGCAGACCGCGGCCGGCGCCACGGCCGTGCACGCCTACCGCTCGCTCATCGCGCTCGCCGACCAGACCGCGCGGCGCGAGGGCCGCACCGATCAACTGCCCACCGTCCCCGAGTCGGCGCCGGCCGCCGGCGTCGACTTCGTGGAGATCAAGGCCGAGGACACCACCGAGGTGGAGATCGTCCTGGACCAGCTCGGGTTCGCCTTCCGCGGCCAGCACCGGACCAAGCCCGTGCGGCTCTGGAGTGCGGGCGGCGCCCGGATCGTCCTCAACGAGCAGTACGCGCGGGACCTCCCGCCGCACGTGGCGGGCCTGGGCCTGCAGTACGACGACGTCGCGTCCGCCGAGGCGCGCACCGCGGCCCTCGGGGTCACCCGGGTGCCCCGCCGCATGCAGGCCGGCGAGCAACGACTGCCGGCCTTCGCGACCCCGCACGGGCTGGAGCTCTTCTTCGCCGAGCGGACCCGCGCCGGCGAACCGGGCTGGGTGGACGAGTTCGAGCACGGGCTCCGCGCCACACCGGAACCCGACGGCGTCGTCGCCGTCGACCATGTCAACCTCATGAGCACGTGGGAGGACCACGACGAGACCGTGCACTTCTACACCGGGGTCCTCGGCCTGGAGAAGGGCCGCAGCAACCAGGTCGCCAGCCCGCACGGGCTGGTCCGCAGCCGCGTGCTGCGCACCGCCGACGGTGCCGTCCGTCTGCCCCTGAACGTGCTCCCCGCCAGCCGGACCCAGCCCACGGAGCACGTGGCGCTGTCCTGCCCCGACGCGATCGCCGTCGCCCGCCGCGCCCGCGAGCGCGGCATGCGGCTCCTGCCCGTGCCGGGCAACTACTACGACGACGTGCGGGCCCGCTTCGGCCTGGATCCAGCGTTCGTGGAGCGCCTGCGCGAGCACCAGGTGCTCTACGACCGGGACCAGCAGGGGGAGTTCCTGCACTTCTACACCCGCCAGATCGGCCGGCTCTTCATCGAGGTGGTCCAGCGCATCGACGCCTACGACGGCTACGGGGCCGAGAACGCGCCGGTCCGTCTCGCCGCGCAGTCCCGGCTCGACCGCGACGGCCGCTGACCGCGGCGTCGATCGATGGGCCCGCCTCTTCCGAGGAGAGCTGGACGCCCGCGGGTCACGGCGGCGTCACCACCGGTTCACGGGGCCGCTCTAGCGTGCCAGGCATGGATTCCCATCATTCCGATACTCCAGTCACCCCTGCCCAGAGCGTCCCGGACGGCGTGCGCCGTCGCGGCGTCCTCGCCGGCGCCGGGCTCGCCACCGTCGCCGGGCTCCTCGGTACGGCCGCCGGTGCCTCGCCGGCGGCCGCCGCCACACCCGCCAAGCCCGCTACGGCCATGCCGGTGCGGTTCGGCGACGACGGCAAGCTGCGGATCCTGCAGATCAACGACACGCAGGACACGCACCTGACGGACCGGCGCACCATCGAGCTCATCGAGAAGTCGCTGGACACCGAGAAGCCCGGCCTCGTGGTGCTCAACGGCGACACCATCAACGGCGGCCCCGCCACCGAGAAGCAGGTCAAGCAGGCCTACAACAACATCATCCGCCCCATCGAGGAGCGCGGCGTGAAGTGGGCGATGGTCTTCGGCAACCACGACGAGGACTCGCTCGGCAACGACACCGGCATGACGGAGCAGAAGATCGTGGACTGGATCCACGACGTCTACCCGAACAACCTCAACCCGGCGATCGACCCCAAGCTGTACGGGCACTCCAACGGCCAGCTCCTCATCCGCTCCTCGCGGGCCAACGAGCCGGCCTTCGGCGTCTGGCTGTTCGACTCCAACCGCTACGCACCCGGCACCATCGGCGGGCAGAGCCGCGAGGGCCTGAAGAACTACGACTGGATCCACGCCGACCAGGTCAACTGGTACCGGGAGGCGTCGCTCGCCACGGAGGAGCGCTACGGCCGCAAGATCCCGTCGCTGGCGTTCTTCCACATCCCGCTCTGGGAGCACCACCACCTGTGGTTCGGCACCCAGTTCGGCTCCGACCCGGCCACGCACGCCGCGGCGGCGAAGAAGCACGGCATCGTCGGCGAGAAGCACGAGGACGTCTACGTCGGCGCGTGGAACTCCGGCCTCTACGCGGCGATGCAGGAGCGCGGCGACGTCCGCGGCGTCTACGTCGGCCACGACCACATCAACACGTACATGGGCGACTACTACGGGATCGAGCTCGGCTACGGCCCCGGCACCGGCTACGGCACCTACGGCCTGTCCGGGGCGGAGCAGCACCGGCTGCGCGGCACCCGGGTCTTCGAACTCGACGAGAACGCGGACGGCGTCTACACCGGCACGCGCACGCTCTTCGCCCGGGACCTCGGGATCGACACGGCCCCCGGGAATCAGCGCATCGCGGAGCCTGCGCCCCTCCCGTAGGGACGTCGGCTGCCGGGTCGAACCCGGACAGAGTACGACGGCGCGGCTCCAGTCCCGCTGGAGCGGCGCCGTCGCGCTGTACGGATGGTGCTGTGGGGTATTGACCTGCCCGCCGGTCAGGACTTCGGGGCCGCGTTCTCTCGCGGGACCACGCTGATGGTGCCGGACTGCTCCAGGACCGCCCATTTGATCTGGTCCATCCGCTCCAGCCCCTGCGTCTCGCGGGCGGCGTCCATGATCTCGTCCGCGGTGAGGTGCTCCTTGGCCAGGACGTCCTCGAGCACCTTGCCGTCCTGCACGAGGATCAGCGGCACGCTCTCCGTGACGCGTCCGAACTTGGGGAACTTCCAGCCGAGGAAGTCGGAGAAGCGGCTCAGGGCGATGAGCGTGGCGATGACCAGGGCGGCCTGAACGATCGAGAAGTCCTCGCCGAGGAGCGCCTGCTGGGTCGCCTCGCCGACGATCAGCAGCAGGACGAAGTCGAACGTCGTCACCTGGCTCATGGTCCGCTTCCCCGTGAGGCGGAACAGCAGGAGCAGGACCAGGTAGATGGCGAGTGCGCGGAGTACGGCATCCATGATGGCTCCCTACGGTAGGACGAACTGGGTGAAGTCGACGGCGTCGCCGTCCACGGACGCCGTCCCGTCGAGGGGACCGTATCCCGTGGAGCGGAAGGCGAAGGACGCGGAGACGTCCGCGCCGTCCAGCACCTCGAACTCGTACGCCGTGCCGCCGGGCACGGCGTACTCGGCACTGGGCTGCGGCGAGACGCCCGTGATGTCGACGTTGTTCGGCCAGTCCCCGGTGAGGTGGACGGTGACCTTGCCATCGGCGACGGTCTGGCTGGCCAGGTCGATCGTCAGATTGTCGTCCGCGTTGTTGTGCCCGATGCGCTGGAACTCGACGGCGACGTCCCCCGAATCGCTCGCGGCGGTGGTCTGGCTGAACGGGCCCGAGCCGAGGAACCCGAGCAGGCCCGCCAGCAGGAAGAGCGCGATCGCGGCCCAGCCGATCCGCGTGGCGAGCCATTCCTTTCTCTGGAACTCGTCGTGTTGCTTGATCTCCAAGTCCACCAGTGGCTCCTCACGGTCGTGTCTTCCCATGTCAGCTCTGCCGTCAAGCTAGCAGGTACGGAGGCAGCGGCAACCGGCCCGGAACGAGTTCCCATCCACTTCTCAGGAACCATCCGGGCGGTGCCCGGATTCCCGGCGGCGGGCTCCGGAGCGGCTCGGTCCCCGCCGCCGATCGGGTGGGGGAGCGAGTATAGGGTGGAGTCCATCCCAGGGAGTTGAGGAGTGCCGATGCTCGAGTTCCGATCCGTCAGCAAGACCTACAGGGACGGCACCGTGGCCGTCGAGGACTTCAGCCGCACCGTCCCCGCCGGCACCATCACGGTGCTCCTCGGATCGTCGGGCTGCGGCAAGACCACGCTCCTGCGCATGGTGAACCGGATGGTCGAACCGACCTCCGGGTCCATCCACGTCGACGGGCGCGCCGTCTCGGCCGAGGACCCCGTCCGGCTGCGGCGCTCGATCGGCTACGTCCTGCAGGCCGGAGGGCTCCTCCCGCACCGCGACGTGCTGGACAACGTCGCCACGGTCCCCGTGCTCGACGGCGTCGGCCGCCGGCAGGCCCGCCACGCGGCCTCCGAACTCCTCGAGCGCGTCGGCCTCGACCCGGCGCTCGGCCGCCGCTACCCGGGCCAGCTCTCCGGCGGGCAGCAGCAGCGAGTCGGGGTCGCTCGCGCCCTCGCGGCCGACCCCGACGTCCTGCTCATGGACGAGCCCTTCGGTGCCGTCGACCCGATCGTCCGTCGGGAGCTCCAGGACGAGCTCAGCCGCCTCCAGCGCGAGCTGCGCAAGACCGTCCTCCTGGTCACGCACGACGTCGACGAGGCCTTCCGCCTGGGCGACGACGTCGTGGTCCTCCAGCAGGGCGGGCGGATCGCCCAGGCCGGGACCCCGGCCGAACTGCTCGCCGCGCCCGCCGACGACTTCGTCCGCCAGTTCATCGGCGCCGATCGCCACGAGCGGCGCATCCACGAGCAGGAGGTGGGCGGCCGGCGGATCCTGGTGGACGGGGCCGGCCGGCCCATCGGGGTGCTGGAGGGCAGCCCGTGACGTGGCTCCAGTACTCGTGGGGGCTGATCGCGGAACTGACCTGGGCCCACCTCTGGCTGAGCGTCCCGGCCATCCTGCTCAGCCTCCTGCTCTCCGTGCCGATCGGCTGGCTCGCGCACGTGCGCCCGCGGCTCGGGGGCGCCCTGCTCTCCGGTGCCAGCCTGCTCTACGCCATCCCCGCGCTCCCGCTGCTGATCCTGGTGCCCGCCGTCTTCGGCGTGCCGCTGCGCTCCGCGGCGACCATGATCATCGCCCTCACCGTCTACGGTGTGGCGCTGCTGGTGCGCAGCGTCGCGGACGGCTTCGCCTCCGTGGACCCCGCCGTCCGGCAGGCCGCCGTGGCGGTCGGGCACTCGCCCCGCCAGATGTTCTGGACCGTGGACCTGCCCCTGGCCGTCCCCGTCGTGGCGGCCGGCCTCCGCGTGGTCACCGTCAGCACGGTGGGACTCGTGACGATCGGTGCCCTCATCGGCGTCGCCAACCTGGGCACCCTGTTCACCGACGGGTTCCAGCGGGGGATCGTCGCCGAGGTCGTCACCGGGCTCGTCGCCACGGTACTCCTGGCCCTCCTGCTCGACGGTCTGGTGGTCCTCGCGGCCCGCGCCGCGACGCCCTGGGCCCGCGCCTCGGCCGCTTCCGCCGGGAAGGCGCCGGCCATCCTCCCGCCCTCCGCCCTGCAGCCCGGGGACGGGGGACGGACATGAGCCTGCTGCTGGAGGCCTGGGCCTGGATGACGGACCCGGCCCAGTGGTCCGGACCCGGGACCGTCGGGCACCGGATCGGCGAGCACGTCCTCGTGACGGCCGCGGTCGTCGCGGTGGCGGCCGCCGTCGCACTGCCCGCCGGGGTGCTGGTCGGGCACACCGGCCGCGGCCGCACCGCCGTCGTCGGCCTCGCCGGGGCCGCCCGCGCCGTCCCGACGCTCGGCCTGCTGACCCTGCTGGGGCTGTGGCTCGGCATCGGGGTGCAGGCGCCGATGCTGGCGCTCGTGGTCCTCGCGATCCCGTCACTGCTCGCCGGCGCCTACTCGGGCGTGCAGGCCGTGGACCCGAACGTCACGGGCGCGGCGCGCGCGGTGGGCATGAGCGAATGGCAGATCGTCACCCGCGTCGAGCTGCCGCTGGCCGCCCCCGTCATCATCGGGGGACTGCGCGCCGCGGTCCTGCAGGTCATCGCCACGGCGACGCTCGCCGCGTACCTCGCGGACGTCGGGCTCGGCCGCTACCTGTTCTCCGGGCTCAAGTCCCGCGACTACGCGGAGATGCTCGCCGGCGCGCTCCTGGTGGCGGCACTCGCGCTCCTGGCCGAGATCGTCCTGGCGCAGCTGCAGCGCCGGGCGCGCCGGGCCGCTAGGCTCCAGACATCACCGAACCGAAAGGCGCACGCATGAAGGACAGCACCCTCACACGCCTCACCGGCCTGACCGGCGCGCTCGCCGCCGCGGCCCTGACCCTGACCGCCTGCGGGTCCGGCGACCCGCTGGACTCCGCGAACGGCGGCCAGGACAACGGCGGACCGTCCGCGGGCGAGCCGATCGTCGTCGGATCCCAGGACTACTACTCCAACGAGATCGTCGCCGAGATATACGCGCAGGCGCTCGAGGGCGCCGGGCAGGAGGTGGAACGCCAGTTCCGCATCGGCCAGCGCGAGGCCTATCTGCCGGAGATCGAGGCCGGGTCGATCGACCTCTTCCCCGAGTACACGGGACCGCTGCTGAAGTACTGGGTGCCGGACACCGAGGCGACACGGAGCGAGGACGTCTACTCTGAGCTCCAGGGCTCCACACCCGAGGGGCTGCGCGTGCTGGAGCAGGCGCCGGCCACGGACCAGGACGCCTACGCCGTGACGCAGGAGTTCGCGGACGAGCACGGCCTGGAGACCATCGAGGACCTGCAGAAGGTCGACTCGCAGATGACCATGGGCGCGAACTCGGAGGCCGAGAACCGCCCGAACGGGCCGAAGGGCCTGGCGGAGGCCTACGGCGTCGAGGTCGGCTTCACGCCGATCGAGGACGGCGGCGGACCCCTGACCGTGAAGGCGCTGACCGACGGCGACATCCAGATCGCGATCGTCTACACGGGCGACCCCTCGATCACCAAGAACGGGTTGAAGGTCCTCGAGGACACCGAGGGACTGTTCCTCGCCTCCCACCTGATCCCGCTGGCCAGCGACAACGTCGGCGAGGAGGCGGCCGAGGTGATCGACGGCGTCAGCGCGGCGCTGACCTCGGAGGAGCTCCTCGAGCTCAACGGGCGCAGCGTGGACGAGCAGCTGCCCGCGGCGACGATCGCCGAGGAATGGCTGGCGGAGCAGGACCTGTAGGCGATGCCCGGACTCGCAGGCGTGACCGCAACCTCATCCGCGCCGGTACTGGCCGGCTTCTCCGTCCGCCGTGCCGACTTCGCGGATCCGCGCCTCGGCGCCTTCCTCGGCGAGCATCTCGCCGATATGGCGGCGACCTCACCGCCCGAGAGCGTGCACGCCCTCGATCTCGACGGCCTGAACCGGCCGACCGTCCGCCTCTGGACGGCGTACGACGGCGACGTCCTCGTCGCGACCGGAGGCATCGCCGTCGTGCACCGTCCCGGGGGCGATCAGGAGCCGGGGCACGAGGAACTCAAGAGCATGCGGACCCACACGGGCTACCGGGGACGGGGGCTCGCGCGGGCGATGGTCCGCCTGCTGCTGGAGGACGCAGCGGCCCGCGGGGTCCGCCGGGTCTCGCTCGAGACCGGCACCGAGGACTATTTCGCCGCTGCCCGCGGCCTGTACGCGTCGGAGGGATTCCTGCCCTGCGAGCCCTTCGGCGCGTACGTGCCGGACGAGAACAGCGCGTTCATGACGCGTCGGCTCTGAAGTCCGCCGCCCGCCGGACGCTCTCCAGCCGGACGCTCTCGAGCGGGACGGTCTCGAACGAGACGAAGGAGGACCCCGGGAGCCGTTCGTCTCTCCCGGGGTCCTCCGCCTTTCCTGCGATGGACCGGAGGAGACCGTTCGTCTCCTCCGGTCCACCTGGACTCTTTGGCCGTCAGGCCTGCTTGTTGATCTTCGTCTCCGCGGCGGTGCTCAGCTTCTCGTCGGTCGACTTCTCCTCGGCCAGCGTCTCGGCCAGGATGTTCTTCGCCTCGGTGTAGCCGAGCTCCTCCGCCAGGGCGCAGAGGGTGCCGTAGCCGGCGATCTCGTAGTGCTCCACCCGCTGGGCGGCACCGATGAGGGCCGCGTCCCGCAGGGCGCCCTTCTCCGTGGCCTCGATGAACTCCTCGCCGTCGCCGATGAGGGTGGCCATCGACTGGTCCTTGATCCGCTTCAGCGTGATGTCCAGCGTGCTGGCCACCTGATCGATGCGCTCCAGCTGCCCCTCGGTCTCCTCGAGGTGGTGCTCGAACATCTCGACGAGCTCGGGGTTCTCCGCGGCCCGTGCGAGCTTGGGCAGCGCCTTGGTCATCTGCTGCTCCGCGCTGTTGGCTAGCGAGAGCAGTCGCACGAACAGTTCTTCCGAGTTCTTGATCTGCATGTCCGGAGATTCTCCTTAGTGAACTGATGCCTGCGGCGGCCAGCCGGCCACCTGTTTCTCGAACCTAACAACCTGGTCCTGAAAGAACACGGGCACCTCCTCGGAGTTCGCTGGAAGTCGGTCGGACGCGCGCCGCCGGGTCGCCGACACCATTCTGTGGGTGCCTCTCCTTAGTGTTCTGGTTCAGGCCCGGGCACGCCGGAGCCGAACATGTCACCGACCTTTGGGGGAGAAATGAGCTTTCCGGAACAGACCGTCCAACCACCGTCCGCACCGTCCGCACCGACCGGGCCGACGGGCGCGGCACCCAGGACGCGCGCGGGCCGCGGCCTCGGCATCGCAGCGCTCGTGGTCGCGATCGTCGCCATCTGCCTCTCGGCCGTGCCGATCGTCAACAACGTCGCGGCGGTCCTCGGAGTCATCGCCCTGGCTCTCGGCATCGCCTCCCTGGTGATCGCCGCCAAGCGGAACGGCGGCAAGGGACTCGGCATCGCGTCCAGCCTCATCGCGGTCGTGGCCATTGTGGTGGTCTTCGTGACCCAGGCGTTCTACGTCTCCGTCCTGGACGAAGCCGGCGCGGCCATGGACCAGGCGATCGAGCAGGCCGAGACCGGCGAGCGCGCCGCGACGGAGGAGGAGCAGGCGGCCACCGCCCCGGCCGAGGCCAACCCGCTCGGGGCCACCGCAGCGGTCGGTGACTACCAGGTGACCGTGGACGCGGTGAACCCGGACGCCGGCGAGGCGATCGCCGCCGTGAACGAGTTCAACGAGCCGGCGACGGGCCAGTACGTCCTCGCGGAGCTGACCGTGACCTACGAGGGTGCCGAGGAGGGGACTCCGTGGCTCGATCTCTCGATCGAGCTCGCCGGGTCCGACGCCCGCATCTACTCGACGACCACCTGCACGGCAGTCCTCGAGAAGAACAGCGTCGAGCAGCCGAACCTCGCCCGCGGCGGGAGCACGTCCTACCAGGTCTGCTTCGATGTCCCTGCGGAGGCGGTCCACGGCGCGGCCCTCCGCGTCGGTGCCGCGCTCGACTTCAACGGGGAGTCCGTGGCCTGGAACGTCCAGTAGTCCACGATCGCGCGAGCGAGACAACGGAGCGGGTGCCGGCCCCACGAGGTGTGGGCCGCACCCGCTCCGTGCGTTCGCCGGGGAGCCGCGTCAGGACTCGGCTCGCACCCGGTCCGGTTCGCCTACTGGCTCCTCGCCCTCGACCCTGTACTTCAGATCGAGCAGGGCCTGCGTGATCGCCTCGGCCATCCTGACCTCCAGTTTGCCGAAGAGCTTGGCGACGAGGCCGCGGAGGCCGGACTGGAAGCCGACCATCGTCCACGTGACCTCGGTGACGTCCTTCGGGTTCGACCCGTCCCGCCCGGGGACGGGATCCAGGCTGAAGGTATGGTCGCTGGAACCTTTGAAGGGCTCGTGGAACTCGAGATGGATCTGGACGTGGTCCTCGGTGATGGCGGTGATCGTCATGACGCCGCTGCCAGTCTCCCTGCTGCCGGACCACTCGTAGACGGCTCCGACGCCGGCCTCGGCTCCGTGGTACTCGCGCCGGAGTGCGGGGTCCAGATGGCCCAGCGGCGCCCACTCCGGCCAGGCCCGGAAATCGGTCAGGAAGGGGCGGATCACGTCCGGTCCCGCGTTGATCCCGACAGCACGGCTGATGTTGATCTGCGACACGACGACTCTTTTCGTGGGGGAGCGGGACGATCGTCGAGCACAAAGTAGCACGCGTCCCGGCCGGTGCCGAGACCTTTCGGAGCCTGCGAGGTCTTGCCCCCACCAGCCGAGAGTCGTAGCGTCGAGCCATGACCTTCGTCACTGTCGGAACGCTCGAAGCGCAACCGGGCAAGCGCGACCAGCTCATCGACATCCTCACCCGGCACCGCCCCGAGCTGATCGATGCGGGCTGCCTGACGTACGACGTCGGCGTGAGCGACTACCACTCCAACACCGTGTTCGTGATCGAGCAGTGGACGAGCGAGGAGGCGCACCGGGAGGCCCTCGAACGGACCTCGATCCGCTCGGCCATCAGCGAGTCGATGCCTCTGCTCACGGGGAACCGCGGCGGGTTCAAGTTCAGGGTCGTCGGCTCCCCGCTCTGAGCACGACGAAGCCGCCGGCCCCGTGAGCGGGACCGGCGGCTTCGTGTATCCGGCCGCCTCCGAGTGAATCGTGGAGGCGGCCGCCGCGCGTCGGCCGGGCTAGGCCACGGGCTCCTTGGAGCGGTCGCGGTCGTAGCTCTCCCAGAAGGTCGCGCCGACGATGTTGAGCGCCTTCGGATCGAACACCGGATCGATGCCGAGCTTCTTCTGGCGCTCGAAATCGCGCAGGGCCTTGTATGCCGGTTGCTGCAGGATCAGGATGCCGATGATGTTCAGCCAGGCCATCAGGCCCACTCCGATGTCACCCATGAGCCATGCGTCGGCCGCCGTGTTCACGGTGCCGTAGGCGACGGCGATGAGGATCGCGACCTGGAGCGCCATGGTGGTGACCCGGCCGATGCTCGCCTTGATGCCGGGGATCAGGGTGGTGGAGGAGTTGCCCACCAGGAACCGGAGGTTGGTCTCCGCCATGTAGTAGTACGCGATGATCGTCGTCAGGCAGAAGAAGATCAGCGAGAACGCGATGAACGAGGCGCCGAAGCCCGAGAAGGCGGAGTCGAAGCCCTCCTGGACGAACTGCGGACCCACCACGGCGGTGGCGGAGAGCAGACCACCCTCGGCGAGCACCCCGCCGTCCTCGCTGCCGCCATGGAACACGCGGTAGGCACCGGTGGACAGGATCAGGAATCCGGTGGCCGAGCAGACGAAGAGGGTGTCCACGTAGACCGCGAACGCCTGGACCAGGCCCTGCTTGGCCGGGTGCGAGACCTCGGCGGCTGCAGCGGCGTGCGGGCCCGTGCCCTGGCCGGCCTCGTTGGAGTAGACGCCCCGCTTGACGCCCCACATGACCGCCAGGCCCACGACGGCGCCGAAGGCGGAGTCGAGGCCGAAGGCGCTGCGGAAGACCATGCCCAGCACCTCGGGCAGGACCGACGCGTTCATGAGCACCACGATGAGGGCCAGGATGATGTAGGCCAGCGCCATGAACGGCACGACGAACGACGCGAACGTGGCGATGCGCTTGACGCCGCCGATGATGACGAACGCCAGGACGATCACAGCGCCGACCGCCACGATCCAGGGGCTGACGGTCCAGGCGCCGTCGATGGCGGTGGCCATCGAGTTGGCCTGCACGCCGGGCAGCAGGACGCCGCAGGCGAGGACGGTGACGGCGGCGAACACGTAGCCGTACACCTTGAAGATCCCTGCGGCGCGGGTGTGCGCGAGGGCACGGCTGAGGTAGTAGGCCGGGCCGCCGCGGTACTCGCCGGTCAGCGGATCGCGGGTCTTGTAGATCTGGCCCAGCGTCGATTCGACGAACGACGTCGACGCGCCGAGGAACGCGACCATCCACATCCAGAACATCGCGCCGGGACCGCCGAAGGCGATCGCGGTCGCCACGCCGGCGATGTTGCCGGTGCCGACGCGGCCGGAGAGGGACATCGCCAGCGCCTGGAACGAGGACACGCCGGACGGCGACGTCTCGCCGCGGACCAGCTGGTGGATCATGCCCTTGAAGTGACGGACCTGCATGAACCGAGAACGGACAGAGAAGTAGACGCCGGCCGCCAGACACAGATAGACGAGCCAGTCGCTCCAGATGACGTCGTTGATAGCACCTAAGACGTCGCTCATAGTTGAAACCTCCACGGGGGTACGAATGATGAACAATAATGACATACGTCACATGACATTCATGTTGCCTGCAGGTTGCCGCCGACCGCCAATCCGGGCGCCTGCCGGGCGCGTCCCCCGCCGGCCTCGCCGCGATGCCGCGGAACGCCTCGCGAATCCGGGGAAGTGGGCGGGCCGGGAAAGTTTTCAGCGGTTGGTCTGAGATCCCGGACACATTTGCAGGGATCGGCCCCCTCCCGCACCCTGGGGGCCTCCGGCGGCGGGTTTTGCGGGCCTCAGGCGGCCCAGCGGGCGTGGAGGGAGTCCACGAGCTCGGCGAAGTCCTCCGCCATGCTCGGGTACGCGTCGTCGGCCAGCCACTGCAGCTGCAGGCCGTCCATCGCGGCGAGCAGGAGCCGTGCGATCGTCTCCGCCGGCGCGTCGGCGCGGAGTTCGCCGGCGGCGACCGCCTCGCGGACGGCGCTCGCCAGGAGGGTGCGCGTGTGGGCGTAGTGCTCCCTGAGCCATCGGCTGGCCGGATGCCCGGGGGTGACGGCCTCCCCGGCGACCGATGCGTAGAGGCGGACCATCGACTCCTGGCCCTCGTTGTGCCGGGCCAGGTCCTTGAGTGCAGCGACGAAGGCCCACCCCGTCTTCCCCGCGTTCAGCTGGAACTGCGCGGAATCCCTCTCGTCGCGACGGTCCATGACCGCCTGCAGCAGGTCGTCCTTGGTGGCGAAGTGGTGGACGAGCCCTGTGCCGCTGATCCCGGCGGCCCGGGCGACCGCGCTCATGGAGACGCCCCGGTAGCCCTGCTCGGAGAACAGGGCCTCCGCGGCGTCGAGGATCGCGGCGCGGCGCTGCGTCGAGTCGGCCCCGCGGGGCCGGCCGCTGGTGGAGCGCGGACGAGGGGGAGCGGGCATGGACGGAGGATCCTCTCGCTGGGGTGGACACCGGGTGCGGCGCGCTCGTCGTGGAGGCGACGCCGCGACTCGGTGGGGAGACGGCAGAGGGTGGTTGCCGGGACAAGCCCCGGCAACCACCCTAGCGAGTCGGGTCAGCCGAGGGGCAGCCGCGCCCGCACATCGCCCAGGCCGCGGGCGACGAGCAGCTCGCCGCCGGCTGGAGAACGAGCAGGAGGTGGCGGCCCGGGGCGGGCCGCCACCTCCTGGTGCGGTTCTCGCGGGGACTGCCGTCCCCGGCGGAGGGCTAGGCGTCCTCGAGGATGCGCGCCTCCTCGCGCTCCGCCTTCCGGGTCTGCGAGTGCTTGACCGCCGCGAAGACCACTGCGGCGACCAGCAGGGCGTACATGATGACCGTCGCCGGCGAGGACACGAGGTAGCCGAGGTTGCCCTCCGACACCGTCAGGGCGTTGCGGAGCGACGTCTCGGCCAGCGGGCCGAGGATGACGGCGATCAGAACGGGCGCCACCGGGAAGTTGTAGCGCCGCATCACGAAGCCGAGCACGCCGATCGCCAGCAGGAACCACAGGTCCACGACCGAGGAGCTCACGGCGTACACGCCGAGCATCGACAGGACGGTGATGCCCGCGTAGAGGTACTGGCGCGGCACCAGGAGCAGCTTGGCCCAGAGGCTCGCGAACTGCATGTTGATGACCAGCAGGATGACCAGACCCACGAACAGCGACGCCAGGAGCGTCCAGACCAGGTCCCCGGAGCGCTCGAAGAGCAGCGGGCCCGGCTGCATGCCGTACTGCTGGAAGGCGGCGAGCATGAGCGCCGCCGTCGCGGAGACGGGCAGGCCCAGGGCCAGCAGGGCGCCCATGGCCATGCCGGCCGTGGCATTGCCAGCGGCCTCCGGGGCCGCGACGCCGTTGATGGAGCCCGTGGTGCCGAACTCCTGGTCGCGGCGCTTCGCCGCGAGCCGCTTCTCCGTGCCGTAGGCCAGGAAGGTCGGGATCTCGGCGCCGCCGGCGGGGATGATGCCGAACGGGACGCCGAACGCCGTGCCGCGCAGCCAGGCCGGCATGGCCTTGCGGAAGTCCGCCAGGCTGAGCAGGGCCCGGCCGCTCGCGGGGATCTTGACCGCGTTCGGATCCCGGTGGATGCGGGAGGCGACGTGGATGACCTCGCCGAGGGCCAGCAGGCCGACGGTGATGACGACGATCGAGAGTCCGTCGAAGAGCTGCTGCGAGCCGAGCGTGAAGCGCGTGGTGCCGGACGAGTCGTCCACGCCGATCATGGCGAGCACCAGGCCGATGCAGAGCGTCGTGAGGCCCTTGATGATCGAGTCGGACACCACGGAGGAGATGGCCACGAAGGCGAACACGGCCAGGGCGAAGTACTCCGCGGGCCCGAACTCGGTGGCCAGCTTGACCAGCGTGGGGGCGAAGAAGACGACGAGCGTGCTGGCGAGGAGCCCTCCGATGAAGGCGCCCATGGCGGCGGTCGCCAGCGCGCGGGCAGCCTGGCCGCTCTTGGCCATCCGGTGGCCCTCGAAGGTCGTCGCGATCGCCGAGGAGGCCCCCGGCGTGTTGAGCAGGATGCCGGCGGTCGAGTCGCCGAACATGCCGCCGAAGTAGATGCCGGCGAACATGATGAGCGCGGCGGTGGGGTCGAGGCTGAAGGTCACGGGCAGCAGCAGGGCCACGGCCATCGAGGAGCCGAGCCCGGGCAGGACGCCGACGGCGGTGCCGAGCAGCGCTCCGACGATGACCCAGACCAGGTTCGCGAGCGTCAGTGCGCCGGCGAAACCCTCCATCAGGTGCGAAAGCTGATCCATTTAGAGCATCCCTCCCAGGAAGCCGGACGGCAGGCTCAGGCCGAGGCCGGCGCCGAATGCGAGCTGGGTGATCGAGGAGAAGAGCAGGGAGACGCCGACGTCGAAGACGGGCCGCTTGCTGCCGAAGGCCTTGCAGATCACCCAGAAGAGACCTGCCGCCGTGATGACCCAGCCGAGGACGGGCAGGGCCACGATGAAGAGCACGATGCCGCCGACCACCAGGCCGATGGTCCGCCAGTCCGAGTAGAGGCGGACGCGCCCCGCGGCCCGCGGGCGGTCCCCGCGCCGGCCGTAGATCTCGGTCCGCTCGGCGTGGCTGAGCTCGGCGAGCATGTCCGAGGAGACGTCCGGGCTCTGCGTGCCGCCGCCGTGCGGGAACCGCCGGGTGCGGATCACGCTGATCGCGTGCAGGATGCCGATGGCGTAGAGCGCCACCGCCACGATGGTGGGGAAGAACTGCGGTCCGGGGACCGTGTCTCCCTTGACGTCCATGGTGAGGATCCCGACGACGACGGCGGTCGCCAGGGCGAGCACGAGGCCCGAGACCACCAGCTCGCTGCGGCCGGACCAGAACCCGGTGATCTTGACGGTCTCCCGCTCCGCGGGTGCGGTGTCGGTGGCGCTCACAGTCCCAGTCCTTCCACGAGTTCCTTGGTGGTGGCGGTCTCCTGCTCCAGGAAGCGGTCGAACTCCTCGCCCACCATGAAGCTGTCCGTCCAGTCGTTGCGCTCGAGCGCATCCTGCCAGTGCTCGGTCTGGCGGTACTCCTTGATGATCTCGACCAGCTCCGCCTTGTCGGCGTCGCTGATCCCCGGCGCTGCCGCCAGGCCGCGCCAGTTGGCCATCGCCGCGTCCACGCCGGCCTCCTTGAAGGTCGGCACGTCGATGCCCTCGAGCGGCTCCTCGGACGAGATCGCCAGGGCGCGGAGGTTGCCGGCCTCGATCTGGTCGGAGAGCTCGTTGTAGCCGGAGACGGCCGCGGACGTGGTCCCGGAGAGCACCGAGGTGATCGCCTCGCCGCCGCCCGAGTACGGGATGTAGTTGACGTCCCGGGGGTCCATGCCGACCTCCTCCGCCACCATGCCCATGAGCAGGTGGTCGATGCCGCCGAGGGACCCGCCGGCGATCGAGGTGCCGCCTGGGTCGGACTTCCAGGCCTCGACGAAGTCCCCGAGGTCCTCGTAGGGGCTGTCGGCGGGGACCACGATGACCGAGTAGTCGTCGGACATGCGCACCAGCGGGGTGACGTCGTCCAGGCCGACGCCGGAGTCGGCCAGCTCGACCGCGCCGATCATCACGCCGCCGGTGACCATCAGCATGTCCGAGCGGCCCTCCATCTGGGCGAACTGGCTCAGTCCGATGGTGCCGCCGGCGCCCGGGACGTTGACGACCTGCACGTTGTTGCTGATGCCGTCCGACTTGATGGCCTGCTGGGACTCGCGCGCGAATCCGTCCCAGCCGCCGCCCGGGGAGGCCGGCGCCATGAGCACCAGCTTGCTGCGGGCGGTCGATTCGCCACCGGTGCTGGCCGCGTTGACCAGGGCCAGGGCCGTCACGACGGCCACGGCGCCGCCGAAGAGTATGCGTTTCACTGTGTTGTTCCTCATCGCATTCCGTAGATTGGGTGCGTGCTCGACTCACTACGATGACAGCGCTGTGACCCCGAGCACACCGGAATCGGGGTTTGGGTCATAAGCAACGAAAGAAAAACAAGGACGACGGCCGGAGGGACCATGCCGAGCGCACCCATCGCGGGGTCCGCCGCCCGTGCCGGCCAGCGCCGCGGGCCGGCACGGGGACCGCTGCGCGCCCGGCTGGCGGCCATGCAGGTCGCCATCGTGATCGGCCTGATGGTGCTGGTGGCGTGCGTGGTGATGGTCTTCGAGGACCAGCGGATCCAGGAGCGCGCCTACGAGCGCGCCCGGACGGTGGCGCTCGAGATCGCCGACGAGCCCGACGTCGTCTCCGCCCTCAACACCGAGCACGACGTCGAGGTGATCGCGCCCCTGGCCCGGCTCGCCCAGGAGACCTCCGGCGTCGACTACGTGGTGGTGGTCGGGCTCGACGGGCTGCGCGTGGCCCACCCGGACCCGGAGCGCATCGGCGAGCCCGTCTCCACCGACCACTCGCTGGTCCTCCAGGGGGAGTCCTTCAAGGGCGTCGAGCGCGGCACCATCGGCGTCACGCTGCGTGTGAAGGAGCCGGTCTACGACGGCGACACCGTGGTGGGGACCGTCTCCGTGGGCACGCTCCAGCACAAGGTCCGCGGCGAGCTCGCCGGCGTGGTCCTCGGGTTCGCGCCCTGGGTGCTCGGCGCCTCCGCCGTCGGGACCGTGCTCAGCCTCTGGGCGGCCCGGTCCATCCGCCGGCGCATCTACGGCGTGGAGCCGGAGGAGGTCGCGGGCCTCCTGCAGTCCAGCAACGCCCTGTTCTACAGCGTGCGCGACGGCGTGGTGGGCGTGGACCCCGACGGCCGGATCACGCTGTTCAACCGGGAGGCGGCCCGCCTCCTCGGCCTCGGGGAGCCCGACGACGGCGAACTCGCCGCGCTCGCCGGCCGGCCCGCCGCCGACGTCCTCGACCCGCAGCTCGTGGACCTGCTCGACCTGCCGGCGGAGAGCCAGGAGACGCGGCTGGTCCTCGTAGGCGAGCGGATGCTGCTGGCCGCCCGGCGCGCCGCCACGCTGGCCGATGGCCGCACCGCCGGCCAGACCCTCACCCTGCAGGACCGCACCGAGCTGGAGGCGACCCTGAGGGAGCTGCACGGCCAGCGTGGCCTCACCGACGCGCTGCGCTCGCAGACCCACGAGTTCGCGAACCGGCTCCACGTCCTGTCCGGCTACCTCTCGGTCGGGGCGCACGAGGCCGCGCTCGAGTACATCCAGCGGATCGCCGGCCCCGCCGACCGCTCCGCCGTCGTGGTGTCCGATCCCGGGCTCGCCGGCGTGCTCGCCGCCCAGGCGGCGGTGGCCCGCGAGCGCGGAGTGGGCTTCGCCGTGGCGCCGGAGTCCGTCACCCGGGACCCCTTCGAGGCCGACGACGACGTCCTGACCGTGGCCGGGAACCTGCTCAGCAACGCGATCGACGCCGCGGGGGACGGCGGGGACGTGCGGGTGCTGGTGCGCGGGGCGGGGGAGTCCTTCCTGATCAGCGTGGAGGACTCGGGGCCGGGCATCGCCCCCGAGGACGTCGCGCGGGTCTTCCAGCGCGGCGTCACCACCAAGCCGAGCGAGGACCGGGCCGGGCGCGGGGTGGGGCTGGCGCTGGTGGACCGTATCATCGAGCGGCGGGCCGGGAGCATCGAGGTGGACCGCTCCGAGCTCGGCGGGGCCCGGTTGACGGCCCGCTGGGGCCCGGACGCCCGAGGCGGCGGCATCGGATCGGACCGGCCAGGAGAGCCGACCAGGAGAGAGGGGGAGCGGCGATGACTGATACGACGGACGGGACGGCGAGCATCAGGACGCTGATCGTCGACGACGATCCCGACGTGGTGCGCATGCACCGGCTCTTCGTCGAGGCCGCCGACGGATTCAAGGTCGCGGGCACGCTGGGGCGCGGGGCCGAGGTGGAGCCCTTCCTGGCGGAGCACCCCGTGGACCTGATCCTGCTGGACGTGCATCTGCCGGACGCGAACGGCGTCGAGGTCCTGGAGCGGCTGCGCGCCGCCGGGCACCGGGCCGGGGTCATCATGATCACCGCGGCGGCCGAGGCGGACACGGTGCGCAGCGCGCTCGGCAGCGGGATCGACGACTACCTGGTCAAGCCCTTCACCGTCGTCGAGTTCACCCGCCGGCTCCAGATGTTCCGTTCCTCCCGCGCCGTCCGGGCGAGCGAGTCCGGGCGCACGCGCGATCGCGATGCGCTCGACCCGGCCCGGCAGGCCCGGGTCGACCGGCTCGTCGACCACGGTGCGGCCGACGGCCAGCCGGCCAGCCCGCCGCCCGGGGCCGTGAAGCCGCTGCCCAAGGGCTTCTCGCAGCCGACCCTGGATCTCGTGGCGCGGGTCCTGCGGGAGGTGACCGGCCCGGCTGTCCCCATGGAACCCGATGCCTCCGCCGCCGAGGTGGCCGAGGCCTGCGGCATCTCGAAGGTGAGCGCACGGCGGTACCTGGACCTGCTGACCCGGCAGGGCCGGGCGGAGCTGCGCCCGCGCTACGGCTCGGCGGGACGCCCCGAGCACCGCTACCGCTGGCGCCCCTGACCGGTGCCGTCGCGGCCTGATCCTCGTCCCGGTCCGCGGCCCGGTCCGCGCCCGCCGTCGTGGGCGGGGCGGGGACGGCGGAGGGCCGAGCAAAGGGGGCGGCCTACGCGGGGCACAAGGCTCGCTGATAGGCTGGGGTCAGACTTTCTGCGCCCTGTTCATGCGGCGCCCAAATATCGCGCCCGTTTCGCGATGCCCACGCAAAGGATGAGATGACCAAACGTCATACCCGCAATAATCCGAATTCGAAGAACCCGCCGGCCCTGAGCAAGAACGGCCTGCGCGTCGTCCCGCTCGGCGGCCTCGGCGAGATCGGCCGCAACATGACGGTCTTCGAGTACGGCGGCAAGATCCTGATCGTCGACTGCGGCGTCCTGTTCCCCGAGGAGCAGCACCCCGGCGTCGACCTGATTCTGCCGGACTTCAGCTACCTGCGCGGCCGCTGGAACGACGTCGTCGGCGTCGTCCTCACGCACGGTCACGAGGACCACATCGGTGGCGTCCCCTACCTCCTCAAGGAGGGTCGCGAGATCCCCGTGATCTCGGCCCGCCTGACCCTGGCGTTCCTGAAGAACAAGCTCGCCGAGCACCGGATCAACGCCAAGATGATCGAGGTGAAGGAGGGCGACAAGCGCAAGTTCGGCCCGTTCGACCTCGAGTTCCTCGCGGTGAACCACTCCATCCCGGACGGCCTCGCCGTCGCGATCCGCACCCCGGCCGGCCTGGCGCTGGCCACGGGCGACTTCAAGATGGACCAGTTCCCGCTGGACCGCCGCATCACCGACCTCGCGGGCTTCTCCCGCCTCGGCGAGGAGGGCGTGGACCTGTTCCTCGTGGACTCCACCAACGCCGAGGTGCCGGGCTTCCTGGCCGCCGAGGCCGATCTGGTGCCCGCGATCGACCAGGTGATCCGCACGGCCCCGCGCCGCGTGATCGTCTCCAGCTTCGCCTCGCACGTGCACCGTATCCAGCAGGTCATCGACACCGCGCAGAAGTACGGCCGCAAGGTCGCGTTCCTGGGCCGCTCGATGGTCCGCAACATGACCACGGCGCAGGAGCTGGGCTACCTCACCATCCCCAAGGGGATGCTGGTGGACTTCAAGGAGCTGGACAAGCTCCCGCCGAAGAAGGTCGTCATCATCTGCACGGGCTCGCAGGGCGAGCCGATGGCCGCGCTGGCCCGCATGGCCAACCAGGACCACGTGGTGGACCTGGCCGAGGGCGACACCGTCCTGCTGGCCTCGTCGCTGGTCCCGGGCAACGAGTCGGGCATCTACCGCCTGATCAACGACCTGACCAAGCTCGGCGCCAACGTGGTCCACAAGGGCAACGCCAAGGTCCACGTGTCCGGACACGCCTCCGCGGGCGAGCTGGTCTACTGCTACAACCTGGTCCGGCCCAAGAACGTGCTGCCCGTCCACGGCGAGCACCGCCACCTGAAGGCCAACGCCGAGCTCGCGATCCGTACCGGCGTGGAGCCGCGGAACACGATCATCGGCGAGGACGGCATCGTCGTCGACCTGGTCGACGGCGTCGCACGGGTCGCCGGGCACATCCCGGCCGAGTACGTGTACGTCGAGAACAACGTGGCCGGCGCGGCGACCGAGGAGTCGCTGGCGCACCGCGTCCGCCTCGCCGCGGACGGCGCCGTCACCGTGCTCGCGATCGTCGATCCGGACACCGGCGGGCTCGAGGAGGATCCGGAGTTCTTCCCGCTCGGCTTCGAGCTCAACAAGAAGGATCTGGACGCCGCCACCGGGATCGTCCAGAAGACCATCAACGGCCTCAAGGGCGAGAAGACCGGCCCCGACGCGGAGAAGGCCATCGCGGCCGGCCTGACGCGCTGGGCCCAGCGCGCCCTGCGTCGCAAGCCCGTCTTCACCGTCATCACGGTGGACGCCTAGCGATCACCGGCGGGCCCCTGCGGCCCGCTCCAGCCAGCGCCCTCCCGGGCGGCCACGCGCCGTCCGGGAGGGCGCTGTCGTGTCTGCGGGCGGCGACGCCCGGCCGCGGCGGACGGTGTCCTGCAGCCGCCGTGACGGCCACTGGAGGGGACTGTTTGGCGGGAACGGCCGATGCGACTAGGTTAGGTGATGAAACTATTCGCTAATTCGGTTTGGGCACCCTTGCCGCCGAAGACCCCAGGGGGACCAGTGCCACTCGCATCCATGACCGACCGCCGCCGTCGCTCGGCCCGCTCGCCCCGCCGCCTCGTCGGCGCACTCGCCGTCGGGGCCCTCGCCCTGGGCCTCGGTGCCTGCGGCGCCGACGCCGCCGGCAGCGCCGCCGGGTCCTCCGGAGCCACCGGCGGGGAGTCCGTCACCATCGAGCACGCCTTCGGCGAGACCGTCATCGAGGGGACGCCGGAGCGCGTCGCCACGGTCGCCTGGGGCAACCACGAGGTCCCGCTCGCGCTCGGCGTCGTGCCCGTCGGCATGGCGGCCACCACGTGGGGCGACGACGACGGCGACGGCGTCATGCCGTGGGTCGAGGAGAAGCTCGAGGAGCTGGGCGCCGAGACCCCCGTGCTCTTCGACGAGGAGGACGGGATCGACTTCGAGGCCGTCGCCGAGTCCGACCCGGACGTCATCCTCGCCGCCTACTCCGGTCTGAGCGAGGAGGACTACCAGACGCTGAGTGAGATCGCCCCCGTGGTCGCCTTCCCGGACACGGCCTGGGGCACCGACTGGCGCGAGACCATCCTGATGAACGCCGCCGGCATGGGCCGCGCCGAGGAGGGCCAGGCGTTGGTCGCCGAGTACGAGGCCCTCATCGAGGAGAAGGCCGCCGACTACCCGGCGCTCGCGGGCAAGGCCGCGATGTTCCTGACCCACGTGGACGAGGCCGATCTCTCCACCGTCAGCTACTACTCCACCCTCGACACCCGCGTGCAGTACTTCGAGGACCTCGGCATGACGTCCCCGGAGAGCGTCATCGCGGAGTCGGAGGCCAACGGGACCTACTCGGTGGAGCAGTCCGCCGAGACCGCGGACGAGTTCGCCGATGCGGAGCTGATCGTGACCTACGGCGGCGACGAGCTGCTCGAGGCGCTGAAGGCGGACCCGATCCTCTCCCAGATGCCGGCCGTCGCCAACGAGGCCGTCGTGGCGCTTCCCGGCGACGGGCCGATCGGCAACGCCGCCAACCCCACGGCGCTCTCGCTGCCGTGGTACCTGGACGAGTACCTGAAGATGCTCTCCGACGCCATTGAGTAGCCTGCCCGTCGAAGCGCCGCCGGCGCCGCCCGCCGCGCCCGCCGCCGTGCCCTCCGGCCGGCGGCGGGGTGCGTGGGTGCTCGTCCTGCTGGTGCTCCTCGGGGTCCTGGCCGTCCTGTCGGTGGCCTTCGGGGCCCGGCCGGTGAGCCCGGCCGAGATCTGGGCGGGGCTCACCGGCCCCGCCGACGGGTTCGGCCCGGCCTCGGTGGCGCAGCGCATCCCCCGGACCGCCCTGGCCCTCCTGGCCGGGGCGGCCCTCGCCGTCTCCGGGGCGGTCATGCAGGGCGTGACCCGCAACCCGCTCGCGGATCCGGGCATCCTGGGCGTCAACACGGGGGCCGCGCTGGCGGTGGTCGTCGGCATCGCCCACTTCGGGCTGAGGTCGCCCGGCGGGTTCGTCTGGGTCGCCATCGGGGGCGGCGCGGCCGCCGCGGCGGTCGTCTACGCCATCGCGTCGCTCGGGCCCAACGGCTTCAATGCCGCGGCCGCGACGCCGCTGAAGCTGGCGCTCTCCGGGGCGGCCGTGACGGCCGCCCTGACCTCCTTCATCTCGGCGGTCGTCCTGGGCCGCAACGACATCGCCGAGGGGGTGCGCTCCTGGCAGATCGGCGGCGTCGGGGGAGCGGACTTCGGGACCATGGGCGTCGTCCTGCCGTTCCTCGCCGCGGGGCTCGCCGTCGGCCTGCTCTCGGCGAAGTCGTTGAACTCGCTGGCCCTCGGCGACGAGCTGGCGGCCGGGCTCGGGGAACGCGTGGGTCTCGTCCGCGGCCTCGCGTCCCTGGGCGCGATCGTGCTCGCCGGCGCCGTCACGGCGCTCACCGGGCCGATCGGCTTCGTCGGGCTCGTCGTGCCGCACGTCGTGCGGCTGCTGGTCGGCTCCGACCACCGCTGGCTCCTGCCGCTCTCGGCGCTCGGCGGCGCGGCGCTGCTCACCGCCGCGGACATCCTCGGCCGCGTGGCCTCGCGCCCGGTCGAGATCGACGTCGGAATCGTCACCGCGCTCGTGGGCGCGCCCTTCTTCATCTACATCGTCCGCCGGCACAAGGTGCGTGAACTGTGACCGCCCCCGTCACCGAGGCGGCCCGCGCGCCGCGGCCCCCGCACCACGACGCCCCGGAGGGCCCCGCAGAGGCGCGGCAGGAACCGGCCGCGGTGCCGTCCGGCCGGCCGCAGCCCTCCGCTCCGGCGGCCGAGCGCCGCCGTCGCCGGCTCCGCTGGGCCGCCGTCGTGGTGGTCCTCGCGGCCGCCGTCGCCGGGCTCTACCTGCTCACCCTGATGGCCGGGCGGCAGTTCCACTCCCTCCCGGAGGTCGTCGCCGTCGCCCTGGGGCACGACGTCGAGGGCGCGACGTTCGTGGTGGGCAGGCTGCGGCTGCCGCGCGCCTCCCTCGCCCTGGTCGCGGGGCTGTCCTTCGGGCTCGCCGGCGTCAGCTTCCAGACCCTGCTGCGGAACCCGCTGGCCAGCCCCGACGTGATCGGGATCAGCGCCGGCGCCAGCACCGCCGCGGTCGTCGGGATCGTCTGGTTCGGGGTCTCCGGCACCGGGCTCGCGTCGATCGCCGTCGTCGCGGCCCTGGCCGTCGCGGCCGCCATCTACGGGCTGGCCCGCCGGGGCGGGGCCGCGGGGACCCGGCTGATCCTCATCGGCATCGGCGCGGCCGCGATGCTCGAGTCGCTGACGCTGTACGCGCTGTCCAAGGCGGGCAGCTGGGACCTCCAGGAGGCCACCCGGTGGCTCGCCGGCAGCCTCAATGGCGCCACCTGGGACCGGGTCCTGCCGGTCGCCCTCGCCTTCGTGCTGCTGGCGCCGGTCCTGCTCGCCCAGGGCCGGGCCCTGACGGCGCTCGCGCTCGGGGACGACGCCGCCGCGGGCCTCGGCGTCGCCGTGCCGCGCACCCGGGTCACCGTGATCCTCGTGGCGGTCGCGCTCGTGGCGTTCGCGACGGCCTCGACCGGGCCCATCGCCTTCGTCGCGTTCCTCGCGGGCCCCATCGCCGCCGGGCTCGTCGGCCCCGGGCGATCGCTGCTGCTGCCGGCGGCGCTGGTCGGCGCCGCCCTCGTCCTCGGCGCGGACTTCGCCGGCCAGCACCTGTTCGCGACCCGCTATCCCGTCGGCGTCGTCACGGGCGTGCTCGGCGCACCGTTCCTGGTCTACCTGATCGTGCGCAGCAACCGGGCCGGCGCGATGTGAACCGGCCCGGGTCCGGGTCCGGGCCCGGGCCCGGGCGTCGGGCCCGGACCCGCTAGCCGGCGAGCCAGTCGGCGAACGCCAGGCGGCCCCGGTCCGCTCCGGCGCCGGGCAGCAGCGTGCCGTCGCGCAGCGCGCGCCCGAACCGTCCCGGGACCGGGACCTCGAGCACGCGGGCCGCCGTTCCGGTGGCCTCGGCCCAGCGTCGGCTCAGGTCCGCCATGCGCTCCACCCGCGGACCCGCGAGGTCCGCGGCGTGGCCGGCCGGACCCGTCTCGACGAGCTCCACCAGGCGTTCGGCGACCTCCCGGGCCGCGACCGGTTGGGACCGCATCGCCGGGACCACGGAGAAGGGGCCCGTCCGCATCCGCTCGAGGATCTGGCCCGCGAACTCGTGGAACTGCGTCGCCCGCAGGATGGTCCAGGGCACCGGCCCCGAGCTCACCAGGCGCTCCTGCTCGGCCTTGCCGGCGTAGTAGCCGAACGGCGCCACGTCGGATCCGACGATCGAGAGCGCCACGAGGTGGCCCACGCCCGCTCGGTGGGCGGCGGAGAGGAGCTTGGTGGTCACCGCCGCGAAGAAGGCCCGCGACGCGCCGGCGCTGGCGGTCTGGATCGAGGCGACGTCGACGACGGCGTCCACGCCGGCGAGGTCGAGCGGCTGCGGGGACGTCAGGTCGACGCCCGCGGACCTGCTCAGGACCACCACGTCGTGTCCGCGCTCCGTGGCGACGTCGACAACGTGCCGTCCGACCGTTCCCGTGCCCCCTGCAATGGCGATCCTCATGCTCCCCGGTCCCTCCTCGTGCGGCTGCGCTCGCGGCCGCGTTCACCGCCGTGGGGCGACGGCGCCGGCCCCTGGTCCGAATCTACGCGGAGCCGGGCGAGCACGTCACTGATCCGGCCCCCGGCGGCGTCGCAGGGCCGCCCCGGGTCAGCTTTCGAAGGCGTGTTCTGATCGTCCAGACAGAGGTTTAAAGGCGCGCCTCGGCGGCCCCGGCGCGGCGTTATGATATTCGGCATGCCCCATCTAGAACTGCGCCCCCTCGAGTACTCGGAGGCGGTCACGGCGGTCGTGGCCCGCCGCGGTTTCGACGGAATGACCCTGGCCGACGTGGCGGCCGAGGCCGGCGTCAGCCGGCAGACGATGGCCCGCTGCTATCCGAGCAAGTCCGCGCTGGCCCGCGCCGCGTTCGGCCACGCCCGGGACCGCGCCACTGCCGGCATCGCCACGGCCGTCGACGGCCACTTCGGCATCGAGGCCCTCCGCCTCTTCGTGCTCGAGCTGCTCCCGCTCGACGACAAGCGCCTGGCCTTCGCCCGCGTCCTCGTCCCCGCCTGGCAGATGTCGCTCCACGACGAGGAGATCGCCGCCCAGGGCAACGCCCTGACCGCCTCGTGGCGCCTGCAGATGCGCACCTGGCTCCGCGAGGCCATGGCCGACGGCGAGGTCCGCGCCGACGTCTCGGTCGACGGCGTCACCGAGATGGTCCTGAACTTCATCAGTGGCGCGCAGGCCGGAGCACTGGCCGACGCCTCGTTCAACTCGGCCCACCAGCTCCGCGGCCAGCTCGACTCGCTGCTGCACCTGCTCCGCGGCTGACCCCTCGGACCCGCTGCCGTCACTGCACGGGGGCGTGGCGGCCTGCGCGTCCCGCGGCGAGCGGCGAGGGCGGGGATGTCCGGGCGGGCCGCAGGAGTCGGCCACGGGCCCAGGCGGCCGACCAGCAGAGCGCGAGCTCCACGCCGAGGATCGCGAGCATGCCGCCGCCGTGCCCGTGGGCCGCCCCGTGAGCGCCGTGGCCGAGGCCGTGCCCGTGGCCCGGCAGCCCGAGCACGAGCGCTGTGTGGACCAGCGCCATCACGGCCGCGCACACGTGCACGTGCAGCAGGGAGCGCGGGCACAGCGCCGGCGCGGCGGCCGCCGTCGTACGACGGCGGCGCAGGCCGCCCGCGTGGAGGGCGCACCTGGCGCAGTGGAGCGCGACGACCGCCATCAGCGCGGCCGCGACCCAGCCGTGGCGGCCGCCCATCTCCGGCAGGAGCGCGACGTGCGCGACCGCCGCGGCGGAGCCGAGCAGGGCGATGGCTACTCCCGCGGGCCGCAGCCGCACTGGTCCGCCCCGGTCTCCTCCGCGGGCCCGGCCGCAGCGTCCGACGCGCAGTGGGCCTGCGCCGGGGCCGGGACGTCGAGGACCGGCGAGCGGTCGAAGAAGCCCTCCGGACGGAGCCTGAAGCCGGCCGTGTCCACCGGCATGATCGGCCAGTCCTCCACCCGCGGGAAGTGGGTCAGGCCGAAGGTGTGCCAGAGGACCAGGTCCTCCCCGTCGATGCTGCGGTCGGCCGCGACCCACTCGGGCAGGCCCGCCCCGCCGGGGTGCTGATTGACGAAGTCGCCCGTCGGGTACTTCTGGGACTCGTCGTGGGGCGTCACCCAGAGCGAGTGGGCCGCGAAGGCGGCGCGGCGGGCGACCGAGGAGCCCGGGTCGGCCAGCAGCGTCGGGTTCCCCTCCGGGTGGAGCTTGTAGCCGACGGGGGCGCCCAGCCGGTTGGTCGACTCCGGGTTCTGCACCAACCAGGCCCGGCCGGTCTCCATGCTGGTGTCGCGGACGGCCTCCGACTCGCGCCGGAGGACCGTGTGCTGCCGCGTGAAGGCGTTGCCGAGCGGGTTGCCCTCGCCCATCGGCACCCGTACGGCCTCCTCCTCGACGACCCGGCCCGGGCCGCCGTCGAGCGCGAAGTCCAGCCGCGCGCCGAAGAGGTGCTGGTGGAAGGGAGCGCCCAGCCCGGGGGCCAGCTCGGAGCTGTACGGGTAGTCGCCCGCCGGCTGCGCGGAGGTGAAGACGACGCCGGTGGCCTTCGCCTCGAACTCGATCGTGCCGTCCAGGTAGAGGTACCAGTAGAACCCGTAGTCGTAGTTGCCGACCGTGGTGAAGAAGCTGATGACCAGGCGGCGGTTGCGGCGCGTGTAGTCGATGCCGCTCCACAGGTCCGAGTGCTTGGCGAGGATGGACCAGTCCTCCTCGTGCATGCAGATGCCGTTGCGGATGGTGCGCGGGTTGCCGAAGTTGTCCGCGATGACGGGGGAGAGGTAGGTGATCTCGCCGAGGCAGTCGCAGCCGAGCTCCAGCGAGTTGGCGCAGGAGCCGATCAGGTACTCGCCGGTGTCGAAGTAGTTCTGCCAGTTCCGCACCGGCGAGGGGTCGCCGTAGGGGACCACCATCTCGGCGATGGAGGCGCGGTTGAGGATCCTGCGGCGGCGGACCCCGCCGTCGGGCGCCTTGTCGTCGAAGGAGATGTTGTGCAGGACCAGCCCCTCGCGCATGTCGAAGCCGACGTCCAGGCTCCAGCGCTCCCACTCCACGTGGTTGCCGTCCGTGACCGTGAAGGACGGGCCCTCCGGCTGGGTGATGCTGATGGGCCTCTGCGTGGTCCGCGGCGCACCGGTCAGGGACGGGTCCGTGTAGTTCCCGTGCTCCGCCGGGACGGGCACGGCGCCGCTGTCGAGGACCCGGGTGACCCGGCGGTGGGCCACGTCGACGTAGGCGACGAGTCCGTCGATGGGGTGCGCCCAGGCCGAGTCGGTCTCGTGCTCCTGGTAGAAGGCCAGGCCGCGCAGGATGCGGGTGCCGCGCTCCTCCGGGTAGTCGTAGAAGCCGGCTGAGAGAGGCGCGACGCGCACCTTGTCCAGCTCGAGGCCGCGCTGGGCGATGGCCTTCTGCCACTCGGGGTCGCCGGCGAGGATCTCCTCGACCACGGCGAATTCCTGCTCCATGACCGGCAGCTCGCCCGTCTCCGCCGTGTCCAGGGCGGTGACGGACTCGACGCGGGCCGCCGTGGCGTCCACCACGAGGTCCGCGGCCGTGCCCTCGGCGGTGTCCACGAGGAAGATCCGGAAGCGCCGGACGGCCGGGTCGTCCGCCGCGGGGCGGCGCGGCGGATCCAGCAGGCCGAGGTAGGCGACCCGGTGGCTCTCCGTCAGGTGGCCCTCGCGGTGGAGGAGGTCGCGGACGGAGGCGACCTCCTCGGTGGTCGGGAGCCGGTAGGCGCCATCGGCTCCGCTGGACCCCCTGGACCCGCTTGGGGCCGGGGCGGCCACGCCGGGGTCGGTCGCGACGGTGGTGGGCGAGGCGGGACTGCACATGGTTCTCCTCCGGGGGCGGTGGTGCGCGGTGTGGCGGGGCCGACGGCGCCCTGTGACGCGAGCCACGTTTATTTTCTCTTGGCGTAGAGAATACGTGGCGGCCCGGCGGGTGGCAAGGGGGGCGCTGCCCGGCGGGCGTCCCGTGTGCCTACGGGGCGTCGGACTTAGGATGTGGTCATGCCGAAGATCGTCGACCACGCGGCCCGCCGCGATGAGATCGCCCGCGCGGCCTGCCGGGTGGTCGCCCGGCGCGGCCTCGACGGGCTCACCCTCCGGGACGTCGCCGCGGAGGCGGGCTTCGCCAACGGCGCGCTGAAGCCGTACTTCCCCACCAAGACGGAGCTCGCCCGCGCCACCTACACGTACGTCTTCGAGCAGACGAACCGCAGGATCGACCGTTCCGTCGCCGGGGCCCACGGCCTCGTGGCGCTGGAGCGGTTCGCCCGCGAGGTCCTGCCGCTGGACGCCGAGCGGCTCGACGAGGCCCGCGTGGTCCTGCCGTTCTGGCAGCTGGCGCTCCACGAGCCCGGACTCGCGGAGATCAACGACGGCGCCATGCTGACCTGGCGCGGCCGGATGCGCTCCTGGATGCGCGAGGGCATGGAGGCCGGCGAGGTGCGCCCGGAGCTCGACGTCGCCTCCGCCGTCGAGTCCCTCCTGAACTTCCTGCTCGGCGCGCAGGGCGCGGCCGTGCTCGACACCTCGTTCAACTCGGTGGAGGACCTCGAGCGGCAGCTCCAGGTGCAGCTCGGCCATCTCCGGCCGCGCGCCCGCCCGGGCCCCTAGCCCACCCCCGGACGAGCGCCGAGTGTGACAACCCCGCCGAGGTTGTCTACATTGGGGCTACATCCACTCGTGATCCATACCACAGGGCGCCCTCATGTACCAGTTGCACACCGCCACCGATTTCCACTCCTGGCAGCGGCTCGTCTCGAATTCCTTCGTCCCCCTGGAGGCGCGCCCCGTCGCCGGCGGCAGCTTCCGCGGAAGCGTCGGCGGCGGCACGGTGGCGGACGTCGGGATGATGCGGATCGACGCGGCGCCCCAGCGCGTCGAGCGGACCCCCGCGCGCATCGCCGAGGGCCGGAGGGGCTTCTACAAGCTCAGCATCCAGCTGGCCGGGACCGGGCTGCTGGCGCAGGACGGCCGGGAGACCGTGCTGCGCCCCGGGGACCTGGCCATCTACGACACGCAGCGGCCGTACACCATCACGTACGAGGAGGAGTTCTCCGCCTTCGTGCTCATGTTCCCGCAGCACATGCTCGGACTCTCGGCGCCGGACGTCGCCGAACTGACGGCGGTCTCCATGGGGCAGGACCAGCGCCTCGGTGGGGCGATCGGGCCTTTCCTGCGGGAGATCGGCGGCCTCCTGCCCACGCTCGACGGGCCGATCGGCCACCGGCTGGCCACGAACACCGTGGATCTGCTCGGCACGCTCCTCGCGGACGAGATCGGCAGTCGCGACATGTCCGAGGCGCTCTCGCGCGGCCGGCAGCTGCGGCGCGTGCAGCACTTCATCGAGGGCCAGCTCGGCAATCCCGAGCTCTCGCCCGGGTTGGTCGCGGCGGAGCACTACATGTCCACCAGGAGCCTGCACAAGCTGTTCGCCGACTCCGGGCACACCGTCGCGGAGTGGATCCGCACCCGCCGGCTGGAGAACTGCCGGCGCGACCTCGCCGACCCGCTCCAGGCGGATGTGCCCGTCGGCGCCATCGGGGCGCGGTGGGGTCTCATCGACGCCGCGCACTTCAGCCGGGCCTTCCGGACCGCCTACGGCGCGTCGCCGGCCGCCTATCGCAAGGGCGTGCACGCAACGGCAAGCACATGACGCTCTACGGCTAGAGAAAATAAAGTGAGTCAGGCCACACTGGGTATCGATGCGCCGTCGCGTCGACGGCACCACCCAGGAGGTCCCCATGCCCGAAGCGATCCGCACCGGAGCGGCCCCTAGCCGCAGGTCCCGCCCCCGCCCGTCGCCGCCCACGGCCGACGGCGTCCCCGCCGGCATCCCCGCCGGGGCCGCGGGCCTGGGCCGACGGCGGCTCGGCGTCCCCGCGCTGGCCCTCATGATCATCGCGGCCTCGGCGCCCCTGACCGTCGTCGCCGGCGGCGTCACCAGCAACTACGCCGTGACCGGGCTGCTCGGCATCCCGCTGTCCTTCCTCGTCCTCGGCGCGGTCCTCATGGTCTTCGCCGTCGGCTACACGGCCATGAGCCGCTGGGTCTCCAATGCGGGCGCCTTCTACTCGTACATCTCGCTCGGGCTGGCCCGCTGGGCGGGCGTCGGCTCCGCCTGGGTCGCCCTCGTCGCGTACAACGCCATGCAGATCGGCATCTACGGGATGTTCGGCTTCGTCCTGTCCTCGTTCCTCGCGGCGCTCGGACTGACGGTCCCGTGGTGGGCGGCGGCGCTCGCCGGCTGGGCCGTGGTGGGATTCCTCGGGATCAACCAGGTCGATCTCTCGGCCAAGGTCCTCGGCGTCGTCGTCGCCCTCGAGTTCCTGATCGTGCTGGTGTACGACGTCGTCGCGCTGGGTGCCGCTCCCGAGGGCCTGAGTGCCGCGTCCCTCGAGCCGAGCGCCCTCTTCTCGGCGGGGGTCGGCGCCGCGCTGGTCTTCAGCATCGCCGCCTTCATGGGCTGCGAGTCCGGCGCCATCTACAACGAGGAGGTGAAGGACCCGCGGACCACGGCCCGGCGGGCCACCCTGGTGGCCATCGTCGTGATCGCCCTCTTCTACGCGTTCTCGGCCTGGGCGATGGCCGTCGGCGAGGGCGACTCGGCCGTGGTCGCCCGCTCCGCCGAGCTGGGCCCGGACCTGATGTTCGTCTTCCTCGAGGGCCGGGTCGCCGGATGGTTCATCGTCCTCGGGAACCTGCTGTTCATGACCAGCGTGCTCGCTGCCCTCATCGCCTTCCACAACGTGATCGCCCGGTACCTCTTCTCGATGGGCCGTGAGGGCGTCCTGCCGCCGGTGCTCGCCCGCACCAACCGGGTCCACGCGCCGGTGGCCGGGTCGCTGGTCCAGTCGGCCGTCGCCCTCGCCGTCATCGTCGTCTTCGCCGTGGCGGGCGCCGGGCACGAGCTCGGCGCGCTGTTCCCGGTCCTCACCCTCTTCACCTGGCTGACCAACATGGGCGCCCTGGGCCTCGTCGCGCTCATGATGCTGACCTCGTTCGCGGTGGTCGGGTTCTTCCGCCGGCACGCCCACACCGAGGGCGCCTGGACCGCCCTCCTCGCACCGCTGCTGGCCGGGGCCGCCATGGTGGTGCTGCTGGTCATGATCCTTGCCAACTTCGGGGTGCTGATCGGCGCCGAGGGAGGCGTCCTGAGCTGGCTCCTGCCGGCGCTCGTGCTGGCGGCCGGCGTCCTCGGCTCCCTCTGGGCCATCGCCCTGCGCCGCCGCCGTCCGGACGTGTACTCCCGCATCGGGGCGGGGGCCGCGCGATGAGCGGGGTCTCCCGACGACACCTGCCGCCGGGAGACCCCGCCGCCCACGGCGCGCGCTGGTCCAAGACCGGTGCGCGCCCGGGCAAGCCGCCGCCGCGCCTCGTCGGAGACGATGAGAGCCGGACCACTGCTTCCCCTGATCGCACTGAACCACCCGCCTACCCGCAGGAGCAACGATGACCACCGAGAGCCCTTCCACCGAGGCACCTTCCACCGAGACCCGGCCGGCCGGATCGGCCGCCCGCTTCGCCACCGCCGCCGACCTGCTCGAGGCCATCCAGCCGGGCACCGGCGGCCGGGAGATCCTCGACCCGGCGACCGGCGCCGTCGTCGGCCGGGCCCCCGAGGCGACGCCCGAGGACCTCGAGTCCGCGATCGCCGCGGCCCGCGCCGCGCAGCCGGCCTGGGGCGCCAGGAGCCACGCCGAGCGCAGCGCGGCCCTCAACGCCGCGGCGGACGCCGTGGAGGCCAACGCGGAGGCGCTCGCCGAGCTCCTCTCGCGCGAGCAGGGCAAGCCCCTGAACGGGCCGAACGCCCGCTTCGAAGTCGGCGCCTGCGTGGCCTGGCTGCGCGCGACGGCGGGGTTCGAGCTGGAGCCCGAGGTCCTGTTCGACGACGACGGCGGCCGCGCCGAGCTGCACTACCGGCCGCTCGGCGTGGTCGGCGCCATCGGCCCCTGGAACTGGCCCATGATGATCTCCGTCTGGCAGATCGCGCCGTCGCTGCGCATGGGCAACACGGTGGTGGTTAAGCCCTCCGGGAACACGCCGCTGTCCGTCCTCGCCCTGGTGCACGTGATGAACACGGCGCTCCCGGCGGACCTGCTGCACGTGGTGGCCGGCCGCCGCGACGTCGGCGCGCTCCTGGTGGAGCACCCGGACATCGCCAAGATCATGTTCACGGGCTCCACGGCCGCGGGGAAGAAGATCATCAAGGACTCCGCGGACACGGTCAAGCGCGTGACCATGGAGCTCGGCGGCAACGACGCCGGGATCGTCCTGCCGGACGTGGACGCGCGGGCGATCGCCGAAGATCTCTTCTGGGGCGCGTTCATCAACACGGGCCAGACGTGCGCGGCGCTGAAGCGGCTCTACGTCCACGAGGACGTGTACGACGACGTGTGCGCCGCCCTCGTCGAGGTCGCCGAGGTGATGCCGATGGGCGTCGGGCTCGAGGAGCAGAACGTCCTGGGTCCGCTGCAGAACCAGGCCCAGTACGACGTCGTCGCGGGGCTGGTGCAGGCCGCGAAGGACTCCGGCGCGCGGGTCCTGACCGGCGGCGACCCCGACGAGTCCGCCCCCGGCTACTTCTATCCCGCCACCCTCGTGGCCGACATCGAGGACGGGAACCCGCTGGTCGCCGAGGAGCAGTTCGGGCCGGCCCTGCCGATCGTGAAGTACTCGAGCGTCGACGAGGCCGTGGAGATGGCCAACGGGCTCGAGGTCGGCCTCGGCGCCTCCGTGTGGTCCGCGGACCGGGAGGCCGCCGTCGAGATCGCCGCGCGGATCGAGGCCGGCACGGTCTGGATCAACAAGCACGGGGCCGTGGATCCGCGCATGCCGTTCGGCGGCATGAAGCAGTCGGGCTTCGGCCTCGAGTTCGGCGTCGAGGGGCTCAAGCACCTGGGCGCGCCGCAGGTCATCAACTACTGAGGCCGCGGGCCTGGACAACTGAGCACGGCCGCCGCGGGAGCCGGTGCCGGGCGGGCGACGCCGCCCGGCGCGGCCGGCCCCCCCGTGGCGGCCGTATGATCCCGGTATGGGTTTCACCGACATCCCCGTGGCGCTGCGCTGGTCCGATCAGGACGCCAACGGGCACCTGAACAACGCGCGGATCGTCACCCTGCTCGAGGAGTCGCGGGTGCGCTGGGTCCGCGCCCACACCGGCCTGGACAGCTTCCGCGGCGGTGCCGGCACCGTGGTGGCGTCGCTGACGGTCGACTATCTGGCCCAGGGCGAGTACGTCCCCGAGATGGTGGTCCGGGTGGGCGTCGAGCGGATCGGGACCAAGTCCGTCGACGTCCGGCACGTCGGGGTGCAGGGCGGGACCACGGTGTTCGACGCCACCACCGTCCTGGTCCCGCTCGCCGACGACGGCCGCTCGGCCCGGGCCGTGACGGCGGAGGAACGGGACGTCTTCTCGGCCTGCCTGGTGGAGACGCGGCCCGGGCGCGGGCGACGGGGAGCATAGTCCCGGGCCGTCCCCCTGGCCGTCCCCGCCGGCAGACGCGGCGGCGACGGGCCGCCGTCGTCACGGCTGCGTATGGCTCATCTCACACCCGGGCGCGGTATGGGCGCCGGGATCCGTCCTGTTGAAGGGAGGGACACTGCTTCCCTGACATCCCCTACCGACAGGATCACCAGCATGACCGTGGAAACCCTCCAGACCCGCCCGCTCGCGATCGACGACGAGGCCGCCGACCTGCTGTTCCGCGAGGCCCGCAGCATCCGCACGTTCTCCGAGGAGCCGGTCTCCGACGAGCAGCTGGCGCACGTGTACGAGCTGCTGAAGTTCGGCCCGACGCTGATGAACAACCAGCCGCTGCGCATCACGTGGGTGGAGCAGGGCGCCTCCCGCGACCGGCTCGTGGAGGCCATGGCCGAGGGCAACCGGCCCAAGACCCAGACGGCGCCCGCCACGGCGATCCTCTCCTTCGACACCGCGTGGACCCAGCACTTCGCCGACGTCTTCCCGCATGCCCCGCAGGCCGTGGAGATGTTCTCCGAGGAGGGCACCCGCCTCGAGGTCGGCAAGAACAACGCCTGGCTCCAGGCCGGATACTTCATCATGGCCGTCCGCGCCGTCGGCCTGCACGCCGGGCCGATGGCCGGCTTCGACGCCGACGCCGTGGACGCCGCCTTCAACGAGGGCACCGGGCACCGGTCCTTCATGGTGGTCAACGTCGGCCACCCGGGCGAGGACGCCGCGCACGAGCGGCTGCCGCGCCTGGCCCCGGACGTCGCAGTCCGCACCGTCTGAGCCGACGCGTCAACGGGCCCGGGCTGATCGCCGGGCCGGATCACCGGGCGGGATCACCGCCCCCGGCCCGCGCGTCACAGGTATCCCCAGCGTCCGCCCTCGCGCACGGCGTCCTCCCGGGTGGAGGCGCCGAGCTTCGCGTAGAGGGCGGACGTCTGCGTCTTGATGGTGTTCGTGGAGACGAACAGCTCGCGGGCGATCTGCGGCCGGGACTTCCCCTCGGCCAGCGCCGCCAGGATCTCGCGCTCGCGCGCCGTCAGGGAGGGTCTGCGCTCGCCCGGGTCCTGCTCCGCCAGGGCCAGGCCGTCCAGCCGGGCCACCCACTCCGGCGGCAGGAGCCGCCGGTCGAGGATCAGGTCCCGCGCCGCCGTCGACCTCCAGTAGGGGACCAGCCCCACGAGGGGCAGGCCCGCCTCGAGGTGGTCCCGGACCGCGGACTCGATCTCCCCGGGCGAGTTCCGCACGGCCACCGCCACGCCGGCCAGGAACCGGTGCAGCCGCGGGGCCAGCGCCGGGTCGTCGGCATGCCGCAGCGCGGCCGTCAGGAGCCGCTGGTCGCCGAAGGCCACCGCCAGCCACGCGTCGCAGACGATCGCCTCCGGCATCCCCTCCATGGTCGAGCGCACGAAGTCGCGGGCCTCGTGCGGCCGTTCGCCGGCGAGGAGCGCCTCGGCCCGCAGGACGGTCAGCAACCGACGTGACAGGGGCGCCTCGGCCTGCCGGCGCCGCTGCCGCACCACCGCCGAGAGCGTCTCGTCCGCCAGGCTCGGGTGGCCCTGGAGTCGCTGCAGCCGGACCCGCGCCAGCACGCTGAACGGCCAGAGCTCCGCGATCTCCGGCTGGTGCCGCAGGCACTCCAGGTGCTCGGCCGTGGCGGGGACATCGAGCTCGTCGAGCGCCAGCAGCGCGCGGGCGACATCCGCCTTGTCGTGCGCCCGCGGCATGTTCCAGCACTCGACGGCGGCCACGTGCTCGAACCGTTCCAACCAGCCGACGGCCGCGTCCCGCCCGCCGCGCTCGGCGTGGACCAGGGCCGCCGTCGCCGCTGCCTCCGACGCCGAGTAGGGGTTCTCGCGTCCGCCGCTGTGGTGCCATGCCAGCTCGAAGGCCTCGAGGGCCCGCTCGACGTCGTCGACGAGCAGCAGCGAGAGGCCCGCGTGCAGCGCCGCGACGGAGAGATCGCTGCTCCGGGGCCCACCCGGCAGCGTCGACGCGAGCGCCAGCGACCTCCGTGCGGTCTTCGCCGCATCGCCGTAGAGCCCGATGGTCCGCTCGTACATCGTCAGCAGGGTCAGCCCGTTCAGGGCGAGCACGTGGTCCCGCCGCGGGGAGTGGCGCAGGATCAGGCGCAGCTCCTCGAGCCCCGGCGGGTGCTCCGGCACGTCCACGAACTGCAGGGGCACGTCGCGCCGCAGCGGGCCCAGGAGGTCCAGCAGGATCCGCCCGATGATGTTCTCCCGGTGCGCCTCCGCGAAGCGCTCGGGAACCAGGCGCACGGCCTCCATGAGGAACTGCGGGTCCGTGTTGAGCAGGCGGGGCCAGGCGCGCCGGGCGAGGTCGGAGGCCGCCGTCCACCGCCGGTGCTCCACGGCGTAGCGCAACGCCTCCACCGGTCCCGCCTCCGTGGCCAGCGCCCGGGTCGCGGCGTCGAAGCGGAGGGTCGCCTCCGACTCGCGGGTGCGGCGCGTCTGCCCGATCACGGCGGTCTGGATCAGATCCGGCACCCGCCCCTCCTGGGCGAGCCCCGCGCGGACGGCGTGGTCGAAGAGCCCGGGGCCGTCGTCGTTCCCCGTCAGGGCCGAGAGGAGGCCGGGGGACAGGCGGGGCAGGAAGCAGGCGTCGAGGAGGAGGTCGGGATCGTCCTGCGCCAGGAGCCAGGGCAGCCACGCGGATTCGACGGCGGGGAGCAGCTGCTCGGCCCGCTCGGCCATCGGGACCGCTGACGGCGACGTGAGGAAGGCCAGGCCGTGGAGCCAGCCGCCGACGTACCGGCGGGCCTCGTCGACCACGTCCGCGAAGGCCTCCGGCGCCGTACCGTCCGGGCGGAGGGCGTGCAGGGTCTCGTCGCGGGTGAGCATGAGCATGCGGGGCCCCAGCACGAAGCCGCCCCTGGCCCGCAGCGCGGCGTCCGCGGCGGGGTCCGGCGGCAGCAGCACGCAGGCCGCCTCCCCGGGACCGGGCCCGGTGGACAGGTCGGCGCCCGGGATCCGCGCGTCGACGAGCGAGGGCCGCCGGCCGAGCTCGGACGCCTGCCACCGCATCCAGCGGGCGGCGAAACCGGACTTCCCCGAGCCCACGGGGCCCCGCAACCCGATCAGGCGCACGTCAGGGGCGACGGTGTGGAACCGCGTCCAGACCGGGATCGCCCCTGCGAGCCTCTCCTCCACGATGCACTTCGCCTCCCCCAGAACCGGCTGGGCGGAACAGCCGGTAGTCACGAGGGTACGTCGCTTCGGGCGCGGTGGACCCGGCGGGGACGAGGGTTTGACAGTTACTTGAGCCTTTAACCCTTTTCCTCACCCCCTGCCCTGGTCGCTGCCCGCCGGGACTAGCCCGAGTAGGTCACCGAGCCTCCCGTGAAGTTGTCGCTCGTCCAGGAGATGGTGACCGAGCCCGCGGCCGGCGGCTCCTCCGGCGTCTGGAGGGTGTAGGTCGGGAGCGAGATCTCCTCTGTCCCGTCGCGACCGGTGACGATGCCCGCGGAGTGGATGAAGACGAAGGTGCCGCTCGTCGAGTCCGGATTCGTCAGCACCCATCCGGCGTTGAGCGAGAGCGTCTGCAGGGTCGTCCCCGCCGGGGCGTTGACCGTGAGCGTGATCGCCCCGGTCGCGGCGCCGGCGACCAGGCCGTCCGCCGTCGCGGTCATGAAGGTCTGGACGACCTGGAGCCCCGCCCCGTTGTACCGGAAGGGCGCCGGATAGGTCAGCTGGCCGCCCGTGGAGGGGCTGGCCGATGCCGCCGGCGCGGAGACCGCGGCGGCGATGATGGGAACCGACCAGGCGGCGCCGGTCAGGACCCGCCGTCGGCGGACGCCCGGGGGCGTTCCGGTGGCGGCGTGCTGCGTGACTGGGGTTGTATCGAGTGTGTCCATGCGCACCAGTCGACTGCCGGCAGGGGGCGCCGCGGCCGGGTGGGGCGAACTGGACGGGGTCCTTCATCCGGCTTTTCGCCCGGCCCGGTCCGGTGTCACCCCGGGGCTCACCCTCGGCGTGGCGCGGGGCCCGGCCCGGCACTACACTGATGATCGAAAGTTTGTTCGATGCGGGTGGTCCGGATCGTCGGGGAGGTGCCATGGAGTCGTCCGAGCACGCGGCCGGGACCGTCCGCCCGAAGGCCGCCACCGGCTTCGCCTCGCCGGCTGGGGACTACTACGACGGCGGCATCGACCTGAACCGGCACCTGATCCCGGATCGCACCAGCACGTTCGTCATGCGCGTCGCCGGCGACTCGATGGCCGCCTCCGGCATCTCCGACGGCGACGAGATCATCGTCGAGCGCGCCCGCGCACCACGTCCCGGCAACGTCGTGGTCGCCGTCGTGGGCGGAGAGCTAATGGTCCGGCGCCTCCGGCACGACGGCGGCGGAGGCGCGCTCGAGACCGACCCCCTGCCGCCGGGGGAGCCGGCGGTCGAGCGCATCCCCGGAGGATTCGACGTCTGGGGCGTCGTCACCCGGAGCCTGCACCGGCTATGAGCGGGCACCTCTTCGCCCTGGTCGACGTCAACAACTTCTACGTCTCCTGCGAGCGCGTCTTCGACCCGCGGCTGGAGGGCCGCCCCGTCGTCGTGCTCTCCAACAACGACGGCTGCGTCGTGGCGCGCAGCGCCGAGGCCAAGGCGCTGGGGATCCGGACCGGGGCGCCGTGGTTCAAGCTCGCGCCGGAGGCCGAGCGGCACGGCCTCGTGGCCCGGTCCAGCAACTACGAGCTCTACGGCGACATGTCCGCGCGCGCGATGGAGGTCATCGGCCGCTTCGGCGCGTGGCAGGAGATCTACTCGATCGACGAGTCGTTCCTCGGCCTGCCGGCCGGCGACGAGGCGGCCGCCGTCGAGGCCGCCGGGACCGTGCGCGAGGCCGTCCGTCGCCAGGTGGGACTGCCGGTCTGCGTGGGGGTCGCCCCCAGCAAGACGCTGGCGAAGTTCGCCAACCACGTGGCGAAGAACAACCCCGGCTTCGACGGCGTCTGCTCCCTCGGCTCCCTGCCGGCCGAGCAGCTCCGGCGGCTGCAGGAGCGCCTGCCGGCCACCGAGGTGTGGGGCGTCGGACGGCGCAGCGGCGAGAAGCTCGAGGGGCTGGGCATCGGCAGCATCGCCGACCTGCGCGATGCCGACCCGGCCTGGATCCGGCGGAAGTTCTCCGTGGTGCTGCAGCGCACCGTGCTGGAGCTCAACGGCACGCCGTGCATCCCGCCGATCGACGAGCGGGCGGACGCCCACCAGATCATGTTCTCCCGCTCGTTCTCCCAGCCCGTCACCACGGCCGCCGAGATGCGCGAGGTCATGACCGTCTACGCCCAGAGCGCCGCCTCCCGGCTCGCCGCGCGCGGTTTGCGGGCCAGCGTGGTCACCGCGTTCGCCGGGACCAGCCGCTTCGCCGCCGGCATGGCGTCGAACCCCACGGTCTCCGTGCCGCTGGCGGCGCCGACCGCCGACCCGATCGAGATCGTCCGCGCCGCCGTCTCCGCCCTCGGCGGCCGGGTGGCGCCGGACGCTGCCTACGCCCGCGCCGGCGTGGTGCTCTCCGGACTGAGCCCGGCCGACGCCCCGCAACAGGAGGAATTGGATCTGTTCTCCGCGCTGGGCGGGGACGACGACGGCCACGGTGCTGCGGGCGGCGCGGAGGCCGGCCCGGAGCTCAGCGACGTCCTCGGCCGGGTCAAGTCCCGGTTCGGACAGGCCTCGATCGGGATCGGCCGCGGCGGACTCGCGGAGCCGGCGGCGTGGAGCATGCGCCGGCAGTTCTCCTCGCCCCGCTTCACGACCGAGTGGACGGACCTGCCGGTCGTCCGCGGCTAGGCCAGGTCTCTGGACGCAGACGAGCGGGCGGCCCGGAGATCCGGGCCGCCCGCTCGTCATTGGGGCGGAGGTGGGCGCGGCGGCTACCGCGCGGTGCCCGTCGCCGGGACCGGCTGGGCCACCTGGACGGCGCCCGGGGCAGGTGTGGACTCGCTGCCGGCAGCGACATTCGCCCCGGGGGAGTGCTGGCGCTGGAACTCGGACTCGTCCTCGTCCGTGAGCGTGCCCGCAAAGGCGCGCTGCATGACGCCTCGGTCGAACTGGTTCTCCCACTTGGCCACCACGAAGGTCGCGACGCAGTTGCCGAGGAGGTTCACGGCGACTCGCATGGAGTCCATGAGACGGTCGGCGCCGAGCATCAGGGCGACGCCGGCGACGGGGAAGATGCCGAGTGCTGCGGCGGTGGCCGAGAGCGCCAGGAAGGAGGAGCCGGGTACGCCGGCCATGCCCTTGGAGGTCAGGAGCAGGATGCCGAGGGCGGCCAGTTGCTGGCCGAGGCTCAGGTCGTGTCCGAAGGCCTGGGCCAGGAAGAGGACGGCGATGGAGAGGTACATGGCTGCGCCGTCGAGGTTGAACGAGTAGCCGGTGGGGATCACCAGTCCGGTCGTGGCGCGGGAGCAGCCCGCCCGCGTCAGCTTCGTCATGATGCGGGGCATGACGGCCTCGGTGGAGGCCGTGCCCAGGGCCAGGAGGAATTCCTCGCGGGTGTATTTGATGAATGACCAGAGCGGGACGCCTGCCATCACCCAGGCAACGACGAACAGCAGGCCGATGAAGATGAGCGCTGCCGCGTAGCAGGCTGCGATGAGCTTGGCGTAGGTGCCGAGTGTCTCGATGCCGTACTGACCGATGATGAATGCCATGGCCCCGAAGGCGCCGATGGGTGCCACGCGCATGATCCAGGACATGATCTTGAAGACGATTTCCAGGACCAGCTCGAAGATGTTCAGCAGCGGACGGCAGCGGTCCTGGCCGAGGACGATGACCGCGATGCCGAAGAAGACCGAGAAGAAGAGCACCTGGAGGAGCGAGTTCTCGGCGAAGGCGCCCAAGGCGCTCTCCGGGATGACGCCGAGCAGGAATTCTGACGCCCCGTGCGGCTGGGCGCCGCCCGTCTTCTCGTCCAGAGCCTCCTGCGACATGGTGGACGGATCGATGTTCAAGCCCTTGCCGGGCTGGACGATGTTGGCGACGACCATGCCGAACAGAAGCGCGAAGAGCGTGGCTCCGGTGAAGTAGAGGAGAGCCTTGACCCCTACGCGGCCCACGGATTTCACGTCGCCCACGGCTGCGATGCCGGTGACGATGACCAGGAAGATCAGCGGGGCGATGATCATCTTGATCAGACGTATGAAACCGTCTCCGAGCGGCCTGAGCTGCTCGCCGATGGTCGGCCAGAAATGGCCGATCAGCACCCCCGCGACTACGGCGATCAGGATCTGGAAGAAGAGCGACTGGTGCAGCCGCCGCTTCTTGGCCGGCGCCGAACTCGCCTTCAGCGTGGCCTCGTGTGAAATCTTCATTGGTCGGAACCCATTCGGTCGATGGTGAGAGGCCCGTCACATGCGCGGCGGGCAACCTCAAAGGTAAATGGGCGTGGCGGATTTCACAAGAGAATAATTCTTTTCCGCAATACGAAAGAGTAGGGGCGGCTTTTTCGGAAGATTCTCCAGGCGGAGAGTGGAAATGCGCAGGTCAGTGACGATTTTGCGGGAGGCGACGCGAAACAGCGGGCCGTGCCCGCAGCGGATCGATCCCTCGGGGATCCGTCTCCGCCGCGGGCACGGCCCGCTCGCCTGGTGAGGGCTACTTGAACTCCACCACCTCGGCGCGCGCGTCGAGCGCGTTGTGGTGGTGCAGCAGCAGGGCCTCGGAGTCCGGCTTGGGCTTGCCCTTGCCGTTCTTGCCCGCCGGGCTGGTGGCCACGCTGGCCTCCAGGGTGCTCTGCGGCAGATCGGCGAAGAGCAGCCCGCCGAAGGAGACCTCCGGCGAGACCGGGTTGTAGCCGATCCAGTCGGTCGCGTCGACCGGGACCGACCGGCCGTCGTCGTCCGTGTAGTACTCGCTGAACGTGGCCACGCGGTAGTTGATCTGCTGGTCCCCCGTCACGCCGAGCGAGGCCAGCGAGACCGGCAGCGCGGCCACGCTGGAGTCGAACAGGTTGGTGTCCGTGTCGCCCTGGGCGAGGTTGACCGGCCACACGTCGACGTTCTCACCGGTCTCGGCGTCGAAGGTCGCCGCCACGTCCAGGTCGATGTCGTCGTAGCGCGTGGTGATCGTGTAGAAGTCCACGGTGCCGTCCAGGTCGACGTCGAACTCGGCGTTGATCTCGAGGCCGCCGGCCAGGTGCGCCCACTGGTCGTGGGTTGCGACGCCGATGCTCAGGACGCCGTCGGCAGCGCCGACGGTGGAGGCATCCGAGTTGGCGCCGACGAACGCCAGGTCCATCGCGTTCGCCCCCGGCGTCTCGCTGTCCTGCTGGTCGCCGGAGCTCGCGCCGAGCTCGAAGGGCGAGACGAGCGACGTGATGTTCTCCGCGCCCTCGCCCTGGTCGATGCCGCGGCCGGAGAGCTGGATCGAGGCCTCGCCGTCGCGGACCTTGGACTTCTTCGCCGCCTCCATCGCCGCGACCGGCTTGGGGGCCGCCTGCACGGGGACGCGCAGGGTCGGCACGGAGTCCGCGCGCAGCTCGACGCGGCCCGTGGCATCGGCCAGCCACTGGCGGGCCAGGCCCTGCTGCGTCGCCTCCATGGTCGGGTCCATGGTCTTCGCGAACTGCGCCGGGTCGACCGTCAGGGTGACGTCCAGGGTGGCCGTCCCGCCGGCGGGGACGGTGACGCTGTCCGCGCTCAGGGAGTACGCGGCGCCGGGGATCTCCGTCGCCGCCGTGTAGGAGGCCGCGTAGGTCCGCTCGGTGTCCGAGAGGTTCTGCACGGTCACCGACTTCGTGGCCGTGTAGGCCTCGGTCCCGAGCTCGATCACCCCGAAGACCAGGGACGTGCGCTCGGGGGCGTCCGTCGCGAAGGCCAGGGCCGGAGTCTGCAGTGCGGCGTCGGCGACGACGCGGCCGGCGCCCACGCGGTTCGGGCCGTAGACCTCGCCCTCGGCGGTCTCGATGTCCGCCGTCGCCGTGTTCATGAGCATGGACTTGACCTGGTACGGCGTGTAGTCGCCGGCGCCGTAGAGGAGCGCGGCGAGGCCGGCCACGTGCGGCGTGGCCATCGACGTGCCGGTCATGACGGCCTGGCCGCTGCCGGTCGCGACGCCGACGGAGCCGATCGACGTGCCGGGGGCGGCCACGTCCGGCTTGACGGTGCCGGCGCTGCCGTGGACGCCGCGCGAGGAGCTCGCGTTGAGCGTGTCCAGGGCGCCGGAGTCGGCCTTGGTGGAGCCGATCCACTCGGCGTCCAGGCGGATCTGCAGCGTGCCGGCCTCGGCGGCCGGGCGCAGCTGCTCCGAGTACGTCTGGTTCAACTGCATGCCGGGGATGGTGCTGTTGCCGGCGATGCCGGCGTCGAAGACCAGGCGCGGGGAGTCGAGGATGACGCCGGCGCCGCCGGCGGCCTCCACGTTGTTGAAGCGCTGGGCGGAGCCGCACGGGAAGGCACCGTCCTCCTCCCACTGGATCCAGACCCACTTGCCGCCCAGGTCGGTGCCGGCCGGCCAGGGGTCGCAGCCGAAGGCGTTCTCCGCCGGCGCCATGACGACCTCGCCGGTGAGCTGCTCCTCCGTGGCGCTCTGGTAGTCGAAGTTCACGGAGTACTGGCCGGCGGCGCGGCCCGCGACGTCCGCCGGCGCGAGGACCTCGGCGCCGTCGAGCGTGACGGTCGAGCCGACGCTGTTGGCGACCGTGAGAGCGGAGGCCGCGTTGCCCGGGGACCCGCCGACGTCGGTCACGTCGCTGGCATTGCCGGAGGCGACCACCGAGAGGATGCCGACCTGGGTCAGGGCGTCGACGATGTCGTTCTCCGGGTCGTCGACCGGCGAGTGGTCGGAGCCGAGCGACATGTTCACCACGTCGGCGCGGTCGGAGAAGTCGCCGTCGCCGTTGGGGTCCAGCACGTAGTCGAGCGCCTGCCCGACGACGGCGGACGATCCCTCGCAGCCGAAGACGCGGATGCCGACCACCTGGGCCGCCGGGGCCGTGCCGGGGCCGACCTTCATCTCGGCCACCTGGGCGGCCGTGAGGGAGGAGTAGTCCCCGCGGAACGTGGTGCCGTCCGCGTTCACGCCGTAGCCGGCGGCGCTGCCGGCGACGTGGGATCCGTGCCCGGCCGTGGCGCAGTCCAGCGGGTTCGGGTCCGGGTGGGGGATCGGCTGGTAGCTGTCCGCGGACGGGTTGGCGTTGTAGTCGTCGCCCGTGAGGTCCCAGCCGCCGATGAACTTCTCGGGGTCCAGCAGGCCCGAGTCCGGGCCGGGGAGCTCGGTGGAGGCCTGGGCCTGCTCGTACGCCTCGCGGGTGCCGGGGCCGCCGAAACCGGCGTGCGTGTAGTCGACGCCGGTGTCCAGCACGGCGATGGTCGTGTCCTCGCCCGTGGCGCCCAGGTCCTGCCAGGCGTTGAGTGTCCGGGTGTCCACGACGGCGCCCGAGTTGCTGGGGGTCTTCGGCGTGATGGCGCTGACCTTCACGACGTCGTCGCGCTCGGCGAGGGCGCGGAGCTGGTCCGCGTCCCCGCGGAGCGCGACGCCGGGGAGCGTGTTGGTGGTGGTGTAGACGACCTCGGCCTTGGCCGCCTTCGCGGCGGCCTTGCCCTGAGCCTTGATGTTCTTGCGGATCTCCTTGACCTTGGCCGACTTGTCGACCGGCTTGCCCTTCCGCTTGAGGACGGCGTCGGGCTGCGTCTGCTCGTAGGCGCCCTGGCCCGCGAACTGGACGAAGACGGAGACCTGGCCCTCGGCGCGGGCCAGCGACGGCGACAGCTTGGCGTCGTGGCCCTTGAGCGAGGTGCCGGCGATGGCTTCGGCGGGTGGGTCCGACGGCGTCGCCTGGGCCGGCGAGGCCATGGTCACCGCGAGCGCGAGGCCCGCGGAGGCGGCCACGGCCCGCGACAGGCCGCGGGCGGCCCGGCGGGAACGGTGCGAGTGGGACATGCTGCTCCTTGGATTCAGGATTCGCGCACGTCGTGAGGCGGCGCGGGAGGCCGGCTCCTGGCGTGATGCCGGGCGGCGGCCTCCGCGTGCCAGCCTAGGTGACCCATGTCACTTGTCAAGGAGTTCTTTGATATTTACCTTGCGTTGAGAGCGCTTCCCATCCGAGTCCGCTCGCCGCCTCAGCCCTGCCAGAGGGCGTCGAAGGGCGCGTTGGAGGAGACGCGGCGCTCGATGCCGCGGGTCACGAACGCCTTGGCGGTACGGGCGGCCTCGAGGGGTGCCGCACCCTTGGCCAGCTCGGCCGTGACCGCTGCGGCCAGCGAGCAGCCCGCGCCCGAGACGGCGACCTCGCCGATCTTCGGGGCGCGCAGGACCTCCAGCGTCTCGCCGTCGTAGAAGACGTCCACGGCATCGGGTCCGGCCAGGCGGACGCCGCCCTTGGCGAGCACCGCAGCGCCGGAGATCTCGTGGATGCGCCTCGCCGCGGCGACGAGCCCGTCCTCGTCCTCGATGGACAGGCCGGAGAGCTGCTCGGCCTCGAAGTGGTTCGGGGTCACGAATGTGGCCAGGGGGAGCAGCTCGGCCTTGAGCGCCTCGTCGGTGTCCAGCGCGTGGCCCGGCTCCTGGCCCTTGCAGATCAGCACCGGGTCCAGCACCACGTTCCGCCAGTCCTGGCTCCTCAGGGCCGTCGCCACGGTCCCGATGGTGGCCGGGGAGCCCATCATGCCCAGCTTCACGGTGTCCAGCTGGCCCCGGTAGCACTCCTGGACCGCCTCCAGCTGGTCCGCGATGACACCCGGCTCGACCGGCACGAACCGGTGGTTCCAACTCTCCTTCGGGTCGAAGGAGACGATGCACGTCAGCGCGACGATGCCGTACGTGCCCAACTGCTGGAACGTCTTCAGGTCGGCCTGCGCGCCGGCGCCGCCGGTCGCCTCGGAACCAGCGATCGTCAGGGTGATGGCGGGGGCCGTTGCGTTGTCGGTGGAAGTCATGGCCCCCATTTTAGGGGCGGGCGCCACGGCCGTGCCCAGCGCGGGCGCACGCCCGCGGGACCGCGACTGTGCACGTTGCCCCGCCGCCCTGCACCACGCTTCCGCCCCACAGTCCCGCCGCAGGCGCGGACCTACCCGGCGGAGGCCTCCCGGGCGCCGGTGAGGAACTCGCGGACCAGCGGGCCGGCGGTCTGCGAGCCGCCCTCGCCGTCCTCGACGAAGGCGACGACGGCGAGGTCCTCCTGCGCCGCGATCACCCACGCGTGCGCGTTCCGGTCGGCGTCGTACTCGGCGGTGCCGCTCTTGCCGATCACCGCCGCCCCGGGAACGGACTGCAGGTCGGTCAGCGTGCCGCGCTCCACGGTGCCGGCCATCATCGCGGCGAGCGTCCCGGCCTCCTCGGCCGTCAGCGGGTTCCCGTCGGGCGCCGCCGAGGCCGACGGCGAGGCCGGCTCCGACGCCGACGCCGACGCCGACGCCGAGGGGGAGGCCGACTCGGAGTCCCCGGCGGTCGCCTCGGGTGCGGGGTCGACCACCAGGCGGGGCTGGACGGGTGCGCCGGCGACCACCGAGGCCATGACTGTCGCCATCCCGAGGGGAGAGGACTGGACGACGCCCTGGCCGATCCCGTTGGCGCCGAGCTCCGTGCCCGTGGAGCCGGTCGGGACCGAGCCCAGGAACGCCTCGAGTCCCGTGGCCGCCTCGGCGGTCAGGCCGAGGGCGGCGGCCGCGTCCGCCAGGGGCTGTGCGCCGAGGTCGACGGCGGCCTGGATGAAGACCGTGTTGCAGGACTGGGCGAGCGCCTCGGCCAGCGTGATGGTGCCGAGCGCGTCCTCGGGGTAGCCGTCGTAGTTCTTGAAGGACCGGCCGTCCACGGTGATCGTCTCCGGGCACTGCACCTCCGTCTCCGGGGTGGCGCCGTCGCGCAGCATCGCCAGGGCGGTGACCACCTTGAAGGTCGAGCCGGGCGCGTAGCGGCCCAGCAGCGCGGTGTTGTAGCCGTTGTCCTCCGGGCCGGACGCCGCGGCGAGCACCGCGCCGTCGGACGGGCGGACGGCGACGATCGAGGCCGGCGACGCCGAATCGGCGATCAGGGAGTCGGCCAGGCTCTGCAGCTCGCGGTCCAGGGTGGTCTCCACGCTCGCGCCGGGGACCGGCCCCGCGGCGAACAGCTCCGCCACCGGCTCGCCCTCGGCGGAGTTGCGCGTGACCGTCAGGCCCGCGGTCCCGGCGAGCACCGCGTCGTAGGCGGACTGCAGGCCCGAGCGGCCCACCTGGTCCCCGGCGCTGACGCGGCCGTCGGACGCCTCGACGATCTCCGCGGTCGCCTGGCCCACGGTCCCGAGCAGCGGCCGGGCGAACGACCGGGTCGGGGCCAGCGGGAGGGTGTCGGCGTGGGCGGCGGCGCCGGGGATGGCCGAGATCTCGGTGTCCGTGGCCGTGCGGGTCTCGTCGTCGCGCAGGACGATGGCCTCGACCCAGGCGCGCTCGCCGGCCGCCGCCACGCGCTCCGCGTACGCGTCCGGGTCGATGCCCACCAGCTCGGCCAGGGCCCGGGCCGAGTCCTCCCACGCCTCGGCCTCCGCGCGGGTCTTGTCGATGCCGACGCGCACCACGGGCCGGTCCGTCACCAACGGCTCCTCCGCCGCGCCGAGGATCTCGCCGCGCGGAGCCGGCTCGTAGGCGATGGCCAGGGATTCTCCCGCCGTCAGGTCCGGGGCCAGCACGGACGGCTCGAACCGGAGCCGCCAGGCGTCGGCCTCCCCGTCGAGCTCCCAGACGGCCTGCGTCTCGTAGACGAAGTCGCGGTCCGTCTCGTCGACGTCCCAGACCGTGCGCACCGTGCCCGTGGCGGTCACCGGCCCGTTGCCGTCCGCGGAGTCCTCGTCGACGGCGACGTCGACCACCGAGTGCTCGCGGTCCACGTCCTCCAGCGGGCCGTACGCCGTGGTCAGCGCCTCGGTGGCCGCGGCGGGCTCGGTCCCCCTCATCGGGACCGCGGTCAGGTCCCCGGCCTCGAGCGCGTCGACCAGGGCCTCTGCGGCCGGGCGCGGGTCCGGCGGCGCGGGATTGCAGGCGGCCAGGGAGGCTCCGGCGAGGCACAGGACAGTGACGAGGCCGAGGCCGCGGGAGAGGGGGCGCATGGCGCCATTATGTTGGCCGGGACGGGGTTGCGCAATCTGCCGCGCTAACCGGTCCCGTCCCCGTGGGAGAATTGCCGGGCACGTGCTAATACAGCCGGCGCCGGCGGACACCGCCCGGAGCGCCAGGCGAACCACTGTAGAAACGGGACACCACCTCATGGCCTCAGCCGATCCTCGCTCCTCCGCGCCCCAACGCGCCGCACAGGCCGCCTTCGCCTCGGCGGGCAGCCCCTACTTCGCGACCGTGCTCGCGCTGATGGCGGTCGTCGTCGTCCTGTCCAACATCGGCGCCACCAAGGGCGTCACCTTCGGCCCCATCGTGACCGACGGGGGCTTCTTCCTCTTCCCGCTGGCCTACATCCTGGGCGACGTCGTCTCCGAGGTCTACGGCTTCAGGGCGGCCCGCCGGGCGATCATCACCACGTTCGCGCTCTCGGTCTTCACCAGCCTGTGCTTCTGGGTCATCATCGCGCTGCCCGGGGCCGAGTGGTACGAGGGGCAGGAGGCGCTCGCGGCCACCCTGGGCCCGGTCTGGCAGATCGTCGCCGCCTCGCTGCTCGGCTTCGCGGCGGGCCAGACCCTCAACTCCTGGGTGCTGGTCCGGATGAAGGAGCGCTTCGGGGAGCGCCGGCTGATCGCCCGGCTGATCGGCTCCACCGGCGTGGGCGAGTTCGCCGACACCCTGATCTTCTGCTCCATCGCGGCGGGCGTCATCGGGATCACCGACGCCGGCACGTTCGTGAACTACGTGGTGGTCGGCTTCCTCTACAAGACGGCCGTGGAGGTCCTCCTGGTCCCCATCACCACCGCCGTGATCGGCTGGTTCAAGCGCCGCGAGCCCACCTACGCCGCCTGACCCGGCGGTGCCGGCGCGCCGGGCCGGCGGTCACTCCGCGGTGCCGCCCCCGGCCCCGCCCGGCCGGGCGTCGGGACGGCGGCGGCTCTGCGCCCCGCCGCGGCCGTAGAGCAACGGCAGGGTCGTGAACAGGACCTTGAAGGCGTCCCCGGGGCTCGGCGCGGTCACCTCCGGCAGCAGCAGCGAGCCGCAGTACGCCAGGGCCAGCACGGCCCCGGAGAGCATCGCCCAGAGCGTCAACCGGCCACGGAGCGTCTCCGGCAGCAGCGGTCGGCGCGCGGTGGACTCCATGCCCCGACTCTAGCGAAAGGCCGGGGACGGCCGCGAAGGCGGCCCCGCTGCCCCGGTGCGGAGGCCGCCAGCTACCCGGTGTTCTGCAGGCCGGCGGCCACGCCCTTGAGCGTGATGAGCAGCAGGTTCCGCTGGTCCCGCAGGGCGGCCTCGTCCAGCTCCTCGACCGCGTCCGAGCGCAGGGTGCGCAGCGCCCGCAGCTGGAGCAGCGAGAGCGCGTCCACGTAGGGGTTGCGCAGTTCGACGGCGCGGCCGAGCACGCGGTGGTCCTGCAGCAGGCGCTCCTGGCCGGTGATCTCCAGGACCCACTTGGTGGTCAGGTCCAGCTCCTCCAGCACCAGCGCGGCCAGGTCGTCGCGGTCTCCGAGGGCCAGGTAGCGCTCCGCGATGCGGCGGTCCGTCTTCGCCAGGGACATCTCGATGTTGTCGATCAGCGCCCGGAACAGCGGCCACTCGGCGTAGGCGGCGCGCAGCAGCTCCGCGTCGCCGACCGCCTCGAGGGCGGAGCCCAGGCCGTACCAGCCGGTGAGGTTGATGCGGGCCTGGCTCCAGGCGAAGTTCCACGGGATGGCGCGCAGGTCCTCCAGGGACTCCACGGACAGGCCCCGCTTGGCCGGCCGCGAGCCGATGGCCAGCAGGCCCACCTCGTCCTGCGGCGTGACCTCCGCGAACCACGGGGCGAAGCCCTCGGCCCCGACCAGGGCGTCGAACCGCTCCCGGGAGACCGCATCCATGCGAGCCGCCAGGTCGGCGAAGCGCTCGGCCGCCCGAGCATTGCGCTCCTGCGTGGAGGGGGCCGAGGCCATGAGCGTGGCGGCCGCGACCTGCTCGATGTGGCGCAGGGCGATCTCCGGGTTGCCGTAGCGGGCCGAGATGACCTCGCCCTGCTCGGTGACCTTGAAGCGCAGGTCCACCGAGTGCGGCGGCTGCGCCAGGATGGCCCGGTTCGCCGGACCGCCGCCGCGGCCCAGCGCGCCGCCGCGGCCGTGGAACTGGGTCAGCAGGATGCCGTGCCGCTGCGCCCAGGCGGCAATCCGCTCCTGCGCCTCGTAGAGGGCCAGCGTCGCCGCGACCGGGCCCACGTCCTTGGCGGAGTCCGAGTAGCCGAGCATGACCTCCAGCCGGCGCCCGGTCTGCTCGAGGCGGCGCTGCACGGCCGGGATCTCGAGCATCTCCTCGAGGATCCGCGGCGCGTTCTGCAGGTCCTCGTACGTCTCGAACAGGGGGACCACGTCCAGCACGGGGGCCTCCTCGGGGCTCCCGAGCGCGCGCTCGGCCAGCGTGTAGACGTCCGCGAGGTTCTGGGCGGAGGTGGTGAAGGAGACGATGTAGCGGCGGGCGGCGTCCACGCCGTAGCGCTGCTGGACGGCGGCGATCGCCCGGAACGTCTCGATGACCTCCTCGCCCGGGACGGCCATCCGCTCCACGGAGTCGGGGTCCTCCAGCCACTGCAGGGTCTGGGTGTGGACCTTGGAGTGCTGGCGGACCTCGAGCTCGGCGAGGTGGAAGCCGAACGTCTGCACCTGCCAGATCAGCTCCTGCAGGTCGCCGTAGGCGGCGCGCCGGGCCCCGGCGCCCGCGAGCGAGTCCTGCACCACCCGCAGGTCGGCGACGAGCTCGTCGGGACGCCCGTAGGCCAGGTCGGCGTCGCGGGAGCGCGTGGCGTCCAAGCGGGCGGCGACGGCGAGGAGGACCTGGCGGTGCGGCTCGTTGGGCGAGTGCTCGGCGGCGGCCGTCGTGAGCTCCTCGGAGAGCTGGCGCTGCCTGTTCCACAGGGCGGTCAGGTCGGCGGAGGCCGTGGCGTAGCGGTCGTCCACGGTCAGGGCCGTGCCGACCCGGCGGGTCCGGGCCGCGAGCTCGGCCAGCGCGCGATCGGCGGCCTGCGCGACGGCGGCCCGCGTCACCTGGGCGGTGACGTTGGGGTTGCCGTCCCGGTCGCCGCCGATCCAGGAGCCCAGCCGGATGAAGGCCGGGGCCACCGGTGCGCGGGTGCCGCGGTCCTCGCCCTGCAGCCAGTCGTCCATGCGCCGGTAGGCCGCGGAGAACACGCGGGAGAACGAGGAGTCGAACACGGCCAGGGCGTTGCGGACCTCGTCCAGCGGGGACGGGCTGGAGACGCGCAGCTGGGCCGTGCGCCACATGTTGTCGATCTCCTCGAGCATGCGGCGGGTGTTCTCCTCGCGGGCGCGGGTGCCCAGCCGCGGGTCGTCGCGCTCGTCGAGCAGCTCGCCGACGCGGCGAACCGAGGAGCTGATCGCGTTGCGGCGCGCCTCCGTCGGGTGCGCCGTCAGGACCGGGTGGAAGCGCAGCTCCTGGAGGCGGCGCTCCGCCTCCTCGCGGCCGACCTCGTCGGCCAGGCGGGCGAAGGCCGCCGCGACCGAGTCGGATGGCTGCTGCTCGGCGAGCGGGACGGAGCCGTCCCGCTCGCGCAGGCTGCGGATGCGGTGCTGCTCCTCGGCCAGGTTGGCGAGGAGGAAGTAGCAGGTGAAGGCGCGGGCGACCTCCTTGGCCCGCTCGGCGGAGAAGGACTCGACGAGCTCTTCCGCGGCGGCCAGGGCCGTCCCGTCCGGGTCCTCGAGCGCCTCGATGGTCAGGCCGCGGAGCCGCTCGACGTCGTCGAGCAGTCCGTCGGCGCCGTACTCGGCGAGGACCTGGCCCAGCAGGCCCACCAGCAGGCCAACGTCGTGCCGCATGGCGTCGGGGATCTCGTGGGAGGCGACGGCGCGGGCGGAGGTCTCCGTCCCGGAGGGGCCGCCCGCCCGGTCGCGGGCGCTGTCGAACGTTGTCTCGTGGGGCATGAATCTCCTCGATCAAGCCGCGGGATCACCGCGGCAGTCGGACTTCACGCGACCCCATCGTCACGTCAGATGGCTCACACGGTATCAACGCGTCACGGATACCGCCCGTCCACGGCGTCACGAAACGGCAGGATGACGGCGCCCGGCGCGCCGGCCCGCAGCGGTCAGAGTCCCTGCGGATCGCCCGTGCCGGCGTAGTAGTCGGCGAGCACGCGCTCCTTGAGCTGATCGAACGTGCCGTCCTCGATCGCGTGCCGCGCCGCGTCCACCAGGCCCACCACGAACCGCTCGTTGTGGATGGAGATCAGCGTGTGGCTGAGCATCTCCTTGGCCTTGTAGAGGTGGTGGATGTAGGCGCGCGTGTAGTGGGTGCAGGTGTAGCAGTCGCACCCCTCCTGCAGGGGCGTGAAGTCGGTCCGGTAGCGCCGGCCGGAGAGATTGAAGCGCCCGTGCGGGGTGTAGAACGCGGAGTTGCGGGCCACCCGCGTGGGGGAGACGCAGTCGAACGTATCGGCGCCGTTCTCAATGGCGGTGAAGACGTCGTCCGGCTCCGAGATGCCCAGCAGGTGGCGGGGCCGGTCCTCGGGCAGCTCCTCGGCGCACCAGCCGACGATCGTCCCCAGGTTCTCCTTCTCCAGCGCCCCGCCGATGCCGAACCCGTCGAACGGCATGGCCGCCAGGTCGCGGCAGGCCTTGCGCCGCAGGTCCTCGTACTGCGCGCCCTGGATGACGCCGAAGAGGGCCTGGTAGTCCTTGCCCGCCCGGTCGTCGGTGAGCCGGAAGTGCTCGCGGATGCAGCGCTCCGCCCAGCGCCGCGTGCGCTCGAGCGACTCGACCTGGTAGCCGCGGGAGTTGTGCAGCGTGGTCAGCTCGTCGAACGCGAACATGATGTCCGCGCCGAGCCGGTGCTGGACGCCCATGGACACCTCGGGGGTGAACCGGTGCACATCGCCGTTGAGGTGGGACTTGAACCAGACGCCGTCGTCGTCCACGTTGGCGAGGCGCTCCTTGCCGGGCGCGACCGCGTCGTCGCCGCCGGAGGAGTCCGCGGCCTTCATGTCGATCACCTTCTTGAACCCGGAGCCCAGGCTCATCACCTGGAATCCGCCGGAGTCCGTGAAGGTGGGGCCGGACCAGTTCATGAACCGGCCGAGCCCGCCGGCCGCGTCCACCACGTCGGCGCCCGGCTGCAGGTACAGGTGGTACGCGTTGGCGAGCACGGCCTGCCCGCCGAGGTCCGCCACCGCTTCCGGCGTGACGGCCTTGACGGTCGCCTTGGTCCCGACCACGACGAACGCGGGCGTGGCGATCTCGCCGTGCGGCGTGCGGATCACGCCGGTGCGTCCGCGGCCGTTGGGCAGCCGGGTGCCCACGGTGAAGCCGAAGTCGGCCTGCCGGGGGTGCGACGGCGGCACGTCGGGGACGGTCGCGGGCGCGGCTGCGGTATCGGTCACGGAAGTCTCTGGCGCGGTCATGCCTCCAAGTCTGCCGTATCCGTGCGGGTAGAAATGGAGGCATGAGCGATCCCCTGCACTGGCGCCAGCTGTTCCGCCTCGGCCCCGCCCGGGAGGACCACTGGCTCGGGCTGCGCTGCGGGCTGGGGATCTTCGTCCCCCTGTTCGTGCTGCTCCAGCTGGACCGGCTGGACCTGTCCCTCTTCGTGGTCTTCGCGGCCTTCACGGGCGTGTACGGGCGGGTCCCGGGGCACCGGGCCCGGCTGGTGCGGCAGGGGCAGGTGGGCGGCTACATGCTGGTCCTGATCCTGGCTGCGGCCCTGGCCGGCCGGTTCCTGGTGGACCCGGTCTCGCAGCTGCACGGGCCGACGGCGGGCGTCTGGGTCGCCGTCGGGCTGACCTCCGCGGTGTCCGTCGTCACGTCGATCATCGCCGGCCTGAACCAGATCCGGCCCGCCGGCTCCCTGTTCCAGGTCTTCGCGTTCTCGGCGATCTCCACGCTGCCGGCCGGGGCCGCGGCCCCGCTGCCGATCGGGGAGGGGATGCTGACCGCGGTGCTGACCGCGCTGTTCTCGGTGCTGCTCGGCCAGGCCGGCCGGGTGCTGCCGCAACGGCGGACGCCCTGGCGGCGGGCCGAGCCGGCACCGCTGGATCCCGCGATCCGGCGGCAGGTGTGGCGGGAGTCGATCGGCTACTTCGTCGCCCCCGCGGCGGCGGGGGCCGTCGCGACCCTGCTGATGCCCGTGCTGGGGACGGAGTTCAGCTACTGGGCGATGGTCGCCGCCGTCGTACCGCTGGTGGGCCAGTCGACCCGGCAGCGCGTCGCGCGCGGGCTCCACCGCGTGGCCGGCACGCTCGCCGGACTGCTGCTCACGGCGGTGATCGCGGCCTCGAGCCCGAACCCCGTGGCCACGCTGCTGCTGATGGGCCTGCTGCAGTTCGCCACGGATATGTTCATCCTGCGCAATTACTTCTTCGCGCAGGCGTTCGTGACCCCGCTGGCGATCCTGGGCATCTCGCTCACGCACGGCCTCGATGCCGCGCTGCTGTACGACCGGCTGGTGGAGACCGTCATCGGCAGCGCCGTCGGCATGGCCGTGGTGCTCGCCCCGCGCCTGCTGGGCGGCGACCGGGCCGGGCGGTCCGCCTAGGCGCCCCTAGAAGATCCCGCCCGGGCCCAGGCTGAAGGGCCGGAACCAGAGGAAGCCGTAGGGGCCCAGGGCCACCGGGACGCGCCGGTCGTCCTCGACCGTGAGCTTCCGGATCCGGTGGGCGTGCTCGCCCTCGTCGATCGGCTCCTTGGAGTCGTCGTCGGTGGTGCCCACGTCGACCAGGACCTCCAGCTCGTCGCCGGGCGCGGCGTCGGGGATCAGGACGCGCGTCTCGACCGGCTCGGCGGCGAAATTGTGCACGGCGGCCACGAAGTCGTTCGCCTCCAGCGCGGCGCGGTGCGCGAGCACGGCGGTCTCCGGCTGCTCGAGGAGCTCCGTGGAGCCCCAGCCGAGGGCGAGGCACCGCCGTCGTGCCGCGACCAGCCGGCGGATGAAGTTGAACAGGGACTGCGAGTCCGCGGCGGCGTCGTGCGCGTTGATGTTCTCCGGGCCGAAGTCGCCGCCGACCACCGGGGCGACCAAGTCCTCGGGCTCGGCCTCGGAGAAGCCGCCGGCGGGGCCCGGCGCCCACTGCATCGGCGAGCGGACCGCCTGCCGGCCCTCGGCGTCGATGTCCTCGCCCATGCCGATCTCCTCCCCGTAGAAGAGCGCCGGGGTGCCGGGCAGCGAGAACATGAAGGAGTAGACCATCCGGATCCGCTGCTGGTCGCCCTCCAGCATCGGCGGCAGCCGGCGGCGGATGCCGCGGCCGTACGCGCGCTGGCGCTCCTCGGGCGCGAAGGCCGCGAACACCTCCTCGCGCTCGGCCTCGCCGAGCTGGTCCAGGGCCAGCTCGTCGTGGTTGCGCACGAACGTGACCCACTGGTTGGCCGGGTCGATCGGCGGCCGGGTGCGCAGGGCGGCGGAGATCGGCCCGGCCTCCCCACGGGCCAGGGACAGGTACAGGTTCTGCATGGCGACGAAGTCGAAGATCAGGTCCAGCTCCACCGCCGGCGGCTCGCCGAACAGCGTCTCCTGCTCGCGGTAGGGGAGGTTCACCTCCCCGAGCAGGATCGCGTCCGTGGAGCGGCGCCGCATGAACGCGTGGAGCTCGCCCAGGTACCCGTGCGGGTCGGTGAAGCCGTCGTTCTCGATGTCGTCGTGGAGCCCCACGGTCAGCAGCTGCGGGACGGCGTCCACCCGGAAGCCGTCCAGGCCCAGCTGCAGCCAGAACCCCATGATCTTGGCGATCTCGTTGCGCACCCGCCGGTTGGAGACGTTCAGGTCCGGCTGGTGCTTGTAGAAGCGGTGCAGGTACCACTTGCCGGCCTTCTCGCTCCAGGACCAGATGCCCTTCTGCTCGCCGTGGAAGATCACCAGGTCGGAGGTGTCGGGCGGCTCGCTGTCCCGCCAGACGTAGAAGTCGTGCTCCGGGCTGTCCGGGTCCTCCTCGGCCCGCTGGAACCACGGATGCTGGTCCGAGGTGTGGTTCAGCACCAGGTCCGCGATGACCCGGATGCCCCGGTCGTGCGCGGTCCGGAGCAGCGCCACCAGGTCGCCGAGGCTGCCCAGCCGCGGGTCGACGTTGTAGAAGTCCGTGATGTCGTAGCCGTCGTCCCGTCCCGGCGTCGGGTAGAAGGGCATGAGCCACAGGCACGTGACCCCGAGCTCGGCCAGGTAGTCGATGCGGCGGGTCAGCCCGGCGAGGTCGCCGACCCCGTCGCCGTTCGAGTCGAGGAAGCTCTCGACGTCCACGCAGTAGACCAGGCCGGTCTTCCACCACAGGTCCGAGGAGTCCGTGCCCTTCATCGGCGTGCCTCCTCGAACCGGGGCAGGACGTCCCGCCCGAAGGCCTCGATGAAGCCGGACTGCTCCTGTCCCACGTGGTGCAGGTAGATCTCCTCGAATCCCAGGGAGGCGTACTCCCGCAGGCGCTCCGCGTGCTCGTCCAGGTCCGCGGAGACCACGACGGCGCCGCGGACGTCCTCGGGGCGCACGGCCTGCGTGGCGGCCTCGAAGTGCTCCGGCGTCGGGAGGTCCCAGGTCACCGGCGGGGAGACCACGTTGGTGGACCACTGGTCCACGGCGATCGACTCGGCCTCGCCCGCCGTCTCGGCCCAGCTGAGGTGGACCTGCAGGGCCAGGGGCCCCTGGCCGCCCGCTCCGCGGTAGGCCTCGACGACGTCGCGCAGCGTCTCGACCGGCTGGTTGAGCGTGATCAGCCCGTCGGCCCATCCGGCGGCCCACTCGGCGCTCTGCGGCGAGACCGCCGGGGCCAGCAGCTGCGGTGGGACGTCCGGCCGGTCCCAGAGCCGCATCTGCTCGAGCCGGGCCAGGTCGTCGCGGCTCGTCACGGTCTCGCCGGCGATCAGGCGCCGCAGTGCCTCGACGGTGCTGGCGACGCGGCGTCGGCGCTCGTCCTTCGGCGGCCACGCCTGGCCCGTGACCGACTCGTTGACGTACTCCCCGGTGCCGACGGCCGCCCAGAAGCGGCCCGGGAACATGCTGGCCAGCGTGCCGATCTGGTGGGCGAAGGTCGCCGCGGGGTACCGGTGGCCGGGGGCGGTGACGACGCCGAAGCGCAGGCGCGTGGTGGCCAGGGCCGCTCCGAGCCAGGTCCAGGCGTTCCCCGCGTGGCCCTGGGCGCTGCCCCAGGGGTTGAGGTGGTCCGAGCACATCGCGGCGCTGAAGCCTGCCGCCTCCGCCCGTTGGGCGTCCTCGAGCAGCTGCCGGGGCCCGATCTGCTCGTGCGAGGCGTGGAATCCGAGGAGGACCATCCGTGCTCCCTCTCCTGTGTCGCCGGTGCCGTGCTCCCTTCTGCGCTCACCCTAGCGGCCGGCCGCGACGCACGGTCAAGGTCTCCCGGCGGTTGTCAGGGAGTTCCCACCTGGCCCCCTCTTCACCGCCCGCGCCCCCCGGTGCCATGATGCGGGCATGGGACATCACGGAAACGAAGCAGAGCACCTGTCAGGCGGCGGCAGCAGCGAGGCCGGCCGCGAACCGCGCGAGCACGCCCAGGCGCCCAGCGAGGGCGCCCCGGGCCAGGAGGCCCCGGGCGGTGAGCCGGGCGGCGAGCCGCGGGCGCACACCGAGTCCCCGGCCGAGGGCCGGGACGCCGTGGACGGGAACGTCCCGTCCACGGACCTCGGCGGCAGCGACCTGGCCGACACGGAGGACGCGTCCCGCAGCGGGGCCGGCGCCCAGCAGGCCGACGACGCCAACCCGGACCCGGAGCAGCAGCGCGACGCCGGCCTCCAGGAGGGCGGCGGGGTCCGCCCGGGGGAGACGCCTCCGGCGAGCGGGCAGATGAGCGGCGACCAGGGCCACGACGAGTAGCCCCGGCGGGGCGTCAGATTCCCGGGACGCAGGCCGCCCGTGCGGCGGCGCGACTCAGGAGGCGTTCCAGGCGGGGCGCCCGCCCGGGGATCCCAGCGCCCGGAGCTCGTGCTGGATGCGGCGGCGCAGCTCCGCCGCGTCCAGCGTGCGCGAGCCGCCATGGGCGAGCAGATAGAGCAGCGTGCGCAGCCGCTGGAGCCGCCAGCTGCCCTCCGCCTCGGGGTCGCGGGCCGCGACGGCCCGGTGGATCTCGCGGTCGAACAGGTTCGGCTCGTCCAGCTGGCGCTGCCGCAGCTCGGCGGTCAGCTTCGCCTGGACGGGGTCCTGCTCCTCGTGGGCCGTCCGGCGCAGGACCGCGGCGTAGCGCTCGGCGGCATCGAGGTCGCCTCCGTCGTAGGCGAGGAACGCCGCCAGGGCGAGCGCGGACTCCACGGACTTCCAGCGGCCGAAGTTCCCGTCGAACGGGATCTCGGTCAGGATGTCGAGCACCCGCCAGGCGCTGGCGCGGTCGTCCCGGTCCACCACCAGGTGCTCCGTCAGGGCGTACAGGTCCTCCAGGTGCGCGCCGGCCTTGGGGTTCACTCCGCGGGCGAGCTTGCCGATGCGCTCGACCATCCCGGCGTCCTCGGCGTAGTTCTCCGCGATCGAGAGCAGCACGGCCTCCGGCGACTCGGCCTCGACGGGCAGGGCCTGCAGGTCCTCGTAGGTCAGCGACGGCGTCGGCGTGGAGGTGTGGACCCGGATCGACGAGCCGTACGCGATGCTCGCCTTCTGCCCGCTGGCCAGCGTCGCCTCCACGAGGGCCGGCGTGCCGAAGCTGTCCGGCAGGACGCGCAGCGACGTCACGGGCGCGCTCGGCGATCCGTGGCGGGTGATGAACCGGTCGCCGGGGCGGACCTGCTCGGCCCGGACGCTCCGGACGTAGACGGGTCCTGCCGGCTGCGGGGTCTGCACGGGGTGGTTCCTCTCCTGTCGGGTCAGGGGTGCCGGGGGCGCTACTCGCACCAGCCGACGTGGGCGAGGGCCTGCCGGATGAGGTTCGCGCGGCCGCCGGGCAGCTCGGAGCAGACGTCGGCGCTCAGGGCGTCGGCCGGGCTCATCCAGTTCAGCTCCAGGGCGTCCTGGCGCGGATTGCACTCGCCGCGGACCGGCACCACGTAGCAGAGCGCGATCGCGTGCTGGCGGTCGTCCGTCAGCCCGGTCTCCGACGGCGACGGGAAGTACTCGGCCACCGTGAACGGCGACGGCGACGGCGGCAGCTGCGGCATCGCGAGCGGGCCGAGGTCCTGCTCGATGTGCCGGATGAGGGCGGCGCGCACGGTCTCCCGGTACATCACCCGGCCCGAGACGAACGCGAAGCGGAACCGGGCGTCGGCGTCGGCCTTGTAGAGGAGCCCCACCTCCGAGACGTAGCCCAGCGGGTCGACCCGGACCGGGATGGCCTCGACGTAGGCGATCGGCAGCCGCTGGCGGGCCTCGTGGAGGTCCTCCTCGGACAGCCAGCCGGGGTAGGGGTCTGGTGTGCGAACGCTCATACCCTCATGTTTAGCGCACTCGGAGGGCCGGGGCACGGAGGCGGCGGCCCGATCCGCTCCGCGCCGCCGACCGGCCCCGCGGGGCGACCGCTGGCGTGTCGGGCGGCCGTGTGGCAGACTGAGTGATTGAGAAGAGTCAATCAGATGAGATCCTCCTCTCATTAACCCGCTGTAACTCAATCCGCAGGGGTAAGCTGTGGAGGCTCTCTCGACACCCCTCGGCCCAGCGCCGTCGCCCCCGCGTGGCCGCCCGGGCGGCCGTGTGTCGGTCCGCAGCCCAGCCCACCGCTCCGGCCGCGGCCCCCAGCGGGCCCGAACCGCGCCGAACGTTAAGGAAACCCGTGCCGAAATCCGCCGCAACCGAGCGTCGACCGGACCAACTCGATCCGCGCGCCCGCACCACGATCCTCACCCTGCTGATCGCGGCCTTCGTCGTGATCCTCAACGAGACCATCATGAACGTCGCCCTGCCGCGGCTGCAGGTCGCGTTCGACGTCAGCGAGTCCACCGTCCAGTGGCTCGCCACGGCCTTCCTGCTGACCATGTCCGTGGTCATCCCGACCACGGGCTTCCTGCTGCGGCGCTTCGCCATCCGCACCGTCTTCATCCTGGCGATGCTGCTCTTCTCCGTGGGAACGCTGCTCGCCGCGGTGGCGCCGATCTTCGGGATCCTGCTCGCCGCGCGCGTCATCCAGGCGTGCGGCACGGCCATCATGATGCCGCTCCTGATGACCACGATCCTCGACATCGTCCCGCCGCAGAAGCGCGGCGCCATGATGGGCAACGTCTCGATCGTGATCTCCGTGGCGCCGGCGGTCGGACCGACCATCTCCGGCCTCATCCTGCAGTTCCTCGAGTGGCGCTGGATCTTCCTGCTGGTCCTCCCGGTCGCCCTGGTCGCGCTCTTCATCGGCGCGCGCCTGCTCGGCGGCGAGGCGGAGGAGGCCAAGCCGCTCTCGGTGCCGTCGCTGCTGCTGGCCGCGCCGGGCTTCGGCCTGCTCGTGTACGGGCTGAGCACGCTCGGCGGCGGCCACGGCGGGGGCGCCGCCGCGACCGGCCCGGGGGCGGGCCCGTTCGTCGCCATCGGCGTCGCCCTGGTCCTGCTGACCTGCTTCACGCTCCTGCAGCTGCGCCTGCAGCGCCAGGACCGCGCCCTCCTGGACCTGCGGCCCTTCACCTACCGCCCGTTCACGCTCTCCCTGGCCCTGATGGTCCTGGCGATGGTCTCCCTCTTCGGCATCATCATCCTGCTGCCGCTGTTCCTGCAGAACGTCCGCGGGCTCGATCCGCTGGGCACCGGCCTGCTCCTGCTGCCCGGCGGTCTGCTGATGGGCCTGCTGGCGCCCGTGGTCGGTCGGCTGTACGACAAGGTGGGGCCGCGCCCGCTCATGGTCCCCGGCGGCGTCATTCTGGTCGCGGTGCTGCTCGGCTACACCCAGCTGACCGAGACCACTCCGGTCTGGATCATGGTGGTGGCGCACCTGTTCATGTCGCTGAGCTTCGCCCTGCTCTTCACGCCGGCGTTCACCACCGGCCTGAACCCGCTGCCGCACCACCTCCACTCGCACGGATCGGCTGTGCTCAGCACCCTGCAGCAGCTCGGCGGCGCGGCCGGCACGGCCCTGCTGGTCGGGATCATGGCCAGCGGGACGGTCGGCGCCGCCGCCGAGGGCCTCGGCCCGGTGCAGGCCCAGGTGGAGGGCTACCAGCAGGGCTTCCTCACCGCGGCGATCTTCGCCGTGCTGGTCCTGGTGCTCTCCTGCTTCATGCGCAAGAGCGTCTTCGCCGACGAGCCGTCCGCGGAGCACACGCCCGCGGCCCACTGAGGGGCCGGCCCCTGCCCGGCGTGAGCCGTGCGGACGACGAGAGCCGGTGTGCTCCCCACCGCGAGGTGGGGAGCACACCGGCTCTCGTCGTTGTCCGGCCGGACGCGGCTCACCAGTGGCCGCGCCAGAGCGGCGTCGCGCGCGGGTTCTCCTCGGCGGGCACGCCGAGCTCGCGGGCGGCCACGGCCGCCCAGTGCGGGTTCTCCAGGGCGGCGCGGGCGATGGCGACGCCGTCCGCCTGCCCGGTGACGAGGACGTGCTCGGCCTGCACGCCGGTGGTGATCATGCCGACGGCGGTCACGAACGAGTCCGTCCCCTCCAGCCCGGCCCGCACGGCGGCGGCGAGCGCGGTCTGGTAGCCGGGCCCCGACTTGGGGCCGGCGTACCGGCCGATGCCGGCGGAGGAGATGTCGAAGGCGGTCACGCCCAGGGCGCGCAGCTCACCGGCCAGGCGCACGGTCTCGGCGAGCGTCCAGCCGTCCTCGGTCCAGTCCGTCCCGGAGAAGCGGATGGCGAGTGGCTTGTGCGCCGGCCACTCCGCGCGGACCGCCTCGACGATCCGCTTCACCAGGCGGGTGCGGTTCTCGTAGGAGCCGCCGTACTCGTCGGTGCGGGTGTTGGCCAGCGGCGACAGGAACTGGTGCAGGAGGTAGCCGTGCGCGGCGTGGATCTGGACGACGTCGAACCCGGCCTCGTCGGCGCGCCGGGCTGCGGCCGCCCAGTCGGCGACGAGCTGCTCGATGTCCTCGCCGGTGAGCTCCCGCGCCGGGGCGAGCCCGAACACGTCGGAGACCGAGGAGGAGACGGTCTGCCAGCCGCCCTCGGACTCCGGGACGGATGCCTCGCGCAGACCCGGCAGCATCGGCTCCGTGGACGCCTTGGCGCCGGCGTGCGCCAGCTGGAGGCCGGGGACCGAGCCGTTGGCGCGGATCAGGTCGGTGATGCGCTTCCACGCCCGGGTCTGCTCGTCGTTCCAGAGGCCGGTGTCCCGCGGGGAGATCCGTCCCTCGGGGACCACGGCGGTCGCCTCGGCGATGACCAGGCCGAATCCGCCGGCGGCCAGCGCGCCCAGGTGGGAGAGATGCCAGTCGGTGGGGACGCCGTCCTCGGCGTCCACCGAGTACTGGCACATCGGCGCGACGACGGCGCGGTTGCGCAGCGCGAGGCCGTCGCCGTCCGGGGTGGACAGGGTCACAGGGCTGAAGAGTGTGCTCACACTCTGGCCGAACCCGTCCGGGCCGGCGACTATTCCCCGGTGTGCCGGGCGTCACCCGCGTCCACGGGGCCGGCCGTGGTGGTGCGCTCCACGTCGGCGGCGGAGAGGCTGCCCGTCGTGTCGGCCGGACGCTCCGAGCGCTCGCCAGCGTTGACGGCGATCTCGAGCCGGTTGCCCTCCGGGGGCCGCGGGCAGACCGCGAACTGCGAGAACGCGAACGGGTAGAACAGCGTCCGGTTGAAGTCGATGGTCACCGCCCCGTCCTGGCCCGGCTCCGGCACCGTGACGAAGCGCCACTCCGGGGTGGTGTCCCCGTTGGAGGCGTCGTGGAACGCGACGGTGAGGGAGCCGTCCCGGTTCCGCTCGGCGGCCAGTCGATGCGGGAAGGCGGCCGGCATCTCGAAGACGATCTCTCCGGCGAGCTCCTTCTCCAGCCGGGTGTCCGGCCGGTAGGTCCCGACCTGGACCCGCTTCGGCTCCGGGTAGGGCTCGAAGCGGCCGGGCACCACCCAGGCGGGGTTGTAGTGGAAGGTCGGGACGCCGTCGAACGCGTCCAGCTGGGGGCTCCGGCGCGCGTGCGTGCGGATCATGTAGCGCCCGCCGCGCACGCCGAGCTCCACGACGGTCTCCTGGCCGGTGACATCCCGGGTGCGCAGCCAGTCGACGGACTCGCCCTCGTCGAGCGCGCGGGTGAGCCGGTCGGTGACCGGCCGGCCGTCGTCGTGCTCGAGGACCTCGGTGCCGTCGGGCTCGAAGACCGCGCCGTCGGGGCCGGCGCCGAAGCGCCCGGGGACCAGCTCCACGGGGGCGGGGGCCGACGGCAGCCACTGGTAGCTGGTCAGCGTGAGCCAGCCGAACTCGGTCGCCAGAGCCTCCTCGCGGACCTGGTGCCACTGCTGCCAGGCGGCGCGCGAGGGGGAGGGGGAGGGCAGGGTGGAATCCTGAGCCGTTGCATCCTGAGCCATGGTTCCAGCCTACGCCCGGGGACCCCCACGGCGCTTCGCCCACGTCAGCGCGCCGGCGAGAAGGCCGCCGATGACCGCCCCGAGGACCAGCGAGGCCAGCGTCGCGGCCCAGGTCGGCCAGCCGGTGACCGACTGGGTGAGGTAGCCGAGCAGCATCATCCACGCTGCCCAGAGTCCGGAGCCGAGGGCGGCCAGCGCGAGGAAGGGCCGCAGCCCGACGCCAGCGATGCCGGCGGCCGCCACCGACGCCGTCCGGCCCCCGGAGACGAAGCGCAGGCCGAGCAGCGAGGCGTAGGTGGCGTCGCGGCCCAGCCGGTTCATGACCGCCACCGTGTTGCGGTGGATCCAGCGCCCGGCCCGGAAGCGGTCCAGCCACCCGGTCAGGCCCCGCCGGAAGACCCAGTAGAGCCCCAGGTCCCCGGCGAGGCAGCCGGCCGCGGCGGCCAGCCAGGCCCAGAGGGCCGAGAGCCGCCCGTCGGCGGCCAGGGGGCCGGAGCCGAGGACCAGCAGCTCGGAGGGGATGGGCGGGAACGCGGCGTCGAGCGCCACGAGCACGAAGGTCGACGCGTAGTACCAGAGGCCGCCGCCCTCGAGGCCCAGGGGACCCGCGCCGGGGTCGGTCACGTGGTGCTGCCGCCGGGGGCCTCGCTGAGCCGCAGGCCTGACTCGAACCGGCGGCGGTCGCCGGTGAGCGGGTCCGGGAACTCGATGCTGCGGGCCAGCAGCTGCAGGGGGCGCCGGTAGTCGTCCGGGGCCTTGTCCAGCAGCTCCGGGTAGAAGACGTCGTTCAGGATGCCCAGGCCGAGGGAGGCCATGTGGACGCGCAGCTGGTGCGTCTTGCCGGTGTGCGGCACGAGCCGGAAGTGGGCCACGGGCAGGCCGGCCCGGTGGCCGCCGCTGACGCCGGTCCCGAGCAGGCCCACCGCCGACTCGGCGTTGGCCGGCCCGTCCTCCAGGTGCACGCGCAGCTCGCCCTTGGTCTTCCGGATGCGGCTGCGCACCAGGACCGGGAAGTCCCGGAAGCGGCTCCCGGCGGCCGCCCCGTCTGCCCGGGCGTCGGCTCGAGCGGGGAGCGCGCTGACGCACTCGTACTCCTTGCGGACGGTGCGCCGTTCGAACATGGTCTGGTAGGCCCCGCGCGTCTCGGCGCGGACCGAGAACAGGATGACGCCGGCCGTCGCCCGGTCCAGCCGGTGGATCGGCGTCAGCTCCGGCAGCCCGAGCCGGTTGCGCAGCCGCACGAGCGCCGATTCCTGCAGGAATCCGCCGCCGGGCGTCGTGGGCAGGAAGTGCGGCTTGTCCACCACCAGCAGGTCGCGCTCCTGCGCCAGGACCCGTTCCTCGAACGGGATCGGCGTCTCCGGCGGCAGGGTCCGGTAGTACCAGACGAACTCGTGGGCGCCGAGCGGCGTGGCGCGGGACAGCGGCGCGCCGTCGCGGGCGACCACCTCGCCGTCGTCGAACCGTTGGGCGATCTCCGCCGGGTCGATGTGGCCGAAGCGGGCCACCAGGTGCTCCAGCACCGTGGCCTGTCCGCTCCGCGGGGTCTCCGGCAGCCGGAGCCGGGTTGCGCCGACGCCGTTGCGGACGGGGAGGGGAGACTTCATGGCCACCGTCCCAGTGTCCCACGGGCACGGTGCGACGCCGCCCCGCGGGCCGTCCGGTGGTCGGGGCGGCCCAGTGGTCGGGGCCCCGGGGTGGCCGCGGGCCATCCGGTGGCGGGCGCGGAGGGGCGGGCCCCTAGTCCGCCTCGTGCTCCTCGGCCTCCTCGTTGAGCTGGCGCCGCTGCCGCGCCCGGCGGCTGTAGGTGGCCTCGCGGATCGCCGCGTCGCTGTCGAAGTTGGAGCCGAGCGAGCCGGCCATCGTGCCCAGCGACGCGGCGAGCCAGGACAGCGTCGCGTAGTCGCCGACGCCCACCGGATGCTCCAGCTGGGACTCGAGGTAGCCGGCGTCGACGATGGTGATGGAACCGGCGAACAGCACCGTGAACAGGACCGCGTACATGAACGCCACGGAGAGGACCACGGTGATGACCGTCGCGGTGTTGTCCAGGGCCGCCTGGTTGGACGCCGAGCCGACACCCACGCGCGCGGTGCCGGACTGCTCGATGCTGGCACTCCGGGTCCACAGGTTGTTGCGCACGATCAGCCAGATGCTCAGCGTCAGCACGGCGACGACGCTGATGAGGAGCAGCCGCCGGGACGGCAGCGCGTCGGACATGTTCCAAATGCTCGTGTAGAAGATGCCGAAGGCGCCGGCGGCCGCCGCGGTGGCGATGCAGGTGGAGAGCGCCGTGAGCAGCCGGCCCGGCCGGTTGTTGCGGATCATGCCGGCCAGGAGGCGCAGCCGGCTCACCGGGGAGTCGAGGGTGACGAAGACGCGCCCGTCGTGGTCCTCGTGGTGGGCGGTGCGGACCCCGGGGGTCCGGATGTTCGACGCTCGGCGCTCGTCCTCCGGAGCCTGGCGCTCGTGCAGCGTCAGCGCCAGATCGGTGAGGAGGGTCCGCAGGCGGGCCGTGAGCCGCCAGAAGCCCAGCGCCGGCAGCGAGAGCAGGGCGGCGTTCGTCTCGTTCTCCAGCTCGTACGCCAGCGGCTGGCCCTCGTACGTGCGGGGCAGGTCGGTGACGTAGATGATGTAGTCCCAGTCCCGCTCGGCGAGCAGGGCGGAGGAGCGCTCCATCAGCGGGATGTCGCCGTCGCCGGTGAGCGGCAGGGCGCCCCGCTCGACCACGACGGTCCAGCCGTCCCGGTCGAACTCGGCCAGGTTCTCCTCGACGGCGGCGCGTGCCTGCCGGGAGATGATCTCCGGCAGGCCGGGGTCGGCCATCACTCCCACGATGGGCATGGTTCGGTTCCTCGCTTCGCTCCAGTCGGGCACCGCAGGCGCGGCGCGGACGCCCGCGCGCCGGCCGGCGGGCGTCCCTGGTTCACAACGTACGCGCCCGGCCGCGCCGGGGCGAGATGCCCCGGCGATCCGCAGCGAGCTGGGAGTGCACCGCCAGCTGACGCCCAGCCGGCGACCTGGCCGGGCGCTAGGCCGCGGGATCCGGCTGGCACGTCCGGCACACGTACGCGTCCCGGTCCTGCTGCAGCTTCGCCGGCCCGATGCGCAGCAGGTCCAGGGGCGTCCCGCAGCGGAAGCACGGCCGGCCCGCCCGTTTGTATGCCCAGTACGGCTCCCGCAGCTCGGCCGGCGTGGTCTTGCGCCGCTCCCGGTCCCGGTTGGCGTGCAGCATCAGGAAGCAGCGCTCGATCAGCCGGGGCAGGTCGGGGACCTCGCCCACCGGCGTCAGCGGGTGGACCCGGCACACGAACAGGGCCTCCGACCGGTAGATGTTGCCCACCCCGGCCATGTTCCGCTGGTCCAGCAGAGCCAGCCCGACGGCCCGCTCGGGCGCCTGCAGCATGCGCTCCCGCACCTCGTCCGGGTCCCAGTCGCGCCCCAGGGGGTCCGGGCCCAGATGGCCCACCGCCTGCGGCTCCAGCCGCGAGGGGAAGAGCCGCAGGAACCCCAGGTCCACCCCGATCGCCTCGAACGTCGAGTTCGTCAGCACGCAGCGCACCTTGTGCCCGGCCACGCGCCAGCGCTCGCCGGGCGCGTACACCTCCCAGCGGCCGTCCATCATGAGATGCGTGTGCATGGTCAGCAGCTGGGCCGGGTCCGCCCCGATCCGGATCAGCAGGTGCTTGCCGCGGGCGCACACGGAGTCGACCGGCCGCCCGGCCAGATCCACCGTGGCCACCTGCGGCACCCGGAAGTCCGTCTTGGTCAGCACGTGGCCCGTCAGCGCAGCATCCAGCATGCGCGCGGCCCGGTGCACGGAATCACCCTCAGGCACGGAATCTCACCCCATTCGGCGCCGCGTAGAACCCGGCGGCACGTAGCGCTTGCGCCAGCGGCGTCCCGAGGACCGGGACCCCGCTGACCTTCTCGACAGAAATCTTCTCCACCCGGGCGGCGCGCAGTCCGCGCACCAGGGCCTCGGCGGCCGCGGCGAGCTCGGCCGGGTCCTCCGTCCAGGCCAGGACGGTCCGGCCGCCGCGCTCCACGTAGAGCGCCAGCGCCCCGTTGACCAGCACGACGACGGCCCCGGCCTTCCGGCCCGGGCGGTGCCGCGGCGCGTCCTCGCCGGCGAACGACGGCGCCGCCGGCCACCCGAGCGCCGCCCCGTACGGGTTGGCCGGGTCGGTGGCGGCGAGCGCGACGGCGAGCGGGGCCCGGCGCGCGGCCTCGGCGCTGTACTGCAGGGCGTCCGGCCCGGTGACGTCGTCCCCGAGGCCGGCCCGGCCGCCCGAGCCGACGTGCGCGCGCAGGCGGTCCACCGTGGCCGAGAGCGCGAACTGGGCCGCGCCGAGGTGCTCGATGAAGTAGCCCCGCCGGATGTGCCCGGCCTCCTCCAGCCGCGCCAGGACCCGGTACAGCAGCGCGAACCCGCCCGGCACCTCCTCGGACGCGACCGGTCCCCGGGTGAGGACCCCGTAGCGGTCCAGCAGCAGCTCCGCCGTGGCGTGGGCGCGCAGGGTGGCGTCCGGCTCGGGCGCCGGGGCGAGGGACCAGCGCCCGGCGGCCCGGGCCTGCTGCGCGGGGGTCAGCACGCCGGTGGTGACCGCCTGCGCGTCTCCGCCGTCGGGCCCGCCCGCCCCGGTGCGCAGGCCGGTGCGCAGGCCCGCGCTGCTGCCGCCCTCGAGCCGCCCGCGCAGACCGGACCGCAGACCGAGGCGCGAGGGCCGGGCCAGGCGCGAGCGCGGCGTCGAGGCCCGCGCCTTGTGGGCGGTGCGGCCGCCGTCGAGCAGCCCGCGGACGGGGGCGAACGTGTCGTTGGTCAGGCGCCCCGCCCAGAACAGCTCCCACAGGGCATCGAGCAGGTCCGGCTGCGGCACGCCCGGGTGCGCCTCGGCCAGGTGGCGGAAGAAGTACGCGCCGCCGGTGGAGAGGGTGGAGAGGACCGCGTCGCGTGCGGCCGACGGCGCCTCCGCCGCCTCGCCGACCTCCGCCGCCTCCCCGGACTCGTCCGCCTCGCTGGTGCCCGGTCGGTCGGCTCGTGGGGCGGTCCGTGGCGCGGTCTGAGGGGCGGGCGCCGGGCCGGGGGCCCCGTTGACGGTGAGCTCGGCGGTGCCGGCCGGGTGCAGCGCGACCCAGCCGTCGTTGCCGCTGAGCGCCCCGGCGCCGGTGAGCAGCACCTCGCCGGAGGAGAGCAGCTCGTCCAGCAGCCCGGGCCGGTAGTCGGCCACCCGGGCGGGCAGGATGTGGGTCTCCCAGGCGCTTGCCGGCGCCGGGTACCCGGCGAGCTGCTCGACGACGGCCGCCACGCCGTCCGCCCCGCGCAGCTGCGGCGCGGCCGTCTCGCCGTCGCCCACGAACTGCCACGCCGGCAGGAACCGCGCGTACGTGGCCGCGTCCACGGGCTCCACCTCGGCCCGCAGGGCGGCCAGGGAGCGGCGGCGGATCCGGCGCAGGACCTCGGCGTCGCACCACTCGAGTCCCGCGTCGCCGCCGCGGTGCTCCGCCGGCAGCAGCTCCCGCGGCCGGAACTCCCCGTCCAGCACGCGCCCGGACTGGGCCAGCCGCTGCAGGGTCGAGTGCACGACGGCGACGCCCAGCCCCAGCCGGCCGGCCGCCTCGGCGGAGGCGAACGGGCCGTGCGTGCGCGCGTACCGGCCCACCAGGTCGCCGAGCGGGTCCTCGACCGGCTCGACGAAGGCCAGCGGCACGCCGATGGGCAGCGGCACCCCGAGTGCGTCGCGCAGCCGGGCCGCGTCCTCGATGGCCGCGAAGACCTCGCGCCCGGCGACGTTCACGCGCAGGGCGCGCACGCTGCGGACCAGCTCCTCCGCCCAGGCTCGGGCCGTCGCCACCGAGGCGTGGCCGCCGTCGTCGACCCCCTCCCCGTCCGGGCTCGCGTCCTCGGCCCCCGCGTCGTCGGCCCCGGCGTCGTCGGTCGACTCCGTCGAAGGGGCGCCCCCCGCCGGCTCCGTGTCGGTGGCCTCGCCGTCCGGCCGCAGCCGCAGCGCCAGCTCCTCGGCGGTCAGCGGACCGAGCAGACGGAGCAGGTCGGCGGCCCCCTCCACGCCGCGCAGCCGGCGGTCGGGCGCGGTCCGCTGCAGCTCCGCCTCGGTGCGTCGGATGACGTCCGGGTCCAGGAGCTCGCGCAGCTCGCTGCGGCCGAGCAGGTCGTTGAGCAGCGTCGGGTCCAGCGAGAGGGCCGCGGCCCGGCGCTCGGCCAGCGGCGAGTCGCCCTCGTAGAGGAACTGCGCCACGTAGCCGAACAGCAGCGACTGGGCGAACGGCGACGGCTGGCGCGTGGTGGTCTCGGCGATCCGGATCTCCCGCCGGCCCACCGCCGCGGCGACGTCGCGCAGGGCGGGGACGTCGTAGACGTCCTGCAGGCACTCGCGGGCCGTCTCCAGGATGATCGGGAAGGTCGGGTACTTCTTCGCCACGTCTAGCAGCTGCGCGGACCGCTGCCGCTGCTGCCACAGCGGCGTCCGCTGGCCGGGGTTCTGCCGGGGGAGCAGCAGCGCCCGGGCCGCGCACTCGCGGAACCGGGACGCGAACAGCGCCGACCCGCCCACTTCGCGGGTGACGATGTCGTCGAGCTCCTCCGGGTCGAAGAGGAAGAGGTCGGCGCCCGGTGGCTCGTCCTCCATCAGGGGCACCCGCAGCACGATCCCGTCGTCGGAGGCCATGGCGGCCCCGTCCAGCCCGTACCGCTCGCGAAGCCGGGCGCCGACGGCGAGCGCCCACGGTGCGTGGACCGGCATGCCGAACGGCGAGTGCAGGACCACCCGCCAGTCGCCGAGCTCGTCCTGGAACCGCTCGACGACGAGCGTCTGGTCCGACGGGATGCTGCCCGTCGCCTCGCGCTGGGCCTCCAGGTAGGCGCGGACGTTGGAGACCGCCCACGGGTCCAGGCCCGCGGCGGACAGCCGGGCGACGGCGTCGTCCTCGCCGAGGGCGGCGAGCTCGCGGCGGGCGCGCCCGACGGCGTAGCCGAGCTCCACGGGCCGGCCGGGCCCGTCGCCATGCCAGAACGGCAGCTTGCCCGGCTGGCCGTAGGCGGGGGTGACGATCACGCGGTCGTGGGTGATGTCCTCGATCCGCCAGCTGGTGGCCCCGAGCGCGAACACGTCGCCGACCCGCGACTCGTAGACCATCTCCTCGTCCAGCTCGCCGACGCGCTTGGCGCCGGACTCGTCGCCGGCGAGGAAGACGCCGAAGAGCCCGCGGTCGGGGATGGTGCCGCCCGAGGTGACCGCGAGCCGCTGCGCGCCGGGGCGTCCCTCGAGCGTGCCGGCATCGCGGTCCCAGACCACGCGGGGACGCAGCTCCGCGAACTCGTCGGAGGGGTACTTGCCGGCGAGCAGGTCCAGCGTCGCCTCGTAGGCGGAGCGCGGCAGGGCGGCGAACGGTGCGGACCGCCGGACGACGTCGTACCACTCCTCCACGTCCACCTCGCCGAGCGCGGCGGCCGCGACCGTCTGCTGGGCGAGGATGTCCAGCGGGTTCTGCGGGATCTTCAGCGGCTCGATCGCGCCGCGGACCATGCGCTCCACCGTCACCGTGGTGTCCAGCAGGTCGCCGCGGTGCTTGGGGAAGAACACACCGCGGGACTCGGCGCCCACCTGGTGCCCGGCGCGGCCCACGCGCTGCAGGCCCGAGGCCACCGAGTTGGGTGACTCCACCTGGACCACCAGGTCCACCAGGCCCATGTCGATGCCGAGCTCCAGCGAGCTGGTCGCCACCACGCAGCGCAGCCGGCCGGACTTCAGCGCGTCCTCGATCTCGGCGCGCTGGTCCTTGGAGACGGAGCCATGGTGGGCGCGGGCCAGCACCGCCGGGGCGCCGGACGTCTGGCCGGCCTGGGCCATCATCTCTGCGGGCGTGCGGGTCGGGTCCGAGCGGGCCGCGGCGCCCTCGCGCAGACCCTCCCAGGCGGAGGCCCAGCCGCCGTCGGGGTCCGCGTCCGTGCACGCGTCCGCGTCCGAACCGGACGGGGCGCCGGCGGGCGCGGCTGGCCGGGCCGCCTGCTGAGCCGCCTGCTCGGCTGCCTGCTCGGCCGCGAGCTGCAGGCGCTCCTCGTGGATCTCGTTCAACCGGCCTGTCAACCGCTCGGCGAGCCGGCGCGAGTTGGCGAACACGATCGTCGAGCGGTTCGCCTCGATCAGGTCCACGATCCGCTCCTCGACGTGGGGCCAGATGCTCGCCTGCGGCTGCAGCCCGGACGCGGGCCCCTGGTCGTGCGCCGCGGCCGCGGCGGGCAGGTCCGTCATGTCCTCCACGGGGACCGTGACGGTCAGGTCCCACTTCTTGGTGGACTCGGGGGCGACCACCGTGACCGGGCGCGTCCCGCCCAGGAAGCGGGCCACCTCCTCGCGCGGCTCCACGGTGGCGGAGAGGCCGATCCGCTGCGCGGGCCGGCGCAGGAGCGCGTCCAGTCGCTCCAGCGACACCGCCAGATGGGCGCCGCGCTTGGTCCCCGCGACGGCGTGGACCTCGTCGACGATCACCGTGTCCACCGCGCCGAGGGTCTCGCGCGCCCGGCTGGTGAGCATCAGGAACAGCGACTCCGGGGTGGTGATGAGGATGTCCGGCGGGTTGGTCTGCAGCTTGCGGCGTTCGCCGGCGGGGGTGTCGCCCGAGCGCACGCCGACCCGGATCTCCGGTGCCGGCAGGCCCAGCCGCGCGGCGGTCTGCGTGATGCCGATGAGCGGGCTGCGCAGGTTGCGCTCCACGTCCACCCCGAGCGCCTTGAGCGGCGAGATGTACAGGACGCGCGTGGCGCGCTTCTGCCGCTGCCGGGCCGTGGACGACGGCGTCGCCTCACCCGCCGTGGGCGCCGGAGCCTGTGCCGGTGCCTGATCCTGTCCCGGTGCCTGAGCGTGTGCTGGCGCCGGAGCCTGTCCCGGTGCTGGTGCTCGCGCCGGGTCCGGCGTCTCGTCGCGGGTGTGCCGGACGAAGGAGTCCAGGGCCCAGAGGAAGGCGGAGAGCGTCTTGCCGGATCCGGTCGGCGCTACCACCAGGGCGTTCTCGCCGCGGCTGATCGCCTCCCACGCGCCGGCCTGCGCTTGCGTGGGCGCGCTGAACGCGCCCTCGAACCAGTCGCGGGTCGCGGGGCTGAACCGGGTCAGGACTGAGCGCGATATGGCGCGACCTCCAGCCCGGCGGGTCCTGGTGAGGCGGCCCCCGGTGCGGCCGGGACCCGGAGGGCGTCCATCCGAACGCCGACGCCTGCGGTGGCGGCATCGAGGGCGGCATCGTGCGTCCCGGTGTCACGGCGTGCCGTGCGGGCCGGGACGGCCGAGCGTGCGTTGCGGTGGAACATACTCTTCACCTCGCTGGGGGCCTGCGCTGAAGGTTTTGCTCACTAGTGGTTTTACCGTACCCGAAGCTCCGGTCCGGCACGCCGTGTTGCGCGACCGCTCTCCCTGTTTCTCGGGATGCGGCCACGGGGTGTGACTACGGGGTGCGACTACGGGGTGCGGCTAGGGGAAGCGGCTACGGGGTGCGGCGCCCGGCCGAGGCCCTGACCGACGCGGCGCACCGGCGCAGGCAGGCGCGGGCCGATCGGGCAGCGGCCCGCCCCTGGCGCGCCGCGGCCCGGGCCACCGCTGCTGCCCGGGGCCGGATCCGCTCCGGCAGCAGTGAGGCGATCCTCCGCCCGATCCTCCACGCGCATCGGGAGGCCGCGCGCCGGGGATGCCCCGGGAACGCGCCGGAGCCCGCGGTGGCCACCGGGGGAGCGGCCGGGGCAGCGGCGGTGGCAGCCCCTGCGGGCGCGGGAGCGGTAGCGGCACGATCGGTGGCGGCAGGCGGCGCGTCGGTCGGGCCCGGCGCTGCGGACGCGGGCGCCGCGGCCTCCGTCGGCGGGAGGGCGGCTCGCGCCTCCTTGAGGTCCTCGAAGGTCAGGCCGCCGCGGAAGCCGAGGCGCCCCAGCGCCGCCGCCCAGTCGCCGCGCGCCCCGGCGACGGTCTCGAGGATGGTGCGATTGACGCTCTTCGGCGGGGGTACGTGTCCCATCCCCCAGTCGTCGGCGAGGACCAGCAGGTCCGCGGTGTCCTGCACCGCCAGCATGAAGTGGCTCAGGTGCCGCCAGAAGTGCCGGCCGTCGCGCAGGTTCTGGACGTAGCCGATGGTCACGTCCCCTCGGCCGGCATACGTCTCGCGCAGGTCGCCGGAGATCCGCTCCGTCAGGGCGGTCCGTGCAGCGGCGAGGTCGGGGGCTCCGAAGGCGGAGCGGCCGTAGGACAGGACGTCGACGTCGGAGAAGTCCCGGAGGATGATCTGCGGGTTGACCGGCACCGCCAGGGAGCCGGGGAAGTGGGCGGCGTAGAGCAGGGCGGCGAATCCGCCCGCCGAGGTGCCGAAGAAGGCCAGGTGCTCCGCCGCCAGCCCCTCGACCACGTGCCGCAGGACGCCCGGCAGATCCTGCTGGAGCGGCTGGCGGCTGTTGCCGGAGAACCAGCCGATGTTGAGCTCGTCGTCGAGCTCGAGGCTCGGGTCCGCCACGCAGACCACGTTCACGTCCAGCCCCCGCGTCACGCCGAGGCCGCTGAAGACCGGCAGGGTCTGCATGTTGGGGGAGAGTGCCGAGTGGAAGAGCACGAGCGTCGTGTCGGCGCCCGGGCGCCGCTGGACGAGCAGGTCCAGGGGCGAGCCGTGGTAGTCGATCGTCAGGATCCCGTCCGGGACCGGGGCGGCCAGGAACTCCGCGACGGAGCCGAAGCTGTGGTGCGGGAGGTCGGCGAAGCGGGTGAGGTCTCTGCGCGGCATGGCGTCTTTTCTAGCGGGCCCGACTGGACGGATTCTGTGAGGCGGTCAGACGTGGTGGTACGGACGGCCGCCCGAGATCTCCTGCGCCCGGTAGAGCTGTTCGGCGAGGACCAGCCGCACCAGCTGGTGCGGGAACACGAGCTTGGACAGGCTCCACACGAAGTCCGCCCTCCGATGCACCGAGTCGTCCACACCGTAGGCCCCGCCGATGACCACGGTGACCGGCCTGGCGGTGTCGAACTGCTGCTGCAGGGTCCGCGCGAGCGTCGGCGAGTCGACGTTCCGCCCGCGCTCGTCGAGCAGCACCACGTAGTCCTGGGCGGCGATCCGCCCCAGGAGCCGCTCCGACTCCTCCGCCCGGGCCGCGTCCGCCTCCCGCGACGAGTGCGGCAGGAGCTGCCAGGCGACGTCGTACGGCTTCTTCATGCGCTGCCCGTAGCGGTCGATGCCCTCGCGCACCCACGACTCGTGCTTCTTGCCGATCGCCAACACCCGTATTGCCATGGGTCCAGTCTTCCATCGAGGGCCGGCCATCCAGGAACGGACGGCCGGCCCTCCGTGGTGCCGTGGGACGGTGGACGGAGGTGTCTACCGCGCGAGCTCGCGCTCCGGATCGCCGTCGGGGCGGCGTCCGTCGTCGCCGGTCCCCGTCGCGTCGGCGCGCGCTGTGTCGACCGTCGGGAGGGCCCCGGTCTCCGGCGTCCAGCCGTCGGCGTACTCGCCCTTCCCGTAGTCGTAGTCCACCGGATTCCCGTCCTCATCGGTGCGCTGGTACCACTCCGTGACCTCGTCGGCGTAGGAGTCGAACTCGGAGCCGGCGCCCTCGCCGTCGGGAGCCTTCTCGACCACCAGGGCGAAATCGTCGCCGTGCTCGTCGATGCCGCTGCGGACCGCGTTCTCCAGGGCCGTCATCCCGTACTCGCGGCGGATGGCCGCGGGGTCCGTCTGTAGGTCCCGGAAGAAGGCCACCATCATCAGCAGGAGGATCACCGAGAACGGCAGGGCGGACACGATGATCAGGTTCTGCAGGCCGCTCAGGGCATCGCTTCCGCCGACGAGCAGCATGACCACCGCGATGCCCATCATGGCCAGACCCCAGAAGACCGTGACCTTCTTGTCCGGGGCCGGGTTGCCCCGCTGGGAGAGCGTGCCCATCACCAGGGACGCGGAGTCGGCCGAGGTGATGAAGAAGACGGCGATGCAGAACATGGCCACGAACGGCGTGATCTCGCCCAGCGGCAGCGCGTGCAGCACGTCGAAGAGTAGGTCCTGCGGCGAGGACTCCGAGGTGATCTGCGGATTCCCGTTGGCCCGCAGCCACATCGTGGCCCCGCCGAAGGTGCCGAAGGCCAGGACGCAGACCATGAACGGGACGGCGAGCGTGGCCAGGAAGTACTGCTTGAGCGTGCGGCCGCGCGAGATGCGGGCCAGGAAGATGCCGACGAATGGCGCCCACGAGGCCCACCAGGCCCAGTAGAAGACCGTCCACGACTCGGAGAAGGCCGCCGCGTCCGGACCCCAGGACGCGCTGCGGCCCATCATCTGGAAGAAGTCGGTGAAGTACTGCATGACCGCCGACGGCAGGAAGTTCAGCAGGAACAGCGTGGGGCCCGCCACGAAGATGAACAGCGCCAGGCAGAACGCCACCGTCATGTTGATGTTGGAGAGCCACTTGATGCCCCGGCCGATGCCGGACACGGCGGACGCGACGAAGGCGATGGTGAGGATGGCGATGATCGCGACCAGCAGCCCGTTGCCGAGCCGGCCGATCCCGGCGACGATCTCCACGCCGCGGCCGATCTGCAGCGTGCCGATGCCCAGCGACGCCGCCGTGCCGAAGAGCGTCGCCACGATCGCGAGCATGTCGATGGTCTTGCCCTGCCAGCCGGCGACGCGGTCGCGGCCGAAGATCGGCGTGAAGATGGAGCTCATCAGCGGCACCCGGCCGCGGCGGTACGCACCGTAGGCGACGGCGGCGCCCACGAGGGAGTACAGCGCCCAGGCATGGAAGCCCCAGTGGTAGAGCGTCTGGGCCATGCCCTTGTGCATGGCGTCCAGAGTCTCCGGGTCCGTGCCGACGCCGGGCGCGGGGCTCATGAAGTACAGCAGCGGCTCGTAGGGCCCGAAGAAGAAGATCCCGATGCCCACGCCGGCGGAGAACATCATGGAGATCCACGAGAACGTCTTGTACTCGGGTGCCTCGCCGTCGCGGCCGAGCGGGATGCGGCCGTAGCGGCTGAAGGCGAGATAGAGCAGGAAGACGAGGACGATGGCCACCAGGAGGTTGAACAGCCACCCGGTGTTGTGGACGACCCAGCTCAACGCGGCCGCGGAGACGGCTGCGAGTGAGGCCGTGTTGGTCACGCCCCAGATGATGAAGGCGACGATCAGCACGGCGGCGACGCCGAAGACCGCCTTGTCGGTCCCGTAACGGACGCGCTGCTCGTCGACGGCGATGCCCGGCACCAGCCCGGGATGGATGTCGTGCGGGTAGCTCTCCGCCGCCTCCGGGCGCCCGGAACGGGTCGCGGCGGTGGGCTGGACGGGGTGGTCGGTTGGCCGTGGTGCGTCCACGGTGACTCCTCGGATCGGGGACAGGTCAGTCCGGCGGCCCGCACGCTGGCGCGGGGCACGGCGTAGCTCTGCGGAGCCTCGCAGGATCCCGGTGAAGGGCGCGGTACCGGCCCCTCGGGGGCTTCCGCGCCGGACAAGCCCCAGACCCTAGCAGTGATCCATGCCACGGGATTAGCCCAGCCGCCGACCCGTGGCGGTCGCCGACGCGGCTGGATCCCCGCCGGGCCGGGGGTCGAGGCGCGGATCGACGCGTCATCGTTATCACGCATAGAGGTGATGCGGATCACGGCCCGCGCCGTCGCGGGGCCCCGGTGCCGGCCGGTCAGGCGGCCGGTGCCGGGCCGACCGAGCCGCGGGCCACGAGCACCGGCGCCAGCGCCGTGTGCTGGCGCTCGCCGGAGGGCTCGTCGATCTCGCCGGCGAGCCAGTCGATGAGCAGCCGTCCCTGCTCCGCCGGGTCCTGCTGGACCGTCGTGAGGTCGAAGGCCGCGGCGTGCGGGTGGTCGTCCACGCCGACGACCGATACGTCCGCCGGGACGGACAGTCCCGCCTCGCGGGCGGCGAGCACGTAGCCCATGGCGATCTCGTCGCTGGCGGCGACGACGGCCCGCGGGCGGTCATCGGCGGCGAAGGCGGCGGCGGCGTCCTCCTTGGCCGCGGCGACCGTCGGCAGCAGAGCGCGCCGGGGGCGGGGAGCGAGTCCGGCGCTGCGGAGCGCGGAGAGATACCCGGCATGGCGGGCCTCCTCGGCCACGTACATCGCCAATGGCTCCTCGGGCCGCCCGCCGGCGAAGAGGATGTCCCGGTGGCCCCGGCCGAGGAGGTGCTGGGTGGCCAGGCGGCCGGCGGCCTCGTCGTCCAGGCACCAGGTGCGGATGCCCGGGGTCGGGCCGCCGATGGCTCCGACGGGGATGCCGAGGTCGCGGAGTGCCCCGACCTCCCGGCGGGTGAGGGCGAAGTTCGCGGAGAAGACGGCGTCCACATGCCGCCGTCTGCGGAAGTGGTCGAACGCCCGGTCGCGGTGCTCGCCGTGCTCGCCGAGCTCGAAGAGCAGCAGGTCGAAGTCGTGCCGCAGCGCCGCATGGGCGATGCCCCGGATCAGCGTGGCCGTGTACCAGGTGTCGAAGGCGGGGACGATCGCGCCGATGGTCCCCGTGCGCCCGGTGGCGAGGCTCACCGCTGCGGGGGAGGCGACGTAGTGCAGCTCGGCGGCGATCCGGAGGACGTGCTCGCGCGTGGCGGCCGAGACGCGGCCGTCGGAGAGGGCTCGGGAAGCGGTGGACTTGGACACGCCCGCCCGCCGGGCGACGTCCGCGAGGGTGACCATGAGGTCGTCTCTCCGATCTGCTCGAACGGCGCCGACCGCGGAGGGCCCCTCCCGCCCCGTCGTGACCGAACCGTAGCCGAAAACCTTGAACGAACCCTTGGGAGTCCGTGTGATCTACGTTACGGTACCAGTGGAACCGGTTGCACGGGCGGCTGGTCAGCGTTCCGATGGCATTTCGATCACAGGAGTTCACGTGAAGCACACACATCGCAGAGCCGCGTTGTCGTTGGGGGTGGTGGGCGCCGCGTCGCTCGCCCTGACCGGCTGCGTGGGGGACACGGATCCGCAGGCCGGAGGTGATACGGACTGCGCCCAGTACGAGGAGTACGGAACCTTCGAGGGCGAGACCGTCTCGGCCTACGGTTCGATCATCGACGTCGAGGCCGACCTGCTGAACGAGTCGTGGGCCGATTTCGAGTCCTGCACCGGGATCGACATCGAGTACGAGGGCTCGGGGGAGTTCGAGACGCAGATCAACGTGCGCGCCCAGGGTGGCAACGCACCGGACCTGGCCTTCTTCCCGCAGCCCGGGCTGCTGGCGACGATGGTCGCCCAGGAGCATCTCGTTCCGGCCGCGGAGTCGGTCGAGGCGAACGTCGACGAGTTCTGGAGCGAGGACTGGAAGGGCTACGGCACGGTCGAGGACGAGTTCTACGCGGCTCCGCTGATGGCCAACATCAAGGGCTACGTCTGGTACTCGCCGGCCTTCTTCGAGGAGAACGGCTACGAGGTGCCCACGACGCTCGACGGGGTGGACGAGCTGACGGAGCAGATCGCCGCCGACGGCAACAAGCCGTGGTGCGTCGGCTTCGGCTCGCAGGAGGCCACGGGCTGGCCGGGGACGGACTGGCTGGAGGACTACGTGCTCCGGCTCCACGGGCCCGAGGTGTACGACCAGTGGGTCAACCACGAGATCCCGTTCGACGACCCGCGCATCGTCGAGGCCCTCGACCGCGTCGGCGCGCTGATCAAGGACCCCGACTACGTCAACGGCGGCTTCGGCGACGTCTCGACGATCGCCGGCACCGACTTCGGCGAGGCGGGCCTGCCGATCCTCGACGACGAGTGCGCCATGCATCACCAGGCCTCCTTCTACGCCGGCTTCTGGCCGGAGGGCACGACCATCGCCGAGGACGGCGACGTCTACGCCTTCCTGCTGCCGGGGGTCGAGGAGGGAGCACCCGCGGTCACCGGCGGCGGCGAGCTGGTCGGCGCCTTCCGCGAGTCGGAGGCCATCACGGCCGTCCAGACGTTCCTCGCCTCGGACACCTGGGCCAACGAGCGGGTCTCCCTCGGCGGCGTCATCTCGGCGAACAGCGGCGTGGACCCGGCTGCGGCGGAGACCTCGGGCCAGCTCCTCGTCGACTCGATCGAGATGCTGCAGAACCCCGAGACCTCGTTCCGGTTCGACGGATCCGATCTCATGCCGGGCGCAGTGGGCGCCGGGTCGCTGTGGAAGGCCATGGTCGACTGGATCAGCGGCGCCGAGTCCGAGACCGTCCTCAAGCAGGTCGAGAGCAGCTGGCCGTAGATCGAACCCGCGGGCGCCGGGACTGCCCGGCGCCCCCTTCAGCTTCGATGGGCGGGCGGCACGAGCCGTCCGCCCATCGAAGAACGGAGACAACATGACCTCACTCGACCTCATGGGGAAGATCCTCCAGTTCGCGACCGGCATCGCCGCGTTCATCGCCGTCTTCGGACTGATCCTCTTCTTCCTCGACCGCAGTTCACGGGGGCGCAAGGACTTCATCCAGCTCGCCCTCTTCCTCGGCCCGGCCATGCTCCTGCTGGCCATCGGCCTCGTCTACCCGGCGATCCGCACCAGCTTCATGGCGTTCACGGACCGGACCGGTGCCTTCAACGGCATGGACAACTTCGTCTGGATGTTCACGCAGCCGCAGGCCCTGAACACGCTGTGGAACACGGTCCTCTGGGTGCTCCTGGTGCCGACCGTCTCCACCGTCGTCGGGCTCGTCTACGCGGTCCTGATCGACAAGTCCCGCGGCGAGAAGTACTACAAGATGCTCGTCTTCATGCCGATGGCGATCTCGTTCGTCGGGGCCAGCATCATCTGGCGGTTCATGTACGCCTACCGTTCCCCCAGCCGGGAGCAGTACGGCCTGGTCAACCAGGTCATCGTGTGGCTCGGGGGAGAGCCGCAGCAGGTCCTGCAGAACTCGCCCTGGAACACGCTCGCACTGATCGTCGTCATGATCTGGATCCAGACGGGCTTCGCGATGGTGGTCCTCTCCGCCGCGATCAAGGGAGTGCCGGTCGAGCAGCACGAGGCCGCCGAGCTGGACGGCGCGTCCCCGGTCCAGCGGTTCTTCAACGTGACGGTGCCCGGGATCAAGTCCTCGATCGTCGTCGTGGTCACCACCATCACCATCGCCACACTCAAGGTCTTCGACATCGTGCGCACGATGACCGGCGGCAACTTCGACACATCGGTGGTCGCCAACGAGATGTACACGCAGGCCTTCCGCGCCGGTGAGCCGGGCCGCGGTGCGGCCCTGGCGCTGATCCTGTTCCTCATGGTGACGCCGATCGTGGTCTACAACATCCGCGTGCTCCGGAAGCAGAGGGAGATCCGATGACCCAGGTAGCCGTACCCACGCCACCCGTCGAACGGGGCCAAGTGGAGGCCAAGGCGGGCCGCGTCAAGAAGCGGGTGACCTCGCGCGTGGCCTCGGTGATCGCGCTGATCATCGCCGTGCTGTGGACCATCCCGACGTTCGGTCTCTTCCTCTCCTCGTTCCGGGAGCCGGACCTGATCGAGTCCACCGGTTGGTGGACCGTCTTCCAGAATCCCGGGTTCTCGCTGCAGAACTACCAGGAGGTCCTCCTCTCCGGGTCCGCTTCCGCGCCGCAGCTCGGGGAGTACTTCATCAACTCGCTCTTCATCGCGATCCCGGCGACGCTGTTCCCCCTGGCGCTCGCGGCCATGGCCGCGTACGCGTTCGCGTGGATCAAGTTCAAGGGCTCCTCGACGCTGTTCATCCTCGTCTTCGCCCTGCAGATCGTCCCGCTCCAGCTGGCACTGATCCCGTTGCTGCAGATGACGGTGGCCTTCCTGCACCCGGCGATGCGCTCGATCAGCGATGTCATCCCGATCATCCCCGACCAGCAGTACCTGCCCGTCTGGATCGCGCACACGATCTTCGCGCTGCCGCTGGCGACGTTCCTGCTGCACAACTTCATCTCGGAGATCCCCCGCGATGTCATCGAGGCGGCCCGGGTCGACGGCGCGGGGCATGGGCAGATCTTCCTGAAGGTGGTGCTGCCGCTGGCGATGCCGGCGCTGGCCTCCGTGGCGATCTTCCAGTTCCTCTGGGTCTGGAACGACCTGCTCGTGGCGTTGGTGTTCTCCTCCGGCACGCCGGACACGGCGCCGCTCACGCAGCGACTGGCCGAGCTGGCCGGCTCGCGCGGGCAGAGCTGGGCGCGCCTGACCGCCGGTGCGTTCGTCTCCCTGGTGGTGCCGCTGATCGTGTTCTTCTCGCTCCAGCGGTACTTCGTCCGGGGCCTGCTCGCGGGCTCGGCGAAGGGGTAGCCCGCACCCGCAGAAGAGCACACGAAGAAGGCCCCGAGATGAGATCTCGGGGCCTTCTCGGCTGGCGGTGACGGTGGGATTTGAACCCACGGTACGGGGTTACCGTACACAACATTTCGAGTGTTGCACCTTCGGCCGCTCGGACACGTCACCAGACTGGACTACTGTACCGGAGCGCGTCCGATCCGCTCAAATCGGCACTCCCGTGCTGTCCGACGCGCCAGTCGCGGCGCCAGCGGGCCCCGGATCGGGCCCGGGTCAGCGCATGTCCCGGAAGAAGGAGCGCAACAGGTCGCCGCACTCCTGCTCGCGGACGCCGGCATGGACCTCCACGAAGTGGTTGAGCCGGGGCTCGCGCAGGACGTCGAACACCGAGCCGGCGGCCCCGGCCTTCTCGTCCCAGGCGCCGAACACGACGCGCGGGATCCGGGCCAGGACGATGGCGCCCGCGCACATGGCGCAGGGCTCCAGGGTCACCACGAGCGTGCAGTCCGTCAGCCGCCACCCGTCGTCGTTCCCCGTGCCCCGCAGGGCGGCGGCGGCCGCGCGGATCGCCTCGACCTCGGCGTGCGCCGTCGGATCGCCGTCGGCCTCGCGGCGGTTGCGCCCCTGCGCGATGACCGACCCGTCCGGGCCGAGGACGACAGCGCCGATCGGCACGTCCGCTGTCGTCAGGGCCGCCCGGGCCTCGTCGAGGGCGAGGCCCATCCACGCATCGTGGAGGGAGGCGCGCGAGATCACGCCCCCAGCCTAGTGGAGCGGCCCTCCCTGCACGGGTCCCTGCTGGTAGTTTTGGAGCATGCGTGTACAGGTTGTGGACCACCCGCTGGTCGCCCATAAGGTCTCCGTCCTCCGCGACAAGACCACCCCCTCGCCGGTCTTCCGGCAGCTGACCGACGAGCTGGTGACCCTCCTGGCCTACGAGGCGACGCGGGAGGTCCGCACCGTCGAGGTCGAGGTCGAGACGCCCGTGGCGACGACGACCGGCACCGCGTTCGCCAAGCCGACGCCGCTCGTGGTGCCCATCCTCCGGGCGGGCCTCGGCATGCTCGAGGGCATGACGCGGCTGGTGCCGACCGCCGAGGTCGGCTTCCTCGGCATGGCCCGCGACGAGGAGACGCTCAACATCGTCACCTACGCGGAGCGCCTGCCGGCCGACCTGACGGGACGCCAGGTCTTCGTTCTCGACCCCATGCTCGCCACGGGCGGGACGCTCATCGAGGCCATCAAGTTCCTCTTCGACCGCGGGGCCGACGAGGTCACCTGCATCTGCCTCATCGCCGCCCCCGAGGGGCTGCAGCGGCTCAAGGACGCCCACGGCGGGGTCGAGCGCCTGCACGTGGTCCTCGCCTCGTTGGACGAGCGCCTCGACGAGAAGGCGTACATCGTGCCGGGCCTCGGCGACGCCGGCGACCGCCTCTACGGCCTGGCGCACTAGCCAGCCACCCAGCCACCCGGTGCCCGGGCGCCCGGGTCACCGGGCCAGCGGCAGCCGCACCTCGAACCGGGTCCAGCCCGGCGAGCCGACATCCGCGGGCCGGCTGTCGACGTCGATGCCGCCGCCGTGCGCCTCGACGATCGCCTGCACGATCGGCAGCCCCAGGCCGGTGGTGCCCTCCCCGCCCGAGCGTGCGGCATCGGCGCGGGCGAAGCGCTCGAACACGTGCGGCAGGAAGTCGGCGGGGATGCCCGGGCCGTCGTCCACCACGGAGAGCGCCGCCGTCGTTCCCTCGGAGGCACCGGCCGCCGCGATGCGGAGGGACACGGTCACCTCCGTCCCGTCCGGTGTGTGCTTGCGGGCGTTGGAGAGCAGATTGGCCACCACCTGCCGCAGCTGCGCGGTCTGTCCGCGCACGACGACGGGGTCCGGCGGCAGCTCGAGGCGCCACTGGTGCCCCGGAGCGGTCACCCTGAAGTCCGCCGTCTCCTCGGCGACGAGCCGGGAGAGGTCGACGTCGTCGTCGGGGGTCGCCGGAGCGGAGCCGCCGCGCGCGGAGTCGAGGCGGGCGAGCAGCAGCAGATCGTCCACCAGGGAGCCCATCCGCCGGCTCTGCTCGACCACCCGGTTCATGCTGGCCCGTCCGTCGTCGCTCAGGTGCTCGGTGGCTCCGACCAGCTCCGCGTAGCCGCGGATCGCGGCCAGTGGCGTGCGCAGCTCGTGCGACGCGTCGCCGACGAACCTGCGCAGCTTCTCCTCCGAGTGCTGCCGGGCCTGCAGCGCCGCGGCGACATTGTCCAGCAGGAGGTTCAGGGCCGCCCCCATGGTCCCGGCCTCCGTCCCCGGGACGGCGTCGACGGCCCGCACCCGGTCCGCCAGCTCCACGGGACCGGCCTCCAGGGGCAGCCGCGCGGCGCCGTCCGCCACGGACGCCACCCGCTCCAGTGGTTCCAGCGAGCGGCGGACGATCAGCGAGCCGACGAGTCCCGTGCCCGCCAGGCCCGCCGCCGATACCAGGGTGATGGTCCACGCGAGCTGGCCCAGGGTCGACTGGACGGGTGCGGTGGGCAGCCCGGTGACCAGCGTGGTGCCGCGCAGGTCGAGTGCGACCACGCGGTAGCCGCCGATGCTGAGCTGCAGGGAGTGCGCGCGTCCGTCCGCCGGCGTCTCCAGCAGGGCCTCGGCGTCGTCCGCGGACAGGGCCGAGACCGTGCGCCGTTCACCCGTGGTGGAGTCCAGCACTCCACCGACTCCGAGCCGGTCGTCGAGCAGCAGGAAGCTCAGGGTGCCCGACGCCTGCCCGGGAGCCCGCAGGGGATCGGCCTGGCCCGACTGCGAGAGGTGGGCGGCCGAGCGCTCGGCGGCCTGGGCGACGTCCTGGTCCAGCCGATCGTGCAGCTGGCTCGACATCGCCGAGTAGGTCACGACGCCGATGCCCAGGCAGACGAGGGCCAGCATGCCGAGCAGCGCCATCAGCATGCGCGAACGCAGGGAGAGCGGGCGCGGCGGGGCCGGGGGAGGGGACGCCGGGCGCGGCGGGGTGCCGTGCGCGTGGGTCACGAGGCGGGCTTCAGGACGTAGCCCGCGCCGCGGACCGTGTGGATCAGCGGTTCGCGGCCGGCGTCGATCTTCTTGCGGAGGTAGGAGATGTACAGCTCCACGATGTTCGCCTGGCCCCCGAAGTCGTAGTCCCACACGTTGTCCAGGATCTGCCGCTTGCTCATGACCCGGCGGGGATTCTCCATCAGGAACCGGAGCAGATCGAACTCCGTCGCCGTCAAGGCGATCGACTCGCCGCCCCGGCGGGCCTCGCGGAGGTCGAGGTCGAGCACCAGGTCGCCCACGACGAGCTCAGCGGCGTCGCTGGCGGCCACGCCGGAGCGCTCCACGAGCCGGTGCAGGCGCAGCAGCACCTCCTCGAGGCTGAAGGGCTTGGTGACGTAGTCGTCGCCGCCCGTGGCGAGGCCCGCGATCTTGTCCTCCTGCGCGTCCTTGGCGGTGAGGAAGAGGCAGGGCAGGTCCGGCAGCAGCGCGCGGGCCCTGCGCAGCACTTCCGGGCCGTCGAAGCCGGGCAGCATCCAGTCGAGGACCAGGACGTCCGGGGTGAACTCCTTGACCAGCGCGACGGCGCCGGGCCCGTCCGCGGCGGTGCGCACGTCCCAGCCGAGCATGCGGGTGCCCATGCTCACGAGTTCGGCCAGCGACGGCTCGTCGTCGACCACCAGGGCCCGGACCGGGGTGCCGTCCGGGTGCTGCAGCCGCGGGAGCTGGTGCGGCGCGAAGTGTTCGGGATTCATGGTCCAACTGTGCACCCGGTACGTAGGGCGGATCTAGGGCCGGGCTGTGACGCGGCTGTGAAAGCGGCGGCACGGCGCCAGGGCCGAGTCAAGCGGCGGGGGCTGGGAATCTGCCGTGTGAACAGCTGAATACTTGTGAATAGTTATACAAGGATGCTCATAAAGATCTATCGATGGACCCTCGGCACGGCTGAGTGTCAGTGGGAGGGGCGTTGAATGCACAATCTGTCCAGTGGCAATTCCGTCCAGTGCCGATGTGCTCAGAGTGATCATCGTCACAATCGACCCGTTTCGTCTCAAATACTGAACAGTAGCGAGGAATATTACTTGCGGGTTCGCTTAGAGCCCCGTCACACTGAGTGGTGTGATCGTCATAGACGGCCGACGGGCGGGCTCAACGCCCCGGCGGACGGGCTTGGCGGCGCCACCTGCTCTTCGCACAGTTAAGAGGTAAAGCATGTCCGTGACTTCCGGATACGTCCACATCTCCGTCCGCAACGCCCAGAACCGGGCGGCCGCCGCGCAGCGCCAGCCGCAGGCGGGCTACGGGGCGCCCCAGGGCTATCGGCCGCTCCATGCGGTCCCGGGCATGCAGGAGCAGCAGCCGATGACCTCGCCGACGCCCGTGGTCACGCCGAGCGGCCAGGCCGGCCCGCAGCCGGTGAAGAACGACACGCAGGCCCGCGGGTTCGTCCTCTACGTCGGTCTCGACGAGGGGGCCGCCCAGGAGGCCGGTACCTCGCTGGGCAAGCTGGCCACCCAGGTGCGCGCCTTCCTGCAGACGCTGGCTCCGGACGCCAAGACGCACGCCGCGGTGGCGCTCGCCCCGGCCGACGCCACTGGCGACAGCCTCGACGTGGTCCGCCAGGCTCTCGGCGACCCGACCGTCTCCCGCCGCCCGCGCGGTGAGCAGCGCCCGCAGCAGGCAGCGCCGCGACCGTCCGGCGTGCTGATCGATCTCTCGCGTCGCGAGGTCCACCTCGACGGCGAGTCCCTGAACCTGACCTACAAGGAGTTCGAACTGCTGAACTACCTGGTCGAGAACGGGACGCGGACGGTCGGCCGCGACGAGTTGCTGGTCAACCTGTGGCGCAACGCCGAGGAGGTGCCCAACGAGCGGACCATCGACGTGCACATCCGTCGGCTGCGCTCCAAGCTGGGCCGGCTCGCCAACACGGTTCGGACCGTCCGCGGTCAGGGCTACCGCTTCTACGAGCACCCCGAGGTCGTCGTCTGGGCCGCACCGGAGTACTCCATCTAGCAGCGACGTACGCCCCGCAGGGCATGGGGCAGCAGGGCGGCCGCGGAGCATCCTCCTGGATGCTCCGCGGCCGCTCTGCTGCCCGGGGTCTCCCTGCGCCTCGCCGGCGTCCGCCGAGGGGCGCCACGGCGTCGGCGGCGCCGCCGGAGCCCTGCCGCCGGACGCTCCCCTCGGTTCCGGTAGGTGAGTAGGGTGGGGGGCATGAATCGGCACCACCTCAAGCGGCTGATGCTGCTCCGCCATGCGCAGGCGGATTTCCTCTTCGGTGTGGAGGACCACGACCGGCCGCTGGGCTCGCGCGGCGAGCAGGAGGCGCCGAGTCCCGGCCGCTGGATGCTCGAGCACCGCACCGTGCCGGACTACGTCGTCTGTTCGGACGCGCTCCGCGCCCGTTCCACGTGCGTCTGGGTCTCGCACGTCCTCGGCGAGCGGGGTCCGACGCCGTACATCGACTCGCGGGTCTATGGCGCCGACGCGGTGCGTCTGATCTCGATCATCAACGAGACACCCGAGACCGTGGGGACGTTGCTGGTCATCGGGCACCTGCCGACCGTCCAGGACACCGCCCTGCGTCTCGCCTCCGCGGACTCGGACCAGGAGGCCGTCATGGAGTTGGCTCAGGATTACCCGACCGCCGGCTTGACCGTCCTGGAGACCGCCTCGCCGTGGGCGGAGCTGGACGGGCGCGATGCCCGCGTCACCGCTTTCGTCCCGCCCGTCCACCCCACGACAGGAGGCCCTCGATGAGCCGCAAGTTCAAGGTCGGCGACCACGTCGGCTGGAACTCCGAGGCCGGCCACGTCTCCGGCCGAGTGATCAAGGTCCATACGTCCGACTTCGACTACAAGGGGCATCGTCGCCGCGCCAGCGAAGACGAGCCGCAGTACGAGATCGAGAGCGACAAGACGGACCACGTGGCGGCGCACAAGGGCAGCGCCCTGAAGCGCCTCTCCGACTGAAGGGGGAGCCATGCCGGACGAGGAAGCCGTGGTCCTCACGGTGGGTCACTCGACCCACCCGCTGGAGGAGTTCGTCGAGCTGCTCCAGAGCGCCGGGATAGGAGTTGTGGTGGATGTCCGGAGCCTGCCCGGGTCCAATCGGCACCCTCAGTTCAATGCTGAGAACCTCGCGGAGAACCTGCCCGCGCAGGGCATCGCCTATCGACGCGTCCCTGACCTCGGTGGTCGCCGGAACCTGCAGCGGGCGATCGAGCCGGAGGTGAATGGGTTCTGGCAGAACCGCAGCTTCCACAACTACGCCGACTATGCGCTGTCCGAGGACTTCGAGGCCGGGCTGGCCGAGCTGCGGACGATGGCCGATGAGGCGCGGCCGGCGATCATGTGCTCCGAGGCCGTCTGGTGGCGCTGCCACCGGCGCATCATCGCCGATCACCTGTTGGCCCGCGGCGTCGATGTCCGGCACCTCATGCCCGGCGGGCGGGTCCAGCCGGCCGAGCTGACGCGTGGGGCCGTCGTCCGGGGCGGGACCGTCGAGTACCCGGCCTGAGGCTGTCGGGGCCGGCCCTCCGGCCTGCGATTGCAGGCGGGCTGGCAGGCAGGCAGGGGGCCGGACAAAGAAATGTCCCGGGAGCGATGATCTTCGCTCCCGGGACATTAGAACTGGTGCGCCCAAAGGGATTCGAACCCCTGACCTTCTGTTCCGTAGACAGACGCTCTATCCAGCTGAGCTATGGGCGCATATTCTGTTCTCCGGCCGACCGTCGTGCGTTCGACCTCGAATAACTTTACACGAGTCCGACGGGCGTGCAAATTCGGGGTGCGCCTCGGGCGCCCGTCGGTGGGTGAAGATTCGCGCCCCGCGACGCATGAACTAGACCGGTCTACGTGACTTACATCACATCAATTTCGGCTCGAACCGCGGGATTCCGGGGGAGTCGGCGCCGGGTGCGATTCGGACACCGCCTTCCGGAGACCTCTGTCACAGGACGCCGTCAGGGCGGCAACCTAGCATCGAGTTCACCAGTAACAGCCCAATGGAGGGAATGGACATGAGCGTGAGCTTGAATCAGCAGGTTCGTGACGACGAGGCGTTAGTGCCGACGACGCACGAGGAGCTCGCGGCCTGGGTGGCCGAGGTGGCGGAGATGACGCAGCCGGCTGATGTCTATTGGGTGGACGGCAGCCAGGCGGAGAGCGATCGCCTGACCGCCGAGCTGGTCGAGGCGGGGACCCTGCGCAAGCTCAACGACGACCTGTTCCCGAACTCCTACGCGGCGTTCTCGGACCCGGCGGACGTCGCGCGCGTGGAGGAGCGCACCTTCATCTGCTCGAAGGACGAGCGCGACGCCGGCTTCACGAATAACTGGATGGACCCGCAGGAGATGAAGTCGATCCTCCGGGAGCGCTTCACCGGTTCGATGCGCGGCCGCACCATGTACGTCATCCCCTTCGTCATGGGTCCGCTCGATGCCGAGCAGCCGCAGTACGGCGTGGAGATCACCGATTCCGCCTACGTGGTCGCGTCCATGCGGATCATGGCCCGCATCGGCACGGGCGTCCTGCGCAAGATGGAGGCGGAGAACGCCTTCTTCGTCCCCGCGCTCCACTCCGTCGGAGCACCGCTGGCCGACGGCGAGGCGGATGTCCCGTGGCCGTGCAACGAGGAGAAGTGGATCGTCCACTTCCCGGAGGAGCGCTCCATCTGGTCCTACGGATCCGGGTACGGCGGCAACGCCCTGCTCGGCAAGAAGTGCTACGCACTGCGCATCGCCTCCGTTATCGCCCGTGACGAGGGCTGGCTCGCCGAGCACATGCTGATCCTGCGGCTCACCAGCCCCGAGGGCCGGGCCTACAACATCGCAGCGGCGTTCCCGTCGGCGTGCGGCAAGACCAACCTCGCCCTGCTGGACCCGACCATCGAGGGCTGGAAGGCGGAGACCCTCGGCGACGACATCAACTGGATGCGGATCGGCAAGGACGGTGAGCTGCGCGGCGTCAACCCGGAGTACGGTCTCTTCGGCGTCGCGCCGGGAACGGGCTGGTCCACCAACCCGAACGCCATGCGCGCGATCGCCAAGGGGAACTCGATCTTCACGAACGTAGCGCTCACCGACGACGGCGGCGTGTGGTGGGAGGGCATGACCGACGAGGTCCCGGCGCATCTGACGGATTGGCAGGGCAACGAGTGGACGCCGGACTCCGGCCGTCCGGCGGCGCACCCCAACTCGCGCTTCTGCACGCCGATCGACCAGATCGACATGCTCTCGCAGGAGTACTACAACCCGGAGGGCGTGGAGATCCACGCGATCCTCTTCGGCGGCCGGCGCAAGACCACGATCCCGCTGGTCACCGAGGCGCGCTCGTGGGCCAACGGCGTCTTCATGGGCTCCACGCTGTCGTCCGAGACCACTGCGGCGGCGGCCGGCGCCGTCGGCGTCGTGCGCCGCGACCCCATGGCGATGCTGCCCTTCATCGGCTACAACGCCGGCGACTACCTGAACCACTGGGACAGGATCTCCGGTCAGCTCAACCCCGAGCGCCGGCCGAAGATCTTCCTGGTCAACTGGTTCCGACGCACAGCCGACGGCGGCTTCGCCTGGCCGGGCTTCGGTGAGAACAGCCGCGTGCTCAAGTGGGTCACGGAGCGCATCGAGGGCGGTGGGGGCGCCCGGGAGACGCCCATCGGGTACGTTCCGACGGCGGACGCCCTGGACCTCGCCGGGCTCGACGGCTTCACCCCGGAGGACGTCGAGGCCGCTGTCCGCGTCGACGCCGACGAGTGGCGGACCGAGGTCGAGGACATCGAGACCTGGTACGCGAACTTCGGGGACGCCCTGCCGGCGTCCCTGCGCGACGAGCTCGCCGGGCTCAAGGAGCGCTTCCGGGCCTGAGCCTCCGAGCCGCCACTCCGCGCCGACGCCGCTGCTCCGGGACGGACCTCCGTCCCAGAACGGCGGCGTCTTGCGTTGACGTGCGGTTCCGCCGCGCGGCGTCGTCAGCGTGCCTAGGCGACGAGACGACTAGCTGGTGAAAGAATCGGCGCATGATCCTCGCACGGTTGATCCTCGGCCTCCTCACCCTGTCGCCCATGACGGGGTACGACTTGAAGCGGCACTTCGATGCGAGCATCGGGCACGTGTGGAACGCCGACAAGGCGCAGATCTACCGGACGCTGGGCCAGCTGGTCGAGACCGGCATGGCGGTCGTGAAGGTCGTCCCGCAGGAGAACTACCCGGACCGCAAGGAGCACCACATCACCGAGGCCGGCCGCGGCGCGCTCCGGGCGTGGCTGGGCGCCGAACCCGACGCCGAGCCCGCGCGCGAACCGTTCCTCGGCCGCGTCTTCTTCGCCGGCGAGCTCGAGCGCGACGCCGTCGTGCAGCTCCTGCAGGAGCGCCGTACCCGCATCGCCGCCCAGCTCGAGGACTACCGCGAGCAGCGCGCGGATCTGGGTGACTTGGAGGGGTTCGACCGCCGGGCCTACCTGATGGCGGCCACACTGGAGCGGAGCATCGGACAGGCGGACTCGGAGCTCAAGTGGCTCCGTCAGGTGGAGAGGAACCTCCCGTGACGGTCGAGGAGTATCCGGAGGTCCACCCCTCGCGGCGGCCCCGCAGCGACGGCGGGCCGACACGGACCATCGTCTTCCTGCACGGAGGAGCCACCGGCAACTGGTCCTGGCATCGCCAGGTCGAGGCGTTCGGCGACTACCGTGTGCTGACCCCGCATCTGCCGGGGTATGGCGCGCGCCGCAGCGAGCCCTGGCAGGGCCTCGAGAGCGCGGCGGACGATGTCGCGGCGTTCGTGGCCGAGCGGGTGGACACCGGCGTGGTGCATCTCGTGGGTATCTCGCTGGGAGGGCTGGTGGGCCTCCGCGTGCTGGAGCGCCATCCCGAGCTGGTGGGCACGGCCGTCTTCAGCGGGCTTCCCGTGCTGCCCCAGACGGCGGCCCAGCGCGCCGCCGTCCGGGCCCGGCCCCGGATGTGGGGCGCCGACTGGTTCGTCCGTACCCAGGCCGGAGCCTACGGGGCGCTGGAGAGCGCCGGGATCGATGATGCGGAGCCGGAGACGCTCCGTTCCGTCGCCGCGGACGTGGTCCGGGGCGGAGTGCCGCAACTCGACGGCGTCGAGGCCGAGCTCCTCCTGGTCGCCGGGGCGAAGGAGCCGGCTTTCGTCCGCAGGGGGCTCGCCGAACTTCGGAGGGCTGTCCCGCAGGCGACCGTGCGCCTCGCTCCGGGAGCGCATCATGCCTGGAACCTCGAGGAGCCGCTGCTGTTCGACGCCGTCGTCCGGCGCTGGGCCGAGCGGGCGGAGGCGCACCCGCTCCTGGTCGCCCCCTGACCCGAACGGCACCCCGGGAGGGGTGACCGACGAGGGCCGGGCCCCGAGCCGCGGCGCGATGCGCCGCCAGGCGGGGCCCGGCCCTCGGTCAGGTCGGGACGATGCAGCCGGCCGTCAGGCCCAGACGACCACGTCGCTGGACTCCACGCTCGGCTCGGCGAAGTCCCACGCCGGCTCGTCGGCGTCGGGGGACGGGGCGGAGTAGGCCTGCAATGCGGCGACGGCCCCGCCGAGGCTGTGCTCGCCGGCGGCATGGATCGCGTCGCGGCCCTCCTCGAGCAGCGTCACGTCCGAGACCATGGCGACGGCGACGAACTCGTCCTTCTGCTCCTTCAGGACGGCGATCAGGTCCTGCATCATCACGTCGGCGTCGATGTCGGCCTCGGGATCGTCCGCCTCCTCGGGCGGCTGGACGGCCAGCAGGCGCATCTCGCCGTCGGCGTCACCCTCGGCGGGCGTGAGTCCGACGGCGAAGGGCAGGAACACGCCGTGCTCCTCGAGCTGCTCGCGGGCGATGCCCAGCGAGGTGCCGAGCAGGCGGTTGAGTTCCTCGTGCGCCGCGGCGCCCAGATCGGCGATGCGGTTGGTGGTCATGCGTGACTCCTGACGATTTCAAGGACGGTGTCGCGGACAGCCTCCATCGTGCCACGATCCTTCGCCTCGCCGTTATAGCGCAGGAAGGGCTCGGTATTGGACGGTCGGAGGTTGAACCACCACCCACCGTCCTGGGCCGACACCGTGAGACCGTCCATGGTGCCCACGGACGTCCCCGTGCCGACCAGGCCGTTCAGGGCCGCGGCCCGCACGGTCCCGCGCCCGCCGCCGTCGGACTCCCAGCCGGCCGCGAACTGCGCCAGGACCGCCGCGGCGGCCGCGTCCTTGTCCTCGACCCGGGAGTTGATTTCGCCGGAGGCGAAGTACGGGTCGAACTCCTCGGCCAGCTGCGACAGCGGGCGGTCCTGGCCGCCGAGCGCCGCGAGGACGTGCAGAGCCGCGAGCATGCCGGTGTCCGCGTTGAAGAAGTCCCGGAAGTAGTAGTGCGCCGAGTGCTCGCCGCCGAAAACCGCGCCCTCGGCCGCCATGACGGCCTTGATGAAGGAGTGGCCCACGCGGGTCTCGACGGCGCGGCCGCCCTCCCGCTCGATCAGCTCGGGCACCGCACGGGAGGTGATGAGGTTGTGGATCACCACGGGAGTCTCCTCGCCGCCGGCGACGGCGAGGGCGATCTCCCGGCGTGCCACCATCGCGGTGATCGCCGACGGGGTGACCGGCTCGCCGCGCTCGTCGATGACGAAGCAGCGGTCGGCGTCACCGTCGAACGCCAGTCCGATGTCGGCCCCGTGCTCAACGACCGCAGCCTGAAGATCGCGCAGGTTCTCCGGCTCCAGCGGATTCGCCGGGTGGTTCGGGAAGGTGCCGTCCAGCTCGAAGTACAACGGCACGATCTCCAGCGGAAGCGCGGGCAGGATCGAGTCGCCCAGAACGGCCGGCGTCGTCATCCCGCCCATGCCGTTGCCGGCGTCGACCACGACCTTCAGCGGCCGGATGGAGGACAAGTCGACCAGCGAGCGCAGGTAGGCGGAGTAGTCGGCCAGGACATCGGTCTCGGCGGTGCTCCCGCCCTCCACGGGGGTCGGCAGGCCGTCGTCCAGGTAGCGCTGGGCCAGATCGCGGATCTCGAACAGGCCGGTGTCGGCGGAGACCGGAACGGCGCCGGCCTGGGCCATCTTCATGCCGTTGTACTCCGCCGGGTTGTGGCTCGCCGTGAACACCACTCCCGCCGCCTCCAGCGTGCCGCAGGCGAAGTACAGCTCGTCGGTCGAGACCAGTCCGAGCAGCTGCACCCGGCCGCCGCGCGAGGCGGCCCCGCGGGCGAACGCCTGGGCGAACTCGGGCGAGGACGGGCGCATGTCCCGGCCCACCAGCACCGGCTTCCCGGCCAGGCCCAGCACGTCCACGAAGGCCGCGCCGACCGCCTCCACGGCAGACGCCGTCAGGGTCGAGCCCACCACGCCACGCACGTCGTACGCCTTGAATGAGTCAGTGAGATTCAGTCTGTCCACGACGACGAGCATAGTAGGCGCACGCCCGGCCCGCCGGACCGGGCCCCGTTCGGTGGGCCCGAGCCGCGGCCGTCCACAGCCGGGGCGGGCTCACGCCAAGCTGTGAGCGACGGCTGACATACTGACCGGCATGGCTGAGAATGCAGGATCGAACGCAGCGGCGCACCCCGGATACGCGGCACCGCCGCCCGCAACGACGGCCCCGGGCGCTGCCGTCGGGCAGGAGGGCACCGCGACGGGCCGGGCGGCGGAGACGCAACTGCGTGCCGAGGCACGCCAGGTGCTCGGCCGGCTGGTCGGGCGCGACGGCGTCGACTTCCACCCCGGCCAGTTCGAGGCGATCGAGGCTCTGGTCTCGGGCGGCCGCCGGGCCCTCGTCGTCCAGCGCACCGGCTGGGGCAAGTCCGCCGTCTACTTCGTGGCGAGCCTCCTGCTGCGGGCCAGGGGCGCCGGCCCCACGCTGATCGTCAGTCCACTGCTGGCCCTCATGCGGGACCAGGTCGCGGCCGCGGAGCGGGCCGGCGTGCGCGCCGCCGCCATCAACTCGGCCAACGCGCTCGAATGGGACGAGATCCGGGCCCGCCTCGCGGCGGACGAGGTGGACGTCCTGCTGGTCTCACCGGAACGCCTGAACAACCCGCGCTTCCGCGACGAGCAGCTACCGGAGCTGGTCCGCCGCATGGGGCTGCTCGTGATCGACGAGGCGCACTGCATCTCCGACTGGGGGCACGACTTCCGCCCCGACTACCGGCGCATCCGCGACCTGATCCAGGTCCTGCCCGGCAACGTGCCCGTCCTGGCCACGACCGCGACCGCCAACGAGCGCGTGGTCCACGACGTGCAGGAGCAGCTCGCCGCGGACGCCGGCGACGTCTTCGTGCTGCGCGGGCCGCTGGCCCGCAAATCCCTCCGGCTCGGCGTGCTCAAGCTCCCGAGCCCGCGCAGCCAGCTCGCCTGGCTCCTGTCCAATCTGGAGTCGTTGCCCGGCAGCGGCATCATCTACGCGCTGACCGTCTCAGGGGCCGAGGACATCGCCCGTGCCCTGCGCGAGGCCGGGCACCACGTGCTCGCCTACACCGGCCGCACCGGGACCGAGGAACGGGCCGAGGCCGAGCAGGCCCTCAAGGCCAACGCCGTCAAGGCGCTGGTGGCGACCAGCGCGCTCGGCATGGGATTCGACAAGCCGGACCTCGGCTTCGTCGTGCACGTCGGTGCGCCGAGCTCGCCGGTCGCGTACTACCAGCAGGTCGGCCGCGCCGGTCGCGGGACGGACAACGCCGACGTCCTGCTGCTGCCGGGAACGGCCGACAGGGACATCTGGCAGTACTTCGCGACCTCGTCCATGCCGGACCGGGAGCGGGCCGAGGCCGTGCTGGTGGCACTCAACGAGTCCGGGACCCTTTCGGCCCCGCAGCTCGAGGCCAGGGTGAACCTGCGCCGCACCCCGCTGGAGCTGCTGCTGAAAGTGCTGGCAGTGGATGGCGCGGTGCAGCGGGTCTCGGGCGGCTGGGCAGCCACGGGCACGCCGTGGGCCTACGACGGCGAACGGTACGCGCGCGTCGCGGCCGCTCGCGTCGCCGAGCAGAACGCGATGCTCGACTACGAGAACACGTCGGCGTGCCGGATGGAGTTCCTCGCCCTGGCCCTCGACGACCCCGAGGCGGCCCCGTGCGGCCGGTGCGATAACTGCGCCGGCGCCTGGTACCCGACAGGGATCGAGGAGTCCGCGAACGCCGGGGCGCAGGCCGCCCTCGGCCGCGTCGGCGTAGAACTCGAGCCACGGGCCATGTGGCCGGGCGGGATGGACCGGCTCGGGGTGCCGTTGAAGGGCAAGATCAAGCCGGAGGAGATCATGGGCCCCGGCCGCGCCCTCGCTCGGCTGACGGACCTCGGCTGGGGAGGACCTCTGCGGGCCATCTTCGAGGGGGAGGCGCCCGACGCCCCGATCCCCGACGAGATGCTGCGGGCCTGCGTGCAGGTCCTCGCGCAGTGGGGCTGGTCCGAACGGCCCGTCGCCGTGCTCAACCTGCCGTCCCGCCGACGTCCCCAGCTGGTCCGCTCGCTGGCCCAGGGGCTCGCGGAGATCGGGAAACTGCCCTACGGCGGCGAGCTGGAATATCGTCATGGCGGCCCACGCAACGGCCCCGGAGGCAGCAGCGCCTTCCGGCTGGCCGACGTCTACGGGCAGTTCGGCGTCCCGGAGCAGATGGCGCCGAACCTCGCGGCGGCCTCCGGCCCCGTCCTGCTGGTCGACGACATCGCCGACAGTCGATGGACTCTGACCGAGGCGACCAGGGTACTCCGGCTCGCCGGAGCCCCCGGAGTCCTGCCCTTCACCCTCGCCCTCAGCGCCTAGGTCTGGAGCTACTACACTTGTTGGCATGCTGGAAGCGCTGTTCTGGGTCCTGATTCCGTTGCTCGTGCTGACCCTCCTGTGGTGGGGAGTCTCCACGCTGCGCAAGCGGAACGCGGCCGACGTCGCCGCGCACGTCACTGCGGAGGGCGCGAGGGAGGCGTCGGCGCGCCTGAACGCCGACCAGCACCGTGCCATCTACCGGCAGTTGGGCACCGGGAACTTCCTCGCCGCCGTGCAGGAGTACCAGCGGGCCACCGGTGAGCGCAGCGTCAAGACCTGCATCATCGCCGTCCGCAGCCTGGAGCAGTATCCCCAGATCCACGGCCCGCGCGACGTGATGGACGCGGCGCAGGACGGCCCGGACCCCCGGGACGCCGGATCGGCGGCGGAGACCGGGGCACCGTCCCCGCGGCCGCAGTCGGACTCCGGGGCGGAACCCGAGGCGTCCGCCGCGGACGACCGGAACGAGGACGCAGGACCCGCCGACGCCGAGCACCCCGAGGCCGGAGCGACCCCGCAGCGCCAGCCCGCCGGCCCCGCCCCGGCCGGAGACCTGGTCATCCCCTCCGACTGGACGGAGCAGTTCGGCAGCGAGGCAGACCGCAGGGTGGCCACGTACAAGATCACGGAGCAGGTCGACGGCGAGGCCCGCGAGTTCAGCACGGCCGACCTCCCGCCGGCGGAGGCCGACCAGTTCCAGTCCATGATGCGCGACCGCGACTATGAGGGCGCGGCCGAGCTGTTCGCCGACTTCTCCGGGCTGACCAAGGAGAAGATCCAGCCGCTCCTGGAGTCCGCCCCGGCCGCCCAGAACGGTGGCATCGGCGACGGGGTCTCCGACTTCGGATTCGAGGGCGAGGGGCCGAACGGACCCGTCTCGTTCAACTCCGCAGACCTCCCGCCGGCCCAGCGGGTCGAGTTCCTCGAGCACCTCGGGGCCGGACGACTGGAGGAGGCCGGACGGATCGTCGTCGACTTCACCGGACTGCCCGAGGCCGTGGTCCGGCAGGTCCTCACGAGCTTCCAGGGCGGCAAGTAGCCCGCCCCCGGGCCTCCGCCCCCGGGCCTCCGCCCTCTGGGCCGGATCGGCTCCGACACCGCCGTGCGGGGCCGATCCGGGCAGGAGCAAGCCCCGCCGGCTCCGGGTCAGGACAACAAAAAACCCCCTCTGACGAGGGGGTTTTTGGCGGAGACGGGGGGATTTGAACCCCCGGTCGAGTTTAACCCCGACCCTTCATTAGCAGTGAAGTCCGTTCGGCCGCTCCGGCACGTCTCCAGACCGCTGGAAGAACCAGCCAGACAAGACTAGCGAATCCGTCACCGCGTTGCCAAAACGGGGGCCGCCGCGTGCCGCCAGAGGAACTCGTAGCTCATCGCCAGCATGCGGGCCGCCTGCCGCTGATCGGCCGCCCCGGCGTGACCGCCCTCCATGTCCTCGTGGTAGCGGAGGTGCTCGGCGCCCCGCTCGGCCAGCTTCGCGTACATCTTCCGTGCCTGCACGGGTCCCACCCGATCGTCGCTCGTGGCGGTCCAGATCAGCGTCGCCGGGAACCGTGTCCCCGGGGGAACGTCGTCGACCCGGTGCAGCGGGGAGAACGTGCGGACGAAGTCCCATTCCTCCGGTACGTCCGGGTCCCCGTACTCGGCGATCCACGAATGGCCGGCCGACAGGCGGGTGTAGCGGCGCATGTCCAGCAGCGGCACGCCGCAGGACACGGCGGCGAACAGCTCCGGGTACCCGGTGACCATGTTCCCCATGAGCAGCCCGCCGTTGCTCCGCCCGGTGGCCCCGAGCCGCTGCGGCGAGGTCACGCCGCGCCCGATCAGGTCCCGCGCGATCGCCGCGAAGTCCTCGTACGCCCGGTGCCGCTTCTCCTTCAGCGCGGCCCGGTGCCATTCGGGCCCGTACTCGCCGCCGCCGCGGATGTTCGCCACCACGTAGACGCCCGTGCGGCCGGCCCCGTCGCGCCGCGTCAGCCAGCCGCGTCCCACCGCTGCGGAGTACGACGGCGTCAGGCTCGTCTGGAAGCCCCCGTACCCCGTCATCAGGACCGGGTTCTGCCCGTCGGCCGCGAGCCGGGCCGGTCCGACCTGGAAGTACGGCACCCGCGTGCCGTCGTCGCTGGTGGCGAAGTGCTGCTCCACCCGCAGCCCGGCCGTCTCGAAGTGGGAGCCGGCGGCCTTGACGGGAGAGAGCGCCACGATCTCGACGCCGCGGGCCGACTCGTCGTCGCCGGCCGCGGGGTCGGGCTCCGCCGGGTCCAGCACGCCGCGCAGGAGCGTGGTCGGTGTGAGGAAGCCCGACCTGGTCACCCAGACGTCGTTGGGGCGCTCGGGATCCTCGTCGTCGACCGCGGCGACGGAGACCGCCTCGAACTCCGCGCCGGTGTCCAGCCGCGTCAGGCTCCACCCGGCGGCGGGGTCCGCGGCGAAGACGGCGGAGGCCACGTCCTCCAGGACTGCGAGGACCAGGTAGTCCCGCGTGAACGAGTACCCCTGCAGGGCCGTGCGCGCGTCCGGCCGGAAGACGACGGTCACGCCCGGATCCCCGGCCAGGAACGCCTCGAGCCCGGCGACGGCCAGCGAACCGGCCGGCACCACCGTGCCGTCCGCGAGCCACCAGTCGGTGCGCGGGGCGAACACCAGCCACTCCCGGTGCGCATCGACCCGGACGTCCTCCGGCACGTCGACCCGCACCCATTCCTCGCGCCCGTCCGCCGCGGGGCGGAGCAGGTGCGTCCGGGAGTGGTGGAAGTCGACCATGTCGATCGCGAGCGTCCGCTCGAAGCCGGGGGTCTGGTCGTGGACCACTGCCGCCAGCACGTGCCCGGGATCGACGGCGAAGACCTCGGGGGCCGCGGCGACGTCGTGCCCCCGCCGCACCTGCCGGACGGTGCGTGCGTAGGAGGACCGGGTGAGCGACCCGGGGCCGAAGTCGGAGGCCAGGTAGACCGCGTCCGGGCCGGCCCAGGACACCCGGGACTTCGCCACCTCGAAGTCGAACCCGCCGTCCTCGGCGGGCACGAACGCGCGCCGGACGACGTCGAACTCGCGGATCCGGACGGCGTCCCCGCCGTCGGGGGAGAGCTTCACGAGGGCCCGCTCGTACGGCTCCCGGAGGGCCGGCCGCAGCATCTGCACGCCGGCGTAGACCCAGTCGACGCCTTCGCGCGCGGCGAGCGCGTCGACGTCGAGGAGCGTCTCCCACTCCGGCTCGTCCGTCAGGTAGGACGCCCACTCGGTCCGCCGCCACACTCCCTTGGGGTGCTCGGCGTCGCGCCAGAAGTTGTAGTAGTGGGGGCCGCGCTTCACGACGCCGGGGATCCGGTCCTCCGCCTCGAGGACCTCCTGCAGGGAGTCGACCAGGGCCTCGTAGCCTCCGGCCGGGCCGGCCGGGCCGTCCTGCAGCCAGGCCTCCGTCTCGGTATTGCGCGCCCGGACCCAGTCGAGCGCGTCGGCGCCGTGGATGTCCTCGAGCCACGCGAAGGGATCCGCCGCCCCGTCGGCCCGGGCGTCTCCGCCGCCGAGCGCTGTGCCGGTTCCATCCATCGCTGCTCCCATCGCCGCTTCCACTGCTGCTCCCACCGCTGCCGGGCCTCCGCCGGCCGGCGCTTGCGAGCCAGTCTAGGGGGCGGGATCGGCTCGCTGCCCCGGGTGGCGGCACGCACCGCGCTACGCTGAGGGGCACGCGGAGACCGGCGCCCCGGATCCGGCCCTCGGAGGCCGGGCCTCGGAGCCGGGGGCGTGCAGGACCGGGGACACTTCACCGGTCGGACCGAATTCTTGGAGAGTGTATGCGGCGCGAACGGTATGTCGTCACGGTGGTGGGGGCCGGACCCCGGGGGACCTCGGCCCTGGAACGGCTGCTGGCCCGGCTCGAGGCGGCGACCGCTCCGGACGAGCCCGTGCCGGGACCCGTCGACATCCGCGTGGTGGACCCGTACCGCCCGGGCTCGGGGCATGTGTGGTCGCCACGGCAGTCCCGGCTCTTCCTCATGAACACGCCGGCCGTGTACCCCACCGTCGCGCCCCCGCGCCGCTCGGGCGAGCCCGGCCTGACCTTCGACCAGTGGCGCCGGCTCCGCGGGGACGGTGCCACCCTGGCGCCGGTCGAGCTCGAGGAGCTGGACTCGCTCGGTCCCGGCGACTACCCCTCGCGCGCCCTCTACGGGCGGTACCTGGAGCACGTGTACGACGCCGTGGCGCAGCGGCTGCGCGAGCACCCCGCCGTCGCGTCGGTGGAGCACGTGCCGGCCTCGGCGGTCCGGCTCGACAAGCGCGGCACCGACTACCTGCTCACGCTGCGCTCCACCGACGGGGACGTCAGCACCCTGGCGGCCGACGCCGTCGTCCTGGCCGTGGGGCACGTCCCGGCCGAGCTGAACCCCCGCCAGGCCGCGGCCGGGCAGCGGGCCGACGAGCTCGGGCTCGTGTACCAGGGCCCCAACGTGCCCTCCGACGTGGACTGGTCCGTGTTCCCCGGCGGCGAGCCGCTCCTGGTGCGCGGCCTCGGGCTGAACTTCTTCGACGCGCTCGCCCAGCTGACGCAGGGCCGCGGCGGCGACTTCGTCACCGTCGGCCGGGAGCCCGGGCGGCGGCTCGAGTACCGTCCGAGCGGCCGGGAGCCCCTGATCCACGCGGGCTCACGCCGCGGCGTCCCATACCGGGCGAAGGCCGAGGTCCCCGCGTTCGTGCCGCCCAGCGTCGAGCTGGCGTACCTGACGTTCGAGCGCGTGCACGCCCTCGCCGCCGCCGGCGCGCCGGGCGAGCCGGCGGGCAAGGTCGGCTTCGACGCCCACATCTGGCCGCTGCTGCACCGGGACGTGCTCCGGACCTTCTACACCGTCGCGGCGCGGGTGCGCCCGGGGGCGTTCTCCGACCCGGCCGGGTTCCTGGCGCGGATGGACGAGATCCTCGACGCCCCACGCCATGCCGACCAGACCGTGCAGGGGACCCGCGTCCACGGCCAGGAGGTCTGGCGCTCGCGGCTGGCCGAGCTGGTCGAGGAGGTGGCCCCCGGCGTCGGCTGGCTGGACGTCCCCGCCCTGGGGCACCCGTTCGCACGGCGCGGATTCGCCGACGCCGACGAGTACCAGCGGGCGGTGCAGGCGTACCTGGAGGAGGACGCCAGGTCCTCGGCGGCGGGCGAGGAGGACCCGTTGAAGATGGCGATCGGCGCGCTGCATGCCGGTCGGCTCCTGATCAAGCGCATGGTCGCCGAGGGCCTCGTGGACGAGGTCTCGCGCACCGACGAGCTCCAGCGCTGGTTCGAGCCGCTGGTCGAGGGCACGGCCAGCGGGCCGCCGCTGCGCCGGATCGAGGAGCTGATCGCGCTCAGCCGGGCCGGCGTCGTGCGCTTCCTCGGGCCGGACCCGGTGTACTCGCTCGAGGAGGAGGGCGAGTACGCCGGCGTCTTCACCGCCTCGTCCCCGTGGGTGGACGCCTCGCCGGCGACCGCGCACCACATGCTCGAGGCGATGATGCCCGCCAACCGGGTGGCCCACACCGCCTCCGAGCTGCTCCGCCAGCTGCAGGACGACGGGCTGGCCCGCCCGCGGGCGATGCCCACCGAGGAGGGCGAGCTCATGCCCGGGTCCGGGTTCGACGTCGTCGGGCGCCCCTACCGTCTGGTGGACGCCCACGGGGTCGCCCACCGGGCGCTGTTCGTCCTGGGCCTGCAGCTCTCCAGCGTCCAGTGGGGCACGGCCATCGCCGCCGAGTCGGAGGGCACGGACGACGACGGCGCCCGCACCCTCGCGGATGCGGACGCCGTCGCCGTGGAGATCGTCAGGCTCGCGGCCCGGTAGCCCGTCGCCGGGCGGCCCGGCGTGCGGCTACTTCTTCGGGAGGTCGATGCCGACGATCGCCGGGTCGTGGTCCGAGGCCCGGTAGGGATCCGGCGCGTAGAAGTCGGTCGCGTTGTAGTTGTAGCGGCTGTACTCCAGGGCGATCGGCTCGTCCGCGTTGATGTCCCACACGGTGTGGCCGGTGACCTGCGCGGCCGCGGCGGGCGAGGCCAGGATGTGGTCCAGCGAGCCGACCAGCCCGCCGTAGAGGTACGTGTGCTCCTTCTCCCCGTCGGCGGCGGCGCCCAGGTTCGTGTAGCCGGCCGCGTGGAAGACCTGCATCGGGTCCTCCTGCGTGTAGGAGTTGAAGTCGCCGGTGAGAAAGACCTTCTCGGTGTTCCGCTCCTGCGTCATCTCCCCGGCGAAGGCCACCAGCGCCTCGGCCTGGGCCACGCGGGCCGCGTTCCAGGCGCCCTGGCCGTCGCCGGCGTCGTCGTTGGACGATCCGTCGTCCGGCGCGGAGCCCTTGGACTTGAAGTGGTTCACGATCGCGAGGAAGCGCGTCTTGCTGTTCCCGCCGACCTTCTGGAAGGCCTGCGCCAGGGGCTGGCGCGCGTTGGAGAAGGCGGGGTCGTCCAGGATGACCGACTCGTCGATCGGCTTCACCGCCGCGGGCTTGAAGATGAACGCCGTGCGGATCACGTCCTCGTCCGCCGGCAGGTCCGCCGGGCTGGGCACGAAGTCCCAGACCGGCGCGCCGGCCCCCTCGTTGAGGGCGGCCGTCAGGGTCGCCAGGGCCTCGTCGCGGTCCTGGCCGAACGCGGCCGAGTTCTCGATCTCCTCCAGCGAGACGACGTCCGCGCCGAGCCCGTTGATCGCGGCGACGATCTTGGCCTCCTGACGCTCGAGGTCGTCCTCGTCGGCGGCGCCGCGCGGTCCGTCCGGGTTGCAGCGGTTGGTGCCGACGGGCTCGCCGTCCCGGTCCGTGTACCAGGAGCAGCTGCCGCCGAGCTCCTCCACGAACTCCCGGCCGGTGGTGGTGAAGTAGTTCAGGACGTTGAAGGAGGCGATCCTCACGTCGCCGCCGACCTCGGCCGGCGCCTGCGTGCGGGTGTCGGCGAACGACGCCGGGGCGTCGTCCGGGTTCTCGCCGGTCAGCTGGGTCTGGGGCTGGAACCGCCACTGGTCGTAGCGGTAGTCGAGGACCACCGGTGACGTGAACGTCGTCGCCGCGCCGACGCGCACGGGCGTCCCGGGGGAGAGATAGGGCAGCGGGATGTCCTGGTTGCGGCTGCCGCCCATGAAGTTCACGGTCGCGCCGTCGTCGAGCGTGACGCTCCGCTGGGCGTTCTCCGCCTCGATCGCGGCAGCGAGGTCCGACCCGGCCGGAGCCGCGTCGGTCGGCTGCGGCAGCCGCGCCTCCCCGGGGAGCAGGGAGCTCTCGCCGAAGGCCAGGCCGATCTCCCCGTACTGGTTCAGCGAGTAGTTGTCCGCGACGGTCCAGCGGCCCTCCGGCTGCCACAGCATGCCCTCGTACCGCTCGCGCTCGGCGTCGGTGGTGGGCCAGGCCGCGGTCAGCGGCTTGACGGCCTCGGCCGGCTCGTCCACGGGGGAGACCCGCCCCGCGGTCGCGTCCACCTGGGTCATGCCGTAGTACTCCGTGGCGGTGCCGGCGACCTCGACGTGATCGCCGACCGCCACGGAGGCCACCGCCTCCGGCGCGTAGACGAAGATCCCGTGGCTGGCGGCCGCGTCGTCGCCGCCCTCGGATCCGGTGCCGGCGGTCTGGAGGAAGAATCCGTCGATCCCGCCCGTGGGGAAGGCCGCCGTCACCACGCCGCGGGTGGACACGCGCTCGCCGGCCAGCGGGCTGGCCGCGCCCGCACCCTGGATCTCGGCGATGGAGACCGCCTGCGGTTCCGGTGCCGGCTCCGGCTCGGGGGTGGTGCCGGGATCGCCGGCCCCGCCGGAGGCCGTCGGCGTGACGTCGGGGCTGAGCGCGAAGTCGGCGCGGTTGTCGTCGGTGTCGACGCCGTCGGTCCGGTTGAACGAGAGCGGTTCCGAGTTGCTGGCGGGCGAGAGGGCCGCCTGCGTCTCGAACGTGTTCGAGCCGCCGTAGCCCAGCAGGTCCGCGACGTCCTGGACGCCGATGATCGAGCCGGTGGGCAGGCTCAGCGGCTCCGTCGTCTCGGCGAGGACCACGGTGCCGTTCGTCCCGCCGGGGTTGAACGAGGTCGTCAGGTCCGGGGCGGGCAGCGCGGCGCCGGAGGTGCCGTTGCTCCCGCCGGCCACCAGGAACGTCTCGCCGGGGGCGATCGTCCCGGTGAGCTCCACGGTGGAGTGCGTCGCCGCGGTGCCGGAGGCGGAGCGGTACTGCAGGCTCCAGCCGGCGAGCGACACCGGCGCGCCGGAGGTGTTGAGGAGCTCGACGAACTTGTGGGTGTAGACGGCGTTGCGGCTGCCGCCGGAGAGGTAGGCCTCGTTGATGATGACGCCGCCCTCCGCCGCCGCGGACGCGGAGGCGGAGGGCGACGCGACGGCCGTCGAGGCGGGGACTGCGGCGGCGGCCGCCGAGGCGACGGCCAGGGAGGCCGTCAGCGCCAGTGCCGCCGCGAGAGCGGTGGGGCGAGTGGAGTGTGGACGCACAGGGGTTCCTTCACGAGGACGGGAACGGAGCAGGACGGTCCGCGGGCGCGGACGCAAAACAACAGCTTCAGAGTTCACCAGTTTTCCATGAACGGTGAGTTGCGTCACGGTGTCCGGGAGGTGGACCGCCGGTGCAGGCTCGGCGACCGGTCTCTCATCGGTTCCTCCTGCGCTTCTCATCCGCGCCTCATCTGGGTCTGACTAGATGGTTTCTGCGACCGGACGTCCCGCTGTCGCCGACCGACCACCCCAGGAGTGCACCATGACTGTCACCGACACCAGGACCTCGACCCTCCCCGGCACCGGGATGGCAGGTCTCCACGCCCCCGCTCCCCGAGCGGAGAGCCGTCCCGAGGGGCGCGCCGCCGCCGCCGAGCCCGAGTCCTTCCTCGCCCCCACCTTCGAGGCGGTCCGCCCGGGTCTGCACGAGGAGGCGCTCGCCGAGGAGCGCCTCCTCGCCGCCCGCCCCGCCTACACCACCCGCTTCGTCGCCGGGCACGTCGCGGCCGCACCGTCCGGGTACGCCCTGCGGTCGGGGGCAGGGGTCGTCCCCCAGGCCGGCGACGTCGTCCTCGCGCGCGTGCTCGAGATCGGCCAGCACAAGCGGCTCGAGAGTCCGGTCTCGCGCAAGGCCCTGCTGTTCCCGGGGCAGGAGATCCTCGTCGCCTACGGTCACCGGTACGCGCCGGACCAGTTCCTCGCCTACGTCCCGTCGTCGCTGGAGCCGTGCGATCTCGTGGCCGGCGGCGGCCTCGCCTCGCAGGTCCGCAAGGCCCACGCCCGCGTCGAGGAGGCCACCCGGATCGAGCCGATCGGCCTACTCGCCGACGACGACGGCGTCGTCAACCTCCGCGACCACGCACCCGAGCGCCTCGTCGCCGCTGAGCGGCTGCCCGACGCGCTGCCCCCGATCTTCGCCGTGCTCGGCTCGTCCATGAACTCGGGCAAGTCGACGACGGTCGGCTGCCTCGTCAATGGGCTCTCCAACGCCGGCCTCGCCGTCGCGGCGGGCAAGGTGACCGGCACGGGCGCCGGGAACGACGTCAACCTCTTCCGGGATGCCGGCGCCACCCGCGTCATGGACTTCACCGATTTCGGCTACCCCACCACCTTCCAGACCGACTACGCCGAGATCTGCCAGCTCCTCACCAGCATGGTCGCCGCGCTCGCCGCGGACGCCCCGGACGTGATCGTGCTGGAGATCGCCGACGGCATCTTCCAGGGGGAGACGGGGCGGCTGCTGGCCGATCCGCTGTTCCACCGGGTCGTGGACTCCACCCTGTTCGCCGCGCAGGAGGCGCTCGGAGCCCTCTCCGGCAGCAGCATCCTGCGTGAGTCCGGCGTCGAGGTCGCCGCCATCTCAGGTGTCCTGACCGCGTCGCCGCTGGCCGCGGCCGAGGCGGCGGGGCATGTCCCGGAACGGATCATCCCGACCTTCGACCTCTGCCGGCCGGAGGTCGCGGCCAGCCTCCTCGCGGGGGCGCGCCGGTGATCTCCGCCGGCCCCCCGGCGCCCGCGTCGACGCCGGCACCCGTGTCGACGCCGGCCCCGCGCCGTGACCGCGCGCCGGGCGAGCGCCGCGGCGACGAGCCGCTGCCTCCCCTGCTGGTCGGCACCCGGCGCTGGTACCTCGCGGGGCTGATCGCCCTGGCGCTGGTGCGCGCCGGGGCCTCGGTCCTGGCCGCCGCGCTGGCGGGCCGGCTCGTCGGCGCGGCCGGGACGGGCGCACCCGTGCAGGGGCTGCTGGCCGCCGCGGCGGCCGCCGTCGTCGCGGTGGGCGCCAGCGTGTTCGCCGAGCGGCTCGTCGCGGAGCAGCTGGGGCAGGACTACATCCACGAGCTGCGCGTGAAGCTCGTGCGCTCGACCCTCGACTCGGACCGGAGCCGCAGCGCCGGGGTGACCATCGCCCGCAGCACCAACGACCTCACGGCGGTGCGCAACTGGGTGGCGCAGGGCATCGCGCCCCTCGTCGCCGGGATCCCGCTCGTGGTCGTCACGGTCGTGTGGCTCTCCCTGACCAGTGTCTGGCTCGGGGCGGCGGTCGGCCTGCCGCTGCTGCTGCTGGTGGCCGTGCTGCTGCTGCTCTCGCGCCCGGCGTTCGAGCGCGCGCGCACCGTCCGGCGGGCCCGAGGCCGGCTGGCCGCACAGGTCGCCGACACTGTGCACGCCCGTGAAGCCGTCCGCTTCGCCGGCGGGTCGGCGCGCGAGGCCCGGCGCGTCGACCGGGCCGGGCAGCGCGTGGTGGAGGCCGCCCTGTCGCGCGCCCGCATCACCGGCGTGCTCCGCTCGGCCTCCATGGTCGCGCCCATCGCCGCGTCCATCGGGGTCGGACTGCTCGCCTCGAGCGGCCGGGTCGATGCCGCCACGGCCTCCAGCGCACTCATGCTCGCCGGCGTGGTGGGCGCCCAGTCCACGGAGCAGGGGCGCGTGGTCGAGTACCGGCAGAACTTCCGGGCCGCGCGCCGCATCATCGCACCGGTCCTCAGCGAGGCGGGTCCCTCCGCGACTGGGGCAGGAGCGGCCCGCCGGGGGCTCGGGGGCCCCGGCACGGGCCAGTCCGCGCCGTCCGGGTCCGCCGGGGCCTCCGGGCAGGCCGTGGAGCTCACCCGCCGGCCCGCGGACGGCGGCGGGGATGCCGAACCACTCCTGGAGGCGGTGCCCGGCGAGACGGTCCGGCTGGTTGGCGGCGACGTGCAGGTGGACGCGGTCTTCCACGAGCTCGCCGGTCTCGCCCCGGGCCGTGCCGCGTGCCGGGTCGCGGGGGTCGATCTGGCAGCGGCCGGTCCTCGGGAGCGCCGCCGGCTGGTCGGCTACGCGTCCTCGGGCATGCCGCTGGAGCGCGGGAGCATCCTCCGCGCGGTCCGCTACCGGCTCCCGGACGCCGACGACGACGAGGCCCGGGCCGCGCTCGCTGCCGCCGGCGCGGATCCGGAGGCCTGGGAACGGACCCTTCCGCAGGGGCTCCGGACTCTCCTGCGGAACGGGGGGCAGCCTCTCACCCCCGGCCAGCGGGCCCAGGTCCACCTGGCCAGGGCCGTGCTCGGGACGCCGCCGCTGCTCCTGCTCAACCGGATCGACGCCGATCTGGACGCGGCCGGTCGCCGCGCACTGCGCGCGCTCGTCCGCGGCTACCCGGGCATCGTGGTCCTCGCGTCCAACGGGTCCGATGGCACCGGCGGCGCGGGGGAGGCCGCCCCGGCCGGCGAGGGCCCGCAAGGCGACGGCCCGGAGCCCGGGGCGCGCGTCGTCGTCGTGCCCGACTGAACTGTGCCGGACTGAACTGTGCCCGACTGACTCGTGCCCGGCCGATCCGGTCGTGGCCGCGGCGTCCGCGGCGGGGCGGACACGTCCCCGGACGCGGCGAAGGCCCCGCCCCTCCCGGACGGGGAGGGCCGGGGCCTTCGACACTGCGGATGGTAAGGGATTTGAACCCTTGGTGCGGGGTCGCCGCACACCGGTTTTCAAGACCGGCTCCTTAGGCCGCTCGGACAACCATCCGGAGAGACCAACTCTAGAGCCAGCCGCTGCGCGTCGCCAAAGCCACGGCGCGCGGCCCCTCCCCGGTACCCGAAACGGTTCTTCCACGACGCGCTGACCTGAGGCAGAATGCGTGGTGGCCGTCGTCACGTCGGCGGCCGAGTCCCAGCGGTCCGCTGGCGGCGGGCCGGCCCCGTCGGCCGGCCGGCCGCGCTCCCAGGAGGTCGCATGAGCTGGCTGGACCGGTCCCATTCCGTCGCACCGCAGAACTTCAACCGGTGGCTGATCCCGCCCGCGGCCCTGGCCGTCCACCTGTGCATCGGACAGGCCTACGCCACCAGCGTCTACAAGACGGCCCTCGTGGAGCACTTCGGCGCGAGCCTGACGGAGATCGGCGTGATCTTCTCCATCGCGATCGTGATGCTCGGCCTCTCCGCCGCGGTGATGGGCACCTGGGTGGAGCGGTCCGGTCCACGCAAGGCCATGTTCGTGGCCGCCTGCTTCTGGTCCGCCGGCTTCCTCGTCGGATCGGCCGGCATCTTCTCCCAGCAGCTGTGGCTCGTCTACGTCGGGTACGGCCTGCTCGGCGGCATCGGGCTCGGCATCGGCTACATCTCCCCGGTGTCCACGCTCATGAAGTGGTTCCCGGACCGCCCCGGCATGGCGACCGGCATGGCGATCATGGGCTTCGGCGGCGGCGCGCTCGTGGCCTCGCCCCTGTCCACCCGGCTGATGCGCCTCTACGACCCCGAGTCCGGCGCCGAGGGATGGATCCCCTCCGGCGAGGCCGTCGGCCAGCTGTTCGTCACGCTCGGCGTCGTCTACTTCTGCTTCATGGTGTACGGCGCGCTCACCATCCGCGTCCCGGCCGAGGGCTGGCGGCCGCGGGGCTGGCACCCGAGCCAGGCCAAGAAGTCGGCGCTCGTCACGGACAACAACGTCTCGGCGCGGAGCGCCATCCGGACGCCGCAGTTCTGGCTCCTCTGGGCGGCCCTGTTCCTCAACGTCACCGCGGGCATCGGCATCCTCGAGCAGGCGGCCCCCATGATCCAGGACTTCTTCCGGGCCGGCGACGGCGCATCCGCGGTGTCCGCGGCCGTGGCCGGCGGCTTCGTGGGCCTGCTCTCGATCGGCAACATGCTCGGCCGCTTCGGCTGGTCCTCGGCCTCGGACCGGATCGGCCGCAAGGGCGTCTACATGGTCTTCCTCGGCGCCGGCGCGGTGCTCTACACCGCCCTCGCCCTGGTCGGCGACACCAGCCGCCTGCTCTACATCTTCCTGGCGTTCGTCATCATCTCCTTCTACGGCGGCGGCTTCGCCACGGCCCCGGCCTACCTGAAGGACCTCTTCGGCACGTACCAGGTCGGCGCCATCCACGGCCGGCTCCTGACCGCCTGGTCCGCCGCCGGCATCGCCGGACCCGCCATCGTCAACGGGTTCCTCGACGCGCAGGGCGAGCCCGGGACCATGATGGCGGAGAACTACCGGCCCGTCCTGTTCACCATGGTCGCGCTGCTCGCCGTCGGCTTCGCCGCCAATCTCCTGATCCGCCCGGTCCACGAGCGCTTCCACGAGCCCCCGCCCGCCGGAGCCGGTGACGCCCGCGGGGCAGCGGACGATCGTGGACGGGAGCTCGTCTCGAGCCCCTCGGCGGCGGGGGACCCCGCGGCCGGGGAGTCCGCGGAGAGCGGCTCGGCGGAGAGCGGCTCGGCGGCGACGGCGGCCGGGGGCCCGCACCGGGATGGACCGGGGGCCAAGAACGCCGGCTCGGCAGCCGACGACGACCGCCCGGAGACCGACCGCCCGGAGACCGACCGCGCCGTGGGCCGCGTCGCCTTCGGCTGGCTCCTCGTCGGCGTCCCCCTGCTGTTCGGCGTCTGGCAGACGCTCCTGCGCGTGGGCCAGCTGTTCGGCTGACCGCGACCGCAGCTCCGTGCAGGAGGCCGGGTACCGGCCCACTGTGCGAGACTGCCAGCAGCAGTGGCGGCACGCCCGCCGCCGACCGGCCCCGCCCGCACGCAGGAGGAGAGCGCATGACCGAGACGATTCCCCAGACCATGAGCGCGGCCGTCTTCGAGGGCTCCGGCGGACCCGAGGTCCTGCGCATCGTCTCCCGGCCCGTGCCGACTCCCGCGCCCGGGGAGATCCTGATCCGAGTCTCCGCCGCCGGACTGAACCGGGCCGACGTCCAGCAGCGCAAGGGCGTCTACCCGCCGCCGCCGGGCGCCAGCGACATCCCCGGCCTCGAGGTCTCCGGCACGGTGGCCGCCCGCGGCGCGGACGTCGCGTCCCCGGCCGGCGAGTACAACGACGGCGCTCCCGTCTGCGCGCTCCTCGCCGGAGGCGGGTACGCCGAGTACGTGGCCGTGCCCGCGGGGCAGGCCGTCCCGCTGCCGTCCGGCGTCGACCCGATCGACGCCGGCGGCCTGCCCGAGGTGGCCGCCACGGTGTGGTCCAACCTGGTCCTGGAGGCCGCGGTCCGCCCGGGGGAGTGGGTGCTGATCCACGGCGGCTCGGGCGGCATCGGGGCGGCCGGCATCCAGATCATGAAGGCCTACGGCGCCCACGTGGCCGTCACCGGCAGCACACGGGAGAAGCTGGACTACGCGGCCGGCCTCGGGGCCGACCTGCTGATCGACTACCGCACCGAGGACTTCGCCGAGCGGATGCGGGAGGCCACCGACGGGCACGGGGCGGACGTGGTCCTCGACGTCGTCGGCGCGAAGTACCTGGGCGCCAACGTCTCCACCCTGGCCACCGGCGGGCGCCTCGTGGTGATCGGGCTGGCCGGGGGCGTGCGCGGGGAGCTGGACCTGTCCGCGCTCATGGCACGCCGCGGCCGGGTCATCGCCACCACGCTGCGCTCCCGTCCCAGCGCGGAGAAGGCGGCCATCATGGACCAGGTCCGCCGGCACGTCTGGCCGATGGTCTCGGCCGGGCGGCTGAAGCCCACCACCGACCGCGTGTTCGCGCTCGCCGACGCCGCGGCGGCGCACGCCTACTTCGACTCCGGCGAGCACCGGGGCAAGGTCCTCCTGCGTCCCTAGCCGTGCTCGGTCGCGGCACCCCCGACGGCAGTACTCCGGGCCGCCGGGGCGGCGGACAGTCCGAGGGCGCCCGCCGGACGCGCCCGCCTTCATGGCAAGATGGTTCCGTGGGTCTCTTCGCACGACTTCGCGGCGCTCACCGCGACACCAAGGAGCTCGGACTGGGAGTGTGGCGGCGCGCCCACGACCGGTTCGAACGCGGGCTCGACCGCTTCCACCAGGTCCTCGAGGGCATCGAGGACGACCCGCAGTACAACGAGCTCTACAACGGCCTGGCCTCCATCGCGAACCGGCTCGCCGACGAGCTCGACGAGGTCCGCCGCATCTGCGTCCGGGCCCAGGCCGCCCGGCCCAGCGAGGGGACCGACATCCCCCCGGGGGCCTCCGCGGTGCACCGCGCCCTCTCGAAGGCGGCCAACGACCTCGCCCAGGCGGCGCAGGCCGCCGCGATGGCCCGTCTCGACGCCGAGAGCCACGCGGCCGCCGACCTGCAGACCGGGCTCGACAGCGTCCGCCGCCGGGCCGACGTCGTGGTGGAGGGCGTCGCCAGCGCCCGGGCCGCCGCCGACGCACTCGGCTGACCCGGCGCACTCGGCTGACCCTGCGTACTCGGCCGACCCGGCGCATCGCGGCCGGCCACTGTCCCGCGAAAAACGATTCAACTCAGCGCGGGACCGGCTTTATTCCCGTCTGACGCAGCACTACGCGGTCGGCGTAGGGGGCCTCCCGTGCAGCCGTGGACGATGGCAGGATGAGGTGCATGACTACCCACGAATCACCGGTACTGAAGTTCAACGATGGCAACACCATCCCGCAGCTGGGCTACGGGGTCTGGCAGGTCGAGGACGACGTCGCGGAGAAGGTGGTCGGCGAGGCCTTCAAGGCCGGCTACCGCCACATCGACACGGCCAAGGTGTACGGCAACGAGGAGGGCGTCGGCCGGGCGATCGCCGCGTCCGGCGTGCCGCGCGAGGAACTGTTCATCACCACCAAGCTGTGGAACGCGGACCAGGGCTACGAGGAGACGCTGGCCGCGTTCGACGCCTCCCTGCAGCGGCTCGGCCTCGAGTACGTGGACCTGTACCTGATCCACTGGCTGCAGCCGAAGCAGGGCAAGTACGTGGACACCTGGAAGGCCCTCGTGGACCTGCAGAAGACGGGCAAGGTCAAGTCGATCGGCGTCTCCAACTTCACGGTCGAGGCGCTGCAGGAGATCGAGGAGGCCACGGGCGTGGTCCCGGCGATCCACCAGGTCGAGACGCACCCGTACTTCCCGCAGCGCAGCCTCCGCGAGTACGAGAAGTCGCGCGACATCCTGCACCAGTCCTGGTCGCCGCTGGGCAACCGCTCCGACCTGCTGGAGAACCCGGTGATCACCGAGATCGCGGAGAAGCACGGGGCCGCGCCGGCGCAGGTCGTCATCGCCTGGCACCTGGCCAAGGGCCTGGTGGTCATCCCCAAATCGGTGACCCCGGAGCGCATCGTCGCCAACTGGGAGTCCGTGGCGCTGACGCTCGACGAGGAGGATCTGGCCAAGATCGACGGGCTGGACCGCGGGGCCGAGGGCCGCATCGGGCCGGACCCTGCGGTCAGCGACTTCGAGTAGTCGACGCGAGCCGTACGACGGCGAGGCGCCGCCCGGGGAACCGGGCGGCGCCTCGCGCGTTCCCGGGCCCGGAAGGACCGGGAACGAGAAGAGCGGCCGACCTGCCTCTGCAGATCAGCCGCTCTCTTTCGCCGAGCCCCCTGCCAGAATCGAACTGGCGACCTTTTCATTACGAGTGAAACGCTCTACCGACTGAGCTAAGGAGGCACCGTGGGGGATCCGAGGATTTCCCACGAGCGACAACTTTATAGGACAGGTCAGGGCCCGGTCAAAACGCGCTCCGTCCCCTCCGTCCCGGCCCTGCCCCGGCCCTGATCCGGCGCTGTGCCCGGCGCGGAACTACTCAGCAGGTGAGGCCCTCGGCGGGGACCTCGCCGTCGATCAGGAAGGCGTCGACCGCCTTCGTGATGCAGTCGTTGCTGCGCCCGTAGGCCGTGTGGCCGTGCCCCTCGTAGGTGACCAGACGGGCCCTCGGGCCGAGCTGCTCGGCGAGCGCCTCGGACCATTCGTACGGCGTCGCCGGGTCGCCCGTGGTGCCGATGACCAGTGCCTGGGCGTCCCCGGCGAGCGGCTGCGCGGGATCGAGGTCCCCCACGGGAGGAGCGGGCCAGGCGTCGCAGGAGAGGTCCCCGCCCAGGTACCAGCCGATCGTGGGGGAGACGTCGTCGAGGGCGCGGTCCAGCGCGGCGCCGTCCACCCTCGGGTCTGGGTAGTCGAGGCAGTTGATCGCCGTGAACGCGTCCCAGGAGTTGTCCGCGTACGTGCCGTCGTCGAGCCGGCCCGAGCGGGCGTCCGCCATGTACATCAGCGACTCGGCGCTGTCCTGGCGCTGCAGCTCGGTCAGGCCCTCGCTGAACGACTGCCACCAGCCGTCGTCGTAGAGGGGCAGCAGGAGGGCGTTGACGAACTCGGCCTCGGTGAACTCGCGCCCGTCCTCCACGGGAATCGGGTCCGCCTCGAGCCGGTCCATGATCTGGACCAGCTCGTCCAGCCCGTCCTGCCCGCCGGCGAGCGGGCAGGACGCCTCGCCGCCGCACCACTCCACCAGCGCGCGCAGCTCCTGCTGGAAGCTCTCCGCCTGCGCCAGTGTCACCTCGGAGATCCCGAGCGTCGGGTCCATCGCGCCGTCGAGCACCAGGCGCCCCACGTTCTCCGGGAACAGGTCGGCATACGCGGCGCCGAGCTTGGTGCCGTAGGAGAAGCCGAGGTAGTTGAGGTCGTGGTCGCCGTTCACGGCGCGCAGGATGTCGAGGTCGCGGGCGGCGCTGTCGGTGTCCACGTGGGAGAGGATCTCGCCGTTCTTCGCGTCGCACAGCTCCCCGAGCTCGGCGATGGACATCGGTTCGCCCGCGCGGCCCTCGTCCAGCTGCGCGTCGGTGCGGCACTCGACGGCAGCGGACTGGCCGACGCCGCGCGGGTCGAACCCCACCAGGTGGAAGTTCTCGCGCAGGTCGGTGGAGAACGTCGTGGTCGCGGTGTTGCGGACGAGCTGCACGCCGGAGGCGCCGGGGCCGCCCGGGTTCACGAGCAGGGATCCCTCCGGCATGGGGGCGCGCTTGCGGATCATCGCCAGCTCGATGCTCTCCCCCTCGGGGGCGGCGTAGTCCAGGGGCACCTGGACGCTCGCGCACTCGAAGCTGCCCTGGCACTCCTCCCAGGCCGGCTTCTGCTCATAGAAGCGCTCCAGGCCGGAGGGGACCGCCGCCGGCTCCGGGCCGCGCTCGTCGGGCTGCGGCGTGCACCCGGTGGCGGCCAGTACGACGGCGGCCGCGGCCGCGAGCGCTGCGGCCCACCGGCCGCGTCGGGTGCCCGCCCGGTGCCGGGGGAGCGCGGGGAGGCCGGGGCGTCGGATCATGCGGGTGGGGACTCCTGTGCGGATGGGAGGGGCGCGGACGGGAGGTGCTCAGCCGCGGCGCGGCAGGAGGCCGGCCATCATGGCCTCCATCGCCAGCAGCGGTGTCACGTTGGCCGTGATGCGCTGGCGGGCCTCGGCGATGAGGTCGATCCTCGCCAGCGTATCGGTCGGGGTGCCCCGGGCGGCGAATTGCCGGAGCGGCTCGGCCAGATAGTCGTTGACCAGCTCGGTCCCCGTCCCGAGCTGCAGGACCAGCACGTCCCGGTAGACGGTCGTCAGGTCGATGAGCGCCCGGTCCAGCGAGTCGTTCATCCCGCGGCGGGCACGGCGCTTCGTGGCCTCCTCGACCTGCTTGAACTGGCTGCGCAGCTGCGGCGGGATCTGCGCATCGGGCTCCAGCCCCAGCAGCTCGCGCAGCCCGGCCGTCTCGGCGGCGGCGCGCTCCTCGGCCGAGCTCGTGGCCTCCTTGGTGGAGATCTCGACGATCTCCCCGGCGGCCGCGACGGCGTCGGCGACCGTGCGCAGGTACAGGGGCAGCCGCACGGTCTTGTCCCGCCGCAGCCGGGCCTCCTCCGACTGGGCGAGCCGCCGGGCCACCCCGATGTGCGACTGGCTGACCCGCGCGGCGAACTCCGCCTGCTCGGCGGTCAGGCCGTCGCGGCGGACCAGCAGCTCGGCGACGGCCTCCCGGCTGGGCACCCGCAGGCCCAGCGGCCGGCACCGCGACCGGATCGTCACGAGCACGTCCGCCGGACTCGGCGCGCACAGGATCCACACGGTGTGCGGCGGCGGCTCCTCGATCGCCTTGAGCAGGACGTTGGTGGTCCGCTCTGTCATGCGGTCCGCGTCCTCCATGACGATCACGCGCCACCGTCCGCCGGACGGACGGTCCTGCGCCTTGGTGATCAGCTCGCGGACGTCGCTGATCATGTAGTTCACGTTCTCGGTGGTCACCATGGAGACGTCGGGGTGCGCGCCGGCCAGGGTCAGCCGGCATCCCTTGCATGCGCCGCAGCCGGTGCCGTGCTCGCACTGCAGGGCGGCCGCGAAGGCGCGCGCCGCGTTCGAGCGTCCGGAGCCGGGAGGCCCGGTGAACAGCCATGCGTGCGCGGGGCCGCCGCCGGCGACGGCGCGCTCCAGCTGCGCCACGGCCTGGTCCTGCCCGGGCAGCTCGTCCCAGACGCTCATGCGCCCGCCCCGGTGCCGCGCAGCCCGCGGACCCGCTCGAGGACGGCCCCGGCGAGCTCGTCCACGCCCTGACCGGCGTCGAGCACCAGGTATCGGGCCGGATCGCCGGCCGCCAGGTCCAGGAAGGCCCGGCGGTTGCGCGTGTGGAAGTCGTCCGACTCGGCCTCGAGCCGGTCCGCCCCGCCGGCGTCGCGGACGGTCCGACGCCGGCGCCCGGCCGCGGCGTCCACGTCCAGCAACACGGTCAGGTGGGGGATGAGCCCCTGGGTCGCCCAGCGGTTGACGTTCAGGACGTCCTCGACGCCGAGGCCGCGGCCGACGCCCTGGTAGGCGACCGAGGAGTCGATGTAGCGGTCGCAGACCACCACGTGCCCGGCCGCGAGGGCGGGCAGGATGACCTGTTCCACGTGCGCGGCCCGCGCGGCGGCGAAGATCAGGGCCTCGGTGCGCGGGTCGACGGTGCCGTGCCCGTGGTCCAGGACGAGCGAGCGGAGCTCCTCGCCGATCTCCGTCCCGCCCGGCTCCCGGGTCCGCAGGACGGTCTCGCCGGCGGCGTCGAGCGCCTCGGCCAGGCGGGCCGCCTGCGTCGACTTGCCGGCGCCGTCGCCTCCCTCGAAGACCACGAACAGGCCTGGTCCGGGGTGGGCCGACGGCGAGCGCTCGGGCGTGCGGGGGTGCTCATGCTGCTGGCTCACCCCACCAGCCTAGCCGCAACAATGCCGTCGCCGGCGGTCGCGGGCTGGCCCGTGGACAACGCCGCGCCCTACCCTCGTGAGCATGAGCGAAGGCACCGCAGAGCAGGGCACCGGACAGTTCTCCCCGCACGGATCCCCGGCCGGCGGGCACGGCCACGGGCAGGGGCTGGCGCCGGACAGCGTCGTCGTGGCGGCCGGGCGCCCGCCGCACGAGACGGACGAGCCCGTGAACCCCCCGATCGTGCTCTCCTCCACCTTCCGCGGCGCCGGCCTGCCCGACGCCGGCGAGCGGGGCTACGCCCGCTTCACCAATCCCACCTGGGATCCCTTCGAGGCCACGCTGGCGGAGCTGGAGCGGGCGGACCAGCCGGCCCTGGCCTTCGGCTCCGGCATGGCCGCCATCGCCGCGGCCATGTCGCTACTGCCCGCCCGCGGCACCGTGGTCCTGCCGCGGCACAGCTACAACGGCAGCCTGGCCATCGTGGGCGACCTGACCCGGCGGACCGGGCTGCGGGTGGTCCACGTCGACATCGCCGACACGGACGCCGTCGTCGCCGCACTGGACGCCGCACCCCTCGACGCGGCTCCCCTCGACGCCGCACCCGCGGAGGCGGCCGGGGCCGCGGGTGACGCCGGGCCGTCCACCCTGCTGTGGGTCGAGAGCCCCACCAACCCGATGCTCGAGGTCGCCGACCTGCCGGCGATCCTCGCCGCCGCCCGGGAGCGCGGGATCCTGACCGTCGTCGACAACACGTTCTCCACGCCGCTGCTGCAGCGCCCGCTGGAGTCCGGGGCCGACGTGGTAGTCCACTCGGCCACCAAGTACCTCGGCGGCCACTCGGACGTGATCCTCGGCGCGGTCGTCACCTCCTCGGCGGCTCTGCGCGAGCGGCTCCTGGCCTACCGGACCCTCCACGGGGCGATCGCCGGGCCGTTCGAGACGTGGCTGACCCTGCGCGGGATGCGCACGCTCGCGGTGCGCCTGGAGCGCTCGCAGGCGACCGCGCAGCTTCTCGCCGAGCGCCTCGCCGCCCATCCCGCGGTCGAGTCGGTCCGCTACCCGGGCCTGCCCGGGGACCCCGGCCACGCCCGCGCCGCCGCCCAGATGGACGGCTTCGGCTCGGTCGTCTCCATCGCCGTGGCGCCGGCGGGCGCCGGGAACGACGCTGCCGGGAACGACGACGGCGCCGAGGCCGGCCTCCGCGCCGCGGACGCCGTCGTCGCCGCGCTGCGGCTGTGGACGCCGGCCACGAGCCTCGGCGGCGTCGAGTCGCTCGCCGAGCGCCGGCGTCGTCACCCGGGGGAGGCGCCCACCGTCCCGGAGAACCTCGTCCGGCTCAGCGTGGGCATCGAGAACGCCGAGGACCTCTGGGCCGATCTGGCGCGCGCCCTCGACCACGGCGCGGGGGCCCGGGCCTAGACTGTCAGCATGGGTCTGGCTTACGCGATCGAGCACTATCTCTTCCTGGCGCTGGGCGTCGTCGCACTCGTCCTCGCCGTCTGGGCGTTCCTGGACGCGGTGCGCCGCCCGGCAGCGAACTTCGAGGGCGCCGGCAAGCGCTCCAAGGGCTTCTGGCTAGCGCTGACCGCCGGGTCCACCCTGTTCTGCCTGCTGAGCGTCTACGGGGGCAGCGGCGGCCTGCTGCAGCTCATCGCGGCCTGCGTCGCCGCGGTGTACCTCGCCGACGTGCGCCCTGCGGTCTCCGGCCGCGGCGGCTACAGCTACTGAGGCCGAGCCGCCCGGAACATTACTGCGAATCCGGCCGCAGCCGGTGCCCGGCGGCGGCCCGTCTGTAGGATGAAACCATGACTTACACCCTCATCCTGCTCCGTCACGGGCAGAGCGACTGGAACGAGAAGAACCTGTTCACCGGCTGGGTGGACGTCGACCTGACCGAGCAGGGCCGGACCGAGGCCAAGCGCGGCGGCGAGCTGCTGATCGAGGCGGGCCTGCGCCCGGATGTGCTGCACACCTCCCTGCTGAAGCGCGCGATCACCACGGCGAACCTCGCCCTCGAGTCGGCCGACCTCCTCTGGATCCCGGTCAAGCGCGACTGGCGGCTGAACGAGCGCCACTACGGTGCGCTGCAGGGCAAGAACAAGGCCGAGACGCTGGAGGAGTTCGGCGAGGAGAAGTTCATGGAGTGGCGCCGCTCCTACGACACCCCGCCGCCGCCCCTGGACGACTCCTCGGAGTTCTCCCAGATCGGCGACCCGCGCTACGCGGACCTCGGCGACGACGCCCCGCGCACCGAGTGCCTCAAGGACGTCCTCGAGCGGATGCTGCCCTACTGGGAGTCGGAGATCAAGGCGGACCTGGTCGCCGGCAGGACCGTGCTGGTCGCCGCGCACGGCAACTCGCTGCGCGCGCTCGTGAAGCACCTGGACGGGATCTCGGACGAGGACATCGCCGGGCTGAACATCCCCACGGGCATCCCGCTGCTGTACGAGCTGGACGAGGACTTCAAGCCCGCCGTGGCCGGCGGCAAGTACCTGGACCCCGAGGCCGCGGCCGAGGCCGTCAAGGCCGTCGCGAGCCAGGGCCGCAAGTAGCGCCGGGGCCCGCGTAGCAGCGGACCGCACGCAGCACCGCCGCACGGCGGGCGAGAGAGGGGGAGGCCCCGGCATCGCGCCGGGGCCTCCCCCTCTCTGCTGCCGCCCGCGGAGGGCGGCGCCGGAACTCAGACGTTGTCGTTGAGGTTCGGCTCCCACTCGCCCGTGACGAGGTAGTTGACCTTGCGGGCCACCGAGACGCCGTGGTCGCCGAAGCGCTCCATGTAGCGGCTCGCCAGCGTCACGTCCGTCGTCGTGGGCGCGGACTCGGCCCAGTCGTCGCTGGCGATGGCCTTGAAGACGGACGAGTGCAGCTCGTCGATCTCCTTGTTCAGCCCGATGATCTCCGCCGCGATGGCCAGGTCCCGGGTGTCCAGCAGCTGGCCGACCTTGGTGGCGATCTCGATGTTCAGGCGGGCCATCTCCGCGAACGTCGGCTGCACGGACTCGGGGGCCACCTGGTTCGGGAAGCGCAGCCGGGTCAGCTGGGCGATGTGCCGGGCGAGGTCGCCCATGCGCTCCAGCGAGGCGCTCATGCGCAGCGAGCCCACGATCATGCGCAGGTCGGAAGCCACCGGCCCCTGCAGGGCGAGCACGTCGATGGCGTGCTCGTCGAGCTTGTTCTGCAGGAAGTCGATCCGCGCGTCGGCGGCGATGACCTCCTGCGCCAGCTGCGTGTCGGCATTGGCGAAGGACTCGTAGGCCCGTTCCATCGCCTCGGCGACCAGCTTGGAGAGATTGATCAGTTCCTCGCCGATGGTCTGGAGTTCGGCCTGGAAGACTTTGCGCATGGGGGGTCCTTTCATCAGAACCTTGCGTCCTGAAACCTGCGAGAGGCGGTCTGGCTCAATTGCTCACACTGACACTACTAAGTAAACCAATCGGGCGGGGCAAGTGAACGTTGGGTGAACCGGCCCCGCGGGGGCCCCGGGCGGCGGCGGGCGCCCGTCCGAGCGGCCTAAGCTGGTGCAGTGATGGATTCCCTACTACTGGTGCTGGCCGGCCTGACCGGCCTGCTCCTCGGTGCGGGCGGCCTGCTGGCCTTCCACATCAGCCAGCGCCGCCGCGACGCCGTGCCCGAGGTCCTCGAGCCGACGCTGCCCGACGGGACCGCCGAGATCCTCTCCATCGTCGGACGGGCGTTCGTCGTCATCGACGAGGTCAACGGCGTGGTCCGGGCGAATCCGGCCGCCTACGCCTACGGGCTCGTCCGCGGGCACACCGTGGTGCACCAGGAGCTGCTCGACCTCGCGGCCCGGGTGCGGGCCGACGGCGTGATCGAGGAACGCCAGTTCGAGCTGCCCCGGGGCCCGCTGGGCCAGGGCGGCATCGTCGTGCACGTGCGGGTGGCGCCCCTGGCCGAGCGGTACATCCTGCTCCTGGCCGACGACCGCACCGAGATCACCCGCACCGAGGCGATCAGGAACGACTTCGTGGCGAACGTGTCGCACGAGCTGAAGACGCCCGTCGGGGCCGTCTCGCTCCTGGCGGAGGCGATCGAGGACGCCGCGGGCGACGAGGTCGCGATCAAGCGCTTCGCCGGCCGCCTGCACAAGGAGACGCACCGCCTCTCGGCGCTCGTGCAGGACATCATCGAGCTCTCCCGGCTGCAGGGGACGGACGTGGTCCTCCAGGGCCGGCCCGTCGACGTCGCGCACACCCTCGCCGAGGCCGTCGACCGCAACAAGTTGACCGCCGAGGGCAAGAACATCGCCGTCAAGGTCGGCGGGGCCAGGGACGCCGTCGTCCACGGGGACCCCGACCTGCTGATGACCGCGTTCCGCAACCTCGTGGACAATGCCATCCGCTACTCGCCGGAGAACACCACGGTCGGGGTCGGCGTGCGGGTCCGCGACGACCTCGTCGAGGTATCCGTGACGGACCAGGGCCCGGGCATCAGCGCGGACGACCAGGAACGGATCTTCGAACGCTTCTACCGGGTCGACTCGGCCCGGTCCCGCCAGACCGGCGGCACGGGCCTCGGCCTGAGCATCGTCAAGCACGTCATGTCCAACCACGGCGGCGAGGTGACCGTCTGGTCCCAGCCCGGTCAGGGCTCGACGTTCACGGTGAGGCTGCCGGTCTTCGAGGAAGGCACGACGGCGGAGAACCCGCCGCCCGTCGACGAACCGCGCGGCTCGCGCGCGACGCACTCAGAGGAGAACAGATGACGCGCATTCTGGTGGTCGAGGACGAGGAGTCCCTGAGCGACCCCCTGGCCTACCTGCTCGAGAAGGAGGGGTTCGAAGTCGGGGTCGTGGACAACGGGCTGGACGCCGTGACCGAGTTCGACCGGGCCGGCGCGGACCTCGTCCTGCTCGACCTCATGCTGCCCGGCCAGTCCGGCACCGAGGTGTGCCGGCAGATCCGCCAGCGCTCCAGCGTCCCGGTCATCATGCTCACGGCCAAGGACTCCGAGATCGACAAGGTGGTGGGCCTCGAGCTGGGGGCCGACGACTACGTCACCAAGCCCTACTCGTCGCGGGAGCTGGTCGCCCGCGTCCGCGCCGTGCTGCGCCGCCAGGCCGAGCCGGAGGAGCTGGTCACGGCCACCCTGCAGGCGGGGCCGGTCCGGATGGACGTCGAGCGGCACGTGGTCAGCGTGTCCGGCGAGCCCCTGCCCTTCCCGCTGAAGGAGTTCGAGCTGCTGGAGATGCTGCTGCGCAACGCGGGACGCGTCCTCACCCGCGGGCAGCTGATCGACCGGGTCTGGGGCTCCGACTACGTCGGCGACACCAAGACGCTGGACGTGCACGTCAAGCGCCTGCGCTCGAAGATCGAGCCGGACCCGTCCAACCCGCAGCACCTGGTCACGGTGCGGGGGCTCGGCTACAAGTTCGAGGCCTGAGGCCGGGACGGACGAAGGGCTGCGGCCCCGGCCCACCGAGCGGTGGACCGGGGCCGCAGCCCTTCGCGCTGTCGGCCGCCGCCCGACGTCGTCGTGCCGGCGGCCACGGGACGGCTAGTGGTGGCCGGCCTCTTCCTCTTCCTCGTGTTTGAGGTGCTCGTTGTTCTCCGGCTGGTAGCCCTCCGGCAGGAACTGGCGGTACTCCTCGAGGGTGCCGTCGATGACGGGGACCAGTTCCTCGGTGGACTCGCTGCCGGCGGTCACGTCCACCGGGACCATGGAGCCCGGGAGCTCGCCGGCGGACGGGACGGTGGTCTTGTGGCCGTCCTCGCTCAGCATCACCGTGGTGCCGGCCGGGACGTCGATGGTGACGGAGGAGCCGTTGATGCCCAGCTCGAGCTCGGCGGACTGATCCGACTCGTTGACCACGTTGCCGAGCACGCGGGCCTCGGCCTCGGGCCCGGTGGTCACCAGCATGAGGTTGCGGACCTCGGCGTCGCCGGCGGTGAAGTTCACGCCGTCCGACGCTGCGTACTCGGTGGCGGTGGCCTGGTCGTTGATGGCGCCGCAGCCGGCTGCGCTCAGGGCAACCAGGCCGAGGGCGGCGACGGCCAGGGCGCGGCGTCCGCGCGTCTTCTGTGCGGTGATCACTGCACGAACTCCTCATCAGGTTCGGTCTCGACTAATCGATCGCACCGGGCGGGGCCCGCTGCGACGGCATTCCCGTCAATCCTACTCGTTGTAGAAGAGAATCACCGCCCCGGTCCGGACGGCGGCGTCGCGGCCTCCGCAGCGGCGGTCCGCCGTTGCCCTGCGGGCGGATTATTGCGCACGGAGCCGGGGACGGAGGGTCAACGCGCCGGTATTTCCAGAAGGCACGTGATAAACTCGTCTGTGGGAAAGGGGAAAATCAAACATGGTTTTTGAGGTTGGCGAGACGGTAGTTTACCCCCACCACGGGGCCGCACGGATCGAAGAGATCAAGATGCGGACCATCAAGGGCGAAGAGAAGATGTACCTCAAACTGAAGGTCGCCCAGGGCGACCTGACGATCGAGGTTCCGGCGGAGAATGTGGATCTGGTGGGTGTGCGCGACGTCGTCGACCAGGACGGTCTCGACGACGTCTTCGACGTCCTCCGCGCGGAGTTCACCGAGGAGCCGACCAACTGGTCGCGTCGCTACAAGGCGAACCTCGAGAAGCTGGCGTCGGGCGATGTCATCAAGGTGGCGGAGGTCGTCCGCGACCTGTGGCGCCGCGAGCACGACCGCGGGCTCTCGGCCGGCGAGAAGCGCATGCTGGCCAAGGCCCGGCAGATCCTCATCAGCGAGCTGGCTTTGGCCAAGAAGCTGGACGAGGTCAAGGCGGAGAGCATGCTCGACGAGGTGCTCGCCTCCTAGCAGGCCCCGCAGCTGGCATTCCGGCCCGTTCCCCTCGAGGGAACGGGCTGTTCTGCTTTAACGGGCACTCAGCGCCCCGCCGGACCGACGCAGTGGATAGAGTGCTGACGTGGACTCACGCATTCCTTCCCGTGGAACATCCGCGCCGCCGGAGCACGGCTCCCGGGTGGCCGTCATCGTCGTCGCCGCCGGGAGCGGGACCCGGCTGGGCCGCGACCTGCCCAAGGCACTGGTCCCGGTCGCCGGCGAGCCCATGCTCGTCCGCGCGGTGCGCGGTGTCCGGCGGGCACTGCCCGGCGCGGAGATCGTCGCGGTGCTGCCGGCCGAGAGCGAGGACCTCTGGCGGATCGGCCGCGAGCTCGGCGGCCGGCCCGTTGCAACGGAGCCCGACGCCGACGACGGCGGGTCGGCCGCCGCAGTCCGGGACACCGCGGGGCACGAGGCAGCGGGGACCGGCGGCGTCGTCCTCGTGGCGGGAGGAGCCACCCGGACGGCCTCCGTCCGGGCGGGACTCGACGCGATCGGCCCTGCCGCGGATCTGGTCCTGGTCCACGACGCGGCCCGTTGCCTGGCCCCGGCCGCGGTCTTCGACGCCGTCGTCGGCGCACTGGAGTCCGGTGCCACGGCGGTCATCCCGGCCCTGCCCGTGGTGGACACCGTCAAGACGGCGGTCCCCGCCGAGGACCCGCGGATCGCTCCCGAGCAGGTCTACGACACTCCGGCACGCTCCACGCTGCGGGCCGTGCAGACGCCCCAGGGCTTCGTCCGGTCCGCCCTCGCCGCCGCGCACCGGCAGGCGGAGACCTGGGCCGGGCACCGGGCCGAGGCGGTGACGGACGACGCCATGCTGATGGAGCTGGCGGGGATCCCCGTCCACCTGGTGCCCGGCAGCCTCGAGTCGCTGAAGATCACCACCGAGCAGGACCTGCGCATCGCCGAGGCCGCCGTCGCGTCCGCCGGCGAGAACGCGTCCACCGGCGAGAACGCACCGACTGGCGAGAACGCACCCACCGGCGAGACCGAGGAGACCGGAGGCCCCATGGACCGCGACCACCCGTCGATGCCCCGGATCGGGACCGGCATCGATGTGCACCGGTTCGCCCCCGAGGGCAGTGGCCGCGAGCTCTGGCTCGCCGGCCTGCACTGGCCCGGCGAGCGCGGCCTCGAGGGGCACTCGGACGCGGACGCCGTGGCGCACGCGGCCTGCGACGCCCTCTTCTCGGCGGCCGGGATCGGCGATCTCGGCACGCACTTCGGCACGTCGCGGCCGGAGCTCGCCGGCGCATCGGGGGCGGCCCTCCTGACCGAGGCCGCACGCCTCGTCCGCGCCTCCGGCTTCGAGATCGGCAACGTCGCGGTTCAGTTCGTCGGCAACCGTCCCCGGTTCGGGCCGCGGCGGGAGGAGGCGGACCGGGTGCTCAGCGAGGCCGCGGGCGCACCGGTCACGGTGACTGCGACGACGTCGGACGGGCTCGGCTTCGAGGGCGCCGGCGAGGGCGTCACGGCCTACGCCAACGCGCTCGTGTACCGGCCGTAGCCGGGCCGTCCCCGCCGGCGGCTGCGCCCGCGGCCCGGCGGCGGACCGCGTCCGGGACGACGGCGGGCCTTCCGCTACCCTTGTGCGGGTGAGCATCCGTTTCTACGACACCCGCCAGGCCCAGGTCCGCGACTTCACGCCGCTCGTCCCCGGGCAGGTGGGCCTGTACTACTGCGGGGCCACGGTGCAGGGCATGCCGCACGTCGGGCACATCCGCTCCGCCATCGCGTTCGACCTCCTCACCCGCTGGCTCGAGTACCGCGGCTTCCGCGTGACCGTGGTCCGGAACGTCACCGACATCGACGACAAGATCCTCGAGAAGTCCGCCGCGTCCTTCGCCGACGGCTTCGTCCCGGAGCCCGCCTACCGCGCGGAGGAGCCCTGGTTCGCGCTCGCGTACCGGTTCGAGCAGGAGTTCGCCCGGGCCTACGAGACCCTCGGCGTGCGCCGCCCCACCTACGAGCCCCGTGCCACCGGGCACATCGGCGAGATGCACGAGCTCATCGCCGAGCTGATCGAGCGCGGCCACGCCTACCCGGCCCTCGACGACTCCGGCGACGTCTACTTCGACGTCCGCTCCTGGGAGGCCTACGGCTCGCTCACGCACCAGCGCATCGACGACATGCAGGCCGCCCCGGACGCCGACCCGCGGGGCAAGCGCGATCCCCGCGACTTCGCCCTGTGGAAGGGCCACAAGGGCACCGACCCGGAGACGGCCTCCTGGGCCAGCCCCTGGGGCCGGGGCCGCCCGGGCTGGCACCTCGAGTGCTCGGCGATGGCCGGCAAGTACCTCGGCAACGCGTTCGACATCCACGGCGGCGGCCTGGATCTGCGGTTCCCACACCACGAGAACGAGCTGGCGCAGTCGACGGCGGCCGGTCAGGACTTCGCGAACTTCTGGATGCACAACGGCATGGTCACCTTCGAGGGCGAGAAGATGTCCAAGTCGGTCGGCAACACCGTCTCGCCGGAGGAGATGCTGGAGGCGGCCGGGCCGCGGGTGGTCCGGTACTTCCTCGGCCAGGCGCACTACCGCAGCCAGCTGGACTACAGCCCGACGTCGCTCACCGAGGCCGGTGCCGCCGTCGAGCGCGTGGACACGTTCCTGCGCAACGCGCAGCGGATGCTCGGCGCGGACGCCGTCGTCGGCCGCGTCCCCGACGCCTTCGCCGCCGCGATGGACGACGACCTGAACGTCCCGCAGGCCCTGGCCGCGCTCCACGAGACGGTCCGGGCGGGCAACACGGCGCTCGCGGCGGGCGACCGGGACGCCGTCGCCGCCGCGTACGCACAGGCGGCGGCCGCCACCGCGGTCCTCGGCCTCGACGACGCCGGGAACGACGCCGGCGGGGACCCGGGCTCGACGGCGGCCCTCGACGTGCTCGTCCGGGCGCAGCTCGAGGCCCGTGCGGCCGCCCGCGCCGCGAGGGACTGGGGCACCGCGGATGCGATTCGCGACACGCTGGCCGCGGCCGGGATCGTCGTCGAGGACTCGGCCGACGGAGCCCGCTGGAGCCTCGGGGGCTAGCCCGCAGGCCCGTGGCGCCGGGGGACGGGAGCCCTCCGCGGCCCCGGGCCGGGGCCGCGGGCGCGCGGCCCGCGGCATGCAGGGTTCCTCAAGAGTCCCGCCGGGCCCGCGCCGGGCTGGCGCCGCCCGCGTAGGATGGTCCCTGCCCGGGGCCTGAGCTCGACACGTGCCGGGTGCCGCCGCAGGCCCCCGTGCCCCGGCGCCCTCCCAGCGCGGCCCGGTCCGAAGCGCGGCCCGGTCCGATCGCGGTGCAGTTCGATCGCGGCTCAGGACACGCGACCCAGTACAAACGTGACAAGGATCCGAATCATGGCAACTCCCAAGCGTCCCGGCGCCGTCCGCAAGACCAAGAAGGGCCCCTCCGTCGGCACCGGCGGCCACGGCCGGAAGTCCCTCGAGGGGAAGGGCCCCACCCCCAAGGCGGAGGAGCGCGTCTACCACAAGGCCTACCGCGCCAAGCAGCTCTCCGAGCGCTCGAGCGCCAAGCAGGGCGGACGCGGCCGCACCGGTCGTTCCAAGAACGCGGCGGAGATGGTCACCGGGCGCAACTCGGTGGTCGAGGCGCTGCGCGCCGAGATCCCCGCGAAGACCCTCTACGTCGCCACCCGCATCGACGTGGACGACCGCGTCCGCGAGACGCTCAAGCTGGCCGCGGAGCGCGGGATCGCCGTGCTGGAGACCAGCAAGCAGGAGCTGGACCGGATGACGGACGACGCCGTGCACCAGGGCCTGGTGCTGCAGGTCCCGCCGTACGAGTACGCCGACGCGATCGAGCTCGCGGAGGCGACCGTCGCGCGCTCCCAGAAGGGCTACATCCGGACGCAGCCGCTCTTCGTCGCCCTCGACGGGATCACGGACCCGCGCAACCTCGGCGCGATCGTCCGCTCCGTCTCCGCGTTCCGCGGGCACGGCGTGATCGTCCCCGAGCGCCGCAGCGTGGGCATGACGGCCGCCGCGTGGAAGACGAGCGCCGGCGCCGCCGCGCGCGTCCCCGTGGCCCGGGCCACCAACCTGACCACCGCGCTGAAGGAGATCAAGGCGATGGGCGTCTTCGTCGTCGGGCTCGACGGCGAGGGCGACGTCCAGCTGCCCGACCTCGAGCTGGCCACCGAGCCGCTGTGCATCGTCGTCGGCTCCGAGGGCAAGGGCCTCTCCCGGCTGGTCCGCGAGACCTGCGACGCGATCGTGTCCATCCCGATCGACTCCGCCATGGAGTCCCTCAACGCCTCGATGGCCGTGGGGATCTCGCTCTACGAGGTCTCCCGGCGCCGCGGCGCGTGAGGGGCATCCTGCTGACATGACCAGTTCACCCCTGAACATCCCGGCCTCCCTCGAGGGCCGGGGCCACCCGTCGCGGCAGTTCCCGCGGGGGGTCCACGACGACGTCGCGGGCATCGCCGACGTCGCCGACACGGTCAACGTCTCCGTCTTCGCCCCCGAGCTCGAGGACGTCGACGTCTGGTTCACCGTCCCGGGCGGCGGGCTCGCCTCGGCCACGCTGACCGAGTTGACCGACGGCGCCCACCACGGCGCCGTCGAGGGGCTGCGCCCGGGCGCCCGCTACGCGTTCTGGGAGCACGGGGCGGACCGGCCCGAGTCGGGCCAGCTCCTCGTGGACCCGTACGCCCGCGCCATCGAGCAGGACGACGACGGCAACTACTGGGGCGTCTACGTCCCCGACGCCGGCTTCGACTGGGGCACCGTCCGGCGGCCGCACGTGCCGTGGCGGGACACGGTCATCTACGAGGCGCACATCAAGGGCCTGACGATGCTGCACCCGGACCTGCCGGAGGAGGTGCGCGGGACCTACGCCGGCCTGGCCCACCCGGTGATGCTCGACTACCTGCGTGCCCTGGGCGTGACCGCCGTCGAACTGCTGCCGATCCACTTCCACATCGACGAGCCGCACCTGCGCGAGCTCGGGCTGCCCAACTACTGGGGCTACAACACGCTCGGCTACTTCGCCCCGCACCACGAGTACGCCACCGCCGCAGCGCGCGCCGCCGGGCCGGCCGCCGTGCGCGACGAGATCAAGGGCATGGTCAAGCACCTGCACGATGCGGGGATCGAGGTGATCCTCGACGTCGTCTACAACCACACGGCGGAGGGCGGTTCCGGCGAGCCGGCGCTGTCCTGGCGCGGCCTCGCCGACCACCACTACTACCGGCACACCGAGGACGGGCACTACCTGGACACCACCGGGTGCGGGAACACCCTCGACTTCACCGAGCCGGCCGTCATCCGCATGACCATGGACTCGCTGCGCTACTGGGTCGAGGAGTTCCACGTGGACGGCTTCCGGTTCGACCTCGCCGCGACCCTGGGCCGGGACGGGAACAACAACTTCACGCCGGACCACCCGTTCTTCGCCGCGATCGCCGCCTCGGAGACCCTCACGGGCGTGAAGATGATCGCCGAGCCCTGGGACGTGGGCATGGGCGGCTGGCAGACCGGCCGGTTCCCGCGCGGGTTCGCCGACTGGAACGACAAGTTCCGGGACACCGTCCGCACCTTCTGGGCCGCGGACCAGGGACGGCTCGCCGCGGGGGAGCAGGGGTCCTCGGTCGCCTCGCTCGCCACGGTCCTCGCCGGGTCCCGCGACCTCTTCGCGCCCTCGGGCCGAGGAGCCCTGGCCTCGGTCAACTTCGTCACCGCCCACGACGGCTTCACGCTGCGCGACGTGGTCTCCTACGACCGCAAGCACAACGAGGACAACGGCGAGGAGAACCGCGACGGGACCAGCGACAACAACAGCTACAACCACGGGGTCGAGGGGCAGACCGGCGACGCGGACATCACCCGCGAGCGCCTCAAGTCCGCCTCGAACATGATGGCCACGCTGCTGCTGTCCCTCGGCGTCCCGATGATCACGGCCGGCGACGAGATCGGCAAGACCCAGGCCGGCAACAACAACGCCTACTGCCAGGACAACCCCATGTCCTGGCTGCACTGGGACCTGGGTCCCGAGCAGGAGGCGATGCTCGGCGTGACGCGCGCGCTGGTCCGCATCCGCCGTGAGTTCCTCGCCAACCAGCCGTACACGTACCCCGCGCAGGACGACACGGGCTTCCTGCTCTGGTTCAACACCTCCGGCGAGCCGCTCCAGGAGGAGGAGTGGCTGGACCCGGAGACGCGCCTCATGCAGCTGCTGATCGGGTCCCCCGAGGGGCGGTTCGACGGCCTGGTGGTCTTCAACGGCACGCCGGATCCGGTGGAGCTGACCCTGCCGCACGGCGAGGAGCTGCGGGCGTTCATCGGCCGCGACGAGGACGATCTGCGCTTCGATCTGCGCTTCAGCACCGAGCCCGCCGATCGCGCCCGCCGCGGGACCGTCCTGCGCGCGGGCGAGTCCTACCGGGTGGCCGGCAACTCGGTGGCGGTCTTCCGCAGCTGACGCGCCGGCGGCCGGCCCGTCCGCCGGCGCGATCGCGGGCGGCCCGATCACGGGCTGGTCAGGCGACCGTCCGGCCCGTCGCTTTCGGTCAAGACCTTGGCAGGCCCACCGGCGCCCACTAGCGTCTAGCGTGTGAAGAGACTTCCCGCGACGCGATTCGGACGGATCCCCGTCACCGATGTCCAGCCGGTGGTGGACGGGGGTCGCTTCCCCGCCAAGGCCGTCACCGGGCAGGACGTGCCGGTCTCGGCGACCTGCTTCCGCGAGGGGCACGACGCGGTCGGCGCCACCGCGGTGCTCTACCGGCCGGACGGCTCGGCCGCCCAGCGGGTCCGGATGGTCCCCGGCGCCCCGGGCACCGACCGCTGGCACGCCACCCTCCGTCCGGACGCCGCCGGCGCCTGGACCTTCGAGATCGAGGGCTGGGACGACCCCTACGGCACCTGGCACCACGCGGCCGGCATCAAGATCGGCGCCGGCATCGAGGAGGAGCTGATGCTCGCCGAGGGCGCCCGGCTCTTCGCGGCCGCCGCCCGGGACCGCAAGACCGCTGCGGCCGACGCCGAGCTGTTCCGCGGCCTCGCCCGCGTCCTCGAGGACACCGACCGCAGCGTGGCCGACCGGTTCGCCGCCGCCGAGTCGCCCGAGCTGACCGCGCTCCTGGCCGAGCGCCCGATCCGCCGCCACGTCACGCGCGGCGGCGCGTACCCGCTGCTCGTCGAGCGCCGCCTCGCGGGGCAGGGCGCCTGGTACGAGTTCTTCCCGCGCTCCGAGGGCGCGGTCCTGGAGGAGGAGTACGACGACGGCACGCGCCGGTACACGTCCGGCACCTTCGCCACGGCCCGGCACCGCCTCGACGCGGTCGCCCGGATGGGCTTCGACGTCGTCTACCTGCCGCCCATCCACCCGATCGGGCGCACCCACCGCAAGGGACCGAACAACACGCTCACCGCGGGCGAGCACGATCCCGGCTCCCCGTGGGCGATCGGCGCGGCCGAGGGCGGGCACGACGCCATCCATCCGGATCTCGGCACGGTCGAGGACTTCGCGGCGTTCGTCGACCGCGCCCGCGAGCTGGGGCTGGAGGTCGCCCTGGACCTGGCCCTGCAGGCCTCGCCGGACCATCCGTGGGTCGCCGAGCACCCCCAGTGGTTCACCACGCGCGCGGACGGGTCGATCGCCTACGCCGAGAACCCGCCGAAGAAGTACCAGGACATCTACCCGCTGAACTTCGACAACGATCCCAAGGGCCTGCGCGAGGAGGTCCTGCGGATCGTGCTGCTCTGGATCGAGCGGGGTGTGCGGATCTTCCGCGTGGACAATCCGCACACCAAGCCGCTCTGGTTCTGGGAGTGGCTGATCCGCGAGGTCTCCCAGCTCCACCCGGACGCGGTGTTCCTCGCCGAGGCGTTCACGCGCCCGGCGATGATGCACGCGCTCGGCAAGGCCGGGTTCCAGCAGTCCTACACGTACTTCACCTGGCGGAACACGCGCGAGGAGCTGGAGGAGTACCTCACCGAGGTCTCGCACCGGACGTCGCCGTACTTCCGGCCCAGCTTCTGGGTCAACACCCCGGACATCCTGCCCGAGTTCCTGCAGTACGGGGGCCCCGCCGCGTTCAAGCTGCGGGCGGCCATCGCCGCCACGGGCAGCCCGCTCTGGGGCGTCTACACCGGGTACGAGCTCTGCGAGAACGCGGCCCGGCCCGGCTCCGGCGAGTACGCGGACAACGAGAAGTACGAGTACAAGCCCCGCGACTTCGCGGCCGCCGAGGCGGAGGGGCGCTCGCTCGCGCCCTACCTGACCCGGCTGAACGAGATCCGCAGGGCCCACCCCGCCCTCGGCGACCTGGCGAACGTCCACCTGCACACCTCCACGGACGAGGCCACGCTCGTCTTCTCCAAGTCCCGGCCCGCCCCGCGCGGCCTGCTGGACGGGGCCGGCTCCGAGCCCACGGACACCGTCCTCGTGGTGGTGAACCTGGACCCGCACGCGGCCCGGGAGTCCACGGTCACCCTCGACCTGCCCGCCCTCGACCTCACGCCCGGCGACCTCGACGGCGACGGCCGCTTCGAGGTCCGCGACCTGCTCACCGGCCAGTCCTGGCGGTGGGGCGAGCACAACTACGTCCGGCTCGATCCCTACCAGGAGCCGGCGCACATCCTCCACATCGTCCGGAGCACCGCATGACGCACCAGCCCGCCCGCCCCGCCCCGCTGCCGGTCGCGCCGGAGGTGCTCGACGCCGTCGCGCACGGCACCTACCACCAGCCCCACGCGGTGCTGGGCGCGCACCTGCACGACGACGACGCCGTCACCTTCCGTGCCCTGCGGCACCTGGCGGAGGCGGTCGACGTCGTGCTGGACTCCGGCGAGACGCTCCCGCTGCGCCACGAGCACGGCGGCGTGTGGACCGCCGTGCTGCCGCGCACCCGGCGCCCCGGCCACGTGCCGGACTACCGGGTCCGCACCACGTACGCCGACGCGGAGCCCGTGACCCAGGACGACCCCTACCGGCACCTGCCGACGCTCGGGGAGCTGGACCTGCACCTGATCGGGGAGGGGCGGCACGAGCGGCTGTGGACCGTGCTCGGCTCGCACGTGCGCCGCTACCACTCGGCGCTGGGCGACGTCGCCGGCACCAGCTTCGCGGTGTGGGCCCCGAACGCCCGCGCCGTGCGGGTCAAGGGGGACTTCAACCACTGGAACGGCGGCGGCGCGGCGATGCGCTCGCTGGGCCACTCCGGCGTGTGGGAGATCTTCATCCCCGGGGTGGGGGACGGCGCGGTCTACAAGTACGAGGTCCTCGGGGCCGACGGCGTCTGGCGGGACAAGGCGGACCCCATGGCCCGCCGCACCGAGGTGCCGCCCCGGACGGGCTCCATCGTCACCGAGTCCGCCTACTCCTTCCACGACGACGAGTGGATGCAGGCCCGCGCGGAGACGAACCCGCACGAGTCCGCGATGAGCGTGTACGAGGTCCACCTCGGCTCCTGGCGGCCCGGGCTGGACTACCGCGAGCTGGCGCACCAGCTCGCCGAGTACGTCGGCTGGCTCGGCTTCACCCACGTGGAGTTCATGCCCGTGGCGGAGCACCCGTTCGGCGGCTCCTGGGGCTACCAGGTCACGGGGTACTACGCCCCGACGTCGCGCTTCGGCACGCCCGACGACTTCCGCTACCTGGTCGACACCCTGCACCGGGCCGGAATCGGCGTGATCCTCGACTGGGTCCCGGCGCATTTCCCCAAGGACGAGTGGGCGCTGGCGCGGTTCGACGGCACGGCGCTCTACGAGCACCCGGACCCGCGCCGGGGCGACCACCCGGACTGGGGGACCCACATCTTCGACTTCGGGCGCAACGAGGTCCGCAACTTCCTCGTCGCCAACGCGCTGTACTGGCTGGACGAGTTCCACGTCGACGGCCTGCGCGTGGACGCCGTGGCCTCCATGCTCTACCTCGACTACTCCCGCGAGGACGGCGAGTGGGAGCCCAACGTGCACGGGGGCAACGAGAACCTGGAGGCGGTGGCCCTGCTCAAGGAGGCCACGGCCACCGCCTACGGCCGCTACCCCGGGTCCGTGATGATCGCCGAGGAGTCCACGGCGTACGACGGCGTGACCCGCCCGACCGCCCACGGCGGGCTCGGGTTCGGGCTGAAGTGGAACATGGGCTGGATGCACGACTCCCTGCAGTACATGCAGGAGGACGCGATCAACCGGCAGTACCACCACGACCGGATCACGTTCTCCCTGGCCTATGCGTGGAGCGAGAACTACCTGCTGCCGATCAGCCACGACGAGGTGGTCCACGGCAAGGGGTCGCTGCTGCGCCGGATGCCCGGCGGCCGGTACGAGCAGGCCGCCCAGGTCCGCGCGTACCTGGCGTTCCAGTGGGCCCACCCGGGCAAGCAGCTGATCTTCATGGGCACGGAGTTCGCCCAGGAGTCGGAGTGGAGCGAGCAGCACGGGCTGGACTGGTGGCTGACGGAGACCCCCGCGCACCGCGGGGTGCAGCTGTCGGTGCGGGCACTCAACGAGGTGTACCGCCGAACGCCGGCGCTGTGGAACCAGGACAACGACCCCGCAGGCTTCGACTGGATCGATGCGCACCACGCCCTGGGCAACGTCCTCGCGTTCGCGCGCCGGGGCACCGACGGCGGGCAGCTGGTCGTGGTCGCCAACTTCTCGGGCTCGGACCACCACGGCTACCGCCTGGGACTGCCGCAGGCGGGGCACTGGGTGGAGGCGCTCAATACCAATGCCGAGGAGTTCGGCGGCTCGGGGCTGGGCAATGCCGGCGGACTCAATGCGGCGGCGGAGCGACACTACGGGCAGCCGGCCAGTGCCGACATCGTGATCCCGGCGTTCTCTGTGCTCTACTTCACCCCGGCCGATCAGGGGTCGACGGTCCGCTGACCGGGTCCGCCGCGGGGCGGAGGGCCGCTCTGGGCCTGGAAATCAGGGCTGCGGACCCGGCGGCGGCCGGGGAGGCGGCCGGAGTTGCGAGGGTGCTCGGGGGCGTGTATAGTTTTTTCTCGCGCCGGGGACGGAAGGCAACGGAAACGAAGCCTGACGGACAACGGCGGATGAACTTCTCAGGAAGTTCGGCGGAGTCAAGTTGACACGCCGGATCGACTGAGGTAAGATAGACAAGTTGCTTCGGAGCGAAGCGGTCGGGATGTTGGTCCTGGTTGTGGTAGTCCGGGGTGTCTGTTGTTTGAGAACTCAATAGTGT
>NZ_BAABCJ010000006.1:0-256124 GCF_039538765.1 Zhihengliuella alba | reverse complement strand
GCTCTGCTGGCCGCCGCCGAACCCACCGCCTTCAGAGTCCTGACCGCCGTAGCCCTCGGGGCTCTGCTGGCCTTCGCCGAAGCCGCCGCCCTGCTGCTCGCCGCCTTCCTGGCGGCCGAATCCGCCGGAGCCCTCCTGCTCCCGGCCGAGGCCGCCACCCTGCTCCTGTTGGGCGTACCCGCCGCCCTCCGGCTCTTGCCCGCCGTAACCGCCCGGGCTCTGCTGGCCCTCGCCGGATCCAAGACCTTCCGGCTGGCTCTCACCGAACTGGTTCTCCTGGCCCTCTGTGTTCTCGTACGTCATCGTCTCGCTCCTTGCTGCATCGTGAGGTGAGCTTTCCGAGTGGAACTCGCTGCGAGCTCCGGGCCTCACGGTACGTAGGCGGGACTGGGCCGGGTCAACGGATATGCCGCCCATTCCAAGGCAAGTGCCAGCTCCCGGAGTTGTCCTCTTGAGCCTTCTGGTCATCGGTCCTACGGTCGACGTACGGCGCAGCACGATGCACAGACCCTAGTGGAAGGCGGGCCGGGGGTGGCGCCGCAGCTCGGACCGCCGGGAGGAATGAACGACTCATGCGCAACAGCGAGCGGGCACGGAGGCTCACGATACTGGCGATGATCCCTCTCTTCGTCGCCGGCATCTCCTCATGCGGGACATCCGGCCCCGAGGACGGGGTCGACGCCGAAGACATCGTCGAGGAGAACGGGAGCAGCGAGGCTGGCTCCGACCCATCTGCGGACCCTACGGCCGTCGCGGACCCGGATCTCTTCGACGATGTGGACTCGTTCATCGGTCAGGAGGTGACGGTCTCCGCAGACGTGAACACCGTTATCGACGGCACCTCGTTCACCATCGCGGGTACCGGCGATGCGTCCGTCGACGAATTGCTGGTGGTGGCGCCAGGCGAGGAGGCCGGGGTCAGCGAGGACTCGTCCGTGCGAGTGACCGGCACGGTCGAGGAGAGCTTCGATGTCGCGGCCGTCGAGGAGGAGCTCGGGGTCAGCCTGGACGGGACGGAGTACGAGGAGTGGCAGGGCCAGAGGTACTTGCTCGCTAGCAGGGTCGACCTCGATGCCAGTGACGAATGAGGAGGGGCCGGCTGCTGTTTCGCCGGAACACCGTCCAACTGACCGGCGTGGACGGCAGATGGCGGACGGGTGCAGAGTCGCAGCGCTCCTCAGCACCGTCGCCGCCGGTGTCTGGCTGGGCGTGCCGGAGCTCCTCGGGTTCGCCGTGGTTCTGGCGGGGCTGCTCGTTCCGCGCCTGATGCATCTGGCGGGCCCATTCGACGCAGCCTTCGGCGTCACCATCCTGATCGCAGCATGGAGCGGGGCTGCCGGGCTGTACGAGGCCATCCCAGGCTGGGACCTGGTCGTCCACTTCATCACCGCCGGGGCCGCAGCAGGTGTTCTCTTCCTCGGCTTGGCGCAGATCGATGTCACCCCTGAGGCCACGATGGGCAGCGTGATCCCCTACCGGTCGACCGTCGTGCTGACCCTGGCCCTCGGCATGACGCTCGCGGTGCTCTGGGAGTTCCTGGAGTGGGCCGGGCACACGTTCATCTCCGGCGATATTCACGTCGGCTACACCGACACGCTGGGCGACCTTGCGGTCGGAGGACTGGGTGCTGGGCTGGCCGGAGTCCTCTTGGCCCACTGGAAGGGACGGGTGGCCGAGGTCCAGACTCGGGCCCGGCGGAAACCTTCGCGGGGATCCGGCCGTTAATGAGTAAAGTCTGCCTTTCAGACTTCCTGCCGCCGATGAAGGGAACCTTCGCGCATGTCCACCTCAGAGCTGCCGGCGACGACGAGCGCCACCGGCCGGAGCCACGTCTCCGACGACCACCGCGACCACGCGGTCCGCATCCAGGACGACCTCTACCGGCACGTGAACGGCGGGTGGCTCGCCACCGCGGAGATCCCCGGCGACCTCGGCAGCTATGGGTCCTTCATGAAGCTGCGGGACGACTCCGAGCTGGCCGTGCGCTCCATCATCGAGGAGGCCCAGGCATGTGTGGATGCCGGGACGGCCGACGACCGTCAGGCGAGGATCGCGGCACTCTACGGTTCCTTCATGGACGTGGAGACCATCGAGGCCCGCGGGATGGATCCCATCCGGGGCCAACTCGACCGCCTGGCCTCGGTCGAGAGCCGTGAGGACTTCGTCCGGCTCCTGGGCCGGCTCCAGCGTGAGGGAGTCTCGGGGCTCTACAACATCGGCGCCTCCAACGACGCCGGGCGGCCGGACCGCAACCTGCTCACGTTCCTCCAGTCCGGGCTGGGCCTGCCGGACGAGTCCTACTACCGCGAGGAGCAGTTCGCCGAGCTCTACCGGGCCTACCGCGAGCACGTCGTCCGATTCCTGGCCTTCGCCGGGCTGTCGGACCCGGAGCAGGCGGCGGACGGCGTCGTCCGCCTCGAGAAGGCTCTGGCCGGCCACCACTGGGACCGCGTCAGGACACGGGACGCGCAGGCCCGCTACAACCTCATGACCGCGGACGGGCTGCGGCGCCTGCACCCCTCCGTCCAGCTCTGGCTCGACGGTGCCGGGATCGAGGAGAAGTACTATTTTGAGGTCGTCGTCTGGCAGCCGAGCTATCTCGAGGGCGTCGAGGCGGTGCTCGCCGAGCAGCCGTTGGACGCGTGGAGGAACTGGGGCGCGCTCCAGGTCATCCGCAGCTATGCACCGTACCTGTCCTCTCCCTTCGTCGACGAGCACTTCGCGTTCTACTCCGCGACGCTGGGCGGCGTGGAGCAGCAGAAGGAGCGGTGGAAGCGCGGCGTCGCGTTCACCGAGGGGAGCGTCGGCGAGGACATCGGCCAGCTCTACGTGGAGCGGCACTTCCCGGCGGAGGCGAAGGCCGAGATGGAACGGCTCGTCGCGAACCTCATCGAGGCGTACCGGCAGTCCATCGGCACGCTCGCGTGGATGAGCGAGCAGACCCGTGAGCGCGCGCTCGAGAAGCTCTCGATGTTCCGGCCGAAGATCGGCTACCCGGTGAAGTGGATCGACTACTCCTCGATCCGCACCAGCCACGACCTGATCGCCAACGCGGCGGCCGCCAACGAGTTCGAGTTCCTCCGCGAGCTGCAGAAGATCGACGACGGCGTCGACCGGGATCTGTGGTTCATGTACCCGCAGACCGTCAACGCGTACTACCACCCGCTGCTGAACGAGATCGCCTTCCCGGCCGCCATCCTGCGGCCGCCGTTCTTCGCGGCGGACCGCGACGTCGCCAGCAACTACGGCGCCATCGGTGCCGTGATCGGGCACGAGATCGGCCACGGGTTCGACGACCAAGGCTCGCAGTACGACGGGACCGGGGAGCTGAAGGACTGGTGGACGGAGGAGGACCGGGCCCGCTTCGAGGCCCTCACGGCCAGACTCGTGGACCAGTACGACTCCCTCGTCCCGCCGGAGGCACCGGAGCACACGGTCAACGGCCGGCTCACCCTCGGCGAGAACATCGGCGACCTCGGCGGGCTCGGCATCGCGTACAAGGCGTACAGGCTCGACCTCGCGGCGCGCGGGCTCGAGGAGGACGAGGTGATCGACGGATTCACCGGCGACCAGCGCTTCTTCCACGCCTGGGCCGAGTGCTGGCGCAGCCTCACCCGCCCGGAGACCATGGTCACCCGGATCACCACGGACCCCCATTCGCCGGGCGAGTTCCGCTGCAACCAGGTCGCCCGCAATCTGGACGCCTTCCACGACGCGTTCGGGACCCGGCCGGGCGACGGCATGTGGCTGGACCCGGAGGACCGCGTCGCCATCTGGTAGGCCGCGAGCCGACCGGCCCGCGCGGGGGACGACGGCGCTCGGCATCCGGCAGGGCGCCGTCCCTCCGTGCCGGTCCCTCGGGGCCCGTCCCGTCGAGCCTCAGCCGCGGAAGTACGCGGCGATGTCGTCGACGAGCTCCGTGACCGCCGCCGGGACGGAGCCGTGGAGCCCGTCCGGGGACTCCGTGTAGGTGGAGCCGCGCACCGCGGCGTGGAGCTGCCGGGCGGTCTCCTGGAAGTAGGAGGCGCTGCGGGCGCCCGCCATGAACCTGGTGTTCGGCGGGAGGCCGGCGAAGTCCTCGACCGACTCCACCTCCTCGAGGGCCGCCAGCAGCTCGCCGGTGCCGGAGGTCACGAGCTTCCGGGCGGTCCGCCCGAACGGCGTGCGCGTCGCGGCGGCGAGCAGGCCCGCGAGCAGTGGCACGGGGACCTTGGAGAGCGTCGCCGTCCTCTGCTGCCCGCGGTGCATGATCGCGAGGGCGCGTGCCGTCCGTCCGGCCTCGATCTCTCGGACGCACGCGCGCATCCAGGACGAGTTGAGGCTGCCCTCGATGTTGATGGCCGGGTCGTAGACCGCCAGCCGGTCCGGCACCAGCTCCGGATCGGCGCTCGCGCCGTCGCCGTCGTGCCCCTGGAAGGCCTGGACCGCGTTGAGGACCACCGCGCCGCCGAGCGAGTGGCCGAAGAGATTGCGCGCACCGGTCTCCCGCAGGACCGCGGCGACGTCCGAGATCTCGGTGGACATGGCATAGTTCGGGGGCTGCTCGGAGGACTTGCCGCGGCCGCGACGGTCGAAGACGTCCACGGCCCATCCGTCGCCGAGCGCCTGGCTCAACCGGAGGGCGAACGGGCGGTAGATCAGCGCCGTGATGAAGGCGCCGCCGACCACGAGCACGCGTCGCTCGCCGGGAGCGTCGACGGTGCCGTACGACGTCACGCCGAGGAGGCCGCCGTCCGGGGTGGCCACGGTGCTGTCGTGGCCCCGGCGGCCGCGGGTCCGGCGGGCCTGACGTGTGGCGCGGGTGATGGGCATGTCCCCGCCATCCTACCGGCCGGCCGGGACGGAGCCCGGCCCCGGCGGGGCGTGCTATGGCCGGTAGAATGGTGCCTCGTGACTGTAGATAACTCCTCCCCCGCCCAGAACGCCGCCTCCGACCACCACGACCTCCGTCAGGTGCGCCTGGACAAGCGCGCGGAGCTGCTGGCCTCCGGTCGCGAGCCCTACCCCGTCGAGCTGGCCATCACGCACACCCTGCGCCAGGTCCGCGAGGCGTACGGCCACCTCGAGGCCGGCGAGGAGACGGACGACGTCGTCAGCGTCGTCGGACGTCTGGTCTTCGCCCGGAACACGGGCAAGCTCTGCTTCGCCACCCTGCAGGAGTCCGGGCCCCGGGGCGAGGCCGTCCGCCTGCAGGCCATGCTCTCGCTCGCCAACGTCGGCGAGGAGAAGCTGGCCGACTGGAAGCGGATCACGGACCTCGGCGACCACGTGTCCGTCACGGGACGCGTGGTCTCCTCGCGGCGCGGCGAGCTCTCGGTCATGGTCACCGACTGGGCGATGGCCTCGAAGGCCATCCGCCCCATGCCGGTCCTGCACGCGGACCTCAATGACGAGACGCGCGTCCGCCAGCGCTACGCCGACCTGATGGTCCGCGACGAGGCGCGGGAGATGATCTACAAGCGGGACGCGATCGTCCGCTCCATCCGCGACACCCTCTACGGTCACGGCTACGTGGAGGTCGAGACGCCGATGCTCCAGCTCGTCCACGGCGGCGCCGCGGCCCGGCCCTTCCAGACTCACCTGAACGCCTTCGACCAGGATATGACGCTCCGCATTGCCACCGAGCTGTATCTGAAGCGCACCGTGGTCGGCGGAATTCCCCGCGTGTTCGAGCTCGGTCGCATTTTCCGCAACGAGGGCGTGGACTCCACGCATTCCCCGGAGTTCACGACCTTGGAGTCGTACGAGGCCTATGCGGATCAGTTCGTCATGGCCGAGCGCATGCAGGAGATCATCCTGAATGCCGCAGACGCCGTGGGCGCCGGGCGCACTATCGAGACCTCCAAGGGCGTGGTGAATCTCGACGGTGAATGGAAGTGGATCAGCGTCTACCCCGGATTGTCCGAGGCGGTCGGCATGGAGATCACGCCGGATACCGAGGCCGAGATTCTCCGCGAGGTGGCGGAACGGCACGAGGTGAAGGCCGACCCGAAATGGGACGCGCAGAAGCTGGTCATCGAACTCTTCGGCGAAATCGTCGAACCGACGCTGATCGATCCGACCTTCGTCTACGACTATCCGCCGGCCGCCCAGCCCCTCGCCCGCCCGCACCGCAGCAAGCCGGGCGTCATCGAGGCCTGGGACCTCATCATCGGCGGCATGGAGCGCGGCACCGCCTTCTCCGAGCTCATCGACCCGGTCATCCAGCGTGAACGCCTCGTGGAGCAGTCGCGGCTCGCCGCCGGCGGCGATGACGAGGCCATGCAGCTGGACGAGGACTTCCTCCGTGCACTCGAGTACGGCGCCCCGCCGATGGGCGGAATCGGACTCGGCGTGGACCGGCTGGTGATGCTGTTCACGAATGCCGGTATTCGAGAGACCATCCTCTTTCCATTGCTCAAGCCGGAGGCATAATTATGGAATACGTGCAGGTATTGCTGCCGACCATCGTGGTTGCCCTGATCTTCTGGTTCGTCATTCGCGCCCTGTTCCGGGTGGACCGGAATGAGCGTCTCGCCGAGGCGGAGGCCGAGCGCCGCACGGAGCCTATTTCGGGAACGAATGTTTCGGAAGAGGTCAGGGGAGACGAGGGGAAGTAGATCGCCTCAGACGACTTGAGTGCGTCTTGAGTGATTTCCCAGTTTCGTGCGTGGCGTCATTGCCATTGAGGTGATTAGGATGATGGCTATGGCACGCAAAGTAGAAGTAACCCTCATCGACGATCTCGATGGCTCCAAGGCCGACGAATCCGTGAAATTCGCTCTGGACGGCGTTCAGTACGAAATCGACCTCAGCGAGACGAATGCGAACGAGCTGCGCGAATCGCTGAAGCGCTATGTGGATGCCGGCACCCGGGTGACCGGCGGCCGCGGCCGCAGCACCGGCTCGTCGTCGTCGTCCCGCTCCGGCGGGTCGAAGGGCGAGACGGCAGCGATCCGCGAATGGGCCAAGCAGAACGGGTACGAGGTGAGCGCACGCGGCCGCATCCAGGCCAGCGTGATCGAGGCCTACCGCGCCGCCCAGTAGGGCGCGCAGGGTCAGCAGCAGGACGCCTGTCCGACCCCCGGGAGCCGGTCCGCGCCGGCTCCCTCCGCTGCACAGGGCGACGCCCGTACCGATTCCGGTGCGGGCGTCGCTCTCTGCTTGTTATCCCTTGGGCGAACACCGCCCACAGGCCGTACGTCAGTGCGTAGCATCGAATAACGCTACGCATCAGCTAGGAGTGTGCCGCTATGTTCGAGAGATTCACAGACCGAGCCCGTCGAGTGGTTGTGCTCGCCCAAGAAGAGGCGCGCATGCTCAACCACAACTACATCGGGACCGAGCACATCCTGCTCGGGCTCATCCACGAGGGCGAGGGCGTCGCCGCGAAGGCGCTCGAGTCGCTGAACATCTCGCTGGGTGCCGTGCGCGAGCAGGTCCAGGAGATCATCGGGCAGGGCCAGAACGCGCCCTCGGGGCACATCCCCTTCACCCCGCGCGCCAAGAAGGTGCTGGAGCTGTCCCTGCGCGAGGCGCTGCAGCTCGGCCACAACTACATCGGGACCGAGCACATCCTGCTCGGTCTCATCCGCGAGGGCGAGGGCGTGGCGGCGCAGGTCCTGGTCAAGCTCGGCGCGGACCTCTCCCGCGTCCGGCAGCAGGTCATCCAGCTGCTCTCGGGCTACCAGGGCGGCAAGGAGTCCGCCGGCGCCGGCGTCGGCGCCAGCAGCGGTCCGCAGGAGGGCACACCCGCCGGCTCGGCCGTGCTGGACCAGTTCGGCCGGAACCTGACCACCGCCGCGCGCGAGGGCAAGCTGGACCCGGTCATCGGCCGCGAGCACGAGATGGAACGCGTCATGCAGGTCCTCTCGCGCCGCACCAAGAACAACCCGGTCCTCATCGGCGAGCCCGGCGTCGGCAAGACCGCTGTCGTCGAGGGCCTCGCCCAGTCGATCGTCCGCGGGGACGTCCCGGAGACCATCAAGGACAAGCAGCTCTACACCCTGGACCTCGGCTCGCTCGTGGCCGGCTCCCGGTACCGCGGCGACTTCGAGGAACGCCTGAAGAAGGTCCTCAAGGAGATCCGGACGCGCGGCGACATCATCCTCTTCATCGACGAGATCCACACGCTCGTCGGGGCGGGCGCGGCCGAGGGCGCGATCGACGCGGCCAGCATCCTGAAGCCGATGCTCGCCCGTGGCGAGCTGCAGACCATCGGCGCCACGACGCTCGACGAGTACCGCAAGCACATCGAGAAGGACGCCGCCCTGGAGCGTCGCTTCCAGCCGATCCAGGTCGCGGAGCCGAGCGTCGAGCTCACCACGCAGATCCTGCGCGGCCTGCGCGACCGCTACGAGGCGCACCACCGTGTCTCGATCACGGACGAGGCCCTCCAGGCGGCCTCGAGCCTCGCCCACCGCTACATCTCCGACCGGTTCCTGCCGGACAAGGCCGTCGACTTGATCGACGAGGCCGGTGCCCGCCTGCGCATCCAGCGCATGACGGCTCCGCCGGAGCTGAAGCAGATGGACGAGGAGATCTCCAACGTCCGCCGCGAGAAGGAAGCCGCGATCGACGCGCAGGACTTCGAGGGCGCCGCCGCGCTGCGCGACAAGGAGCAGAAGCTCCAGGAGGAGCGCAACGCGAAGGAAGCCGCCTGGAAGAACGGCGACATGGACGAGATCGCCGAGGTGACCGAGGAGCTCATCGCCGAGGTCCTGGCGAACTCCACCGGCATCCCGGTCGTGAAGCTGACGGAGGAGGAGTCCTCGCGCCTGCTCAACATGGAGGAGGCCCTGCACCAGCGCGTCATCGGGCAGGACCAGGCCATCAAGGCCATCTCGCGGGCGATCCGCCGCACGCGCGCCGGGCTCAAGGACCCGAACCGTCCCACGGGCTCGTTCATCTTCGCCGGCCCCACGGGCGTCGGCAAGACCGAGCTGGCCAAGGCGCTCGCCGAATTCCTCTTCGGCGAGGAGGACGCCCTCGTCACCCTCGACATGTCCGAGTACCAGGAGAAGCACACGGTCTCGCGGCTGTTCGGTGCCCCTCCGGGGTACGTCGGCTACGAGGAGGGCGGCCAGCTCACGGAGAAGGTCCGCCGCCGTCCGTTCTCGGTGGTCCTGTTCGACGAGGTGGAGAAGGCCCACGCCGACCTCTTCAACTCGCTGCTGCAGATCCTCGAGGACGGCCGCCTGACCGACTCCCAGGGCCGCGTCGTGGACTTCAAGAACACCGTGATCATCATGACCACCAACCTCGGAACCCGCGACATCTCCAAGGGCGTCATGACCGGCTTCCAGTCCACCACCGACGTGCGAACGAACTACGACCGGATGCAGGCGAAGGTCCAGGAGGAGCTGCGCCAGCACTTCCGGCCGGAGTTCCTGAACCGCGTCGACGACGTCGTCGTCTTCCCGCAGCTGAGCGAGGCGGAGATCGTGAAGATCGTCGACCTCTTCGTCGCGCGGCTGGAGTCGCGCATGGTGGAGCGGGGCATGCACGTCCAGGTCACGCCGGAGGCCAAGTCGTTGCTGGCGACCCGCGGCTACGACGCCTCGATGGGTGCCCGGCCGCTGCGCCGCACCATCCAGCGCGAGGTCGAGGACCAGCTCTCCGAGAAGATCCTCTTCGGCGAGATCGAGTCCGGCCAGACGATCGTCGTGGACGTCGAGGGCGAGGGCGAGGCCGCGAAGTTCACCTTCACCGGACACGACACGCCGGAGGAGATCGAGGGCGAGCCCGTCCACGCGGCCCTCGAGTCGGGCGAGGCCGACACGCACGCGAGCTGACCGGGCCCGCACCGGATCGACGCCCCGTCGCGCTTCACAGCGCGGCGGGGCGTCCGTCGTCCCACCCCCTGACTCGTGCCGCCTGCCGGGCGTCATCCACGCGCCGGAGGAGCGGGGGCGAACCTAGGATGGATCCATGAGCGATGCCTTCCACCTCCGTCCCGCACGCACCAGCGACGTCGCCGCGATCCGGCGGCTGGTGCGACCGCTCGCGGAGGAGCGGATCCTGCTCGAGAAGGAGGCCGTCGCCTACTACGAGTCCCTCCAGGAGTTCACGGTCGCCGAGGACTCCGACGGGAACGTCATCGGGTGCGGTGCCGTCCACGTGATGTGGGAGGACATCGCCGAGGTCCGGACCCTGGCCACGAGCGCCCAGTGGCGCGGCCGCGGCGTCGGCAAGGCGCTGCTGGACCGGCTGCTGGAGCGGGCCCGCGACCTCGGCGTCCGCCGCGTCTTCTGCCTGACGTTCGAGGTCGAGTTCTTCGAGCGCGGCGGCTTCGAGGTCATGGCGGACCAGACCGCCGTCGACCCCGAGGTCTACTCCGAGCTCCTGCGGTCCACGGACGACGGCGTCGCCGAGTTCCTGGACCTGGCCCGGGTCAAGCAGAACACGCTCGGCAACACGCGCATGATCCTCGAGCTGGAGCGGGCCGGGGAGCCGGCCCCGCGGGGCGGCGTGGAACGCCCGCTGAGTAGCGGTTTCCCCAGCGACGGCGGAACCTGAGAGTCCGCCGAGAGGTTTTCAAAGTTTGGCCAAACGCTGTGGACCTCGGCCGACGGACCTGCCTACGGTTGCCGCAGGCGGTCGGCAGCAGCCGGCTCGCAGACGTCAAGCGAGGAAGAGGTGGTCAGCATGGCACTCGGAGACAACCTGGGTGGACTGGGCGACAAGTTCAACGAGCTGAAGGAACAGCACGGCGATCAGGTCAACGAGCACGTGGACAACCTCCAGGAGCAGCACGGCGACAAGCTGGGCGAGCACCAGGACACCGTCGACGGCGCGGTGGACAAGGGCCAGGAGTTCCTGCGGTAGACGAACCGCCCGGTTCACCCGGACGTTCGACGGACGATGCCCCCGCCACATGGCGGGGGCATCTCTGCGTCCGGCACCGGCACCGGCACCGGGGCCGCAGTGGCCGGGCCGTGGCGGGCGGGTCGGCGCTGGACCCGATCAGAACGCGTTGCGGATGGTCGTCTCGAAGTGGCGGACGTGCTCCTCCGCGAGCGTCGCCGCCTCCTCCGCGCGCCCCTCCATGATGGCCTCCACCAGCCCGATGTGCTCGTGGATGTGCTCGCCGATCTGCGGCAGGCGGCCCAGCACGAGGCACCAGATGCGCGTCGCGAGGTTGTCGAGCCGGACGAGCGTCTCCTCCAGGTGGTGGTTCCCCGCGGCCCGGTAGATGAGCCGGTGCACGGCGAGGTCGTAGTCCAGCAGCGCCTCGCGGCCGTCCTCGGCCGTCAGGACCGCGATCTCCGCGGCGAGGCGCTCGAACTCGGGCCGCAGCTCCGGGTCCTGGTTCAGCGCCGCCTTCTGGGCGGCGAGCGGTTCGAGCAGGCGGCGCATCTCGGAGATGGCGCCGAGGTCGCTGATGTCCACGATCGTGGCGAAGGTGCCGCGCCGGGGGTAGGACACCACCAGGTGGTCCATCTCCAGCCGCTTCAGAGCCTCCCGCACCGGAGTCCGCCCGAAGCCGAGCTCAGCGGCGATCTGGCCCTCGTTGATCGGGGTGCCGGGGCCGATGTCCAGCAGGATCAGTCGGTCGCGCAGCGTCTTGTAGGCGCGCTCGGACATCGACTCCTGGTCGTTGATGGCTCCCGCTGCGATGCTCACGGTGCTTCCTCTCGAGAGATGGGCTGGCCCGGGCGGACGATCCTCGGATCGAGTTCCCCCGAACCATTGACACTGATCTTCTCTCAGCAATACGATCTGTTGCAAGCTGATATATCAGCTGGCGATGACAGATCTACCAGGAGGACGCATGACGCAGGCGACGGAACTGGCCACCGGGGTGCCGGCCGAACTGACGGCCACGCTGGCCGAGCTCGACCCGGAGGTCGCCGAGCAGATCGACGCCGAGCTGCGCCGCCAGCGCGACGGCCTCGAGATGATCGCCTCGGAGAACTACACCGCGGCGGCCGTGCTGCAGGCCCAGGGCTCGGTCCTGACCAACAAGTACGCCGAGGGCTACCCGGGCCGCCGCTACTACGGCGGCTGCGAGCACGTCGACGTGATCGAGCAGCTGGCGATCGACCGGCTCAAGGGGCTGTTCGGCGCCGAGTACGCCAACGTCCAGCCCCACTCCGGGGCCCAGGCGAACGCCTCGGTCATGCACGCGCTCCTCGAGCCCGGCGACACGATCCTCGGCCTGGACCTGGCCCACGGCGGCCACCTCACCCACGGCATGCGGATCAACTTCTCCGGCAAGCTCTACAACGTGGCCGCCTACGGCGTCGACGCGGAGACCCAGCGGGTCGACCTCGCCGAGGTCGAGCGGATCGCCCAGGAGAGCCGCCCCCGCCTGATCATCGCCGGCTGGTCCGCCTACCCGCGCCACCTCGACTTCGCCGAGTTCCGCCGGATCGCCGACTCGGTCGGCGCCTACCTCATGGTGGACATGGCCCACTTCGCGGGACTGGTCGCCGCCGGGCTGCACCCCTCCCCGGTGCCCCACGCGCACGTGGTCACCTCCACCACGCACAAGACGCTCGCCGGGCCCCGCGGCGGCGTGATCCTCACCAATGAGGCCGACCTGGCGAAGAAGTTCAACTCCGCCGTATTCCCGGGCCAGCAGGGCGGTCCCCTCGAGCACGTCATCGCCGGCAAGGCCGTGGCCTTCAAGATCGCGGGCACCGAGGCGTTCCGCGAGCGGGCCCGGCGCACCGTCGCCGGCGCGCAGATCCTCGCCGCCAGGCTCGGCCGGGACGACGTCGCCGCCCGCGGCATCCGCGTGGTCTCCGGCGGCACCGACGTCCACCTGGTCCTCGTGGACCTGAGCCAGTCGAGCCTCGACGGCCGCCAGGGCGAGGACCTGCTCGCCGAGCTGGACATCACGATCAACCGCAATGCCGTGCCGAACGACCCGCGTCCCCCGATGGTGACCTCCGGGCTCCGCATCGGCACCTCGGCCCTGGCCACGCGCGGCTTCACGGAGGAGGACTTCTCCGAGGTCGCCGACATCATCGCCGAGGCGCTCGTCGCCGCGGCCGACGACGACGGCGCTGACCCCGCAGTGATCGCGCGCCTGCGCGAGCGGGCCGCAGCGCTCGCCGCGGCCTACCCGCTCTACCCGAACCTCGCACCGATGGGAGCCCTCTGATGGCCGAGATGCTGCCCGAGCACCCCGATTTCCTCTGGCGGAACCCGGACCCGAAGCCCAGCTACGACGCCGTGATCGTGGGCGGCGGCGGCCACGGCCTCGCCACCGCCTACTACCTGGCCAAGAACCACGGGATGACGAACATCGCCATCCTCGAGCGCGGCTGGCTGGCCGGCGGCAACATGGCCCGGAACACCACGATCATCCGCTCCAACTACCTGTGGGACGAGTCGGCGGCGCTCTACGAGCACTCGATGAAGCTCTGGGAGCAGCTGCCCGAGGAGCTCGAGTACGACTTCCTCTTCTCCCAGCGCGGCGTCATGAACCTGGCGCACACCCTGCAGGACGTGCGCGAGTCCCAGCGGCGCGTGAACGCCAACGTGCTCAACGGGGTCGACGCGGAGTGGATCACCCCCGACCAGGTCAAGGAGCTGTGCCCGATCATCAACACCGGGGACGACATCCGCTACCCGGTCATGGGCGCCACCTACCAGCCCCGCGCGGGCATCGCCAAGCACGATCACGTCGCCTGGGCGTTCGCCCGCAAGTGCGACGAGATGGGCGTGGACATCATCCAGAACTGCGAGGTCACCGGCTTCATCAAGGACGGGAACCGCGTGGTCGGGGTCGAGACCTCCCGCGGGCGGATCAACGCCGGCAAGGTCGGCCTCGCCGCCGCCGGCAACTCCTCGGTCCTCGCCGACCTGGCCGGGTTCCGGCTGCCGATCCAGTCCCACCCGCTGCAGGCACTGGTGTCCGAGCTCTTCGAGCCCGTGCACCCCACGGTGGTCATGTCCAACCACGTGCACGTCTACGTCTCGCAGGCCCACAAGGGCGAGCTCGTCATGGGCGCCGGCGTCGACGCGTACAACGGGTACGGGCAGCGCGGCGGTTTCCACGTCATCGAGGAGCAGCTCGCCGCCGCCGTCGAGCTCTTCCCGATCTTCGCGCGGGCGCACCTGCTGCGCTCCTGGGGCGGCACCGTGGACACCACGTTCGACGCCTCGCCGATCGTCTCGGCGACGCCGATCGAGGAGCTCTACGTCAACGCCGGGTGGGGGACGGGCGGCTTCAAGGGGACGCCCGCCGCCGGCTACACGTTCGCCCATACGATCGCGACCGGCGCGGCGCACCCGCTGAACGAACCCTTCGCCCTGGACCGCTTCGAGACCGGGCACCTCATCGACGAGCACGGCGCCGCCGCCGTCGCGCACTAGGGAGGCCACCACCATGCTCACCATTCCATGCCCGAATTGCGGGCCCCGTGACGAGACCGAGTTCGGCTACGGCGGACAGGCCCACGTCGCCTACCCGGAGAACCCCGACCAGCTCAGCGACCGGGAGTGGGGCGAGTACCTCTTCTACCGGGAGAACACCCGCGGCCTCTTCGCCGAGCGCTGGGTCCACAACGCGGGATGCCGACGGTGGTTCAACGCGGTGCGGGACACCGTCACGTACGAATTCAAAGCCGTCTACCGGCCCGGCGAGACCCGTCCGGACCTCACGCAAGGAGAGAGCTGATGAGCGCAGGGCGCGTGGGGCCGGAGCGGGCCCCGGGGCATGCCGTCGACCGCACCCGCGAGGTGAAGTTCCGGCTCGACGGCCTGGAGTACACCGGCTTCGCCGGTGACACGGTCGCCAGCGCGCTGCTGGCCGCCGGTCGGGTGGACTGCGGCCCCTCGCTGTACCTGGGGCGCCCGCGCGGCGTCGTCAGCGCCGGCGTGGAGGAGCCCAACGCACTGGTCGAGGTGAAGTCGCGGTTCGCCGGGCACGCGGACGAGTCCATGCTGCCGGCCACCACCGTGGAGATCGCGGAGGGCCTGGAGGTCGAGTACCTCCAGGGCCGCGGCGTCCTCGACCCGCGCGGGGACGAGGCCCGCTACGACCACAAGTACGTGCACACCGACGTCCTCGTGGTCGGCGCCGGGCCGGCCGGCCTCGCCGCGGCCCGCGAGGCCGCGAAGACCGGCGCGCGGACCATCCTCATGGACGAGCAGCCCACCGCCGGCGGCTCGCTGCTCTCCGAGCGGGACGCGAGCATCGACGAGACGCCGGCCCTCGAATGGGTCGACGCGACGCTCCAGCGGCTGGCGCACGCGGAGGACTTCACCTACCTGCCGCGGACCACCGCGTTCGGCAGCTACGACAACAACTTCGTGGTCGCCGTGCAGCACCGCACGGACCACCTGCCCGCCGCGGACCGCCCGGGCGTCTCCCGGCAGCGGATCTGGCACGTGCGCGCCTCCCAGGTGGTCCTCGCCACCGGCGCCCACGAGCGCCCGCTGGTGTTCGCCAACAACGACCGCCCCGGCATCATGCTGGCCGGCGCGGTGCGCAGCTACCTCAATCGCTACGGCGTCGCCGCCGGGCGCCGCGTGGTGGTCGCGACCACCAACGACTCCGCCTACGGCACGGTCGCGGACCTGCACGCAGCGGGCATCGAGGTGGCCGCCGTCGTCGACTCCCGGGCCGAGCTCTCCGACCGTGCGGCCGAGGTCCTCGCCGCCACCGGCGTGCGCTCCATCCCGGGCTCTGCGGTCGTGGACACCGCCGGCGGGGGGACCGCGGGCCGCGTCAGCGGCGTCACCGTCTCCGCCCTCGCCGCGGACGGAACGCTCAGCGGCGGTATCGAGACGCTGGACGCCGACCTGCTCGCCGTCTCCGGCGGCTTCTCGCCGGTGGTGCACCTGCACAGCCAGCGCGGCGGGCGCCTGGCCTGGGACGAGCGCGTCGCAGGCTTCGTGCCGGCGGCGCCGGTCGCCGATCAGCAGGTCATCGGCTCCGCCGCCGGGCGCTACACACTGGACGGCTCGCTCGCCGACGGCGCCGAGGCGGGCCACCGGGCGGCCCACCGCACCGGACGGACGGCGCCCATGGTGGTCCCCACCGCCCCGTCGACCCCGACCGGTCCGGTCCGTCCGCTCTGGCTGGTGCCGGGGCCGGACGGCGAGCCGGAGACCTGGACCGAGCACTTCGTGGACCTGCAGCGGGACCAGACGGTCGCCGACGTGCTGCGGGCCACCGGGGCCGGCATGCGCTCCGTGGAGCACGTCAAGCGGTACACCTCGATCTCCACGGCCAACGACCAGGGCAAGACCAGCGGCGTGAACGCGATCGGCGTCCTCGCCGGGGTCCTCGGCGCCGCCGATCCGTCCCAGATCGGCACGACGACGTTCCGCGCCCCGTACACCCCGGTCGCCTTCGCGGCCGTGGCCGGCCGGCGCCGCGGCGAGCTCGCCGACCCGGCCCGGCTCACGTCCATCCACCCGTGGCACGTCGCCCACGGCGCCGAGTTCGAGGACGTCGGCCAGTGGAAGCGCCCCTGGTACTACCCGCAGGCGGGCGAGGACCTGGACGCCGCAGTGCTCCGCGAGTGCCGGGCCGTGCGCGAGCACGTGGGCTTCATGGACGCCAGCACTCTCGGCAAGATCGAGATCCGCGGCGCGGACGCCGGCGAGTTCCTGAACCGCGTCTACACGAACGGGTTCAAGAAGCTGAAGGTCGGGATGGCGCGCTACGGCGTCATGTGCACCCCGGACGGCATGATCTTCGACGACGGCGTCACGCTGCGCGTCGAGGAGGACCGCTACTACATGACCACCACCACCGGCGGGGCCGCCAAGGTCCTCGAGTGGCTCGAGCAGTGGCACCAGACGGAGTGGCCGGAGCTGGACGTGGTCCTGACCTCGGTCACGGAGCAGTGGAGCACGATCGCCGTCGTCGGACCCGACTCCCGGAAGGTGATGGAGCGGGTCTGCCCGGACCTGGACGTCTCCCAGGAGGCGTTCCCGTTCATGGCGTTTCGCGAGACGACCCTCGCCAACGGGATCCCGGCGCGCATCTGCCGGATCTCCTTCTCCGGCGAGCTGGCCTTCGAGATCAACGTCGACGCCTTCTACGGTCTCGCCGTCTGGGAGGCCGTGGACGCCGCTGGCGCCGACTTCGGGATCACCCCGTACGGCACGGAGACCATGCACGTGCTCCGCGCCGAGAAGGGCTTCATCATCGTCGGGCAGGACACGGACGGCACCGTCACCCCGCAGGACGCCGGGATGGAGTGGGTGGTCTCCACCGTGAAGAAGGACTTCATCGGCAAGCGCTCCTACGCCCGGGCGGACACCGCCCGCGAGAACCGCCGCCACCTGGTCGGCGTGCTCCCGGTGGACGGGGCCACCCGGCTGCCCGAGGGCGCCCAGCTGATCGACGCCGAGACCCCCGTGACCCCGGAGGCCGGCCCGGTCCCGATGATCGGCCACGTGACGTCGTCGTACCAGTCGGCGGCGCTCGACCGGCCGTTCGGCCTGGCGCTCGTCTCCAACGGCCGGAACCGCCAGGGCGACGTGATCAAGTCCTGGTTCGACGGCCAGCTCGTCGACGTCGAGATCACCTCGCCCATCCTCTACGACCCCGAAGGGAACCGCCGCGATGGCTGACACCACGACCACGACGCCGGAGGCCGCTGCCTCCGCCAACCCCGCCGGCCACGGGCGGGAGCGGCCGACGACGGTCCTGGACGCCCTGCGCTCCTCGCCGGCCGCCCACCTGGCCGATCTCATGGCCTCCGCCGAGGTCACCGGCGAACGCTCGGTGGCCCTGCGCGAGCTGCCGTTCGCCGTCCAGCTCGGCCTGCGCGCCGTGCCGGGCAGCCGGAGCGCCGAGGTCCTCGAGGAGCACTTCGGCCTCCCGCTGCCGAGCGGCGTCGGCGAGGTGACCGGGGATCCGGCCGGACTGCACCTGCTCTGGCTGGGACCGGACGAGTTCCTCGCCGTGGACGTCTCCCGCCGGCAGGAGCCGGGGGAGGCCGACGCGCCGGCCGCCGCGCTCGCCGGACTGCCGGGCCAGGTGGTGGACCTCTCCGCCAACCGGACCGTCCTGGTCCTCGGCGGCGCCAACGCCCGTGCCGTCCTGGAGAAGGGCTGCCACCTGGACCTGCACCCCCGCGTGTTCTCGGTCGGGACCGCCGTCCTCACCCAGATCGGCCCGGTCCCGGTGATCCTGCACCGGACGGCCGAGCAGGAGTACCGGCTGTATCCGCGGGCCTCGTTCGCCGACTACACGGTCCGCTGGCTCGTGGACGCCATGGCCGAGTTCGCCGGAGAAGCGGTCGCCTGATGGCGCTGAGCGTCCTGGACCTGTTCTCGATCGGAGTGGGGCCCTCCTCCTCCCACACGGTGGGGCCGATGCGCGCAGCGCGGCGGTTCACCGCCGAGCTGGGCCGGAGCGGCCGGCTGGGAGCCACCAGCCGGGTGAAGTCCGAGCTCTTCGGGTCCCTGGGCGCCACCGGGGTCGGGCACGGTTCGGACACGGCCGTCGTCGTCGGGCTGAGCGGGCACGATCCGGAGACGGTGGACGCCGACGCCGTGCCGGGCATCGCCCGCGCGGCGGCCGAGTCGGGAACGCTCGTCCTCGACGGCGAGGGGGACGCCGGCCACCCGGTCGCGTTCGACCGGACCCGCGACGTCGTCCTCCACCGCCGCCGCTCCCTGCCGGCGCACCCCAATGGGATGCGCCTGACGGCGACCGACGCCGCCGGCGCGGAGCTGTTCGTCCGGGAGTACTACTCCGTGGGAGGCGGCTTCGTGGTCGCCTCCGACGAGCTGGACGCGCCGGTCGCCGGCGACGACGCCCCGGAGCCCTACCCCTTCGACTTCGCCGACGAGCTCATGGCGCGGTGCCGCGAGAGCGGGCTGTCGATCGCGGACCTGATGCGCGCCAACGAGGCCGTGCGCCACGAGGCCGGCGCGCTCCGCGAGCAACTGCTGGCCATCTGGTCGGTGATGCGCGAATGCGTCGAGAACGGGTGCACGCGGACCGAGGCCCTGCTGCCCGGCGGGCTGAAGGTGCGCCGGCGGGCCCCGGCCCTGCGGGCGCGGCTCCGCGAGGAGCAGGCCGCGGCGCTGGCGACGGGCAGCATCGACCCGCTGCAGGCCATGGAGTGGGTCAACCTGTTCGCGCTCGCCGTGAACGAGGAGAACGCCTCGGGCGGGCGGATCGTCACCGCGCCGACCAACGGGGCGGCCGGCATCATCCCCGCCGTGCTGCACTTCTACTCGAACTTCGTCCCCGGCGCCGACGACGACGGCGTGGTCGACTTCCTGCTGACCGCCGGGGCCGTGGGCATCCTGTTCAAGAAGAACGCCTCGATCTCGGGTGCCGAGGTGGGATGCCAGGGCGAGGTGGGCTCCGCGTGCTCCATGGCCGCAGCCGGGCTCTGCGCCGTGCTCGGCGGGACGCCGGAGCAGATCGAGAACGCCGCCGAGATCGGGCTCGAGCACAACATGGGACTCACGTGCGATCCCGTCGGCGGGCTCGTGCAGGTGCCCTGCATCGAACGCAATGCCATCGCCTCCGTGAAGGCGATCAACGCGGCCCGCCTCGCCGTCCGCGGCGACGGGCAGCACCGGGTCTCCCTGGACCAGGCCATCAACACGATGCGCCAGACTGGGGCGGACATGAAGACCAAGTACAAGGAGACCTCGCGCGGTGGCCTGGCGGTCAACGTCGTCGAGTGCTGAGAATAGGAGCAAACATGGGTGAGACCGCCCGGGACTACGTCCTGACCTTCGACTGCCCGGAGAAGCCCGGCATCGTGCATGCACTGACCGGCGTCCTCCTGGAGCACGGCGGGGACATCGTGGAGCTGAAGACGTTCGACGACCCGCGCGCCGGGCACTTCTTCGCCCGCGTGCACTTCACCATCGGCGACGGCGTGGACGCCGACCAGGCGGCGGCGAACGTGCGCCGCGACATCGCCAAGCTGGTCGACGGCGGCGACGCCCGCTGGGAGCTGCTGCCGGCGGGGCAGAAGCGCCGCGTCCTGATCATGGTCTCCAAGTTCGACCACTGCCTCAACGACCTGCTCTACCGCGCGCGCATCGGTGAGCTCCCGGTGGAGATCGCCGCGGTGGTCTCCAACCACCGCGACCACCAGCGGTCCGTGGAGTGGCACGGCATCCCCTTCTACCACATCCCCGTCACCCCGGACACCAAGGCCGAGGCGGAGCAGAAGCTGCTGGACCTGACGGACCGGTTCGAGATCGACCTGGTGGTGCTCGCCCGCTACATGCAGGTCCTCTCCGACTCCCTGGCCACCAAGATGGAGGGGCGGATCATCAACATCCACCACTCCTTCCTGCCGTCGTTCAAGGGCGCCAAGCCGTACCACCAGGCGTTCGAGCGCGGGGTGAAGACCGTGGGCGCCACGGCGCACTACGTCAACAGCGAGCTGGACGAGGGGCCGATCATCGCCCAGCAGGTGCAGCAGGTCGACCACTCCTTCGGGCCCGAGGACCTGGTCGCCGCGGGTCGGGACACCGAGCGCAAGGCCCTCTCCGACGCGGTGCGCTGGCACTGCGAGGGCCGCGTCATGCTCCACGACTCGCGGACGGTGGTCCTCCGCTAGGCCGGGGCACGCCCGGCAGCCCGGGTCCGGGCCGGCACCGCGTACGACGACGACGGGAGACTCCCGTCGTCGTCGTACGCATGCCCGGCGACGGGCGCCGCGGGCGCGGCCAGGCCCGGAGGTCCGTTCGGACCCGCGCGGTCCCGTTCAGGAGCGCGAGAGGATCCCGCGGGCGGTCGCCTTCAGGCACTCCAGCGAGGAGCGCACCAGCGGCGAGTCCTGCGTCCCGCTGCGCACCGCCGCGATGATCCGCCGGGTCGGCTGCCACGGGCCCTCGAGATGGAGCCGGGTGACGTTCTCCGCCGCGCCGAGCCGGAAGAGCCGCGGCACGAGCCCGATGCCCAGGCCGGCGCCGACCCACGCGGTGGCGGTCTCCCACTCGATCGCCTCGTGCTCGATCCGCGGGGTCACGCCGACCGCGGTGAAGGCGGCCGTGAAGAGCGTGTGGTAGGTCGAGCCGGGGGCCGCGGTGATCCACGGCTCCTGCGCCAGGTCCTCCAGGCGCACCGTCTCGCGCTCGGCCAGGGGGTGGGCGGAGGGCACCATGACGTCCAGCGGGTCGTCCAGCAGCGGCGTCAGCTCGAAGCGCGGGTCCCCGTCCACGTGGGAGGCGGCCTGCATGGCGACCACCACGGCCAGGTCGATCCGCTCGGTCAGGAGCAGGTCGAAGCACCGCTCCGGGCTGGCCTCCACCATCTGCACCTGCACGTCCGGCCGGGACGTCCTCAGCTCGGAGGCCAGCGGGGCGAGGAGGCTCGACGCGGCGGTGGAGAAGCCGCCGATGCCGAACCGCCGCTGCGTCTGCCCGCCGGCCGTCAGCGCCTCCGATCTGATCCGGTCCCACTCCGTCACCAGCGAGTCCGTCTGGTTCACCAGGTAGCGCCCCGTGCTGGTCAGCCGGAGCCCCCGCCCGTCCTTCACCAGCAGCCTCATCCCGAGCGACTGCTGGAGCTCGCGCAGCTGCGCCGAGATCGCCGATCTGGAGTAACCGGTGAGCTCTGCGGTAGCCGATACCGTGCCGCACATGGCGAAGGCACGGAGGGTCAGAAGGCGCTGATCGATCATCCACTAATCCTGCACGGTATCGGCCAGAAAGTGGAGCTTTCTTTGGACTGTGACGCTTCTTACGCTTGAAGGACACCAGCAGGTTCCCGGTCGTCTCGGACCGGCCAGGCACGATGATCCGCCGGCACCGGCGGGATGCATTTCGAGGGAGAATTCGATTGAACCCTGCAGTTAAGACCGCAGCCAAGACGCCCGTCGGCGAGAGCAAGGCTGTGGCCGGACGGGCACCGGCCACCCGCAAGGGACGGCTCTCCGCCGTCACCGAGGAGCAGCGCTCCGAGATCCGGGAGCTGTTCGACAACCGGCGCAAGGGCTATTCGCTCGACGCCCCCTTCTACACCGATCCGACGCTCTTCACCGCCGACATGGAGGGCATCTTCGGCCAGCACTGGCTCTTCGCCGCCAGCGTCGCCGAGATCCCCGAGCCGGGCGACTACGTGACCGTCGACTACGGCCCCTACTCGCTGATCGTGCTCCGCACGGAGGAGGGCGTCAACGTCCTCCACAACGTGTGCCGCCACCGCGGGGCGAGGGTCCTCACCGAGGCGGCCGGCACCACCGGCAACCTCGTGTGCGGCTACCACTCGTGGACTTACTCGCCCGAGGGCGCCCTCGTGCACGCCTCCGCCCCCGGCGAGGCGACCTTCGACAAGGGCTGCTTCGGCCTCAAGCGCGCCCACAGCCGCGTGGTCGCCGGCCTGGTGTTCGTCTGCCTCGCGGCCGAGCCGCCGGAGGACTTCGACGAGGTCTCGCGGATCTTCGAGCCCTACCTGGCGCCGCACGAGCTCTCCAGCGCCAAGGTCGCCTTCCAGCAGGAGCTGGTGGAGGAGGGCAACTGGAAGCTCGTCATGGAGAACAACCGCGAGTGCTATCACTGCGACGGCCACCCCGAGCTGGCCTGCTCGCTGTTCCCCACGTGGGGCCTGACCGAGGGGATCATCCCGCCGCACCTGGAGGACGTCTGGGACCGGAACGTCCAGGCCGACCAGGCCCTCAAGGACCGCTGCGTGCGCTACGGGCTGCCCTACGAGGTCCTCGAGGAGCTGGACACGCGGATCGCCGGCTACCGCATCTCCCGCGAGCCGCTCGACGGCGCGGGCGAGTCCTTCTCGGCCAGCGGGCGCCGCCTGTCCAAGAAGCTGCTCGGCGACCTGCGCGACTTCCGCCTGGGCCGTTGCTCCATGCATTTGCAGCCCAACAGCTGGTTCCACTTCATGTCCGATCACGTCATCACGTTCTCGGCGTTCCCGATCAACGAGCACCAGACCCTGGTGCGCACCACCTGGCTCGTCGCCGACGACGCCGTGGAGGGGGTCGACTACGACCTCGAGACGCTGACGTACACCTGGAAGCAGACCAACCTCCAGGACAAGAACTTCGTGGAGCTGTGCCAGCGCGGCGCCGCGAGCCCCGCCTACGAGCCCGGCCCGTACATGAAGAGCGAGTACCAGGTGGAGGCCTTCATCAACTGGTACGTGCAGCGGATGCAGGAGCACCTGGCATGACCATCAGCACCACCAGCACGGCCATTCCCGACGTCCTGCGGGTCCGCGGGCTGGAGATGCCGTGGAACCGCGTGCTGCAGAGCTCGGCCGAGGCGGCCGGCGCGGCACGTGCCCTCGGCCCCTGGCATCCCCAGGAGTTCCTGGCGGAGTGCGTGGAGACGGTCCCCGAGGCCGGGAACATGATGACGTTCGTCCTGCGCCGGACCGACGGGGCGCCGCTGGCGTTCCGCCCCGGCCAGTACCTGAACATCGCGTTCCCGGTGAACGGGCCGGACGAGGAGCCGGTCAACCGGAGCTACTCCATCTCCAGCGCCCCCACCCAGCCCTGGGCGTTCGCCATCACGGTCAAGCGCGACGACGGCGGCAAGGTCTCCCCGTGGGTCCACCAGAACGTCAGGCCCGGCACGATCCTCGAGGTCCTCGGGCCGGTGGGCGCGTTCCACCTGCCGGACCACGACCGCCGCGCCCGCTACCTCTTCCTCGCGGCGGGGGCGGGCATCACGCCCCTGATGTCCATGATCCGCACCATCCACTCCCTCCCCGGCCGGGCCGACGTCGTGGTCCTGTACCACGGCGCCGCGCCGGGAGCCTTCGCCTTCTCGAAGGAGCTCGAGTACATCGCCTCGGTGGACTCGCGGATCAAGGTCTACTACTCGCTCGGGGACCGCAGCGCCCCCGGCAAGTGGCAGGGCATGGTCGGCCGGCTCACCGCCGAGATGATCGAGGAGGTCGCCCCGGACGCGAACGGCCGTCAGGTCTACGCCTGCGGGCCGGAGCCCTACCTCGACGTGGCCGGCAAGATCCTCGAGCGCCTGGACGTGGACGATACGTCCTTCCACGTCGAGTCCTTCAACGGCAGCCGCGAGACCATCCTCGAGTACAAGGAGGAGGTGGCCCTCGCCGGCGAGATCGCCGAGGAGATCGCCGCGGCGAACGAGGAGTTCTACGAGCAGCAGCCCGCCGCCCTGGAGCTCTACGGCAGCGGGTACGACGCCGTCCTGACCGGCCACTCGGAACCGGGGACCGACGCGGCGGCCGAGGCCGGCGCGGAGGTCGTCGACGAGCCGGCCGCCGAGGACTACGCCTGGATCGACGAGGGCGTCGCCGAGCAGGACAGCTCCGCTGCGGCGGGGTCCGACGAGGCGCCGGCCGACCCGTCGTCGTTCCAGGTCCACGGCGAGGGCGCCCTGACCATGTCCTTCGTCCGCAGCCGGGTCAACGTCCGGATCGACCCGGGGCAGCAGATCCTCGGCGCCGCCCGCAAGGCCGGCGTCAGGATCGGCGCGAACTGCCAGGAGGGCATGTGCGGCTCCTGCAAGATCGTCAAGCTCGAGGGCGAGGTGGACATGAACCACCAGGGCGGCATCCGCGCCCGCGAGATCGAGGCCGGCAAGTTCCTGCCGTGCTGCTCCACGGCCAACACGGACCTCGTCGTCGACGCCTGAACCGGCCCACAGCCATCAACCACCCGTATCTCGGCGGGCGCATCCACCGTGCCCGCAGTTCCAGCATCCCCACCAGCAGTAGGAGTCCCCTGTGACGTCGAAGACCGCTCCACGCGTTGTCATCATCGGAGCCGGCACCGTCGGTGCCAACCTGGCCGACGAGCTGGCCCAGCGCGGCTGGACCAACACGCTCGTCCTCGAACAGGGCCCGCTCGGGCTGCCGGGCGGGTCGACGTCGCATGCGCCAGGACTGGTGTTCTCCTCCAACGGCGCGAAGACCATGGCCGAGTTCGCCAGCTACACCATCGAGAAGTCCCACTCGCTCATCGGCCCCGACGGGCGCGGCTCCTTCCGCGCGGTCGGCGGCCTGGAGATCGCGACCAACGAGGAGCGCCTCGCGGACCTGCACCGGCGCGCCGGCTGGAACCGGGCCTGGGGCATCGAGGCCGAGGTGATCGACGCCGAGGCCTGCCGGAAGATGTACCCGCTGCTGAACCCGGACATGGTCCTCGGCGGGCTCCACACCCCCAACGACGGCCTGGCGCTCGCCGCCCAGGCCACGCAGCTGCTCATCGAGCGAACGCGTGCCCAGGGCGTGGAGTACCGGGACCGGACCACGGTCACCGGCATCGAGCAGTCGGGCGGCCGCGTCCGCGCCGTGCTCGCCGGCGAGGACCGGTTCGAGGCCGACATCGTGGTCAGCTGCGCCGGCTTCTGGGGGCCGGCGATCGGCGCGATGGCCGGCACGCGGATCCCGCTGCTGCCGCTGGCGCACCAGTACGTGAAGACCACCGCGCTGCCGAGCCTCGCCGGCAAGAACGAGATGCCGAACGGTGCCAGCCTGCCGATCCTGCGCTTCCAGGACCGCGACCTGTACTACCGCGAATGGGGCGACCGCATCGGCATCGGCTCCTACGCCCACCGGCCCATGCCCGTGGACCTGGAGACGCTCCCGACGTACGCGCCGGGCGAGATCACGGCCGACCGCATGCCCTCCTCGCTCCCGTTCACGCCGGAGGACTTCGAGTCCGAGTGGGAGGCCACCAAGGAGCTGCTGCCGGACGTGGCGAACACGGAGATCGAGAGCGGCTTCAACGGCATCTTCTCCTTCACGCCCGACGGCGGCTCGCTGGTCGGCGAGTCCCGCGACCTGGACGGGTTCTTCGTGGCCGAGGCCGTGTGGGTCACGCACGCCGCCGGCGTCGGCAAGGCGGTCGCCGAGCTCCTCACACAGGGCCGCTCCGAGACCGACCTCGGCTGCTGCGACCTCAACCGGTTCGAGGACGTGCAGACCACGCCGGACTACGTCTCCGAGACCTCCCAGCAGAACTTCGTGGAGATCTACGACGTCCTCCACCCCTCGCAGCCGCGGGTGTCCCCGCGCAACGTCCGGGTCAGCCCCTTCTTCGCCCAGGAGCAGGAGCTCGGCGCGGTGTTCCTCGAGGGCGCCGGCTGGGAGCGGCCGCACTGGTACGAGGCCAACGCCGCCCTGCTCGACGAGCTGCCGGCCGAGTGGACGCCGCCGGAGCGCGACTCCTGGGCCGCGCAGTTCCACTCGCCGATCGCCGCCGTGGAGGCCTGGCGCACCCGCACCGCCGTCGCGATGTACGACATGACGCCGCTGAAGCGTCTGGAGGTGACCGGCCCGGGCGCCGGCCCGCTGCTCCAGCGCCTGACCACCGGCGAGATGCTCCGCAAGCCGGGCGCCGTCACGTACACGCTCCTGCTGGACAGCGCCGGCGGCGTCGCCAGCGACATCACCGTGGCCCGGATCGACGAGCGGACCTACCAGGTCGGCATCAACAGCGGCATCGACGACGCCTACATCTCCCGCGAGGCCCGCCACCAGAGCGAGGAGGACCCGTCCCAGTGGGTCAGCGTCCGGGACACCACGGGCGGCACGTGCTGCATCGGCCTCTGGGGCCCGCTGGCCCGCGAGGTCATCTCGAAGGTCACCGAGGACGACATGACCAACGAGGGCCTCAAGTTCTTCCGGACCAAGCAGATCTCGATCGCCGGGATCCCCGTGACGGCCATGCGGCTCTCCTACGTCGGCGAGCTCGGCTGGGAGCTCTACGCCTCCGCCGACGTCGGGCACCGCCTGTGGGACGTGCTGTGGGAGGCCGGCCGCGAGCACGGCATCATCGCCGCCGGCCGCGCCGCCTTCAACTCGCTGCGCATCGAGAAGGGCTTCCGCGCCTGGGGCACGGACATGACGATCGAGCACGAGCCGGACCAGGCCGGCGTCGGGTTCGCGGTCAAGGCCACCAAGACGGACGACTTCGTGGGGCGCGACGGCCTCCCCGAGCGCCGCGAGCGGGCGACCAAGCGCCTGCGCTGCATCACGGTGGACGACGGCACCACTGTGGTCCTGGGCAAGGAGCCCGTGTACATCGGCGACGACGTCGTCGGCTACATCACCAGCGCCGCCTTCGGCCACACGGTGGGCCGGCCCATCGCCTACGCGTGGCTGCCCAAGAGCGCCGAGGTCGGCGACACGGTCGAGGTCGAGTACTTCGGCAAGCGGGTTCAGGCGACGGTCGCGGCCGAGCCGCTCGTCGACCCGGAGATGACCAAGCTCCGCGGCTGACGCGCTGACGGCACAGAAGNGTGCCCGCCTCCACTGGAGGCGGGCACCGGCGCTTCTGTACGTCGTCGTCCGACGACGCGGTCGACTACTCGTCCGCCGTCGCCGGGGCGAGCGACTCGATGAGGGCCTCGATCCGGCCCTTGATGTCATCGCGGATGGGGCGCACGGACTCGAGGCCCTGGCCGGCCGGGTCCTCGAGCTTCCAGTCCTCGTAGCGCTTCCCCGGGAAGTAGGGGCACTCGTCGCCGCAGCCCATGGTGATGACCACGTCGGACGCCTGCACCGCGTCGGCGGTCAGGACCTTCGGCACCTCGGCCGACATGTCGATGCCGACCTCGCGCATGGCCTCGACGGCGGCCGGATTGATCCGGTCGGCCGGCTGCGACCCGGCCGAGCGGACCTCGATCCGGTCTCCCGCCAGGGCGGTCAGGAACGCGGCCGCCATCTGGGAGCGGCCGGCGTTGTGCACGCAGACGAAGAGGACGGACGGCTTGGCGGCGGCCGCGCCGGTGGTGCTCTCGGTGCTCATAGCGACCTCTCGATTCGGCCCGGGCGGGCGGTGAAGTACTTGCGCGCCCAGAGGGCGACGTAGACGAGGGCCACCAGGACGGGCACCTCGATCAGGGGACCGACGACGCCGGCCAGGGCCTGGCCGCTCGTCGCGCCGAACGTGGCGATCGCGACGGCGATGGCCAGCTCGAAGTTGTTGCCGGAGGCCGTGAAGGACAGCGTGGTGGTGCGCTCGTAGCCCAGGTTCAGGTAGCGGCCGATCACCATGGACGCGCCGAACACCACGACGAAGTACACGACCAGCGGGACGGCGATCCGGGCGACGTCGAGGGGGTTCGCCATCACCTGGCTGCCCTGCAGGGCGAACAGGACGACGATCGTGAACAGCAGGCCGTAGAGGGCCCACGGGCCGATCCGCGGCAGGACGCGGGACTCGTAGGCCTCCCGGCCGAGCCGGCGCTCGCCGAGCGTGCGGGTCAGGAAGCCGGCGACCAGCGGGATGCCGAGGAACACCAGCACAGAGAGGGTGATCGCGGCGACCGAGAACTCGGCGCTGGTGGTCGGCAGGCCGAGCCAGGTCGGCAGGACCTGCAGGTAGAACCAGCCGAGGACGCCGAACATGGCCACCTGGAACACGGAGTTCACCGCCACCAGGACCGCGGCGGCCTCGCGGTCGCCGCAGGCCAGGTCGTTCCAGATCAGCACCATGGCGATGCAGCGGGCGAGCCCGACGATGATGAGGCCCGTCCGGTACTCGGGCAGGTCCGCCAGGAAGACCCAGGCGAGCACGAACATGAAGGCCGGCGCGAGCAGCCAGTTGATGACCAGCGACGTGATCATCAACTTGCGGTCCTGCAGGACGTGGCCGGTCTCGTTGTAGCGGACCTTCGCCAGCACCGGGTACATCATCACCAGCAGGCCCACCGCGATCGGCACGGAGACACCGGCGACCTGGTAGGAGTCCAGGGCCTCGCCGAAGCCCGGCGCCACGGCGCTCAGGAGCAGGCCCAGGCCCATGGCGGCGAGGATCCACAAGGGCAGGAAGCGGTCCAGGACGGACAGCTTCTCCACGATGTGGGCGGTTTGCGGCTCGCGCGCGGGGGCGTCGAGTGGCGTCACGGGGTCTCCGATACTGTGCGGCGGCCAGCAACGGCCGGGCGGGGGAGCGGGATGAGGGACATTGACGACTGTCGATCTCAATGGTGGCCGATTGAATCGATGACTGTCAATGCGTGGCGGGCTGGGGGCCTGATGCGGGCGAGCCGGGTTCCTCGGCTACGCCCGCTCGGTGGCCAGGCCGTTGCGGCCGTGGGCGAGTCCGGTCGGGATGCCGAGGAGCTGCGGCTCGGCCGGCGCGTCGCAGCAGGAGCCCGCATCGGTCGAGCAGACGCCCGTCTCCGGCAGGTCGAGCTCCAGCCGTGCCGCCGCCTCCGTGTCGCCGGCCAGATGCGCCGCGATGGAGCGGACCTGCTCGTAGCCCGTGGCCATCAGGAAGGTCGGGGCGCGGCCGTAGCTCTTCATGCCCACGATGAAGAAGCCCTCCTCCGGATGCGCCAGCAGCTCGGCGCCGTGCGGTGGGACGGTCCCGCAGCTGTGGAACTCTGGGTCGATCAGCGGGGCCAGCTCCCGCGGTGCCTCGAAGGCGGGGTCCAGGTCCAGGCGCAGCTCGCGCAGCATGCCCAGATCCGGCCGGAACCCGGTGGCCGGCACCAGCAGGTCCACCTCCAGCTCGGTATCCTCGCCGCGTTCATCGGCCCGCACGGTCAGGCGGTCCTCCGCCGTCGTCCGCGTCCCGAGCACCCGGAAACCGGTGCGGACCTCGATGCGCCCGGCTGCCACCATGGTGCGCAGGCGGGCTCCGAGGGCGCCGCGGGCGGGCAGGCCGTCGCGCTCCTCGCCCCCGTACACCGCGGACGGGTCGTCGCCGCGCAGGCCCCAGATCACCCGGGTTCCCTCCGCCTCGGCCGCGAGGCGCCCGAGCGAGAGCACCGTGTTGGCGGCCGAGTGGCCGGCCCCGATCACCAGGACGGTCCGGCCGGCGAACCGCGCCCGGTCCGCCCCCAGCACATCCGGCAGCGCCGACGTCACGACGCCGGCGGCGCGGGTTGCGCGCTCGCCGACCGCCTCCAGTCCTCCCGGCCCCACCGGGTTGGGCAGGCCCCAGGTGCCGGAGGCGTCGATCACCGCCCGCGCCTCGAGGTCCTGCTCGACGCCGTCGGCGCCGTCGGCGCCGTGCGCCTCGGTGCGGACGAGGAAGGGGGCCTCGGCACGGTCGCGCGCCCGGGTCTTGTCCAGCCCGGCGCGGGTCACGGCGACCACCCGGTGACCGGTGCGCACGTGGGCTGCGATCGCCGGAGTCGCGGCCAGGGGTTCGAGGTAGTCCTTCACCAGTTCGCGGCCGGTGGGCAGGCGCTTCGGGTTCGGGGCCGCCCAGCCGGCGGCCTCCAGGAGCCGGACCGCGGCGGCATCCGTGTTGTAGGCCCACGTGGAGAACGTCTGGATGTGGCCCCACTGCGCCACGGCGGCGCCGACCGACGGGCCGGCCTCGAGGACGAGCGGGGTGACGCCGCGTTCCAGGAGGTGGGCCGCGGCCGCCAGGCCGACCGGGCCGGCGCCGATGACGACGACGGGTAGATCGCTGTGCTGGAGGTCGTGACGCATGGGGACTCCTCGGGAAGGCCGCTCGGGTTGACGGAGGTATCGACGTGCATCGATGCGACGAGTATGGTTAGCTGCATCGATAGTTGTCAATATCCCGAAGGAGCGACCGTGGCCGAGACGATCTCCCCCACCGCACCGACAGCGGCGTTGCCGATGGCGGAGCCCGAGTCCGCAGAATGCTGCGTGCCCCCGGCCGGGCGGCCGTCGCTGGGGGCCGAGGCCGCCGTCGCACTCGCGGCGCGTTTCAAGGCGCTCGCCGACCCCAACCGGCTGCGGCTGCTGTCCATGGTGGCGGCCGGTGAGGACGCCGAGGCCTGCGTCTGCGACCTGACCGAGCCCCTCGGGCTCGGTCAGCCCACGGTCTCGCACCACCTGAAGATCCTGGTCGACGCCGGCTTCCTCACCCGCGAGAAGCGCGGCGTCTGGGCCTACTACTCCGTGGTCCCGGAGGCGCTGGGAGATCTGGCCACCACGCTCACCGGACAGTTGGGGAGCGCCCGATGAGCGCCGCTCCGGCCGTGCTGTTCGTCTGCTCCAAGAACGGCGGCAAGTCCCAGATGGCCGCCGGGCTGATGCGGCTCGAGGCGGGAGACGCCGTCGTCGTCGAATCCGCGGGCACCCAGCCGGGGGCGGCGATCAACGCGCTGTCGGCCGAGGTCCTGCTCGATCTCGGCGTCGATATCCGCGACGAGCAGCCCAAGGCGCTGACCGAGGAGGCCATGCGCCGGACCGGGCTCGTGGTGGTGCTCGGCGGCGAGGCGCAGGTGGACCCCGTGGAGGGCGTGGCGCTCGAACGCTGGGAGACCGACGAGCCCAGCCTGCGCGGCATCGAGGGACGCAAGCGGATGGAGCTCGTCCGCGACGACATCCATGCGCGCGTCAAGGACCTCAAGACCCGCCTCCTGGGCTGAGCCGGGGCGGTCCACCGGGCCGAACGATCAGAAGGGCCGCACCGATCAGCTGGACGAGGCGTCGGCACCGGGCTCAGTGCGCCGCGCGCTCCTCCGCCTCGGCGGCGTGGTCGACGATCGGCGCGATCGTCTCGCGCAGATCCAGGAGCGTGCGACGGTACGTCTCGGCGTCGAACTCGAGGACCTCCGCCCCGGCGACCGGCGTGACGCGCGGCCGGCCGTCCACGGTGTCCTGCCAGCGGAAGCCGCTCCAGGTGACGCGCTCGCCGATCTGCAGGTCGCAGGCGAGGTAGCCGCACGCCTCGCTGCGGCAGATGGGGCAGAAGAGCAGCCCCAGGGCCTGCGAGGGCGGTCCGTCGCCGGTCCCCAGCAACCCGTCGATCCGCAGCAGACCGGCGGCCGGGAAGGTCGAGCGCAGGTCCGCCATCTCGGCCGGCATGTCCAGCGTCCCGGACCAGTCGCGGATCCACTCCTGCAGGAGGCGCCCGTCCACCTGGATGTTCCAGATCGTCTGCTTCAGCTCCACAGCCTTGAGGCGCCGGAACAACCCGACCCGCCGGGTGGTGCGGCGCCGGACCACCGTCTCCTTGAAGGAGAGCACGTTCGGGCCAGTACTCATCTCTCCAGTATCGGCCGAGGGCGCGTTCCGCGCGTCACATTACGCCCTCGGCCGGACGGCGCGCCGTCTCATCGACCCGCCGACGCGGCCGGTAGCGAGACGGCGGCGTACTTGCGCTCCCGGCCGGTCAGCAGAGAGGCCACCGGGAGCGCCGAGACCTCGCGGAGCGCCGTCGAGACGGCGCGTGCCATGGCGCGGGAGAACTCCCGCGGCCGGGCGGACGCGGAGTCCGGCTCCGGTACGACGACGTCCACGATCCCCGCGGCCCGCAGCGACGCGGAGTCCACATGCTGCTCCGCGGCGAGCTCGGCCGCGTGCTCGGTGTCCCGGTAGACGATCGCGCTCGCACCCTCCGGCGGCAGCGGGGAGAGCCACGCGTTCTCCGCGGCGATAGTCCGGTCCGCGGGCAGCAGGGCCAGCGCCCCGCCGCCCGTGCCCTGGCCGAGGAGGACGGAGACGGTGGGCGTCCGCAGCCCGATCAGCTCCGTGATGGAGCGGGCGATCTCCCCGGCGAGGCCGCCCTCCTCCGCCTCCCGGGACAGGGCCGCGCCCTCCGTGTCGATGACAGTGACGAGGGGGATGGAGAGCTGCTCGGACAGGCGCATGCCGCGCCGGGCCTCCCGCAGGAACGCCGGGCCGAGCGGTTCGGCCCGCTCGGGGCCGCGGTCCTGGCCGACCACCACGCAGGCGTGCCCGCCGAGCCGCGCCAGGGCCAGGAACATCCGGGGGTCGCGCTCGCCCTGCCCGGTCCCCGAGAGCGGCATGACGTCGCTGGCCCCGTACTTGAGCAGGTGGCGCACCGAGGGCCGGCGCGGGTCACGGGTGGCGCTGATGGCGTCCCACACGCGCTCCGGTCCGGAGGGCAGGAGCTGCCCGGGATCCGCCAGGCCGGCCTGAGGGGCACTTGCGGCCGGCGTCGCGGCGTCGTCGTCCTCCGGCGAGGCGGGGGACAGGATGCGCAGCGCCCGGTCCACCACGGCGGCGAGCTCGTCGGCCGGGACCACGGCGTCGATCAACCCGTTCGCCTGGAGGTTCTCCGCGACCTGCACGCCGGCGGGGAACGGCCGGCCGTAGATCGTCTCGTAGACCCGGGGACCCAGGAAGCCGAGCAGGGCGCCGGGTTCGGCGACGGTGATGTGGCCCTGCGAGCCCCACGACGCCATGACTCCGCCGGTGGTCGGGTGGCGGAGGTAGACCAGGTACGGCAGGCCAGCGAGCCGGTGCCGCCGGACCGCCGCGGAGATCCCGATCATGGAGACGAACGCGGGTGTGCCCTCCTGCATGCGGGTGCCGCCGGAGGCCGGGCTGGCCAGAACGGGCAGGCCCTCGGCCGTGGCGCGGTCGAAGAGCGCGACCAGCCGGTGGGCCGCCGCGAGGCCGATCGAGCCGCCCAGGAACCCGAACTCGCTGACGGCCACGGCCACGCGGCGCCCGTTCACCCGGCCCTCTCCGGTCAGGATGGACTCGTCGGTGCCGCTGCGCTCCGCGGCGGCGGCCAGCTCGGACCGGTAGGTGTCCGGGACCGCGCCGGCGCCGGGCGCGGTGTCCCAGGAGACGAAGGAGCCGCGGTCCAGCACGCCGTCGAGGAGCTCGCGGGCGGAGGTGCGGCGCCGTGCGGGCAGCCGGGCGCCCGCCGCGCCGCCTGCTGCACCGGTCATCGCAGCACCTCGGCGGGGCGTGCGGCCGTCGCCGCGGCGGTGCTCCGGATGGCCTCGCCGTGCTGGTCCAGGGTCGGCGGCGCCGAGTGCTCGAGCCGCGTGACCTCCTCGCCCTCGGGCGAGAAGAACCGGACCGCCGGGCCGGGGAGGCGCACCTGGCCGAGGACCGGATGGTCGACGTCGACGATCAGGTGCTGGGACTCGACCTGCTCCCAGGCGTAGACCTCGTCCAGTGTGCGGACCCGGCCCGACGGGATCCCGGCGTCGTCCAGGCGGCGCAGCAGCTCCTCGGGGCCGTACGCGGCGAAGGCCTCCTCGACGAGAGCGATCAGCCGCTCCCGGTCCCGCACGCGGTCCGCGTTGGTGGCGAGGCCGTCGACGCGGCCGGACAGACCGAACGCCTCGACGAACGAGTCCCACAGCCGGTCGCTGCCCACGCTGATCTGGACCTGCCCGCCCGCACAGCGGAACAGCCCGTAGGGGGCGATCGAGGGGTGGTGGTTGCCGGCCGCGCGGGGGACCTCCCCGGCGACCGTCACCCGGGTGCCCTGGAAGGCATGCACGCCGACGACGGCGGCGAGCAGCGACGTGCGCACCACCTGGCCCCGGCCGGTGCGCTCGCGCTCCGTCAGGGCGGCGGCCACGCCGTACGCGCCGTACATCCCGGCGAGCAGGTCCGCGATCGGGACGCCGACCCGCTGCGGGTCGTCCGGACCCGAGCCCGTCAGGGACATGAGCCCGGCCTCGCCCTGCAGGATCTGGTCGTACCCGCTGCGGTGGGACTCGGGGCCGTCGTGGCCGAAGCCGGAGATGGACAGGATCACCAGCCGCGGGTTCAGCCGGTGCAGATGCTCGAAGCCGAGCCCCAGCCGGTCCATCACGCCGGGCCGGAAGTTCTCGATCAGCACGTCCGCATCGGCGACCAGCGCCTCCAGGGCGCCCCGGCCGGCGGCGTCCTTGAGGTCCAGCGCCACGGACTCCTTGTTCCGGTTGCAGGAGAGGAAGTACGTGGCCTGCGGGTCCTCCTGGGGGCCCACGAACGGCGGGCCCCAGCGGCGGGTGTCGTCGCCGACGCCGCTCTCCACCTTGATCACGCGGGCGCCCAGGTCGCCCAGCATCATGCCCGCATGCGGGCCGGCGAGGGCCCGGCTGAGGTCCAGGACCGTGGTCCCCGCGAGGGGGCCGGCGGCGGCGGTGGCGGTCGGCGCGCTCATGCGTCGCTCCTCTCTCCGTTGGATTCAGTGCCCGTCCGGGGCGCGGCCTTGGTGCCGACCCAGGCGAGCAGGGCGGCGAGTGCGGCGCGGGTCGCGGTCGTCAGGGTCGGCTCCGGCACGGGCCCGAAGTGCGGCGAGTGGTTCACCGGCAGGTCCTCGTCGCCGTCGAACCCGCCGAACATCCAGTACACGGTGGGGACCCCGATCGAGGACCCGAGGTGCCCGAAGTCCTCCGATCCCATGAGGGGCCCGGTGCGGCGGACGTTCTCCGCCCCGAGGGCGTCGTCCAGGGCGGCGGTGACACGCGCCGCTGCGTCCGGGTCGTTGTAGTTCTCCGGGAAGTCGTAGAGCCTCTCGACGCTCGGCTCGGGCGCCCCGGAGGCCGCGGCCTCGGCGCTCACGATCCGTTCCACGGCGGCCAGCACCTGGGCGCGGACGGCCGGGGTGAGCGTGCGGATGTTGAGGGTGAACTCGGCCCGGTCCGGGATGATGTTCTCCTTCAGCCCGGCATGGAACGTGCCGACCGTGACCACGGCCGGGTCCTGCGGGTCCAGCTCGCGGGAGACGATCGTCTGCAGCCGCGTCACCATCGACGAGGCGAGCACGATCGGGTCGACGGAGTGCTGAGGCTGCGAGCCGTGCGACTGCCGGCCGCGGACCACCACGCGGAGGGCGTCCGCCATCGCCATGGCGGTGCCGCTGGCGATGGTGACGGTCCCGGCGCGCAGCGGCATGACGTGCTGGCCCAGCACCGCCGCCGGTCGAGGCGCGCGGTCCCACAGGCCGTCGTCGACCATGGCCCGGGCCCCCGCGGCGGTCTCCTCGCCGGGCTGGAAGACCAGCACCACCGTGCCGGACCATGCCCCGGGGGAGCCGGCCAGCAGCCGGGCCGCCGTGAGCAGGGCGGCCACGTGCGTGTCGTGCCCGCACCCGTGCATGACCGGCACCTCCGTGCCGTCCGGGAGGACGCCGGTCGCCGTCGACGCGTAGTCCAGGCCCGTGTCCTCGGCGATCGGCAGGCCATCGGTGTCGGCGCGGAAGGCGACGACGGGGCCGGAGCCGTTCACGCCGTCGTTCTCGGCGCCCCGCTCGGCGCTGCGCAGGAGTCCGACGACGCCGGTCCCGCCGCAGCGGAAGTTCTCGATGCCGAGGGCGTCCAGCTCCGCGGCGATGAAGTCCGCCGTGGCGTGCTCCTGCATGCTGAGCTCGGGGTGGGCGTGCAGGTGCCGGTAGATCGAGAGCATGTGCTCCCGGCCGGCGGCGTCCAGGGGGCGGATCGGGTCCAGGGTCCGGTTCATGGTGTTCTCCTCCGGGGTCATCAGGCGCGCTTCCGGGCGAACCATGCGATCAGGACGGTGCCGACCACTCCGAATGCGGTCCCGAAGTAGGTCAGCGCGGGGAAGGCCGGGATGATCCCGAAGACCACCACGACGGCGACGCCGAGCGCGATCAGCGTCGGGCGCAGCTGGCCGACGGCGGCGATGGCCTGGACGAGGACCGCCCCGACGATCGCGGGGAGGATGTAGATCCGCGCCACCTCGATGACCGGCTCCGGGATGGCGCTGAGCAGCCAGGTGCCGAACACGCCGACGAAGATCAGCAGCGAGGTGAGGTGGACGAGGGCCGCGCCGCAGATGCCCATCACCGCGGCCAGGTCGCCCTGGCGGGTGCCGGGCCTGGCGTCGATCCTGCTCTGCGCGCAGATCGCCGCCGGGAGCAGCTTGTTGGAGATGTTCCCGATCATGAACGCCTGGTACATGGCGGCCTGGCCGAGGATCGGGAAATAGGTGACCGGCTCGACGACGGCGAACACGAGGAACGTGGCGGCCACGGCCGTGTAGGCGGTGACGATGTGGCCCACCGTGACGCCGACGTCCATGAACAGGGCGACGTAGAGGGGGCCGGCGAGCGAGAGGATCAGCCCGGCCAGCATGGTGAGGCGGCCCCAGCGGGACGTGGTCCGCTCGAACGCCTGCATGCCGGCGGGTGCGGTGGTGAGGGTGGGGGTGGACATGATCGGACTCCTGGTTCTGGCGGGCGGGTCAGGCCGCGGTGGCCGTGTGCGCGATGTAGGCGAACGTCAGGGCGACGAGGATCGAGATGCCGAGCGCCCACTCCTTGAGCCAGCCGGCGTGGAGCTTCTTCGCCGCGAAGAGCAGGCCAGCCATCACGACGCTGGAGACGACCACGGTCGCGGCGCCGAGCGAGGACTTCGGCAGCTCGGCGACCGTCAGCGTGGAGAACGCCCCGAGGAGCGCGGCCCCCGGGATGAGGGCCATCGCCGCCGGGTTGACCTCGGCCAGCTTGTTGCCGCCGCGCTTGAGGAGCGGGGTGAGGAGCAGGGTGGCGAGCATCCAGGCCCCGCCACTGAGGCACATCGCGATGAACGCGATGGCGAACACCTGCTGCGTGTAGTCGGGCCCGCCCAGGTCCGCGCCGAGCGACGTGGCGGCGATGGAGGCGGAGGCGACCTCGGTCGAGACGGAGCCGATCAGGCCGATGCGGATCAGGACGGCCGGCGTGCCGAAGAGCGCCAGCAGGGCGATGGCCACGATGACCACGGCCAGGGACGGGCCGATCGAGGAGATCGCCCCGGAGCGCAGCGCCCGGGTGAGGTCGCGGTTGTCCAGGCCGACCGAGGCGCCGGCCGTCCGGCTGGCCTTCATGTAGATGGCCGTCTGGACGAAGATGACCGCGAAGACGCCGAGCGCGCAGATCCAGAGGATCGGCGAGTTCGCGACGGCCGCGATGTCGGTGGAGGCCCCGTTCGCGGTGGCGACCGCTGATGTGCTGCTCATGGAATGTCCTTCCAGTGCGCCGAATGTGATGTCCACAACATTCACACCGCAGGGAGGCGCGTTCAACGGTTGGCGGTTCTGGACCCGAATCTGTCCAGATCCGCCACCTGGGCCCAATCTGCGGAGGCCGCTTCCCAGTGGGCAGTGATGCCGGACACACTCGAGGGACCAGCGCGGCCCGGTGCCGTCGCACCCGGTCCCACCACCACAGGAGTAGCCATGACAGACCTGCTCGAGAAGTCGGCCACCGAACTCGTGGCGCTGCTCGCCTCCGGCGCGCTCTCGTCGCGCGAGCTGACGCAGGCCCACCTGGACCGCATCGAGGAGGTCGACGGCGCCATCAACGCCGTCGCCACCGTCGACGCCGAGGGCGCGCTGGGGCGCGCCGCCGAGGCCGACCGCCGGTTCGCCGCCTCCGGCCCCGCCGGCCCGCTGCACGGACTGCCCATGACCCACAAGGACACCCACCGGGTCGCCGGGATGCGCTCCACCAGCGGGTCGCCGGTGTTCGCCGACCACGTGCCGGAGCGCGACGACCTACTGATCGCCCGGCTCCGGGCCGCAGGGGTGGTCGCCACCGGCAAGAACAACGTGCCCGAGTTCGGGGCCGGCTCCCACACGTTCAACCCGGTCTTCGGGACCACCACCAACCCCTACGCGACGACGCTCAGCGCCGGCGGCTCCAGCGGGGGCGTGGCGGCCGCCGTCGCGGCCCGCATCCAGCCGTTGGGCGAGGGCAGCGACATGGGCGGCTCCCTGCGGATCCCGGCCTCCTTCTGCAACGTCTTCGGCTTCCGGCCCTCGCTCGGCGTGGTCCCGATGCCGGCCGAGCGGAACGCGTGGGCGTGGCTCGGCCGGACGGGGCCGATGGCCCGGACGGTCCGCGACCTCGAGCTCTTCCTGCGCTCGGTCGCCGGCCCGGCCGAGGAGCTGCAGCTGCAGGCGCCCCTGGAGGCGTCCGCGTTCGGCGGGCCGGCGCCGGACGACCTGCGCGGCGTCCGGGTCGCGATCTCCCGCGACTTCGGGCTCGGCATCCCCGTGGAGCCGGACATGCTGGAGGCACTGGACCGGGCGGCCGCCGTCCTCGAGTCGCTCGGGGCGACGGTCGAGGAGGCGTGCATCGACCTCGCCGAGGCGGACCGCGTCTTCGGCAACACGCGCGCCCTGGACTTCGCGTCCGGGCTGGGCTCCCTCGTGGACACCGTGCCGGAGCTGATCAAGCCGGAGGTGATCTGGAATGTGCGCAAGGGGTGGGCGCTGGACGCCCGCGAGATCATCGAGACCACCGCCGCCGCGACCCGGCTCCAGGAGCGGGTCCGCGCATTCTTCAGCGGACACGACCTGCTCCTCACCCCCGGCGCCCAGGTGGTCCCGTTCGACGCGGCCCTCCGCTACCCGGAGCGCGTCGCCGGGGTCGAGTCGGAGACGTACCTGGACTGGATGCGCTCGGCGTGCGTGCTCTCGGCCACGGGCCTGCCGACCCTGGCGATGCCGGCCGGGTTCAACGGGGCCGGCCTGCCCACCGGGGTCCAGCTGACGGCGTTCCACTACCGGGACGCCCAGCTGCTCCGCTGGGCCCGCGTCTACGAGGCGGCGACGGGCTACGCCCAGCGCGCCCCGGAGGTCTCAGACCACGGACGGATCGTTGAGACGGCCCCCGCGCTTGCGGGCCCGCACCACCATGCTGATGTCGAATGACTCGACGCCGGAGGACCACTCCGACTCGGTGACGAAGCGGTAGAGGTCCTCGCTGGTCGCCAGGGTCACGTCCACCACGAGCTGGCTGCTGCCGGCGAGGGCGGCGGCGTAGCGGACCCGGGGGTCCCGGCGCAGGGACTGGCCGATCCGCTCCAGCCGGTCCGGGGCGACGCGCAGCCAGACCAGGGCCTCCAGTGGGAGGCCGACGGCGGCCGGCTCGACGAGCACGCGCAGCTGCACCACGTCGTTGGCGAGCAGCCAGTCGACCCGGCGCCGCGCCGTGGTCTCGGAGACCCCGGATCGGCGGGCGATCTCCTCGAAGCTCATCCGCGCATTGGAGATCAGGCAGCCCACGATGTCCTGGTCCTGCGCCGACAGCGGCCGGTCGGTCGGCCGGTCGTTGGCCTCCGGCCGCCGGCCCTCGCCCATCGCCTCGCTCTCGTGCGGGGTCAGGGCGCCGACCCGCCACGAGCGGATGGTGCGGAAGTACTTCAGAACCGGCAGCGTCTCCGCGCGGGCGACCCCCGGCGTCGTCGCCAGCTCCACGCTGAGCAGATGGGCCAGCTGGCCGCGCGTCGTCAGGATCTCCGCGACCACGTCGGTCGAGCCGGTGACCATGTAGGAGAAGCTCGAGTCCGCCCGGTTCGCCAGGGACTCCGCCGTCACCGGCGCCGAGCCGGGCACGCACCGGGCCCGGACCAGGAGGGAGGCCTCCCGGGCCCGGATCCCGACGGCGGCGACCCGCCCGCCGTCGAGCAGCTCGGCCCCGCGCCGCGCGACCGAGCGCTCGTGCTCGCCGAGGGCCGCCGCGACCGTCCGCCACGAGGCGCGCGGATTGATCTGGAGCGCCGCGACGATGCGGCGCTCCAGCTCGTCGAGAGCGTCCATGCGGTTCCCTTCCACGCTGCTGGGGGAAGCCTAGCGGGTCGGCGTCCGCCGGCGGCGGGTCAGCGAGCGGCCGCGCCGGCTCCCGAGCGGGCCCGGACGGCGGCGAGCACCTTCGCCTCCGCGTCCTCGCCGGCGGGGATTCCGGCTGGGACGCGGAAGAAGAACACGGCGCCGAGGGCCCACCACGCGGCGAAGATCAGCCAGGGCTCCCAGCTCAGCGACGCCGGCATGCCCGGCATGTAGAGGCTGAAGAGGGCGGCGGTCAGGATCACCGAGGCCCAGCCGATGAGCTCGCCGCCGCGGCCCGCGCCGCCGACGCGCAGCGGGCGGTCCATGGCCGGCTCGCGGCGGCGCAGCACCAGGAACGTCACGGAGACCAGGAAGTAGGCCACGATGATGCTCGGCGCGCCGGAGTCCACCAGCCAGCCGAGCATCTCGGCGCCGAAGAACGGGGCGATCATCGAGATGCCGCCGATGAACATCAGCGCCTTGTGCGGGGTGCGGTACTTCGGGTGCAGATCGGCGAACCACTCCGGCAGCATGCCGCTGCGCGCCAGCGAGTAGATCAGGCGGGAGGCCCCGAGCAGCAGCGAGTTCCAGGACGTGAGGATGCCGGCGATGCCGCCGGCGATGAGGACCTTGGACATCAGCTCGGACCCGAACAGGGCGCCGAAGCCGTCGGCGGTCGCGATGTCGGCCGCGGCGAGCTCGCCGGCGGGCATCGCGGTCGACGTCGTCAGGACCACCATGACGTACCAGGCGGTGGCCAGCACCACGGCCAGGACCACCAGCGAGCCGATCTTCCGGGCGGGGATGTTGACCTCCTCGGCGGACTGCGGGATGACGTCGAAGCCGATGAAGAGGAACGGCACGGCCACGAGCACCGCGAAGAAGCCGGCCATGCCGCCGGTGAACAGCGGCTGCATGTTCTGCGCCTCGCCGCCGGTGAAGGAGCCCAGGAGCAGCAGCGCGCCGATGGCCAGCAGGAACAGGACGGTGAACGTCTGGACCACGCCGGCCTGCTTGACGCCGCGGATGTTGATCCACGTCAGCAGGATCGCGGCGGCGACGCCCACCAGGGCCCAGGTCAGGTTCACCTCGAAGCCCGCCACCGTCCACAGGGGGACCCGGCTCATCCCCGGCACGATGTACTCCACCGTGCGGGGCAGCGCGACGGCCTCGAACGCCACGATGGTGACGTAGCCGCCGGTGATGGCCCAGGAGCCGAGGAAGGACGGGCGCGGGCCGAGCGCGCGGAGGATGAAGTTGTGCTCGCCGCCGGCCTTGGGCATGGAGCCGGTGAGCTCCGCGTAGGTCAGCCCCACGACGGCCATGATGCCGCCGCCCACCGCCATGGCGAGGGCCGCGCCGAGCGTTCCGGCGCTCTCCAGCCAGCCGCCCGTGAGCACCACCCAGCCGAAGCCGATCATGGCGCCGAAGCCGAGGGCCAGCGCGTCGATGTTCCCGAGGGACTTGGAGAGAGTCCTGTCCTGCGTGCTGCTCATGTCGCGAGCGTCCCTTTCTGCGCGTGCCGCCGCCGTCGTCGGCGGCCGTCCTGCCGGAGGGAGATTCTTGCACCCGGTCCGGGTGCCTGCGCCAGCGCTCGCCGTGCCGGGCCGTTTGTTACGCGCCGCGGGGCCCGGGCCGGGGCGGGCTCTTCTCGGTGCGGCCCACTCGGCGGGAGCGCCTCAGTGGGGGAGCGCGACCCCGTGCCGGCCCTCGTGGGCGAGGCCGTCCGCCAGGAGCGAGGCGAGGCAGCGCTCCAGCTGGTCGGCCGGCGCACCGGTGGCGAGCACGACGTCGGCACGCAGCAGCTCCTCCCGCCCCACCGGGGCGTCCGCGTCCCGGAGCGCCGCCATGAACGCGCCGCGGACCTGGCGGTCCGTGCCCGCCCACGGCTGCCCCCGGGGCGTGTAGTGCGGGGCCGGCTGCCCGGCGCGCAGCCAGGCGCACGCGTCCCGCACGGGGCAGTCGTCGCACCGGGGCGCCCGCGCCGTGCACACCAGTGCGCCGAGCTCCATGACGCCGGCGTTCCAGGCGTTGGCGAGGGCGCCGCCGTCGTGCTCCGTGTCCGGCATCAGCGCCTCGGCGAGGCGGGCCTCGGCGGCCGTGTAGGCGGGCTCCGGCAGTGCGTTGCCGGTGAAGAGCCGCGCGTGGACGCGGCGGATGTTCGTGTCCACCACGGTCTCCGGGCGGCCGAACGCGAAGCAGGAGATCGCGGCCGCCGTGTAGGCGCCGACACCCGGGAGCGCCAGGAGGTCCTCGTACCGCTCCGGCACCGCGCCGTCGTGGTCCTCGACGATCCGCCGGGCCGCGGCGTGCAGGCGGAGCGCCCGGCGCGGGTAGCCGAGCCGGCCCCAGGCCCGCAGGGCCTCCCCGGACGGCTCGGCGGCGAGGTCCGCCGGCGTCGGCCAGCGCTCCATCCACTCGAGCCACACCGGCAGGACGCGCACCACCGGCGTCTGCTGGAGCATGTACTCGCTCACCATCACGCCCCACGGCCCGGCGTCGGGGCGGCGCCACGGCAGGTCGCGCCCGTGGACGGCGAACCACGCGGCGATCCCGGCGTGGACGCGCGGCAGATCGGCGGGCAGGCGGGCGGGGTCGGCGACGGCTGGTGGGCGGGGCACCAGACCACTTTAAGGGAGCCCGGCCAGCGCTGCGTGCGCCTCCCGGGTGCGCGCCCGGGTGGGCGTTAAGCTGGGCGCATGTCCTCCTCCGCACCGTCGCCGCGCCGGCCCAGCCCCGCCGTGTACCGGCGCCGCCGGCTCGTAGCGCTCGTGGCCCTGCTGGTGGTGCTCGCGCTCCTCGTCTGGGGTGTCAGCGCCGTGGTCGGCATGGTCCGCGGGAACGACGCCGGGCCGACCGCCCAGGCCGGAGGCGAGGCCGGGGCGTCGGCCCCCGCCGATCCCAGCGCATCGGGGGCCCCGGGCCCCAGCGACGGCACCGTGTCCGGCGCAGCGGGGGACTGTCAGCCGGACGACGTGGTGGTGAGATCCTCCACCGACGCCGCCTCCTACGGCCCGGACGCCAATCCGGTGTTGATCATGACCATCGAGAACACCGGCGAGGCGCCCTGCGACGTGAACGTCGGCACGGGCGAGCAGGAGTTCCTGGTGATGAGCGGCGACGACCGGATCTTCTCCACCAAGGACTGCCTGGCGGAGGCCTCCGACCTGCGGATCACCATGGAGCCCGGGCAGGCCGAGACGGCCCGCTTCACGTGGGAGCGCGTGCGCAGCGCGCCCGGCTGCGAGCCGGTGAGCTCCAATCCGCGCCCCGGGACGTACGGGTTCACCGCCAAGCTGGGCGACCGCGAGAGCAAGGGCGCCGTCTTCCAGCTCCAGTAGCCGCTCGGGCGCGTCGGCCGGTGCGGGCCGGGCCCGCTAGGAGAAGCGCTCGAGCAGACTGGTCTCGGCGACCCGGGAGAGGTCCTCGCGGACCTTCTTGGCCCGCTGCTCGCCGATGCCCTCCACCGACATGAGGTCGGAGATGTTGGCCGCCATCAGCTGCTGCAGGTCATCGAAGTTCTCGGCCAGCCGGGCGGCCACGGAGCGGGGGAGCGCCTTGATGCCCGCCAGCAGGCGGTAGCCCTTGGGCCGCAGGGGAGTGTCGAGGTTGTCGGCGGTGGTCCCGTAGCCGAACACGGTCGCGATGCGCGTCAGATCGATGATCTCGGCCGAGGAGAACGAGCGGAGCCGGGCCAGCGCCTCGTCGACGTCGGCGTGGTCGACGCTCTCGCGGGAGTAGTCGCGCAGGAGCATGTCGCTGCCGGGCCCGAGGCCGCTGTTGAGCTCGTCCAGCTGCAGGGAGAGCAGGCGGCCGTCGACGCCGAGTTCCAGGACGTACTGGGAGATCTCCTCGGCGATCCGCCGGACCATCTCCTGGCGCTGCAGGACCAGGGCGACGTCCCGCACGGTGACCAGCGCCTCGATCTCGAGGGCGGACAGCGAGCGGGTGACCTGGTCCAGCCGGTCGCGGTAGCGCTCCAGGGTCTGCAGGGCCTGGTTGGCCCGGGCGAGGATCGGCTCGGAGCCCTCGAGGACGTGCCGGACGCCGTCCACGTAGATCGCGATGATCTGCATGGACTGCGAGACCGAGATGACCGGCACGCCGGTCTGGATGGCGACGCGCTCGGCCGTGCGGTGCCGCGTCCCGGACTCCTGCGTCGGGATCCGGTGGTCCGGCACGAGCTGGACGGCGGCGCGGATGATCGTGGACGCGTTGCGGTCGCAGACGATCGCCCCGTCCATCTTGGCCAGCTCGCGCAGGCGCGTGGGGGAGAACTCGATGCCGATGTCGAAGCCGCCGGAGCAGATGCCGTCCACCGTCTTGTCGTAGCCCAGGACGATCAGGGCTCCGGTGCGCCCGCGCAGGATGCGCTCGAGGCCGTCGCGCAGCTGGGTCCCCGGCGCGATGCGCGCGAGCGTGCTGCGCAGCGCGTCGTGCGTGCTCTTGGTCATGGCAAACCCCTCCGGCCGGTCCTTGCCCTCGATTCTAGGCGGGAGTCCCGGCCGTGGACGCGCCCGCGTCACCCGAGGTTCGGGAAGACCGCCTCCAGCGCCTCGCTGAGCGTGCCGACCTCGCGCACCCGGAACCCGTTGGGCAGCGTGCCCGGCCCGTTGGGGCTCGCGGGGACGACGGCGTAGCGGAACCCCAGGCGCTCGGCCTCGTTGATGCGCCGGGTGATCTCCGGGACTTGCCGGACCTCCCCGGCGAGGCCCACCTCGCCGTACGCCACGAGCTGCGGCGGCAGCGGCCGCTCCAGCACCGCGCTCGCGATCGCGAGGGCCGTGGCCAGGTCGACGGCGGGTTCGGCCAGCCGGACGCCCCCGACGGTGGCCACGTACGTGTCCATGCCGGTGAGGTCCATCTTCGCGCGCGCGGCGAGCACCGCGAGGATCATGGCGGTCCGGGCGGAGTCCAGGCCGCTGGTCGCCCGCCGCGGCTGAGACGTGGCGCTCCGGGCCACGAGCGCCTGCACCTCGGCCAGCAGGGGCCGCCGGCCCTCGATGGTCACGGTGATGCACGTGCCGGAGACCGGGTCCTTCGTCGGCGTCACGAACAGGCGGCTGGGATCGGCGAGTCCCTCGATGCCCGTCTCGGTCAGGTCGAAGCAGCCGACTTCGTCCGTGGGGCCGTACCGGTTCTTCGCGGCCCGCATCAGCCGCAGCCTCGAGTGGCGCTCGCCGTCGAACTGGCAGACCACGTCCACCAGGTGCTCGAGCAGCCGGGGCCCCGCGATGGAGCCCTCCTTGGTCACGTGGCCCACCAGGATGGCCGTCATGTTCCGTTTCTTCGCGGCGTTGATGAGTGAGGACGCGACCTCGCGCACCTGGGTGACGCCGCCGGCGCTGCCCTCGACCTCCGCCGAGGAGAGCGTCTGCACGGAGTCGACGATCAGCAGGTCCGGGGCGATCCGCTCGACCTGCCCCAGGGCCATGCCCAGGTCCGTCTCCGCCGTGAGGTGGAGGGTCTCGGCCAGGGCGTCGATCCGGTCCGCGCGCAGCCGCACCTGCGCCGCCGACTCCTCGCCCGTGACGTACAGGACCGTCTGCCCGTTCCGCGCGGTGCGGGCGGCGACGTCCAGCAGCAGCGTGGACTTGCCAACGCCGGGCTCGCCCGCGAGCAGGATCACCGCGCCCGGGACCAGGCCGCCGCCGAGCACGCGGTCCAGCTCTCCGACGCCGGTGGGGCGGTAGGTGGCCGCGCTGGCGTCCACGTCCGTGATGACGGGCGCGGGCTGGCTGACGCTGGAGGCCTGGGTCCGGGCGGCGACCTGCCCGATCTCCGCGACCGTTCCCCACGCCTGGCACTCGCCGCAGCGGCCGGCCCACTTGACGGTGGTCCACCCGCATTCGGCGCACCGGTAGCCGGGGCTCTTGCTGCGCGTTGTCGACTTGGTTGGCACGGTCACCGACTCTATCGGCCCGCACCCGCAGCATGGTGCTGGGTCCACAGGGTCACAGCCGCGGCAGGTAGCCGACCGCCTCCTCGCGCTCGGCGCCGGCGCCGATCAGCAGGTCCACCGTCAGGGGGCGCAGCATCATGATGAGCGACTGGCACTCCAGGCCCGTCACGCCGAACTCCGCCGGGTCCAGGCGGGACGCGCACTCGGCCAGCTCCTGCCGGGCGAGGTACTCGGCGCTCGTCCGCCCGGACGTCGTCGGCTCCGTCACCGACCGGCGCAGGTGCAGCATGGCGTCCGCCAGCGAGTCCAGATAGGTGGACAGGGCGTCCGCGTCGGCCTCGTCGACGGAGCCGTGCGTGATCGCGCTGGCCAGCCGGCGGGCGATCACGCGAGAGCTGCGCACGCCCAGGTCCACCTGGTCGGCGACGCGCTTGAGTCGCCGCAGCTCGGCGCGCTGGCCCCGGTAGGCCGGGGCCATCGTGGCGATCTCGTTGGCCCCGCGCAGCATGGTCGGGAGATCGTCGATGTTCTTCTGCGTGGCCCTGGCCTGCACCAGGGCGTGCCACGCCGCCGTCGCGTCGAGCCCACGGACCGCCGTCGCGCTCTCCCGGAGGACGCCGGCGAGGTCCTCGATCACCTCCCGCAGCCGGTCGGCCGGCTCGAGCCGGGGATTGCGGGGCGTGAGCACGACGACGAGGAGCGCGATGACGCCTCCCACCAGGGCGTCGATGCTGCGGGTGAACACCCCGCCCTCCGGGGCGGGCAGGAGCACCACCAGCAGGGACTGCAGGCCCAGCTGGGTGCTGAAGATGGTGCCGCTGTCCAGGAACCGGGCGATGATCAGGGACACCGCCACGACGGCGGCCGCCTGCAGGATGCCCGTGCCCACCAGCGCCAGCAGCAGGTCCCCGATGAGAATGCCGAGCGTGCAGCCGGCGGCGACCTCGACGGTGCGCCGCAGGTGGGTGCCGTGGCCGAAGCCGAGCGCGATCATGGCGCTCGTCGCCGCGAACAGCGGCGCGGAGTGGCCGAGCAGCTGCTCCGCCACCCAGTAGGCGGCGACCGAGCAGAACGTGATCTGGACGATCTTCCAGAGCGAGGACCTCACGCGCAGGGCGCCGACGCGGCTGCGGCTCGCCATGAAGCCGCGCGCGCGGCCCAGGGCCGTGCCGGTCTGTGCGCCGCCCTGACCCGTGCCGGCCCTTCGAGCTGTGCCGCCGCTGCGTGCCGGAGCGTCCCCTTCCATGGGACCAGTCTTTCATGTGATGCTGGCCTCACTTCGTGTGATGCTCGCCGCAAATAGTCGAAGCTACGAGCGCCGTTAACCTGCCGTTCACCTTTAACGGCCGGGCCCTTTACCTGTCCCGCCTAGTTTCGAGACTGGTCCTGATCCAGAACGTACGAACGTACAAGGGGAAACACGTGAAGAAGCTCCACTTCGCTCAGTCCGCAGCCGTCCTTTCCGTCGCCGCCGTCGCCCTGACGGCCTGCGGTGGCTCCAACAACCCGACCACCGAGGCCTCCGGCTCGGCCGGTGGCGGCGCGGCGTCCGAGGTGACCGGCACGCTCTCCGGCGGCGGCGCGTCCTCGCAGGAGGCAGCGATGACGGCCTGGACGGACGGCTTCTCGTCCGTGGCCCCCGAGGCCACCGTCCAGTACAACCCGGTCGGCTCCGGCTCGGGCCGCGAGGGCTTCCTGGCCGGCCAGTACTCCTTCGCCGGCTCCGACGCCGCCATGGACGCCGAGGAGCTGGAGAGCTCCAAGGAGGTCTGCGGCCCGGACGGCGCCTTCCACATCCCGGCCTACATCTCCCCGGTCGCCGTCGCGTTCAACCTGGAGGGCGTGGACACGCTGAACCTGGACGCGGAGACCATCGCCGGCATCTTCGCCGGCAAGATCACCGCCTGGAACGCCCCGGAGATCGCCGAGCAGAACCCGGACGCCGAGCTCCCCGAGACCCCGATCACCGTGGTCCACCGCTCGGACTCCTCGGGCACCACCGAGAACTTCACCGACTACCTGACCGCCGCGGCCCCGGAGAACTGGACCTACGACGTCGTCGAGGACTGGCCGCAGGAGATCGTCGCGGACAACGCGCAGGGCACGGCCGGCGTCGTGGGCCTCGTCTCCAGCACCGACGGTGCGATCACCTACGCCGACGCCTCCGCCGTCGGCTCCCTCGGGACCGTGGCCGTGAAGGTCGGCGAGGAGTACGTCCCGTACTCCGCCGAGGCCGCTGCCAAGGCCGTCGAGAACGCGAACCCGGTCGAGGGCGCCGCGGAGAACGACATGGCCGTCGAGCTGGACCGCAACACCACCGCGGCCGGCACCTACCCGATCGTCCTGGTCTCCTACCACATCTACTGCAACGCCTACCAGGACCAGGAGACCGCCGACCTGGTGAAGGCCTTCGCCGAGTACGTCGTCTCCGAGGACGGCCAGACCACGGCCGAGGGCTCCGCGGGCAACGCCCCGCTCTCCGAGTCCCTCCGCGAGCGCGCGCTCGAGTCCATCGGCGGCATCGGCGTTCAGGGCTAAGCTCTAACTGAATCGCGCCGCTCACGCGCACCCAGGTCGTGGTCCCCGCAGCGATCCCCCGCGGCGGGGACCACGGCCGCGCGTAGAGCAGAGAAGCGCGCGGCTCCGGCCGTGTGCGAGTCCGTGTCACTCCTACCGTTCGAAGGACACTTGTGACAGTCACTTCCCCCTCATCCGGGCTGCACGACCCCAAGTCGGCGGCCGGGCGGGCCGGAGACAAGATCTTCTCCGGCACCGCGCTCACGGCGGGCATCGTCATCCTCGCCATCCTGGCGTTCGTCGCCCTCTACCTGGTGGTCGAGTCGATCCCCGCGCTCACCGCCGGCGAGGGCGAGCTGAGCCACGGCAAGACCAGCTTCTGGTCCTACGTCTGGCCGATGATGATCGGCACCGTGATCGCCTCCGCGATCGCACTGGTGATCGCCACGCCCGTCGCCATCGGCGTCGCGCTCTTCATCTCCCACTACGCCCCCAAGCGCGTCAGCCAGGCCTTCGGCTACGTGATCGACCTCCTGGCGGCCATCCCGTCGGTGGTCTACGGCGCCTGGGGCATGGCCTTCCTCGGCCCGCAGCTGGTCCCGATCTACGCCTGGCTCGCCGAGAACGCCGGCTGGATCCCGCTGTTCGCCGGCGGCTACTCGCAGACCGGGCGCACCCTCTTCACCGCCTCGGTGGTGCTGGCCGTGATGATCCTGCCGATCATCACCAGCCTGTGCCGCGAGATCTTCGTCCAGACCCCCAAGCTCCACGAGGAGGCGGCGCTCGCGCTCGGCGCGACCCGCTGGGAGATGATCAAGATGTCCGTCCTGCCGTTCGCCCGCGCCGGCATCGTCTCGGCCATCATGCTCGGCCTCGGCCGCGCCCTCGGCGAGACCATGGCCGTCACGCTGGTCCTCTCGCCCGGCGCGCTCTCGGCCAACATCATCAACGTCGGAAACCAGACGATCCCGTCGGAGATCGCCCTGAACTTCCCCGAGGCGTTCGGAATGCGCCAGCACGAGCTGATCGCGGCGGGCCTGGTCCTCTTCGTCATTACGCTGGCCGTCAACATGATCGCGCGCTGGATCGTCAGCCGCCACAAGGAATTCTCGGGGGCCAACTGATGACACAGGTACTGCAGGAGAACCGCGAGAACATCGGCAAGTCCAAGCTGATCCAGGGGCGCAAGCCGCGCTGGACCTGGATCGCCTGCCTCGCCGGCTCGCTCATCGTCGCCTCGGCCATCATGGCCGTCCTCGGCTTCAACGTCGCCGGCTGGGCGGTCCTGACCGCCATCTTCTACGTCGTCTCCAACTACGCGGTCACGCGGATCATGGAGAACGGGCGCAAGGCCACCGACCAGCTCTGGACCAACCTGGTGGTGGGCGCTTTCCTGGTCGCCCTGCTGCCGCTGATCTCCGTGGTCTGGACGGTCCTGTCCATCGGCCTGCCGGGCCTGCTGGCCCCGGGCTTCCTGGCCTCGGACATGACCGGCATCACCGGCGCGGTCGACCAGGCCTCCGTCGAGGACGGCACGGCGATCCTGGGCGGCGTCAAGCACGCGCTCATCGGCTCGCTCGTCATGACGCTGGGGGCCACCGCCATCTCCGTCCCGATCGGTCTGCTGACCTCCATCTACCTGGTGGAGTACAGCCGCGGCGGGACGTTCTCCCGGGCCATCACGTTCTTCGTGGACGTCATGACCGGCATCCCGTCGATCGTCGCGGGCCTCTTCGCGGCCGGCCTCATGCTCACGCTGGTCGGCCCGGGCGACAACGTCATGGGCTTCACGGCCGTGATCGCCCTGTCCGTGCTGATGATCCCCGTCGTCGTCCGCTCCACCGAGGAGATGCTCCGGGTGGTCCCCAACGAGCTCCGCGAGGCGTCCTACGCCCTCGGCGTGCGCAAGTGGCGGACCATCCTGAAGGTCGTCATCCCCACGGCGATCTCCGGTATCGCCTCCGGTGTCACCCTGGCGATCGCCCGCGTCATCGGCGAGACCGCCCCGATCCTGGTCACGGCCGGCGTCGCGGTGAGCACCAACTGGAACCTGGCCAAGGACTGGATGATGTCCCTGCCGGTATACATCTACCGGCAGATGATGTTCCCGACGGCCCCGGCCGCCCCGGACGCCTCGGAGCAGCGCGCCTGGGCCGCGGCCCTGGTGCTGATCATCATCGTCATGCTCCTGAACCTCACCGCACGCTTCATCGCCAAGGCGTTCGCGCCCAAGAAGACCGGCCGCTGAGCCCCCTCGAGACTTTTCACGAAGGAACCACATGTCCAAGCGCATCGACGCCATCGACTTCAACGTCTACTACAGCAAGTTCCTCGCTGTGGAGGGCGTGAACATCTCCATCGAGCCCAAGTCCGTGACGGCCTTCATCGGCCCGTCCGGCTGCGGCAAGACCACCTTCCTGCGGACGCTGAACCGCATGCACGAGGTCATCCCGGGCGCCCGGGTGGAGGGCAAGCTCCTCCTGGACGGAGACGACATCTACGCTCCCGGCGTGGACCCCGTCTCCGTCCGCTCGACCATCGGCATGGTCTTCCAGCGCCCCAACCCGTTCCCCACCATGTCCATCCGGGACAACGTGCTGGCGGGCATCCGCCTGAACGGCAAGCGGATCTCCAAGGGCGACGCGGACACGATCGTGGAGAAGTCCCTCCGCGGCGCCAACCTCTGGAACGAGGTCAAGGACCGCCTGGAGAAGCCGGGCTCGGGCCTCTCCGGCGGTCAGCAGCAGCGCCTCTGCATCGCCCGCAGCATCGCGGTGGAGCCGGACGTGATCCTCATGGACGAGCCGTGCTCCGCGCTGGACCCGATCTCCACCCTGGCGATCGAGGACCTCATCAACGAGATGAAGGACCAGTACACGGTCGTCATCGTCACGCACAACATGCAGCAGGCCGCGCGCGTCTCCGACAAGACGGCGTTCTTCAACATCGCCGGCACCGGCAAGCCGGGCAAGCTGATCGAATACGCGGAGACGTCCACGATCTTCAGCACGCCGCGCGAGAAGGCCACGGAGGACTACGTCTCCGGCCGCTTCGGCTGAGCCGCACTGAGTTTCCGCCCCGACGAACGGACGGGGCGGGGGCCCGGAAGGGGGAATCTTCCGGGGATCTTGAGGGGGATCGACGGCGGGCGCCCACCATTCGGTGGACGCCCGCCGTTCCGTCTTCCCGGGTGGCCGCTAGACGCCCGCGGTCACCGTCTCATGGCCCGCGGGTGCAGCGGCCGACTGCCGCGCGGCGGCCCGGCCGGCCTCTCGCGAGCAGTCCAGCGCCTGGCCGAGGTCCTCGATCAGATCGTCCACGTCCTCGACGCCCACGGAGAGCCGGACCAGGTCCGTGGGCACGGCCAGCTCGGTGCCGCGCACGGAGGCGTGCGTCATCTCGGAGCAGTAGCAGACGAGCGACTCGACCCCGCCGAGACTGACCGAGAGGCCGAACAGCCGGGTGGACTCCGCGAACGCGCGCGCCGCCGCCTCGCTCCCGAGCCGCAGCGAGACGATGCCGCCGAAGCCGTCCATCTGCTGCGCCGCCAGCGCATGCCCCGGATGGTCCTCCAGCCCCGGGTACAGCACCTGCTCCACGCCGGGCTGCTCCTGCGCCCACCGGGCCACGCGCAGCGCGTTGGCCCCGTGCCGCTCCATGCGCAGCCCGAGGGTCTTCAACCCGCGCGCGGCCAGGTACGAGTCCTGGGGCCCGGCGACGGCGCCACCGGCGAACTGCTGGTAGCCAACCGTCTCCGCCAGCGCCCTGCCGCGGAACTGCCCGTCGCGGACGACGACGGCGCCGCCGAGGACGTCCGAGTGCCCGCCGATGTACTTGGTGGTCGAGTGGACCACCACGTCCGCGCCGAGCGCCAGCGGCCGCTGCAGGTAGGGCGAGGCGAACGTGTTGTCGACGATGAGCAGGGCGTCCGCGGCGTGCGCGACCCGCGCCCACCCGGCGACGTCCGCGATGGACAGCAGCGGGTTGGACGGCGTCTCCAGCCAGAGCACCGCGGTCCGCCCGGGCTGCACCGCGGCGGCGACGGCGCCGAGGTCCGTGATGTCCACGGCGGTGTTGGTGACGCCCCACGGGCCCAGCAGGTGGTTGACCAGCCGGTTGGTGCCGCCGTAGCCGTCGCCGCCGAGCACGATGTGGTCGCCGGGCCGGAGCACCCCGCGCAGCAGCGCGTCCTCGGCGGCCAGTCCGGAGGCGAAGGCGAACCCGGCGGCCCCGCCCTCGAGGGCGGCGAGCTGGGTCTGGAAGCCGTCCCGGGTCGGGTTGGAGCCGCGCGAGTACTCGTGGCCGGCGCGCAGCACGTTGATGCCGTCCTGCACGAACGTGGAGGTCTGGTAGATCGGCGGGATGACCGCGCCGGTCAGCGGGTCCGGCTCCTGGCCGGCGTGGATGGCCGTGGTGTTGAATCCGGGGGTGCTCACGAGGCCACGCGTCCTTCCTGTGGGTCGAGGTCGCCGGCGCGGGCCGCGTCGACGGTCAGCAGCGCCTGATCCAGGTCCGCGACGAGGTCCTCGGGCTCCTCCAGCCCGATCGACACCCGGACGGTGGTCTCGGCGATGCCGGCGGCGGCGCGCTGCTCCCGCGTCATGCGGCAGTGCGTCATCGCGGCCGGGTGCGCCACCAGGGACCGGGTGTCCCCGAGGTTGGCGACCAGCTTGAACAGGCCCAGGGCGTCGATGAAGCGGCCGACGGCGTCCGGGTCCCGGTCCGGATCCACGGCCAGGTCGAAGGCGAACACGGAGCCGGCCCCGCGCGGGTAGTCGCGGGCGGCGATGCGCGCCGTCGTCGACTCCGGGTCCGTCCCGGCCAGGACGGCCGGGTGGTGGACGCGTGCGACGGCGGGGTGCCCGGCCAGGTGCGCGGCCACGGCGCGGGCGTTGGCCCCGTGCCGGGCGACGCGCAGATTCAGGGTCTCGATGCTGCGCAGGATGCTGGCCGCGGCGTCGGGTGCGAGCGCCGGGCCGAGGTCGTGCAGGTACTTGCTGCGCACCAGGGCGGCGAACGGGCAGGACGCGTAGCGCTCCACCAGGGACGCGCCGGCCCCGCTGCCGGCCGCGTAGCGGGCCTTCGGGGCGGCGAGCTGCTGCCACTTGGCCGGGTCCGCGGCGAAGTCGAAGCGGCCGCCGTCCACCACCACGCCCGCGAGCGCGCTGCCGTGCCCGCCGAGGAACTTGGTGGCCGAGTGCACCACGATGTCCGCGCCGTGCTCCAGCGGCCGGTAGAGCACCGGCGTCGCGAGCGTGTTGTCCACGACCACCGGGACGCCGGCCGCGTGGGCGATCTCCGCGATCGCCGGCACGTCGGCCAGCTCGGCCAGCGGGTTGGTGATCGACTCGAGCAGCACCGCCCGCGTCCGCGGCGTGATCGCCGCGCGCCAGGCGTCCAGGTCCTGGTGGTCCACGAAGTCCACCCGGTACCCGAAGTCCGCGAACGTGTCCGTCAGCAGGTCCAGGGTGCCCCCGTAGAGCTGGCGGGCGGCCACCACGGTCCGTGGGCCGCCGTCGTGCCCGTCCGCCCCGGCGCGCTCGGCGTCGCCGCGGCCCAGGAGCGCCAGGAGGGCCAGGGCGACGGCGGACTGGCCGCTCGCCAGTGCGACGGCGGCCGTGCCGCCCTCGAGCTCGGCGACGCGCTGCTCCAGCACGGCCACGGTCGGGTTGCCGGTGCGCGAGTAGGTGAAGCCCGGCTTGGTGAGGGCGAACATCTCGCGGGCGTCGGCGTAGGACGGGAACTCGTAGGCGGTGGTCTGGTGGACCGGGACCGCCACGGGGAAGTGCGGTCCCGCGGGGGCGTACCCGGCGTGGATGGTGGTGGTCGAACTCATGGAAGGGGCTCCTTAGGTCCTGAGTTCCCGCAGCCGGCGGGCCGCGGCGGGGGATGGAACGGGGGTGCGGGGTGCGTCCGGCCCCGGGGAGGGGCCGGACGCACGCGATCCGCGGGGGAGGCCCGGCGGGGGCCTCCCGAGGGCGGCTGGCCGGGGCCGGTTAGGCCGGGACCGGTTAGGCCGGGACCTCGGCGAGCAGCGAGGCGCGGGCCGACTCGGTGGCCGCGACCACGTTGCGCAGGGACTCGACGGTCTCCTCGTAGCCGCGCGTCTTCAGGCCGCAGTCCGGGTTGATCCAGAGCTGCGCCACCGGCACGTTGGCCAGGGCGGTGCGGATGAGCGACTCGACCTCCTCCGTGGAGGGCACGCGCGGGGAGTGGATGTCGTAGACGCCCGGGCCCACGCCGCGGCGGTAGCCGAATTCGGCCAGGTCCACCGCGACCTCCATCTTGGAGCGGGCCGCCTCGATGCTCGTGACGTCCGCGTTCAGCCCGTCGATGCCGGCGATGACCTCGCCGAACTCCGAGTAGCAGAGGTGCGTGTGGATCTGCGTCTCGGTGCGCACCCCGGAGGTCGCCAGCCGGAAGGAGTCCACGGACCACTTCAGGTAGGACGGCTGGTCGGCGGCGCGCAGCGGGAGCAGCTCGCGCAGGGCCGGCTCGTCGACCTGGATCGCCGCGATGCCGGCGGCCTCGAGGTCCGCGATCTCGTCGCGCAGGGCCAGGGCCACCTGGTCGGCGGTCTCGCCGAGGGGCTGGTCGTTGCGGACGAAGGACCACGCGAGGATGGTCACCGGGCCGGTGAGCATGCCCTTGAGCGGCTTCTGCGTCAGGGACTGCGCGTAGCTGATCCACGGCACCGTGAACGCCTCCGGGCGGGTGACGTCGCCCCAGAGGATCGACGGGCGGGTGCAGCGGGAGCCGTAGGACTGGACCCAGCCGTTCTCCGTGGCGGCGAAGCCGTCGAAGTTCTCGGCGAAGTACTGGACCATGTCGTTGCGCTCCGGCTCGCCGTGCACCAGCACGTCGAGGCCGAGGTCCTCCTGGAGCCGGACCACGCGGGCGATCTCGTCCTTGAGGAACTGGTCGTACTGCTCGGCCGTGATCCGGCCAGCGCGGAACTCGGCGCGGGCCTTGCGGACCTCGCCGGTCTGCGGGAAGGAGCCGATGGTGGTGGTCGGCAGGTCCGGCAGGTCCAGGCGGGCGCGCTGGGCCTCGGCGCGCTCCTCGGCCGGGGCGCGGTCGATGTCCTGCGCGGTCAGCGCGGCCTGGCGCTGGCGGACCGACTCGACGCGGGTGCCGGCGAACGCCGCACGGTGGGCGATCGCCGCATCGGAGGCGGCGACCTCGGACTCCACGGCGGCGGGGCCGCCGACGAGCCCGCGGGAGAGCGTGAGGACCTCGGCGACCTTCTGGTCGGCGAACGCCAGCCACTCCGGCAGGTGCTCGGGCAGGTTCTGCTCCAGGGCGACATCGTGCGGGACGTGCAGCAGCGAGGTGGTGGTGGCCACGGACAGGCCGCCGGCGGCCGCGGCCTCCAGCTCCACCAGGGTCTTCAGCGAGGCGGAGAGATCGTTGCGCCAGATGTTGCGGCCGTCGACGATGCCGGCGACGAGGCGGGTGGCGCCGAGTTTCGCGAGCTGCTCGGTGGTCGGCAGTGCGCCGCGGATCAGGTCGGCGTGGACGGCCTCGACGCCGGTCGCGGCCAGCGCCGCGAGGCCGGAGCCCGGGGCGGCGATGTCGCCGGCGGTGCCGTACCCGGTGGTGACGAGCAGCGACGGGCGGGCGGCGCCGTCGTACTCCCGCTCGCCGGCGATGGTCCGGTACGCGCGCTCCGCGAGGGGGACCAGGGCGCTGCCACGCTCGGTGACCAGGCCCGGCTCGTCCAGCTGCACCCACTCGGCGCCGGCGGCGCCCAGCTGGGCGATGATGCCGCGGTAGGCGGCGACGACGTCGTCCAGGCGGTCCAGCGGGTCGAAGCCCTCGGGGGCGCCCTCCTCCGGCTTGGACAGCAGCAGGTAGGTCACCGGGCCGACGAGGACCGGGCGGAGCGTGTTGCCGCGGGCCGACTGGCGCTTGACGATCCCCGCGAGGCGGTCGGCCAGCGGGCGGAAGACCGTGGTGGGGCCGATCTCGGGGACCAGGTAGTGGTAGTTCGTGTCGAACCACTTGGTCATCTCCAGCGGCTGGCGCTCCTTGTCGCCCCGGGCCAGCGTGAAGTAGGCGTCGGTGCCGACCTCGCCGTCGGTGCCGGCCAGGTCGGCGAAGCGCTGCGGCAGGGCGCCGAGGGCGGCCGTGGTGTCCAGCACCTGGTCGTAGAGCGCGAAGTCCGCCGGGATGGAGGAGTCGGTCGCGGAGAGGCCGAGGCCGACGAGGCGGTCGATGGTGCGGTCCTGCAGCTCGTGCGAGGCCGCGTCGAGGGCGGCCTCGTCGATGCGGCCGGCCCAGTAGGCCTCGACGGCCTTCTTCAGCTCGCGGTTCGGGCCGATGCGCGGGTAGCCGAGGATGGTGGCGGCGGGGAACGTGGTCATGGCGTGCTCCTTCGTGCGGGAAAGGGTGGTGCGGGAAAGGGATGTCGGTGGTCGGTGGGTGGTTCGGTGGCGGCGGTCAGGCGTTGGCGAGCCGGGCTGCGCCGACGAGCGCGTGCACGTCGCCGTAGTCGGCGCCGTCGCGGGCGTCGGTGATGCCGGCGCCGGTCAGGCCGAGGGCCCGGACCACGTCCAGGGGCCCGCGGGCGTCGTTGAAGGTGTAGAGGTGGAGCCCTGGCGCCCCGGCGTCGAACGCGGCCTGGGCCAGCCCGGCCGCGTGGTCGACGCCGATGCGGTGCCGCTCGGCGTCCGTGGCCGCGTCGGCCAGGCGGGCGCGCAGGCCCTCGTCCGGGGCCAGCCCGGAGAGCTCGCAGAGGCGCAGCAGCCGTCGCTCGTTGTTGACCGGCATGATGCCCGGGACGATCGGGATGGTGACGCCCGCGGTCCGCGCCGCCTCCACCAGCCCGGTGTAGTCGGCGGCGTCGAAGTAGATCTGCGTGATCGCGAAGTTCGCACCGGCGCGCTCCTTGGCGAGCAGCACCTCGACGTCGTGCCGGAAGGAGGGGGACTCCGGGTGGCGCGTCGGGTACGCGGCGACGCCGATCGCGAGCCGTCCGGCGCCGAGCGAGGCCGACCTGCGGTCCTCGACCTCCCGGATCAGCTCCACGAGGTAGCGCGCGAACGGCAGCTCGCCGTAGGCGGCCGGGTGGTCCGGGTCGGTGCCCTCCGGCTGGTCCCCGCGCAGGGCGAGGACGCCGCGGACGCCGAGCGCCACCAGGTGGTTGACCAGCCGGTCCAGCGAGTCGCGGGTCTCGCCCACGCAGGTCAGATGGGCCAGCGGCCGCAGCCGGGTGTGCTCGATCAGGTGGCCGATCAGCTCGATCGAGGCCCGGCGCCGCTCCGGCGTGCCGTTGTAGGTGACGGACACGTAGTCGGGGCCGCTCGCCTCGAGCTCCGCGACGACGTCCACGGCCCGGGCGCGGGCCTCGGCGTTGCGGGGCGGGTAGAGCTCGTAGGACAGCGCCGGGGGCGGCGCTGCGGTGTGGTTCAGGCTCATTCTGTCTCCTCGCATTGACGCGAAGGAGGAACGACGGCGCCGCACCGCAGCCCGGGGTGCCGGGCGGAGGGCGTGGCGTCGATGCGTCTCCATCGCTTCTGGCGGTAGCACCGTTCCGTCGTCGTCCGGCCGGGATGCCGGGGAGGCGGATGGTTGCTGCGGCGTCGTCGATCCAGATCTCTCGGCCGCTCTTGATGGGTGGTGCTCACCATGTAAGGGCCCGGCGCACCGGTCCGGCAAACACGGCCGCCCCGGGCGCTTCACAGTCGGGAATGTGAAAGCCGATGACGCTCGAATCGCAGTTGTGACGCGGAGAACCGGGGCCGAGGGGGACTCCGGCCGTCACAAAGAGCCCGTGTGACGGTTCGTGACCCGGCCCCGCGCCGACCCCACCCGGGTGCGGCCCGGGCCCGGATCGCTCGGTAGGTTGCACCCATGCAGCATCGAGATCCGCACCCGACCGCTCCGAGCCGAGGGCCCCGGGAGGACCCGCGCTGGGAGCCCCCGGCGCCCCACGCTGGCCTCCCGGCGTCCGGCGGGAACGGCCGGGGCGTCGTGCACGTCGTCGCGGTCGCCCACGGCACCGACTCCCCCGAGGGCCGCGGGATGATCGACGGGCTCCGCGCCGGCGTCGAGGACCGGCTGCGCCAGGCGCTCGCGGGCTCCGCCGTCCGGGTGCGGGTCCACGAGGCCTACGTGGACGTGCAGCAGCCGCGGCTGGGCGACGTCCTGGCGGCGCTGCCCGCGGGGGAGACCGCCGTGGTCCTGCCGATGCTCGTCTGCGACGGCGTCCACACCGTCCACGACATCGCCGACGCGGTCGTGCAGCGTCCCAGCACCGGGGCGCTGCCCCCGATCGCCGCCGGCGCCGCCGCCCTCCGGCTGGCGCGGGGGCTGGCCGCCCTGGTCCCCGCCGCCCTGGTCCCCGCCGCCCTGGTCCCCGCCGCCCCCGAGACCGGGCCCGCCGCCTCGGGCTCCCCTCCCACACCGGGCTCCCCTCCCACACCGGACTCCCCGGCCACGCTCGGCTGGTCGCCGGCGCCGGAGCAGCCCGCCGTGGTCCTGGCCGTCGCCGGCACCCGGCGGCCGGAGGGGCGGGCGCAGGCGCTGCGGCTCGCCGAGCTCGTCTCGGCCGTGCTCGGCTCCCGTGTCGAGGCGGCGTTCTGCTCGGCGGCCGAACCGCGGATCGGCGACGTCGTGAAGCGCCACCGGGACGAGGGACGCGAGGTCGCCGTCCTGAGCGTCCTGCTGGGCGAGGGGTTCTTCCAGGAGCGCCTCCGGGCGACCGGGGCACAGTACGTCAGCCCCCCGCTGCTGTCACCGGAGGCGTCATCCGCCGCCATGTTGACCGAATGTCTCGTCGAAACGGTGCTCGAGGGGCTGCGCACGGACCGTTCGTGACGTCGCGAGACGTTTTGTCACGGGGCCGGCGCAACGTGCATTCACCTCCGGTAGCACGCCTGCCGCCCCGCCCGCCGGTGGCCCTACGGTCGATCCATGACTCAAGTGACGGAACGCATCCCACGGAAAGCGGCTGCTGGCGGCACCGCCGGCCGACGCTCCGCCAAGCCCAACGGCCAGTGGAAGATCGACGGCACCGAGCCGCTGAACGCCAACGAGGAGATGAAGGCCGCGGACAACGGTCTGAACGTCCGTGAGCGCATCGAGAACGTCTACGCCCACGGCGGCTTCGCGTCGATCGAACCCGAGGACCTCCACGGCCGGTTCCGCTGGTGGGGCCTCTACACCCAGCGCAAGCAGGGGATCCCCGGCGGCAAGACCGCCACGCTCGAGCCGCACGAGCTCGAGGACGAGTACTTCATGCTCCGCGTCCGCATCGACGGCGGCGCCCTGACCACCGAGCAGCTCGAGGTCATCGGCGGGATCTCCACCGAGTTCGCCCGCGACACCGCCGACGTCACCGACCGCCAGAACATCCAATTGCACTGGATCGACGTCCGCGACGTGCCGGAGATCTGGCGCCGGCTCGAGTCCGTCGGCCTGAGCACCACCGAGGCCTGCGGCGATGTGCCGCGCGTGATCCTCGGCTCGCCGGTCGCCGGCATCGCCGCCGAGGAGATCATCGACCCGACCCCGGTCATCGCCGAGATCGCGCGCCGCTACGTCGGCAACCCCGAGTTCTCCAACCTGCCGCGCAAGTACAAGACGGCGATCACCGGCCACCCGAGCCAGGACGTGGTGCACGAGATCAACGACTTCGGCCTCGTCGGCGTGGTCCACCCGGAGCACGGCCCCGGCTACGACCTCTGGGTCGGCGGCGGGCTCTCCGCCGCGCCCCGCCTCGGCGAGCGGCTCGGCGTCTTCGTCGGCGAGGACGCCGCCCCCGACGTCTGGGAGGGCGTCACCTCGATCTTCCGCGACTACGGGTTCCGCCGCCTGCGCAACCGTGCCCGCCTCAAGTTCCTCCTCGCCGACTGGGGGCCGGAGAAGTTCCGGCAGGTCCTCGAGGACGAGTACCTCGGCTACGCGCTGCCGGACTGCGACGCCGCCCCGGCGCCCACCGGACCCGGCGACCACTCCGGGGTCCACCGGCAGAAGGACGGCCGCTTCTACGTCGGCCTCACGCCGCTGGTCGGCCGGGTCTCCGGTACGGCGCTCAGCGGCCTCGCACGCCTGCTCGAGGAGCACGGGTCCCAGCGGCTGCGCACCACGCCGCACCAGAAGGTGATCGCGCTGGACCTCGAGGAGGACCGGGTGGAGCCGTTCATCGCCGCCGCCCGCGAGCTCGGATTCGAGGCCCGCCCGGGCCTCGTCTCCCGCTCGGCGATCGCCTGCACGGGCATCGAGTACTGCAAGCTCGCGATCGTCGACACCAAGGACACGGCCGCCGCCGCGGCCCGGGAGCTGGACCGCCGCCTCGCGGACCGCTCCGGCCGCGTGCCGCGGAAGCTGAGCCTGAACGTCAACGGCTGCCCCAACTCCTGCGCCCGCATCCAGACCGCGGACATCGGCCTCAAGGGCCAGCTCATCACGGACGACGACGGCGAGCAGGTCGCCGGGTTCCAGGTCCACCTCGGCGGGACCCTCGCCACGAGCGAGGACGACGAGCCGACCCTCGGACGCACCGTGCGCGGGCTCAAGGTCGCCGCCGACCGGCTGCCGGACTACGTCGACGGCCTGCTGCAGCGCTATGCCGAGACCGCCGAGGAGGGCGAGTCCTTCGCCGCCTGGGCCCACCGAGTCGACGAGGAGGAACTGGTATGACCCTCTCCACGAACGCTACGAGCACCGCCGGCGCACCCGCCGCGCCGCGGGGCGAGGCCGAGCTCCGGCGCATCGCCGCGCTCGGCGCCGAGCAGCTCGGGTTCGACGCCCCGGCCGAGGCCGTGGTCCGCTTCGCCGCCGAGCACTTCGGGGTTCGCGACGTCGCCGTCGCCTGCTCCATGGCCGACGCGGTGCTCCCGCACCTCGTCGCCGCCGAGCTGCCCGGCGTGGACGTCCTCTTCCTGGAGACCGGATACCACTTCGACGAGACCCACGCGACGCGGGCGGAGGTCGCCCGGCGCCTCGACGTCCGGATCGTCGACGTCATGCCGAAGCTGACGATCGCCGAGCAGGAGTCCCAGTACGGCAAGGACCTCTTCGCCCGGGACCCCGGCGAGTGCTGCCGGATCCGGAAGATGGACCCGCTCAGGGACGCCCTCGCCGGCTACGGCGCCTGGTTCACCGGCGTCCGCCGGGAGGAGTCGCCCACCCGGGCGAACGCCCCCCTGGTGTCCTTCGACGAGGTCCACGGCCTGGTGAAGTTCAACCCGGTCGCCACCTGGACCTTCGACCAGCTCGTGGACTACGCCGCCGAGCACGCCGTCCCCGTGAACCTGCTCCTGTCCAACGGCTACCCGTCCATCGGCTGCCGCCCCTGCACCCGCCCGGTCGCCCCCGGCGAGGATCCCCGCGCCGGCCGCTGGGCCGGCTCCGCCAAGACCGAGTGCGGCATCCACGTCGCCGCGCCCGGCGCCGCCGACACCGCCTCGACCGCCGAGAGTCCCGAGGAGACCACCCCATGACCGTCACCACGTCCGGCCCCCGCGCCGCCAGCCCCACCGGCAGCCCGTCCGCCGCGCCGTCCGCCGGGGACCGCCCGTCCGACGACGACGCGCTGGCCGCCGAGCGGTCCGCCGCCCACCGCGCCGCGAACCTGGACGCGCTGGAGTCCGAGTCGATCCACATCATCCGCGAGGTGCTCGCCGAGTTCGAGCGGCCCGGCCTGCTCTTCTCGGGCGGCAAGGACTCCGTGGTGGTCCTGCACCTGCTGGCCAAGGCCGTCTCCCCGGCCCGCGTGCCGATCCCGGTGGTCCACGTGGACACCGGCCACAACTTCCCCGAGGTCCTGGCGTTCCGCGACGCCACGGTTCAGCGGTACGGGATCGACCTGGTGGTCGGCTCCGTGCAGGACTACATCGACGACGGCCGCCTGGTGGAGCCGGCGAACGGCACGCGGAACCGCCTCCAGACCCGGGTCCTCCTGGACACGATCGAGGAGCACCGGTTCGACGCGCTCTTCGGCGGCGCCCGCCGCGACGAGGACAAGGCCCGCGCCAAGGAGCGCATCCTCTCGCTGCGCGACGAGTTCGGCGGCTGGGACCCGCGCAACCAGCGCCCGGAGGTGTGGAGCCTCTACAACGGGCGCCACGCCCCGGGTGGGCACGTCCGCGCCTTCCCGATCAGCAACTGGACCGAGGCGGACATCTGGTCCTACATCGACCGCGAGGGCATCGCCCTGCCGCCGATCTACTTCGCCCACGAGCGCCCGACGTTCGAGCGCGACGGCATGGTCTACGCGGTGACGGACGTCAGCCGGCCCCGCGAGGACGAGCCCGTCACCGAGCGCACCGTCCGCTACCGCACCGTCGGCGACGCCAGCTGCACCGGCGCGGTGCTCTCCGCGGCCGGGACGGTCGCCGAGGTGCTGGACGAGCTGGCGCTGAGCACGCTCACCGAGCGCGGGGCCACCCGCGCCGACGACAGGATCTCCTCCGCCGCCATGGAGGACCGCAAGAAGGAAGGGTATTTCTAAGATGAGTGACACACTCTTCCGCCTGGCCACGGCCGGCAGCGTCGACGACGGCAAGTCCACCCTCGTGGGCCGCCTCCTGCACGACGCCAAGGCGATCCTCGCCGACTCCCTCGACGACATCCGCCGGGTCTCCGCCGAGCGCGGATTCGGCGGCGACACCCCCGCGCTGGATCTCGCGCTCGTCACCGACGGGCTGCGCGCGGAGCGCGAGCAGGGCATCACGATCGACGTCGCGTACCGCTACTTCAGCACGCCGCGGCGCAGCTTCATCCTCGCCGACTGCCCCGGCCACGTGCAGTACACCCGCAACACCGTCACCGGCGCCTCCACCGCCCACGCGGCCCTGGTCCTCGTCGACGCCCGCAACGGCGTCGTGGAGCAGACCCGCCGGCACCTCGGCGTCCTCGGGCTCCTCGGGGTGCCGCAGGTCGTGGTCGTGGTCAACAAGATGGATCTGATCGACTGGGACGAGGCCGCGTTCGCGGCCATCCGGGACGACGTCGTGGCGGTCGCCGACCGCCTCGGCGTCCCCGGGGTCCGGGTGGTCCCGGTGAGCGCCCTGCAGGGCGACTTCGTCGTGGACCGCGGGGAGTCCGCCCCCTGGTACACCGGCCCCACCGTGCTGGACCTGCTGGAGACGCTGCCCGCCGGCCCGGCCGGCGGACAGGAGTCCCCGGCCCGGCTCGACGTGCAGCTGGTGCTGCGCCCGCAGGGCGCCCTCGCCCCGGAGCTCGCCGCCGAGGCCGACGCGCTGCGCGATTTCCGCGGCTACGCCGGCACCGTCTCCGACGGCCCGCTGGCGGTCGGGGACGGCGTCACCGTCTACAACGACGGCCAGCGCCACCGCGCCCGCATCACCGGGGTCCGCACCCCGGCCGGCGAGTCCGGGCGCGCCGAGGCCGGCCAGGCCGTCGTCGTCACGCTCGACGCCGACCTGGACATCGCCCGCGGAGCCACGCTCGTCGCCGAGCAGGTGGACACCACGCAGTCCGCCGGCACCCAGTCCGCCGCGACCGAGCCCGCCGCGACCGAGCCCGGCGAGTCGCAGCCCGGTGAGTCCCAGCCCGGCGAGGCGCACGACGCCGTCGCTGCCGTCCGCGAGTTCGGGGCGGCCGTGTGCGTGCTGGCCGACGCCCGGCTCACGCCGGGTCAGCGGGTCCTGGTCAAGCACGGCACCCAGGTGGTCCCGGCCCGGATCGACGCCGTGGACAACGTCCTGCGGCTGAGCGATCTGTCCCGGGAGCCGGCCACGTCCCTCGGCCTGAACGACCTCGGCCTGATCCGGCTGCGCACCGCCAAGCCCCTCGCGGCGACCGCGTACTCGCGCAGCCGCGCCGGCGGCTCGTTCCTCGTCATCGACCCGGCCGAGGGCAACACCCTGGCCGCGGGCATGATCGAGCCGGCCCCGCTCGCGGGCGGCGACCCGGCGGCGGACGCCGCCGACGCGCACGAGCCCGAGCTGGCCGGAGCGGCCCGGGCATGAGCACCCGCCGCCGCTACAGCCCGGCCGCGCCCGCGGGCACGCCGCGATCCGGGCGCCGCGCCCGGATCGCCGTGGCCGCCGTCGTGCCGCTGCTTGTGGCCGCGGCCGTCACGAGCCTCTTCGTGCCCGCCCCGTGGACCGCCGCGCCGGCCTCCGGCGCGGCCGCCCGCCCGGCGGACGCGCTGCGGCTCGGCTACTTCCCGACCGTGACCCACGCCCCGGCGCTCGCCGGGGTGGAGCACGGCCTCTTCGCCGAGGAGCTCGGCCGCGACGGCACCGCGCTGCAGACCCAGGTCTTCACCGCGGGCCCGGCCGCCGTCGAGGCCCTCAACGCCGGCGCGATCGACGCGGCCTACCTCGGCCCGTCGCCGGCCCTCGCTTCCTACGCGACCAGCGGCGGCGAGTCCCTGGTGGTGGTCGCCGGCGCCGCCAGCGGCGGGGCCGCCCTCGTGGCCCGCGAGGGGATCGACTCGGTGGAGGACCTCGCCGGCGGGCAGATCGCCACCCCGCAGTACGCGAACACGCAGGACCTCGCCGCCCGCGCGCTCCTGGAGGAGCGCGGCCTGACCGACCAGGTGGAGATCAGCCACGCCACCTCGGGCACGGTTGCCCAGCTCTTCGAGCGCGGGCAGATCGACGCCGCCTGGCAGCCCGAGCCGTGGGCCTCCCTGCTGGAGGCCAGCGGCGGCCACGTCCTCGTGGACGAGCGCGAGCTCTGGCCGGAGGGGCGCTTCCCGACCGCCCTGCTGGTGGTCTCGCAGCGCTTCGCCGCCGAGCACCCGCAGACGGTCCAGCGCCTCGCCGACGCCCACGCCCGCAGCCTCGCCTGGCTCGGCGGGGCGGGGGAGGACGACGTCGTCTCGACCGTCGTCGACGGGAGCGTCCGGGCCGGGGGCGACAGTCTGGACCCGGACGTGATCCGGCGCGCCCTGGGCCGGCTCGAGTTCACCGGCGACCCGCTGGCCGGGACGTACCCGGAGCTCGCCGAGGGGGCCGCCGCACTCGGCACCGCCCCGGGCTGGGGGGACGTCGACCTCGCCGGGCTCGTCGACGACCACTGGTGGCGCGAGGCCGCCGCCGCAGCAGGAGAGGGGGAGGGCCAGTGAGCGCCGCCGCCGACACCACCACCGCCGGCATCACCACCGCCGGCACCACGCCCACCGGAGCGACTCCCGACGCCGGCTCCGACGAGGCCCGCCTCGCCGTCGAGCTGCACGGGCTGGGGCTGCGCTACGGCGACGGCCCGCCCGTGCTCGACGGCCTGGACCTGGGCATCGCGGAGGGCGAGTTCGTCTCCATCCTCGGCGCGTCCGGCTGCGGTAAGTCGTCCCTGCTGAACGTGCTCGCGGGGCTGACGGCGCCGACCGCCGGCTGGGTGGACGTCCCCGTGGACGGTGCTGCGCTCATGTTCCAGGACTCGGCGCTGCTGCCCTGGCTGACCGCCCAGCAGAACGTGGAGCTGGCGCTGCGGCTGGCCGGTGTCCCGCGTGCCGAGCGGGGCCCGCGGGCCCGCCGCCTCCTGGACAGCGTGCACCTCGTCCGGGCCCACGACCGGAAGCCGCACGAGCTCTCCGGCGGCATGCGCCAGCGCGTGGCCCTGGCCCGTGCGCTGGCGCAGGACCGGCGACTGCTGCTGATGGACGAGCCGTTCGCGGCCCTGGACGCGATCACCCGCGACCTGCTGCACGACGAGCTGCACGCCGTCTGGCGGGCGACGGGCGCGACGATCGTCTTCGTCACCCACAACGTGCGCGAGGCCATCCGGCTCGCCGGGCGGATCGTGGTCCTCTCCTCGGACCCCGGCCGCATCGCCGAGATCTGCACCGTCACCGACGCCCTGCGCGCCGACCCGGCAGGGGCCGAGGCCCTCGCCGCCGAACTGACCGACACCCTCCGGAAGGAGCAGGAGAAGCATGACAGCGCTCCTCGATGACCGGCCCGCCCGCGGCACGGCGGCCCCGTCCGGTGCCGGCGCCCCGGCGCCCGCCCCGGCCCGTCCGGCCGCCCGCCGCCGGCGGGGCCGTGGCCTGGCGGACCGCGCCCTGCCCCCGACGATCGCGCTCCTGGTCCTGCTCAGCGTCTGGCAGCTCGCCTCCTGGGCGACGCCCGTGCGGGACGACCTCTTCCCCGGCCCGGTCGACGTGGCCGCGGTCCTGCCGCGGCTGCTCTCCGACGGCACGCTCGCCGCGGCGGTCGGGACCTCGCTCGGCCGCGGCCTGAGCGGCTTCCTCATCGCCCTCGTCGTGGCGACCCCGGCGGCGCTGCTGCTGGCGCACACCCCGTGGCTGCGCCGCGCCGTCGGACCCTTCATCTCCGCCCTGCAGGTGCTGCCCTCGGTGGCGTGGGTGCCCGCGGCGATCATCGTGTTCGGCCTGACGGACGCGACCATCTACGCGGTGATCCTGCTGGGCGCCATCCCGTCCATCATCAACGGCCTGCTCGCCGGGATCGACCTGATCCCCGCCCAGTACCGGTCCCTCTCCCGGGTGCTCGGCGCGCGGCGGCTGCAGCACATCGTGCTGATCGAGCTGCCGGCCGCGCTGCCCGGCTACGCGGCCGGCCTGCGCCAGGGGTGGGCGTTCTCGTGGCGCTCGCTCATGGCCGCGGAGCTGATCGCGGTCGGCGGCTCGCTCGGCCTCGGCGTCGGCTCGCTGCTCCAGCGCGGCCGCGACCTGGCGGACCTGCCGCTGGTCATCCTGGTGGTGCTGGTTATCCTCGCGATCGGCGCCGCCGTCGAACTCGCCCTGTTCGCCCCGTGGGAGCGGCGCCTGCTCGCCGACCGGGGCCTGAAGCGCACGGAGGACGCCGCATGAGCCCGCACGAGCCGGGCCCGCCCCGGACCAGGCCCGCGGGCCGCGTCACCCTGGTCGGCGGCGGCCCCGGCGACCCGGACCTCATCACCGTGGCCGGCCTGCGCGCCCTGATGAGCGCGGACGTGGTCCTCGCCGACCGCCTCGCCCCGCGCGAGCTGCTCGCCGACCTGCCGCCGCACGTCCGCGTGCACGACGTCGGCAAGGGCCCGGGAGCGCACGTCGCCACCCAGGACCAGATCAACGCGCTCCTCGTCGCCGAGGCGGCGGCGGGGCACCACGTGGTCCGGTTCAAGGGCGGCGACCCGTTCGTCCTGGGCCGCGGCGGCGAGGAGGTCGAGTACGTGCGCGCGCACGGATTCGACGTGCGCGTCATCCCCGGGATCACCTCCGCCGTGGCGGTGCCCGGCGCCGCCGGCATCCCCGTGACGCACCGGGGCCTGGCCGCCGGGTTCTCCGTGGTCACCGGCCACGCCCAGCTCGCCGGCGTCCCCGCCGACCCGGCGCACACCCTGGTGGTGCTCATGGGCGTGGCCCGGCTGCCGGAGACGGCCGCCGAGCTGGCCCGCCGCGGACTGCCCGCCGCGACGCCGGTGGCGATCGTGGAGAACGGGTGCACGCCCGAGCAGCGCACCACCATCGCCACCCTGGGGACGATCGTCGACGCCGCCGGCCGGGCCGGCGTGGCCAACCCGGCCGTGATCGTCGTCGGCGACGTGGTCCGCGTGGCGTCCGCGCCGGAGGAGCTCGCCCGCCGGGCGACCGCCGCCGACCCGCTCGAGAGCCAGCCCTCCACTCCGCTGGCCGCCCCGCTGGCCGCCGAGCCGCCCGCCCCGCTCCCCGCCGAGCTCCCTGCGACTCCCTGAATCCCCTCGAACCGAAGGAACGGCACATGACCATCCCCGCCCACCTGACCGACCGCAAGCTCCACGTCGCCATCGTCGGCGCCGGCCCGGCCGGCATCTACGCCGCGGACCTGATCACCAAGTCCCAGCCGGTGGCCTCCGGCGAGCTCGACGTCGCGATCGACCTGTTCGACGAGCTGCCCACCCCGTTCGGCCTCATCCGCTACGGCGTCTCCCCGGACCACCCGCGGATCAAGGGCATCATCACGGCCCTGCACAAAGTCATGGACAAGGAGCAGATCCGGTTCGTCGGCAACGTCTCCTTCGGCCGCGACGTCACGCTCGCCGACCTGCAGGAGCGGTACGACGCCGTCGTCTTCGCCACCGGCGCCCAGAAGGACGCGGACCTGAACATCCCGGGGATCGACCTGGAGGGCTCGCACGGGGCCGCGGACTTCGTCTCCTGGTACGACGCTCACCCGGACGTGCCGCGCACGTGGGACCTCTCGGCCCGCGAGGTCGCCGTGATCGGCAACGGCAACGTCGCCCTCGACGTCGCGCGCATCCTCTCCAAGCACGCCGACCAGCTGCTGGAGACCGAGATCCCCGAGCACCTCTACGCGCAGCTGCAGGGCTCCGCCGTGACCGACGTCCACGTCTTCGGGCGCCGCGGTCCCGCCCAGGTGAAGTTCACCCCGCTGGAGCTGCGCGAGCTGTCCCACTCGAAGGACGTGGACATCGTCCTCTACCCGGAGGACTTCGAGTTCGACGCCGCCTCCGACGAGGCGATCAAGACCAACAACCAGGTCAAGACCATGGTCTCGACGCTCACCAACTGGCTCGTGGAGCAGGAGGAGCGGGAGGAGTCCGGCGAGGAGACCCCGCGGGCCTCCCGCCGCCTGCACCTGCACTTCCTGCAGTCCCCGGTGGAGATCCTCGGCGAGGACGGCCGCGTGGCCGGACTGCGGATGGAGCGCCAGGAGCTGGACGGCACGGGCAACGCCCGGGGCACCGGCGAGCTGGTGGACTACCCGTTGCAGGCGGTCTACCGGGCGGTGGGCTACTTCGGGTCGGCCCTGGAGGGCCTGGAGTACGACGGCGCCCGCGGCGTGGTCCCGAACGCCGGCGGCCGGGTCCTGGACCGGGAGGGCGCCCCGGTCCCCGGCGTGTACACGACCGGCTGGATCAAGCGCGGCCCGGTCGGCCTGATCGGCCACACGAAGGGCGACGCGCAGGAGACCGTCACGCACCTGCTCGAGGACCTGGCGGCACTGCCGGTCCCCGCAGCGCCGGGCACGGCCCCCATCGAGGAGCTGCTCGCCGAGCGCGGCGTCCGCTACACGGACTGGGCCGGCTGGCTGGCCCTCGACGAGCACGAGCGCGGTCTCGGCGCCGCCGCCGGGACCGTGGAGACGCGGTTCGGCCCGGTCGAGCGCGAGCGCATCAAGGTCGTGGAGCGCGACGCGATGCTGGAGCACGCGGCCGCGGCGGTCCTGGAGCCCGTCGAGTCCTGACCCGCGGCCGCCGCACCCGCCGCACCCGCCGTCGTCGCCCCGCCAGCTAGACGACGAGCGGGTGCACGGCCAGCATCAGGACGGTCCCCGCCGCGCAGCAGACCACCGGCCCGAGGACCCAGAAGCGCATCACGCGGCCCACGTTCGCCCAGAGGACCGTCTCGAAGCGCTGGCTCGCGCCCGCGCCGACGATCGCGGACGTCACCGCCTGGGTGGTGGAGAGTGGCAGGTGGAAGACCTGCGCGCCGAGGAACAGCATGGTCGCCGCGACCAGCTGGGCGGAGGCGCCGCGCACCGGATCGAACCGGACCATCCGGTTGCTGATGGTGTGCGCGATCCGCCAGCCGCCGCCCAGCGCCCCCAGCCCCATGCAGGTGGCGCAGAGCAGCTGGATCCAGAGCGGGATGCTGTCCTCCGCCGTGGTGCTGCCCATGATCACGAACCCGAGGGTCAGGAACGCCGCGTTGCGCTGGCCGTCCTGCAGGCCGTTGCCCAGCGCCACGGCGAGCGAGGCAATGGCCTGCGCCGCGCGGCCGCCGCGGGCAGCGTCGGTGGGGGAGGCGTGGCGGATGAGCCACGTGGTGGGGATGGTGACCACGTAGGCCAGGACCAGCGCGACCAGCGGTGTGACCACGATCGGCAGCGCGATGCCGAACAGCAGGATCAGCGGCACGCTGCGCGGCTCCTCCGGGTGCAGCAGCGAGTGCCCCAGCAGCGCCCCGGCCAGGCTCGCGAAGAGTGCGTGCCCGGAGGACGTCGGCATGCCCCGCCGCCAGCACCAGAACAACCAGGCGCCGCCGGAGAGCAGCGCCACCAGGAGCACGGCGAGGCCCTCGGCCACGGACTCGTAGTGGAAGTCCGCCAGGTCCACCAGCGCCTCGGAGAACCGCGTGGACATCATGGTGCCGGCGAACGTGAACACCGCTGCCGAGACGACGGCGACGCGCGGGCCGAGCGCCCGGGTGCGGACCGAGGCGGCGACGGAGTTCGCGGCGTCGCGGAAGCCGTTGAGCAGCGCGAATGCGCACGTGGCGAGGGTGACGGCGACGAGGAGTGCGGTCTCCATGCCCTAGGACTCTTTGACCAGCACGCGGCCCAGATGGTCGGCGACCGCGTGCAGGCGGGTGGAGGCGGCCAGCATCTGGTCCGCCACCGCGCGGTGGCGGATGATCGTGGAGGAGCGCTGGAGGTCCGCGGTCTCGCCCACCCAGGCGTGGTGGGTGCGGCCCACCCGCTTGGTGACGCGCATGAGCTGCAGCCACGTGTCCTCGAGGTCGTCCAGGCGGTCCAGGCTGCCGAGGGCGTTGGAGGTCAGGGTGGCCTGCCGGCCGATCAGCTCCAGCTGGTCCGCGGCGCGCTGGGAGATCCAGGTCAGATCGGAGCTGTGCATCAGCTCGCCGACGCTGCGGAGCTCGCCGACCGTGTCGTGCAGCAGGCGGGAGAACGTGTAGAGGTCCTCGCGCGGGACCGGGGTGACATAGCTGGTGCGCAGTTGCGTCAGGAGTGCGTAGTGGGTGTCCAGCGCGGCGCTCTCGGCGCGTTCCAGCGCGGCGAGCTGGCCGGTGGTGTCCTCGGCGAGGAGCCCGAGGATCTCGGAGAGTTGCTGCACGCAGCCCTGGATGTTCGTGCAGAGGTCGCCGAGCAGATCCAGACCCCGCGTCTGGCGCGGGAACAGGCTGAACTTCACGTGGGGAACCGCCGGGGTGCTAGGGGAACACGATGCGGGATCAGTGTACGCCGCGCACGCGGGGCGGGGTGGTTTGTGCGGCGCCGAACCGGGAACGCCTCTCGGCGGAAGGCCGCTCGAAGCGGCTGAATGTTGGAGCCCGGGGTTACCTCGGCCCGACGCCGGTCTCCAGTGTCCACCTCTCGAAAGTCGGTGTCAACAAGCCTGGTCATCAGTCCAATTCGCCCCGGCGCCACATCTTGGCGCAGGTCTCCAGGTCCTCCGCCGTGCCGATCAACTGGCCCGCATTCCGGGTCAGCCGCCGGGCGTGGGAGTCGTTGCTCGGCTCCACCGCGTGGGCGTGCTCGGCCTGGCCCAGCGCGATGACCCGGCAGAAGGCCGAGGTGCGCTCCAGCGCCACGTCGAACTCGCCGTCGAACGCCCCGGAGAGGATCGAGTCCGTCATGTCCCGCAGCTCGTCGGCCCCCGGCGGCTCGGCGACGCCGGCCACCGCGTGGGCCACCTGGGCGGCGTGGCGGCCGGTATTGAAGTAGGACGCCATCCGTTCGGGATCCTGCACCACCGCGGTGCGGAGCGCGTACAGCCGCCAGAGCGCGCCGGGCAGCGAGTGCGCGGGGCTCTCGGCCCACATCTCGGCGATCGCCTCGAGGCCCTCCTTGTCCGCGAGCCTGACCAGCCGCTCGGTGACCGCCGGGTCGTCGCTGCCGCGGCCGTGGTGGACCAGCGCCTGCGCGGCCAGGTGCGCGGCCTCGGAGATCCGGGCGGGGTCGGTCCCGCCCTCGAACGGCTCGAAGTCGGCCGGCTCGAACGGCTTCGGTTTGTGGTGCCGGAAGGGAGCGGCCTGGTTCTGGCGGGCTGGGTGAGCGCTCATGCCCGTCAGGATACTCCCGTGCACCGTCGCCCGTAGAGGGTTCTGCCGGGCCGGGGCCGAGGGTGCCCGCGGGGCGGCCTCACGGACCCAGTGGGGTAGCATGGTGGCGGTTCTTCCGCGCGGCTCAGCCGCGCGCCACGGACCGCATGGGCCTTTAGCTCAGGTGGTAGAGCATCGGACTTTTAATCCGCTGGTCGCGGGTTCGATCCCCGCAGGGCCCACCAGTTCCCAGGCGACGTCCGCGCGACATCGCCGCGGCTCAGCCGTCCAGCCCGAGGATGTCCAGGGTGTCCGCGACGCGGGTGCGCTGCTCCTCGGTCAGGCCCTGCAGCGGCAGCGGCAGGCACCGGTGCGGGACCAGACCCAGTTCCTCGGCAACCGCAGCGATCACGCGCAGGCTGCCGAACTCCGCGAACAGCTTCCACAGCGGCTCCAGGCGCTTCGACTCCGCGGCGGCGTCCTCCGCCGCGCCATCCTCTGCCTCCCCATCCGCCAGCCTGCCCCGTTGCGCGGCGCGCAGGATCCGCAGGGCCGGCTCCGGGAGCGTCCCGGCGAGGACCGAGTACCAGGCGTCGCAGCCGGCCGTCAGGCCCGCGGCGGCCGAGCCGTCCCCGGAGATCCCGAGCGTGACGTGCTCGGGGATGACCGCCCGGATCTCCTCCACCCGGGCCCGAGCCTCGGCGGCGTCGGCGGGCAGCGGCGGGATCTTGATCGATGCGATGCCGGGCAGTTCGGCGATACGCCCGTAGAGCTCGGTGCTGAACCGGAAGTGCGTGGTCCCCGGGTTGTCGTAGACCACCACCGGCAGTCCGCTGTGCTCGGTGACGGTGCGGAAGAGCTCCAGCACGTCGTGGTCCGTGAGCGGCTGGTAGGAGACCGGCGCCAGGAGCAGTCCGGCCGCCCCGGCCGCGGCGGCGTCGTCCGCGTGACGCAGGACGTGCGAGGTGCGCAGCGCACCCACACCCACGAGGACCGGGGTGCCGTCCGCGTTCTCCACGGCGAGCCGCGCCACGCGGGCCCGCTCCTCAGCCGTGAGGTACGCGTAGGAGCCGGTGGAGCCGAGCGCGGTGATCGAGTCGACGCCCGAGCCGGCCAGCCGCCGGACCAGCCGGGCGAACGCCGGCTCGTCCAGATGGTCCGAGGGCAGCGGGGTGAGCGGGAAGGCACTGAGGCCGGTGAAAGGGCTGGTCACGAGAACTCCTCGACGATGCGGTTCTGGAGGTCGGTCTCCGGGTCCGGGTCGGGCGCGGCCGGCTCGCGCCGGCCCCCGAGCTGGGCCCCGGCCCCGGCCGCGACCACCAGCACGATGCCCGCGACCTGAAGGACCGACGGGATCTGGTGCAGGACGAACAGCCCGAGGAGCACGCCGAACGCCGGCTCGAGCGCCATGAGCGTGCCGAATGCCGTGTGCGTCATCCGCCGCAGCGCCAGCATCTCCAGCCCGAACGGCAGGACCGGCGCCAGCAGCGCCAGGCCCGCGGCGGTGAGCAGCACCCAGAGGTCGAGGCTGCCGCCGGCCTCCGGCACGCCCACGAACGCCGCCATGACCGCGGCGATGGGGATCGTCAGCGAGAGCGAGGTGATGCCGGAGAAGCGGTCGCCGATTTTCTGGGTCAGCAGGATGTAGACGCCCCAGCCGAGGCCGGCCAGAAGGGCGAAGCCCACGCCGACAGGGTCCACCTCGCCCTGCCACGGCTCCGTCAGGAGCACCACGCCGACCAGCGCCAGCATCGGCCACGCGAGCATGCGCGGACTGCGGCTGCGCACGGCGGCGACCGTCAGCGGGCCGAGGAACTCGATCGCGACCGCCGTGCCGAGGGGGATCCGGTCGATCGCGGACAGGAACGCGACCGTCATGAGGCCGGACGCGGCGCCGAGGCCGAGCAGCCCGGGGACGTCCCGCCGTCGTACCGACCGCAGCGGGGCGCGCGCGATGAGCAGGAACATCAGCGCGCCCATGGTCAGGCGCAGCCACGCGGTCCCCATCGCGCCGATCTGGTCGATGAGCCCCACGGACAGGGCCGAGCTCAGCTGGATCAGCATCATCGCCGCGACCGCCATCGCCCACGGCGGCACCGGTACCCGGTCCGCGCCCGTGGCCGGGCCGCGCCTCACGGGGCGCCCACCAGGCGCCGCCGCACGGCCACGGAGGACCCGAGCTCGGCCAGGAGGGCGCGGGCGTGCGCTTCCGCGGCGGCGACGAGCTCGTCCACGGCGCCGCCGGCGTCGCCGCCGGGCTCGAGGCCGTCGGCGGCCAGCAGCAAGGCGCGGTAGTCGGGGCGGAGGGCGTGCACGGCCGGGTCGATCGCCGCGGCGGCGAGGAACTCGTGGAGGGGCTGCTCAGGCATCGGGGTGCTCCGTTCTGCCCGCGATGCCGACGCCGGGTTCGAAGACCGTGAGCGTGAAGCGGGCGGGCTCGTCGTGGGGGTTGGAGTACGCGTGGGCTGCGTCGCCCGGGAAGACGGCTGCGTCGCCGACGACCAGCTCGCTGCCGTTGCCGTCGACCTCCAGCCGGAGGCGGCCCTCCAGGACCTGCAGGAGCTCCCGGGTTCCGGCGGTGTGCGGGGGCGTCTCGTGGCGCTCGCCGGGGGCGAGGGTCCAGTCCCAGAGCTCGACGACGTCGGGCGGCTCCGTGCCGGCCATCAGTACGCCGCGGCCGCCGTGCCCGCCCGTCCACAGGACGGCGCCCTCGCCGGCGCGCGTGATCTTGACGGTCTTCGACGTCGGCGGCTCCACCAGCGCGGGGAGCCCGACGCCGAGGGCGTCGCTGATGCGCAGCAGGGAGCCCACGCTGGGGTTGACCGCGCCGCTCTCCACGTTGACCAGCATGCGCCGGCTCACGCCGGCCGCGGCGGCGAGCTGGTCCAGGGTCAGCTCGCGGGCGCGGCGCTCCGTCTTCACGCGCGCGCCGATGGCGCGTGCGAGCGATTCTGCGTGGGAGTCCATGAGTGCATCCTAGTGCCTTAAAGGGGCACTTGTGTACCCTCGCTGGTCGACACCGTGGACGCGGCCGATATGATCGGGTCATGGCACAGCTCGATGACGAACAGACCCAGGAAATCATCGCGCTCGCGATGAACTACGCGCGCAGCGGGGACACCCCCGAGCTCCTCGAATTCTTCGACCACGGGCTCCCGCTCGACGTCCAGGACGGCGAGGGGAACACCGCCCTGATGCTCGCCGCCTACCACGGCCACGCGGACACCGTGCGCGCGCTCATCGAGCGCGGGGCCGACGTCGATCTGCGCAATCAGCGCGACCAGTCGCCGATCGCCGGCGCCGTCTTCAAGGGCGAGGATGAGATCGTCCGGCTCCTCCGCGCGGCCGGCGCGGATCTGGATGCCGGCACGCCCAGTGCCCGGGCGACCGCGGAGATGTTCAACAAGACCGACCTGCTGGACTGAGGCACGCGGCGGCCGCGGGGCCGGCGGCCCTCGCCGGCTCCCCTGGCCCCCGGAACGACGAACGGCTCGGACACCATCTGGTGTCCGAGCCGTTCGTCTTATCCGGTGCTAGCGGCGATCCGTGGGATCAGGCCACCGGCTGGTTGTTCGGGTTCGCCTCGAGCTCGTCCAGCGTGCCGGCCTTCAGGGCATCGATGGCCGCGCGAACGCCGGCGCCGTAGGCCGGGTCGGCCTTCGTGCAGTGATCGATGTGCTTGGCGACGATGTGGTCGCTCGCGCCGTCGATCGCCCGCGCCGTGTTGGCGAAGAGGACGCGCTGCTGCTCCGGGGTCATCAGGCGGAACAGGTCCCCCGGCTGCTCGAAGTAGTTGTCGTCGTGCTCGCGGAAGTCGAAGCGGTCCGCCGGGCCGGAGATCGGCAGGGCCGGCTCGGCGTACTGCGGCGAGGTCGGCCAGTTGCCCACCGAGTTCGGGGTGATGCCCGGAACGGCGCCCTGGTTGCCATCCACGCGGCCCTGGCCGTCGCGGTGGTAGGTGTTGACGACCTTGGCACCGTGCGGGTAGTTGACCGGGATCTGGTGGTGGTTGACGCCCAGGCGGTAGCGGGCGGCGTCACCGTAGGAGAACAGGCGGCCCTGGAGCATGCGGTCCGGGGAGTAGCCGATGCCCGGGACGACGTTGGCCGGCGTGAACGCGGCCTGCTCGACGTCCTGGAAGTAGTTCTCCGGGTTGCGGTTGAGCTCGAACTCGCCGACCTCGATCAGCGGGTAGTCCTTCTTGGACCAGACCTTGGTGAGGTCGAACGGGTGGAAGCGGTAGGTCTCCGCCTCCGCCTCCGGCATGACCTGGATGGAGAAGGTCCACTTCGGGTTGTCGCCGCGCTCGATGGCCTCGAACAGGTCGCGCTGGGAGGACTCGCGGTCCTCGGCGACGACCTTGGCGGCCTCGGCGTCCGTCAGGTTCTTGATGCCCTGCTGGGTGCGGAAGTGGAACTTCACGTAGAAGCGCTCGTTGGCCTCGTTGTAGAACGAGTAGGTGTGCGAGCCGAAGCCGTGCATGTGGCGGTAGCCGTCGGGGATGCCGCGGTCGGACATGACGATCGTGATCTGGTGCAGCGCCTCGGGCAGGCTGGTCCAGAAGTCCCAGTTGTTCTCGGCGGAGCGCAGGTTGGTCTTCGGGTCGCGCTTGACGGCGCGGTTCAGGTCCGGGAAGTGGTGCGGATCGCGCATGAAGAACACCGGCGTGTTGTTGCCGACCATGTCCCAGTTGCCCTCTTCGGTGTAGAAGCGGAGGGCGAAGCCGCGGATGTCGCGCTCGGCGTCGGCCGCGCCGCGCTCGCCGGCGACGGTCGAGAAGCGGGCGAACATGTCGGTCTTCTTGCCGACCTGGTTGAAGATCGCGGCACGCGAGTACTTCGTGATGTCGTTGGTGACGGTGAAGGTGCCGAAGGCGCCGGAGCCCTTGGCGTGCATGCGGCGCTCCGGGATGACCTCGCGGTCGAAGTGGGCGAGCTTCTCCAGGAACCAGACGTCCTGCAGGAGCATCGGGCCGCGCGGGCCGGCGGTGACGGAGTTGTCGTTCTCCGTGACGGGCGCACCGGCCGCGGTGGTCAGCGGCTGGGTGTTGTTGTACTCGGGCATATGTGGGTCTGCCTTTCGATGTCCTGGGGATCCACGATCACTGCGCACGCCCGGAGATCCGGTCTGTGCTTACTTCGAAACTACCACCCTTTTTGGAATCATTCCAGAAAAGATCGGGTACGACGTCGGCCCCGTTGACAATCGTCGCCGGCCCGCCGATCGTCGTGGCAGCGGACCGCCCGTCCGGGGCGCCCGGAGACCCCTGGGAGGGCCCTCGTGACCAGCAGATTCACCGAGCTCGCGATCGACTGCTCGGACCCCGCGACGCTGGCCCGGTTCTGGTGCGCCGTCCTCGACTACGAGGTGCTCGAGGCCGAGGACGGGCTGGTGACGATCGGGCCGCCGGTCGCGGAGAGCCCCGCCGGTCCGGTCCCGCCCGTGCTGACGTTCGCCCCCGTGCCGGAGGCCAAGACCGTCAAGAACCGGGTCCACCTCGACGTCCATCCGACCGACCGGGACCAGGACGAGGAGGTCCGCCGCCTCCTGTCCCTCGGCGCCCGACCGGCCGACGTGGGCCAGGGCGCTGGCGGGACTGGTGGCGCCGACGGGCCGAGCTGGGTCGTGCTCGCGGACCCGGAGGGCAATGAGTTCTGCGTGCTCGCCGGCCGGCGGCCCTAACTCCGCCGCGGACTCGCCGGTGCCGGTCCTGGCTCGGCGCTCGGCCCTGAGTCGTTGCCCGATTCTGAGGGCCGGACGGGTCCGTGCTGACCGGAGCGGCCGGTCTCAGCCCGTGATGCCGAGCCCGTCCAGGGCGTTCAGCCCCAGGAACAGGCCGATCAGGAACAGCACCAGCGCGCCCGTGCCGTTGGCGTGCCGGGAGAGGAAGGCCTCGAACCGGCCCAGCAGCCGGTCCGTCCGCGGGCCCGCCGTCGCCCGGAGGAGCAGCAGCAGGGCCGCCGGCAGGATCATCACGGCGCAGTAGAAGAGGATGTAGGCGGACGACGCCGGCCCGGCCGGGCCCTGCGCCGCCACCAGTCCGATGCCCGCGAGGTACGGCAGCAGGGTGGCGATCTCGATCGCGACGGCAGCGAGGGCCAGCCCCACCAGGGCACCAGAGCCCTCCCGTCGCGCGGCGGCCTGGCCCCGGCCGTCGCCGGCCCCGCCGCCGTCGTCCACTCCGCCGACGGCGCGGGCGCGGAACCGCTGCAGGCGGCCCGGCCCGTCCTTGGCGGCGTCGCGCTCGCGCTTGCGCTTCCTGCCCCACTCCGTGAGCGGGTCCATCCGCGAGCTGAGCCAGATCAGCAGCACCGCGGCCGCCAGTTGCGCCCAGAGGTACGGGGCGGAGTCCCCGACCGACTCGAAGGCGCGCAGGAGGGCGTCGCCGAAGAGGGACAGAGTGGCCAGGAGCACGAGCCCCACCACGGCGTACGCACCGGCCACCGTCAGCAGGTAGAGGACGATCCGTCCCACCCGCAGCCGGCCCGGCGCCATGAGCAGCCACACCGGGATCAGCAGCGTCCCGAAGCTCGTCGAGTCGATGAGCGCGAGCACGGCCAGGACCCCCAGGAGCATCAACGGCGACCCGGCGGCTCCCGCCCCGATCAGCTGGTCCAGTGAGTCCATGCCCGCCAGTCTGCCCGGACGGCCGGACGGCAGGCATCGGCCGGAAGGCTGATCTTGCCTCCATTCCGCGGGGGCCCGGTGGTAGCTTCGCTCGTGTGGCACCGCAGAGGATCGAGACGCTCGCCCACCTGCGCCGTGCCCGCGACTTCATGGACCGCGAGTACGCCCGCGACCTGGACGTCGCCGCCATCGCCGCCCGCGCCTACATGTCGCCGGCGCACTTCTCCCGGGAGTTCCGGGCCGCCTACGGGGAGACCCCGTACTCGTACCTCATGACCCGCCGCGTCGAGCGCGCCAAGGCGCTCCTGCGCTCGGGGATGTCCGTCACCGACGCCTGCATGGCGGTGGGTGCTGCGTCGCTGGGCTCCTTCAGCTCGAGGTTCACGGCGATCGTGGGGGAGACCCCGAGCGCGTACCGCGCCCGGGAGCACGACGACGTCGAGGCCATGCCCGGGTGCGTCGCGCGGCTCCTGACCCGCCCCGTGCGGCCGGCCCCCGGAGAAGCGAGCCCGGGCGGCCGGCCGGGCGGGACCGGAGACCAGGGCCGGACCGGCGACCCCGGCGGCGTCGACGCGCAGGGCCCGCCGCGGGTGAGCAGGAATGGAGAAGCGGCCGCGGAGGCACCGGCCTAGCGTGGGAGCCATGAACATCTCACTGCAGTCCTCACCGATCAACGTCACCGACATCGACGCCGCCGTCGGCTTCTACCGCGACGTCCTGGGCCTCGAGATCACCCTCGACGTCTCCTACGAGGGGAACCGCTGGGTCACGCTCGGACTGGCCGGCCAGCCCGGCCTGGGCCTGGTCCTCTTCGAGACCGACGCCGGGCGCTCGCCGGAGGACGGCGAGGCCCTGGCGCGCCTGGTCGCCAAGGGCGCCATGCCCCCGGTCATCCTCACCACGCCGGATCTGGACGCCGTCTACCGGAAGGTCCTGGACTCCGGTGTCGACGTGCTCGAGGAGCCCACGCAGAAGGAGTGGGGTCCCCGCGACTTCGGCCTGCGGGATCCCTCCGGCAACATGCTCCGGATCGCGGAGGCCCCGGCCGCCGCCTGACGCGCGTGTTGCAGCGGCCCCGCCGATCGGATGTGATGGAGGCCATGGAGGCAGCACACAGGGGGAGCGACCGTCCGGCCCCGGAGGAATGGCGGGGACTGGTCTCGGCGCTGCTCGGGGACGCGTCCCGCATCGCGCTCGCGGAGATCGTCCTGGGCCGGGTCACTGCCGACAACGTCCCCGGCCTCGGCGCGCGGAAGGCCCGCGGCGCGCTGAGGAAGCTCGAGCCCTACACGTACGCCGACGCGGACGGCACGCTCCACCTCGACGACGCCAAGCTCGCCAGCCTCCTGACCGCAGGGCAGACGCCGGCGGGCGGGCGCACCGTCGTCGAGCGCTTCCTCACCGCCGACGGCCGGCTCCGCGACTACCCGGCGAGGCCGGGCGAGCGGCGCGAACTGCTCGAGCACCTGGCGCGCGAACTCTTCGGTGCCGACGAGGAGCTCTCCGAGCAGGCGGTCAACGAGCGGCTGCAGCGGGTCACCGACGAGCACGCGACCCTGCGGCGGTACCTCGTGGACTTCGGTCTGCTCTCACGGCTCAAGGACGGGACGGCCTACCGCCTCGACGGCTGAGCGCCGCCCGCCGGGGCCGCTTCCCGCCGGGACCGCCGTCGGACGGAGTCGCGGTCGGACGGCGTCATGGCTTCACGGAGTCACAGGGCCCGCGGGCCCGGGACGCTCACGCGTGGGCCGAGCAGTTCGGCTCCAGCGCGCGGAAGCGCTCGGTCTCCAGCTGGAAGGTGGTGTGCTCCACGGACACCTCGAAGTGCTGGGCCACGCAGTCGCGGATGTCCAGGAGGACGTCCGGCGCGTGGCCGTCGTGGAAGCACTCGTCCTTGACCACCACGTGCGCGGAGAGCGTCGGCAGGCCGGTGGCCACGGTGGAGGCGTGCAGGTCGTGGACGTCCTTGACGTGGTCCAGCGCCAGAATGTGCTGGCGCACCGCGTCCAGGTCCAGGTTGGACGGTGTGAACTCCATCAGCACTGCCACCGTCTCGCGCATGATCACCACGGCCCGTGGCACGATCAGCGCCGCGATGAGCAGGCCGGCCAGGGCGTCGGCCTGCTGGAACCCGGTGGTCAGGATGACGATCGCCGCGACGATCACGCCGAGCGAGCCGAGCGCGTCGTTGAGGACCTCCAGGAAGGCCGCGCGCATGTTGAAGTTCGCCGAGCGGCTGGACGCGAGGATCGCCATGGCCGCCACGTTGGCGGCCAGGCCGAGGACGCCGAAGACCAGGAGCTCGGTGCCCGGGACGTCGGGTGGCGTCCACAGCCGGCGGACTCCCTCGATCGCCGCGTAGACGCCCACGGCCAGCAGCAGGACGGCCTGGCCGAGTGCCGCGAGGACCTCGACCCGGCGGAAGCCCCACGTGCGCTTGTCGGTGGCCGGGCGCAGGACCAGGGAGGAGGCGATGAGGGCCACGAGCAGACCCGTGGAGTCCGTGATGGCGTGGACCGTGTCGGTGAGCAGGGCCAGGCTGCCCGTGAGGAGGGCGCCGACCAACTGGATCACGACGATCGCGGCGGTCACGCCGAAGGCCCAGGAGAGGCGCCGCTTGTTCGCGTGCGCGTCTGGGCCGACCGCGCCGGGGTGCTGGTGCCCGTGGTGGTGTCCGGCGCCCATGGTCAGTCCCCGTCCGTCGTCTCGGCGGCGCCCGGGTGCATGAGGTGCTCGCACAGGGTCGCCTGCTCTCCCGTGGCCGCCAGCATGGCCTGCGCGCCGCGCAGCAGGTCCGCCAGCAGGCGCGGCTCGGCCAGTGAGAACCACGAGGCGCGGCCCTCGGTCCGCAGCTCTGCCAGGCCGCAGCCGCGCAGGCAGGCCAGGTGCTTGCTCACGGTCGACTGCGCGAAGCCGAGGTGGTCCACGAGGTCGCAGACGCGGTGCGGCCCGGTCGCGAGGTGCTGCAGGATGGCCAGCCGCGTCGGGTCCGAGAGGGCGTGGAAGAGGTCCGCGTACGCCGCGGTGGCGGCGCCGTCGAGCACCGCGGTCCGCTCCACGGGGGCGAGCACCGGCATCGTCATGGGTCGACGGTATCGCTTCTCGGCGATGAATGACAGGTCCGGGTCGTCTTGTCGCGAGGGGGTGCGGGCGGCAGAGTGGGGTGGACCGGGCGCTCCCGACGGCGCAGAGCCGGAGGCGGGCGACGGCAACGAGGCACCCGAGGAGAGGTCATGACCATCCCAGTCAGCCAGAACGTCCACTTCATCACCCTGTCCACCCCCGACCTGCAGGCCGCGCGCGGCTTCTACGTCCGCGGTCTCGGCTGGGAGCCGCTGCTCGACGTGCCCGGGGAGATCGTCTTCTTCCAGATCGCCCCCGGCACCGTGCTCGGCCTCTTCGACGCGCGGAGCTTCCAGCAGGACCTGGGGTTGGACCCGGAGGACGTGCAGGCCGCCTCCGGCGTCACCCTCGCGCACAACGTCGGCGACCGCGCCGAGGTACGCAGCGTCGTCGCGGCGATGGAGGAGGCGGGCGGGCAGGTCGTCACCCCGCCCGAGGACGGCGCCTTCGGCGGGATCTTCCATGCGCACGTGAAGGACCCCAACGGCGTGGTCTGGGAGATCGCGCACAACCCCGGCTGGCGCGTCGCCCAGGACGGGTCCGTGGTCTTCGCGGACCTCCCGCCCGGCACCCCGGCGCCGTGACCGCCGTCGTCCGCCGCTAGAGCCGTGGCTGCGGCCGCCCCGGGACCTCCAGCATGATGGCCGCCGCCTCCTCGACCGTCTCCACCAGGTGGATCCGGTCCTCCATGGGGCGGCCGGCCGCGAGCGAGCGCAGGAGCGGCCAGGCCGGGTGGCGCTCCGTCCAGTACTCGGTGCCGATCAGCACCATCGGGGCCACGGAGTCCTCCGAGGCGTAGTAGTTCTCGCACGCATCCTGGAAGATCTCCTGGACCGTCCCGCCGGCCCCCGGCAGGAACGCGATGCCCCGGTTGCACAGCTGGAGCAGGATCGCCTCCCGCTGGGCGTTCCGGAAGAACTTCGCCACGGCCGTCGCGAACAGGTTCGGCGGCTCGTGCCCGTAGTGCCAGGTCGGGATGCCGAGCGACTCGACCGGCTCCGCGCACAGCTCCAGGGCCCGCCGCGCGGAGGAGACCCATGCGTCGATGGAGGGGCGGAACGACGCCGTCTCGGCCACCCGCTCCAGCGCGCCCGCGAGTGCGTCGCCGCCGGAGCGCGCGAAGCGGGCGCCGAGGTTCGCCGCCTCCATGGCGCCCGGCCCGCCACCGGTCGCGACCGTCAGTTCCGTCCCGAGGGCGCACCCGAGGCGCGCGGCGTCGTCGTACGCACGGCTTCCCCGCCGGGCGGCATGCCCGCCCATGACCCCGGCGAGCTCCCGCCCGGACACCCAGGCACCGAGTGCGACGTCCACGGCGTGGTCGTGCAGCGTCTGGGCGATCGCCGCATCGGGGCCCGCGTCCTCCTGCTGCCAGGCGTAGGCGCGCCCGTCCAGGGTGCGCTGGTAGTCCGGGTAGTCATAGAGCTCCTCCGGCGCGTAGAGCGTCGCGCGCCGGGGGTCGACCGGGGTGATCCCCACGGCCGGCAGGACCAGGGCCCCGCGGCGGAGGTGCTCGGTCTCGTCGCCGGGCGCGAGCGTGCAGCCGGCGAAGGTGGTCCGGGACGTGTCGCAGGCGGCCAGCGTCTCCGAGTGCCGGCGGAGGTCGAGCCCGACGAGCCGCCAGCCCGTGAGGTCGCGGGTACCGCGGGACAGGCGGCGGTCCAGCTCCGTGAGCGATTCGACCAGGACGAAGCGTCCGCGCGTGGGCTTCATGCCTCCAGTATGGGAGAGGCGGGGCCGTCGGGGCACGGGGCCGGAGTAGTTATGCAGCAGCGGGCATATTCACTGAGGGAAACTCCACGCCCCGGAGGAACCTGAAACCCGGCCATCCGCGCGGAAGGCCGCGAAGGTCGGACGCTGATGCCCGGTATCAACGAGTGAATAGACATATCGATACCGCAACAATGAATCGGTCCAATCGGGGCGATCCCGCGCCCGGAGCCGCGCCCCAGGCCCAGGGTGGCGCTCGGTGGGGAATCCGCTAAACGCCGGCTGACTAGGCGGTTCAAGTGGACTCGCGCGGCTTGGAGGCGTCGGTCGGTGACGGATCGGGGCCCCCTCCACAGCCCCGCGGGAGTCGATGCCCGCTGTCCCCTCCTTGCCCTAGTCTGGTGAGCATGCGCAAGCTCCTGAAGGCCGCCACCGGCGCCATCGCCGTCGCTGCCTTCGCAGTGCTCCCGGTGGCCCCGGCGCACGCAGGCCCGACGGTCGGGGAGTCAGGCGCCACCACGATGGGACAGGTCGGCATGAGCCACTCGATCTCCGCCACGCCGGGCGCCGCACCCCAGGAGGACGCCGAGGAGCAGTCCGAGGACACCCTGCGGGTCGCCACCTTCAACGCCTCCCTCTACCGCGACCGCGAGGGAGAGCTGGCGCGGGACCTCCGCACCACGGGCGACGAGCAGGCGCAGGCGGTCGCGGAGATCATCCAGCGCACCGCGCCCGACGTCGTCCTGCTGAACGAGTTCGACTACGACGGGTCCGGTGAGGCCGCCGAGCTGTTCCGGGACAACTACCTCGCCGCTGGACAGAACGGCCAGCCGGGGCAGGACTATCCCTACTTCTACACCGCCCCGTCCAACACCGGCCTGCAGACGGGTGCCGACCTGAACAAGGACGGCACCGTCGGCGGCCCGGACGATGCGTACGGCTACGGCGAGTTCGAGGGCCAGTACGGCATGGTCCTCTTCTCCAAGCACCCGATCCTCGCCGACCAGGTCCGCACGTTCCAGGAGTTCCGCTGGCAGGACATGCCGGGGAGCCTGCTGCCCACGGACTACTACGGCCCGCTGGTCAGCGGCATGCTCCGCCTGAGCAGCAAGAGCCACTGGGACGTCCCGGTCTCGGTGAATGGGCGCACCATCCACCTGCTCGCCGCGCACCCCACGCCCCCCGCCTTCGACGGCGAGGAGCAGCGCAACGGGCGCCGCAACCACGACGAGATCCGGCTCCTCGCCGACTACGTCTCGGGCGGCTCCACCGCGGAGTACATCTACGACGACGAGGGCGTCGCCGGCGGCCTCCCGTCCGGCTCCGACTTCGTGATCCTCGGCGACCTCAACGCGGACCCGAACCGCGGCGACTCCTACGACAACGCCGCCGCCCACGTCACCGAGCACCCGCTCGTGACCGACCCCGCGCCGCGCCGCACCGTGGTGCCGGCGAAGCCGTCCAGCGGCCTGGGCCGCTATCTCGACCTCCCCGCCCCGCAGTCCCAGAGCGGCCGGTCGGATCCCTCCCGCGCCCTCGGCACCGCTGACTTCGGGGCCGAGACCGGCACCCTGCGCGTCGACTACGTGCTCCCGTCCAAGACCCTCGACGTCGTCGACGCCGGCATCTTCTGGCCGAACCCGGGCCAGCCCGGGGCGGAGCTGGTCGCCATGGACCCGCCGCGGAGCAGCGATCACCGGCTGGTCTGGGCAGACGTGCGCACCGCGTCCTAGAGTGGGCGCGTGAAGGACAGAATCCCAGACGTCATCCTCGGCCCCGACGGCAAGCCGGCAGCCGGCGTCCAGGGCGCCATCCTCAAGGCCCTCGGGGTGCAGCGCCCGCTCGTGATCAAGTACCTCGACCGGCAGCGCCGCAGGCACCCGGACGCCTCCGCGCACGAGCTCGCCGCCCTCATCGAGCGCGACTACCACCGGGCCGTCACCGGCGGCGGCGCCGCCATCGGTGCGACCGCCGCGGTGCCGGGGATCGGCACGGTCACCTCGCTGGGCCTGTCGGCCGCCGCGACCGTCGGCTTCCTCGAGGCCAGCGCCCTCTACGCGCAGTCGCTCGCTGAGCTGCACGGCATCAGCACGGAGGACCCGGAGAAGGCGCGAGTGCTCGTCATGGCCGTGATCATGGGCGACGAGGGCAGCTCGCTCATCGCCTCCCTCACCCACCAGGCCGCCGGCCGCGGTGCGGGTCCCGTCCAGGGCTGGGGCTCCGTCTTCGGTGCCTCCTCCCAGAAGGGTCTCTGGGGCGGCATCGCCTCCAAGCTGCAGAAGCGCTTCCTGCGCCGGCTCGTCGCCACCCAGGGCGCCAGCACGCTGGGCCGCGTGATCCCCTTCGGCATCGGTGCCGCGATCGGCGGCGTCGGCAACCACCTGCTCGCCAAGAAGGTCATCGAGAGCGCCCGCCAGGCCTTCGCCACGCTCCCGGAGACCATCCCCGCCGACGTCGTCGACGGACGCCCGGACGCCCCGGCGGCCGCTCGCGGCGAGGACCCCTCCGCGGAGGTCGAGCGGGCGATCGAGGCCGAGCGCCGCCGCCGTGCGGGGGAAGCCGAGTAGCAACGCGACGTTCCCCGCGATTTCACGCGGCCGTCTGCCCCGCCCCGGAGCCCGCGCGTACTCTGGGGGCATGTTCACCGTTTACGCGCACCGGGGCTCCAGCGGGACCTATCCCGAGCACACGCGAGCCGCGTATCTGCACGCGCTGGCCGAGGGTGCGGACGGCATCGAGACGGACGTCCACCTGACCGCCGACGACGTGCTCGTCTGCTTCCACGACTCGACCGTCGACCGCACCTCGAGCGGCTCCGGCCCCATCTCCGGGATGACGCTGGCGGAGATCCGGGCCCTGGACGTCGTCTCCTGGGCGGGGGCCACCGTCCCCGAGCAGTACGGCAGCAGCCGCGAGCAGGTGGTCACGCTCGAGGAGCTCATCACCATGATGCGCCGGGTCCCCCGCGAGCTGGGCCTGGCCATCGAGCTGAAGCACCCGAGCCCCTTCGGCCGCCGGCTCGAGGAGAAGGTCCTGGCGCTGCTCATGGAGCTGGGGTGGGACCCCGAGACCTCCCGGATCGGCAACGTCCGCATCTCCCTGATGAGCTTCGATCCGGCCGCGATCGACTACCTGCTGGAGACGATCCCCGGCTACCACCTGTGCATGCTCGTGACCGTGCTGGAGCAGGAGCAGCAGAGCGGCCTGGGCCTGATCACGCGCAATGCCATCCGCTACGTCATGGGGCGCATCCACGGCGGCGCGATGGAGCGCCTCGACTCGGGCGCCGTCGGGCTCGCCGGCCCCGGCGTCGCGTACGCCCGGAAGTACCCCGAACGGGTCGGCAGCTGGCTCGAGCGCGGCCTGCGCGGCCGCGCCTGGACGGTGAACACGGTCGAGGACGCGCAGTTCCTCGCGGATCTGGGCTTCACCGAGTTCACGAGCGACTTCCCTGCGCTGATCAAGGGCTATCTGGAGAATAAACTGGAGGCATGCAGCTGAAGCCCACCCCGGCCGTCAAGGTCGGCCTCTCGGTCGCGCTGGCGACCGGGCTGTACGGGATCTCCTTCGGCGCCCTGGCCGTCGCGGCCGGACTGAGCCTCTGGCAGACCGTCGCCCTCAGCGCGCTGATGTTCACCGGCGGCAGCCAGTTCGCCTTCATCGGCGTGATCGCCGGTGCCGGCACCGGGGGAGCGGCCTTCGGCGCCGCCACCCTGCTGGGCGTCCGCAACGCCGTCTACGGCATGCAGATGAACGTCATGCTGCGGCCCCGCCGCTGGCGGCGCTTCGCCGCCGCGCAGGTGACCATCGACGAGTCCGTGGCCGTCGCCGCCAGCCAGACCGATCCCGCCGAGGAGCGCCGCGGGTTCTGGGTCGCCGGCGTCGGCGTCTTCGTGCTCTGGAACGCGTTCACGGTCCTCGGCGCGCTGCTCGGCGACGCCCTGGGCGACCCGGCCGCGTGGGGGCTGGACGGCGCCGCCGTGGCCGCGTTCCTCGGCCTCCTGTGGCCGCGGCTCAAGGGCCGGGACCCCGTGGCGCTCGCGGTCCTCTGCGCCGTCGTCACCGTGCTGGCCGTGCCCGTCGTCCCCGCGGGCGTCCCCATCCTCCTGGCCGCGGTCGTCGCCGCCGGCTGGGGCTGGGTCGACCGGCGCACCGTGCCGGTGGCCCCGGTGCCCGACGAGGCCGGCGCCGAGCCGCCACACGAGGACTGCCTGGACGGGCGCCCGCACGGGAGGGACGCGTGATGGACGGTCTCTGGTTCTGGATCCTGCTCGCCTGCGCCGTGGCGTACGCGACGAAGCTGCTCGGCTACCTGGTGCCCTCGCGGCTCCTGGACAACCCGCGCATGCTGCGCGGCGCCGGCGCGGTCACCATCGGCCTGCTCGCCTCGCTGACTGCCGTCAACACCTTCGCGGCGGGCCAGGCGATCGTCCTGGACGCACGGATCGCGGCCCTGGCGGCCGCGGGCGTCGCCCTGCTCCTGCGGGCCCCGTTCCTCGTCGTCGTGATCGTCGGCGCCGCCGCGGCGGCCGGCACGCGCCTGCTCGGCTGGGGCTGAACGCGGCTCGACGGCGGGGCCGCGGCACGGAACCGGGCGGGAAATCCCGGCACGCATGATGTGGATCACATTTCCTCCACACTTTCCCGATAGGCTCGCTTCAGGCACTGATCGCCGCCCGTCGGCGATCGGCGGGGCATGGACCCCGGGTGCTGATCTCGACCTTGAGGAGAAGCCATGTTCAAGACTGGCAAAGCCGCCGGTCAGGCCGGGCGCCCACGTCGGCGCCTCGCCGCCCTGACTGCCACCCTGGCGATCGGCGCGCTCGCGCTGACCGGGTGCGCCGAATCCCAGCGCGACGACGCCCCGGAGGGCGGCGGCGGGTCCGACGTCGACTCGACGTTCGTCTTCGCCGCGTCCTCCGATCCACAGTCCCTCGACCCGGCGTTCGCGTCCGACGGCGAATCGTTCCGCGTGTCCCGCCAGATCTTCGAGGGACTCGTCGGGGTGAAGGAGGGGACCGCCGATCCCGAGCCGCTGCTCGCCGAGTCGTGGGAGCAGTCCGAGGACGGGCTGACCTACGACTTCACCCTCAAGGAGGGGGTGAAGTTCCACGACGGCACGGACTTCAACGCCGAGGCCGTGTGCGCCAACTTCGACCGCTGGTACAACTTCACCGGGATCCAGCAGGCCGAATCGGTCGGCTACTACTACAACTCCCTCTTCAAGGGCTACGCCGACAGCCCGGAGAACGCGGTCTACGAGTCCTGCTCGGTCACCAGCGACAACGAGGTGCAGGTGAAGCTGGCCAAGCCGTTCGCCGGCTTCATCGCGGCCCTCTCCCTGCCGGCGTTCGCCATGCAGTCCCCGACGGCGATGGAGGAGTACGGCGCCGACGAGGTCTCCGGCACCGCCGAGGCCCCCGTCCTCTCCGAGTACGCCACGGGCCACCCGGTGGGCACCGGCCCGTTCGAGTTCGACTCCTGGGAGACCGGATCGAGCATCCAGCTCTCGGCGTTCGAGGACTACTGGGGCGAGCAGGGCCAGGTCCAGGAGATCATCTTCCGCGTGATCGACGAGCCGACGTCCCGCCGCCAGTCCCTCGAGGCCGGAGACATCGACGGCTACGACCTGGTCGCCCCGGCGGACACGGCCGCCCTCGAGGAGGCCGGCTTCAAGATCGAGGCCCGCGATCCGTTCACGATCCTCTACCTGGGCATCAACCACGAGATCGAGCAGCTGGCGAAGCCGGAGGTCCGCCAGGCGATCGCGCACGCGATCGACAAGGAGGCCCTCGTCTCGCAGACGCTGCCGGAGGGCACCGAGGTGGCCACGCAGTTCGTCCCGGACAGCGTCAACGGGCACACCGACGACGTCACCAAGTACGAGTACGACCCCGAGAAGGCCAAGCAGCTGCTCGCCGACGCCGGCTACCCGGACGGCTTCACCGTGCAGTTCAACTACCCGACCGGCGTCTCCCGCCCGTACATGCCGACGCCGGAGCAGGTCTTCTCCAACATCTCGGCCCAGCTCAAGGAGGTCGGCATCACGGTCGAGGCGCAGCCGAACAAGTGGAGCCCGGACTACCTGGACCGCATCCAGGGCGGCGCGGACCACGGCCTGCACCTCCTCGGCTGGACCGGCGACTACAACGACACCGACAACTTCGTCGGCGTCTTCTTCGGCGGCAAGAAGCCGGAGTTCGGCTTCGACAACCCGGAGCTGTTCGGCAAGATCGCCGAGGCCCGCACGGTCCCCGACGTCGAGGAGCAGACGCCCCTGTACGAGGAGATCAACAAGGACATCTCCGAGTTCGTCCCGGCGATCCCGCTCGCCCACCCGGCCCCGTCGCTGGCCTTCGACCCGCGCGTCGAGTCCTACCCGACGAGCCCGGTCAACGACGAGGTCTTCAACAAGATCGTCCTGACCGAGTAGCACCCGGCCCCGCGCCCGGGCGGGAGTACGACGGCGGCCCGCGCCGCCGTCGTACTCCCGCCTCCGCCTCGACTCTCCACGAAAGGACGCTGTGCTACGAACCATCGGCAGACGTCTCGCGCTGTTGGTGCCCACGCTGTTCGGCCTGTCCATCCTGCTGTTCCTGTGGGTCCGCAGCCTCCCCGGCGGCCCGGCGACCGCCCTGCTCGGGGACAAGGCCACCCCGGAGGCGGTGGCCCGGATCAACGAGCTCTACGGCTTCGACGAGCCCCTCCTCGCCCAGTACGGCACCTACATGGGCAAGCTGCTGACCGGCGACTTCGGCGTCAGCCTGCGCTCCGGCCGGCCCGTGCTGGAGGAGTTCGCCACGCGCTTCCCGGCGACGCTGGAGCTGACCGCGTTCGCGCTGGTCTTCGCGATCGGCGTCGGCATCCCGCTCGGCTACTGGGCCGCGCGCCACGTGGGCCGCTGGCAGGACCAGCTCTCGGTCTTCCTGTCGCTCGGCGGGATCGTGGTGCCGGTCTTCTTCCTGGCGTTCATCCTCAAGTGGATCTTCGCCATCAAGCTCGGATGGCTGCCCACCGACGGGCGGCAGAACCCCCGGATCGACGCCACGCACTACACCGACTTCTACCTGCTGGACGGGGTCATGACGCAGGAGTGGGACGCCGTCTGGGACGCGTTCCTGCATCTGGTCCTCCCGGGCCTCGCGCTCGGGACCATCCCGCTGGCGATCATCGTGCGCATCACGCGCGCCTCCGTCCTGGAGGTCATGAACGCGGACTACGTGCGCACCGCGCGGGCCAAGGGCATCGGCGCCGACCTGATCCGCAACCGCTTCATCCTCCGCAACGCCATGCTCCCGGTGACGACGACGATCGGCCTGCAGCTCGGCCTCCTCATCTCCGGCGCCGTGCTCACGGAGACGGTGTTCGCGTTCAACGGGATCGGACGGTTCCTGCGCGATGCGATCTTCTACCTCGACTACCCGGTGCTGCAGGGGTTCATCATCTTCATCGCGCTCATCTACTCGCTGATCAATCTGCTCGTCGACGTGTCCTACAGCCTCATCGACCCGAGGGTGCGTGTGCAATGACCCAGAGTATTCCTCCCACCTCCGGCGCGGCCGTGCCGACCGGTTCCGGCACGCCCGCGCCCGCCCCCGGCGGGCTGCCCGGCGGCGACACCGCCGGGGGCGGTCCGGAGCGCGGCGCGGTCCGCGGCATGAGCGTCTGGGGCGAGGCGTTCGTCCGGCTCCGCCGCAACCCGGCGGCCATCATCGGTGCCGCGATCGTGGCCCTGTTCCTCCTCGTCGCCGTGCTCGCCCCGGTGATCGCCCCGTACGGGGCCCTCGCGCTGCCCGGCCGCACGGAGGTCACGCCCACCACCATCCCGGGGCCGGGCGAGCTGGCGGGGCATCCGCTGGGGCTGGACCGCTTCGGCGGCGACCTGCTCTCGAAGCTGATCTGGGGTGCGCAGTCCTCGCTGATGATCGGCATCGTCTCCACGGGGCTCGGGCTCGTCGGCGGCATGGTGCTCGGCCTGCTCGCCGGCGGATTCGGCGGCTGGGTGGACAGCCTCATCATGCGGTTCGTGGACATCCTGCTCTCCGTGCCGAACCTGCTCCTGGCGGTGTCCATCGCCGCGGTGCTGGGCCAGGGCGAGCACGCCATCATGGTGGCCATCGGCGTCTCCGCGGTGCCGATCTTCGCGCGCCTGCTGCGCTCGTCGATGCTCTCGCAGAAGGGGTCAGACTACGTCCTCGCGGCGCAGACGCTCGGCCTCAGCCGCACCACCGTGACGATGAGCCATCTGCTGCCGAACTCGATCGGACCCGTGATCGTGCAGGCGACCCTGACACTGGCGACCGCCGTGATCGACGCGGCCGCCCTGTCCTTCCTGGGTCTCGGCGGCGGCGTGCCGTACGAGGCCGAGTGGGGGCGCATGCTGACGTACGCGCAGGCCGAGCTGGGCATCGCGCCGCAGCTGGCGTTCCTGCCGGGCCTCTGCATCGCGATCACCGCGCTCGGGTTCACGCTGCTGGGGGAGTCGCTGCGCGAGGCGCTGGATCCGAAGTCACGCGCGCGCTGACCGGGAGGCAGTTGGAGCCCGGAGCGAGTCCCCACCAGCGGCCAGTATGACGAACACTGTTCAGTCAGCTGGCCGCTTGGCTATGCTGGCGGGGACAGGAAGGAACCACGGACATGAGCCCCACTTCAGACAGCAGGCTACAGGTCGCCGTCGCGGTCGACCTCCCGGCCGAGCACTGCCGGATGATCGAGCACCTGGAACCCCGCGTGCGCGTACTGCACCGCCCCGATCTCAACCGCCCCGCGCGCTGGGACGCCGACTGGGAGGGCGACCCGGGCTTCACCCGGACGCACGAGCAGGAGCGGGAGTTCGCGGAGCTCCTCGAGGGGGCCGATGCCCTCTTCGGCATCCCCGACGTCGACCCGGCACGGCTGGCCGGTGCCGTCCGGGCGAATCCGCGGCTGCGCTGGGTGCACACGACGGCGGCCGGCGGCGGCGCGCAGGTGCGCACGGCCGGTCTCGCGCCGGCGGACCTGGAGCGCGTCGCCTTCACCACGAGCGCCGGCGTCCACGGCTCGACGCTCGCGGAGTTCGCGCTCTTCGGCGTGCTGGCGGGCGCCAAGGACCTGCGCCGGCTGGAGCGCGACCAGGCCAGCCGGCACTGGTCCTCCGAGCGGCGCGCGATGCGGCACCTGGACGAGATGACCGTGCTGATCGTCGGTCTCGGCGGGATCGGCGCGGCGGCGGCCTCCCGCTTCGCCGCCTGCGGCTCCACGGTCTGGGGCACCTCGCGCAGCGGGCGCCCCGTCGAGCACGTCGAGCGCGTGGTGCCGCTGGAGGAGTTGGCGACCGCGGCGAGTCAGGCGGACGCCATCGTGGTGACCCTGCCCGGCACGCCGTCGACCGAGCGGCTCATCGGCGCGGAGGTCCTCGCGGCCGTGCGGCCCGGGACCATCCTGGTGAACGTCGGCCGGGGCACCGTCGTCGACGAGGACGCGCTGCTGCCCGCGCTCGAGGACGGCCGGATCGGCTTCGCTGCCCTCGACGTGTTCGCCACCGAGCCGCTCCCGGAGGCCAGCCCCCTGTGGTCCCACCCCAACGTCCTGGTCAGCCCCCACACGGCGGCGCTGAGCCGGCAGGAGGGTCGCCGCATCGCGAAGCTGTTCGCCCGCAACGCCACCCGGCTGCTCGACGGCGAGCCGCTGCTGAACCGCGTCGATACCGTGGAGTTCTACTGATGCCCCGGCCGGCCGAGGAGGTCGACGGCACGGCCCCGGCGTCCCGTCCGGCGCGCGACCCCGCCCCGGCGGTGACCCGCGCCCTGGGCATCCTGACGCTGCTCGCCGACGCCGAGGGCAAGCCCCTCTCCCTCAGCGAGATCTCGCGCGGCCTCGGGCTGGCCAAGTCCTCCTGCGCCAACCTCTGCCAGGCGCTCGAGGACGGTGGGATGATCCGCCGCGTGACCGAGGGGTTCGCCCTGGGGCGCCGGACGGCGGAGCTGGGCGGCGCGTTCGCGGTGCAGTTCAATCAGATCCGCGAATTCTTCGGGCTCGTGGCGGCCTCGCCCACGCTGCACACCGAGGTGGTCCAGATCGCCATGCTCGACGGCGCCGACGCGCTCTACCTGGCCCGCCACGAGGGCCGCGCGCCCTACCGATTCGGCACCCCGCTGGGCTCGCGGCTGCCCGCGGTCTTCACGGCGGCCGGCAACGCCCTGCTCTGCGGGCTCGACGAGGAGGAGCTGGAGCGGTGCGTGGGCTCCGTCCTCCCGGCCCGCTCCAGCATCGACGGGCTGGAGCTGACGCTCGAGGGCCTGCGGGGGCGCCTGCAGGAGACCCGCGAGCGGGGCTACGCGGTGGACGAGGGGCACTCGATCACGGGCCTGTGCGGCGTGGCGGTGCCCCTGCCCGCGTGGTCCCCGGGCGATCCGCCCCTGGCCATGGGTGCGGCGCTCCCGGCCGACCAGGCCGACGCCGCCCGGATCGCCGCCACCGGGACCGCGCTGCGCGAGGTCGCCGCCCGGCTCGAGAACCCCTGGAGGGCTCGCACCGCGCGCGGCTGAAGTCCGCCCGGCCTGTTGCGCCGGAGCCGAGGGGGCGGTCCGACCTGCGTCGGGCCGCCCCCTCGCTGTCTCCCCGGACGGCATCTCAGACCTTTCCACGCGAATGCGTCCAATATGTTGTACGGCGTTCGCAGCAATGGTAGTTTCTTTCGAGCAGCACCGTTGTGACACCGATCACTCGTCGAAGGAGACCCTCGTGCAGACACCACCGACTCCCGCCGTCCAGGACGATCCGGAGTACGCCGACAACCTGCGCCGTGCCACGCTCGCCTCGAGCATCGGCAGTGCGCTGGAGTACTTCGACTTCGCCCTCTACGGCCTGGCGACCGCCCTGATCTTCAACGTCCTCTTCTTCCCGCAGGACGATCCCGCGATGGCGACCGTGGCGGCGTTCGCGACCTTCGGCGTGGGCTTCGTCGCCCGCCCGTTCGGCGGGCTCGTGTTCGGCGTCCTCGGCGACAAGCTCGGCCGGAAGCTGGTCCTCGTCATCACGATCACCCTGATGGGTGGGGCCTCCACGCTGATCGGCGTGCTCCCGACCTACGACCAGATCGGGCTCTGGGCCCCGGCCCTGCTGGTGGTCCTGCGGCTCCTGCAGGGCTTCGGGGCGGGCGCCGAGCAGGCGGGCGCCACGGTGCTCATGGCCGAGTACGCGCCGATCCGCCGCCGGGGCTTCTTCTCGGCCCTGCCGTTCATCGGCATCCAGGCCGGAACGCTCCTGGCTGCCGTCGTGTTCTCGCTGCTGACGCTCCTGCCGGAGGAGGCGCTCATGACGTGGGGCTGGCGCGTGCCCTTCCTCTGCTCGTTCGTACTGATCGTCCTGGCCGTGGTCATCCGCTCGCGACTGCGCGAGACCCCGACGTTCGTGGAGCTGGAGAAGCAGGACCAGGTCGCCGAGAAGCCCGTGCGGGAGCTCTTCCGGACCGGCTTCCCCGGCGTGCTGGTCGGCATCGGCCTCCGCATGGCGGAGAACGGCGGGTCCTACATGTTCCAGACGCTGGCCTTGAGCTTCTTCGTCGCCGTCGTCGGCTCCGACGCGGACAAGGGCATCCTCACCTGGGGTGTCACGCTGGGCGCCCTGATCGGCATCGTCACCACGCCGCTCTCCGGCGCGCTGTCCGACCGGTTCGGCCGCCGGGCCGTCTACCGCTTCGGCGCGGTGTTCCTGCTGGTCTACTCGCTGCCAGCGTGGTGGGCGCTGACGCTGGGCAACCCGTACCTCGCCGTCGCCGTCGTCGCGATCGGGCTCGGCATCGCCGTCAACAGCATGCTCGGCCCGCAGTGCGCCATGCTGCCTGAGCTCTTCGGCAGTCGCCACCGCTACCTGGGTGTGGCCATGGCGCGGGAGATCTCCGCGGTCCTCGCTGGAGGCCTGGGCGGCGTCCTCGGCGCGTACCTGATCGCCGTGACCGACGCGAACTGGCTGGTGATCGGTCTCTACATGACGGGGCTGGCCGCCATCACGACCGTCTCGACGTTCCTGGTCCCGGAGACCCTCCGCCGGGACCTCACCAGGACGGACGACGCCGTGAAGATCTCCCCGGCCGAGGCCGGCGACGACGTCTGGCTCTCCGGCAGTCAGCCCGTGGCGGCCGGCCGGGCCGCGGCGGCCACGACGTTCGCCGCGGCCCGAGCCGACCGCGGCGGAGGACGCGACCGCGAGGACGCCCTCCGGTAGGGCGCACGGCTCGCTCCGGACCGGCCTGGCCCGCCACCGCGTCGACGGAGGCGGGCCAGTGCGCGTCCGGGCCGGTGCGGGTCCGGGCCGGTGCCGCGCTACCGGGTCGGCGCGCTGGTTCAGCCGGCCGGATCGACTCGCCGGGTCAGCCCGCCGTCACGCGGAGAGCGTTGCGCCAGGGGTCCTCGAACGTGAGCGTGCGGCCGTCGTCGTACCGGTCCACGCCGCGGGCGGCGAGCCGCTCCGCGAGGGCGCCGATCGATTCGCGGTCCGGTAGGACCAGGTCGATCTCGCCCAGGCCCAGCGCCGGGGTCCGGCCGAGCGCGCCACGGGACGCCCACGTGTTCGCGGCCAGGTGGTGGTGATAGCCGCCCACGGAGAAGAACACGGCCTGCGTGCCGGCGGTCGCCGTGACGTCGAACCCGACCACGGACTCATAGAAATCGCGTGCCGTGGACGCGTCGCCGACCTTCAGGTGCACATGCCCCACGGACGCCTCGGCCGCCGGGGCGTCCTCCCGCAGGTGGCGGGCCACGTACTGCTGCGGGTCCAGGTAGTTCGTCGCCATCCGGACGTGCGCGCCGTCCCACGTCCAGGTCTCGCGCGGGCGGTCGAAGTACAGCTCCACGCCGTTCCCCTCGGGGTCGTCGAAGTAGAACGCCTCCGAGACCAGGTGGTCGGCCGCGCCGGAGAACCGCCCCGGGTACCGCCGCGCCACGGACGCGATGGCCTGGGCCAGGTCCGCGCGCGACTCGAACAGGATGGCCGTGTGGAACAGGCCAGCGGATCCGGCCGGTGCGTGGCGCAGCGCGGGGGAGTGCTCCAGGACGACGGCGGGGCGTCCTGGGCGGCCGAGGACCGCGGTCGGCCCGTGCTGCTCGAGGACGGAGAGGCCCACGCCCTCGGTGTAGTAACGGATCTGGGCATCGAGATCGGCGACCCGCAGGGTCACGGTGCCGACCGTGCTGCGCGCGTCGAGGCGGTCGAGGACCGGCATGCTGCCTCCTGGCAATCGGACTGAGGATTACTTGAACCAACAACCATTCAGGTGGGGCTATTCCGGGGCGTCCACGCTGTTCCGGGGCGTCGGCGGCCGGAGGCGGGTCCGGGACCGCTCAGGCGGCCTCGGGGTCGATCTCGATGTCCAGCTCGTTGCCCGGGATCGACGCCAGGAGGCGGCGCGTGTACGGATGCCGGGGGTTCGTGAAGATCTCCTCCGAGGTGGCCGCCTCGACGAGCTCGCCGTCCTTCATCACGCACACGTAGTCGGAGATCAGCCGGACCACGGCCAGATCGTGGGAGATGAACAGGTAGCTCAGCCCCATCTCGCGCTGCAGGGTGCCGAGGAGCTTGAGGATCTGGTCCTGGACCAGGACGTCGAGCGCGGAGACCGGCTCATCGCACACCAGCAGCTCCGGGTTCAGCGCCAGGGCGCGGGCGATCGCGACGCGCTGGCGTTGGCCGCCGGAGAGCTCGGAGGGGTAGCGGCGCAGCATCGACTGCGGCAGCGCCACCTGGTCCATCAGCTCCCGCACCCGGGCCGAGCGCTCGGCGGCCGTCCCGCGCTTGTACGCTTTGAGCGGCTCCTCGATGATCCGTCCGATCGTGAACATCGGGTTCAGCGACGAGTAGGGGTCCTGGAACACCGGCTGCACGCGCTGCCGGAAGTCGCGCAGCGCGGCCTTGTCCAGGGTGGCGACGTCCTGGCCGTCGAACAGCATGGTCCCGCTGGTCGGCTCGATCACCTTCAGCAGCATCCGCGCCGTCGTCGTCTTGCCGGACCCGGACTCGCCGACGATCGCGACCGTCGAGCCGCGCGGCAGCTCCAGCGACACGTTCTTGGCCGCGTGGAAGTCCTCGTGGGATCCGCGCCGCTTGTAGACCTTGGTCAGGTCCCGCAGCTCCACGATGTTGTCCGTGGCCTTCTCGCGGTCCAGGCCCTTCTCCCGTGCGACGGCGGCCGCGGCCTCCTCGCGCTCGGCCGCGTCCGCGGCGTACGCCCCGGGCGTGAGCCGCGCCGCGGCGACCGAGGGCGCCGCGCTGACCAGGGAGCGGGTGTAGGGCTCCTGCGGGTCCTCGAGGATCTGCCGTGCCGGGCCCGCCTCCACCACCCGGCCGCGGTGCATGACCACCAGGTCCGAGGCGCGCTCCGCGGCGAGGCCGAGGTCGTGCGTGATGAGCAGGACGGCCGTGCCCAGCTCCTCGGTCATCTGCTGCAGCTGGTCCAGGATCACCCGCTGGACGGTGACGTCCAGGGCGCTGGTCGGCTCGTCGGCGATGAGCAGGCGCGGCTGGCAGGCCAGGCCGATCGCGATGAGCGCCCGCTGCCGGAGCCCGCCGGAGAACTCGTGCGGGTACATCTTGGCCCGGGCCGCGGCGTCGGGGATGCCGGCGGCCTCCAGGGTGGAGACCACCTTCGCGTCCACCGTCTTCTTGGTGGCCATGCCGTGCGCCAGGAGTGTCTCGGCGACCTGCTGTCCGATCCGCGTCACGGGGTTCAGGTTGGACATCGGGTCCTGGGGCACCATGCCGATGTGCTTGCCCCGGATCTTCTGGAGCTCCGTCTCGTCGAGTCCCAGCAGCTCCCGCCCCTCCAGCTTGATGCTCCCGCTGAGCCGGGCGTTGCCGGGGAGCAGGCCGATGGCGGCCATCGCCGTGGTGCTCTTGCCGGATCCGGACTCCCCGACGATGGCCAGCGTCCGCCCGGCTTCCAGTGTCAGCGAGGCGCTGTGGATGGCGGAGACGGTGCCGTGGGTGGTCTTGAAGTCGACGGCGAGGTCGGAGATCTCCAGGAGCGGGGCGGTGCCGGCGGCGGGCTGCGAATCGGTCATGGGTCCATCCTGCCTCAAACATGCTCGCCATGTGCTTCACATCACAGGCGGCGTGCCCTCAGCTGGACGGCCGCCCGGCGTCGAGGAGCTCCTCCGCCCGGGCGGCGAGTTCCTCCGGCGTCGCGTGCCGCGAGTCGAGCACGTGGCGGGGATCCTTCCAGAGGGCCAGCTGGAGCCGGCGCCGGTTCAGCGAGATCCACGTGGGCGCGCCGATGTGGGCGTCCTCGTCCCGCCTGCGCTGCTGAAGCCTCATGCGGTGCACCGTGGGATCGGAGCAGACCACCTCGAACCAGGTCAGCTCCGCGCCGGTGCGCTCGGCCAGGCGCTTCCACTGGCTGCGTGCCTCGGAGGAGTCGTTCACGGCGTCGACCACCACGTCCAGGCCGTGGCGCAGCTGCGGCTCGGCCGCCGCCTCGACCACCGCGTAGGCGGCGTGGCCCGTCGGCTGCCGCTGCTGCTGCACCCCGGCGGAGACGATCGCCGCCTCCAGCGGGTCCACCCCCAGCAGCACGGCCCGCAGCCGCGCCGCCAGGGCGGCCGCCGTCGTCGACTTCCCGGTGCCGGGCAGCCCGGCGACGACGATGAGGCGGCTCATGGGACCAGTATCCGCTACTCGGCGGCGGTCCGGCGGGCCTCGGGCAGCTCCTCGCGGAGCGCGAGCACGGGACGCTCGCGGCCCTCGGTGCCGATGAAGAGCTTGTAGCCGACCACCAGCAGGCCCATCCACACGGCGCCGACCACGAGCGCGGTCCGTCCGGCGTCGGTGAAGGCCAGGATCAGCACCACCAGCGCCATGAACCCGAGCGTCACGTAGTTCAGCACCGGCCACAGCGGGGCGGCGAAGCCGGCGGACACCACGCCGTCGCGCTTCATCTCCGTGCGCATGCCGTGGTGCGCCAGCAGGATCGAGGCCCAGGTGAACACGGTCGCGAACGTGGCGATCGACGCGACGATCACGAAGAGCTGGTCCGGGATCAGGAGGTAGACGAACAGCCCGACCACGAGGCAGGCCGCCACGATCACGACCGGCCAGGTCGGCACGCCCGAGCGGGAGATCCGGGTGAAGGCCTTGGGCGCGTGGCCCTGCTCGGCCAGGCCGTACATGGTGCGCGTGGCCGCGTAGGTGATCGAGTTCATCGCGGACAGCGCCGCCGTGAGCACCACGGCGTTGATGATGTGCGGGGCCGCCGTCAGTCCCAGCTGGGAGAAGACGAGGACGAACGGCGACTCGCCGGAGCCGACCTCGGTCCAGGGGATCAGGCAGAGCATCACGCCGATGGTCAGGATGTAGAAGATCAGGATGCGGACCGGGACGGTGTTCACGGCCTGCGGGATGGCGCGCGCCGGGTCGCCGGCCTCGCCGGCCGTCATGCCGAGGGTCTCGACGCCGCCGAAGGAGAAGACCACGATGCCGAGGCTCATGATGATGCCCCAGACGCCGAAGGGCGCGAAGCCGCCGTGCTCGAACAGGTTGTGCGGGCCCGGCTCGAAGCCGCCGAGGCTGATGCCGAACACGATCAGGTAGAGCCCGCCGACGATCATCGCGACGATGGTGACGATCTTGATCAGCGTGAACCAGAACTCGAGCTCGCCGAAGACCTTCACGCGCATGAGGTTCAGGCCGCAGATCAGCACCAGCGCGGCGACCATCCAGATCCAGCCCGGGGTCTCCGGGTACCACATCTTCATATACGTCGCGGCGGCCGTCATGTCCGCGATCGCGACGATGATCATCTCGAAGGCGAAGGTCCAGCCGGTCAGGAAGCCCATCAGCGGGCTCGTGTAGCGGCCGGAGTACTGGGCGAAGGAGCCCGCGACGGGGTGGCGGACGGCCATCTCGCCGAGGGCCCGCATCACCGCGTAGACCGCGCAGCCGGCGATCAGGTAGGCGATGAGGACGGCGGGTCCGGCCGCCTGGATCGTCTCGGAGGAGCCGTAGAACAGGCCCGTTCCGATGGCTGATCCCAGGGCGATGAAGCGGATGTGGCGCAGCGACAGCTTGCGGTCCAGCTCCTGGCTGGCGACGGCAGGCGTCGACGTGGTCGTGGAGGTCATGCAGGTCCTCGGGTCTATCGTGCGGCTCGGTCCGATGACGATCGGTCCGGAGGCCTCGGGACGGCCTTGTCCCGAAACAGCAGCGTCAAGTGTGTCACGAAGATGACGTCTCGGTCACATTGAGTCGGTTTGCCTTGCGTTCGGGGGTGGAAACGCGGTAGTGGGACGCCGGTGCGGGGACGCGGGGGCGGCGTGTGCGCCGTGGCATCCACCGACCCGCCGTGGCACTCTTGAGGCATGATCGTCGCCTTCTCACTAGCCCCCAATTCCGCCCACGACGACGGCTCGGTGCACGACGCCGTCGCGGCCGCCGTGCGCGTGGTCCGCGAGTCCGGCCTGCCGAATCGGACGTCCTCGATGTTCACCGAGATCGAGGGGGACTGGGACGAGGTCATGGACGTCGTCAAGCGTGCCACCGAGGCCGTGGGCGCCTACGGCGACCGCGTCTCGCTGGTGCTCAAGGCGGACATCCGCCCCGGCCGCACGGGAGAGCTGGACGGCAAGATCGAGCGGCTGGAGCGCGCGCTCGACGAGCAGGGAACGGGCGAGCGGGCCACCGGCCCGGACTCCGGCGCCGCGGGCGAGGCGTGAGCCCCGCCGGCCTGAGCGTCGCCATCCGCAAGGCCACCGCCGAGGACGTCCGTCCGACCCTCGAGATGAAGCTCGCCGCGTGGCGGGAGACCTACGGGGACGTCCGCCCCGAGTCCTTCTTCGCCGCCAAGGAGGCGGGCTTGGAGAAGGAGACCGACTGGTGGCTGCGCGGCCTCGCGGCCGGCGCGGAGTTCTGGATCGCGCTCGACGCCGACGGCGCGGTCATCGGCTGCGCCGGCGGGACTCCCGTCCAGGACGACGACGCCGACACGGGCGTCCCGGTCGAGTTGCAGATGCTCTACGTCCGCGCCGCCTACTACGGGACCGGACTGGGCGAGCGGTTGCTGCAGACCGCCGTCGGAGTGGGGCCCGCGCTGGCATGGGTGGTCCAGGGCAACGAGCGCGCGATCGCCTTCTACCGCAAGCACGGCTTCGCGCCCGACGGCCGGGTCGAGCCGTGCGGGGACTGGGGCGACGGCGTCGACTGGACCGGCCTGAACGAGGTACGGCTGGTGCGGCGGTAGTGGCCAGGGGCCGCGGACGCCGTTCCGCGGGCGCGGCGGCACCCGAACCGGCCGCCGCCGGGCCCGCTCCCGGCGACTACCCGATCGACACCGGCGTCGCCACGCTGGAGCGCGACCCCTACAGCGACACCGGCTGGATCCTGCAGGTCAACGGCGTCCCGTCGTCGCACGTCGACCTGGCGGATCCGGGGCGACTGGACTTCGAGTACATGCGCTGGATGGCGGCGCTGCTGCGCGCCCGGTTCCCGGCCGATGCACGGCTGCGCGCGCTGCACCTCGGCGGCGGCGCCTGCTCCATGGCCCGCTGGGTGCACTCGGCCTACCCGGAGGCGCGCCAAGTGGTCGTCGAGCTCGACGGCAGACTGGCCGGGCTGGTGCGCGAGTGGTTCGACCTGCCGCGGGCCCCCCTGCTGCGGCTGCGCGTGGGCGAGGCCGGGGAGGTCCTCGGCAGTCTGACCGAGTCCACCCGCGACGTGATCATCCGGGACGTGTTCGCCGGGGACCGCACGCCGGCGGGGCTGACCGGCGAGGCGACCGCGACCGACGCGGACCGTGTGCTCGCACCCGGCGGGATCTACGTGGTCAACAGCGGCAACGCCCCGGATCTCGCGGAGTTCCGGCGCGAGGCCGCAGTCCTCGGGGCGGTGTTCGAGCACGTGGCCGCGATCGCGGACCCCGCGATGTTCAAGGGGCGCCGGCGCGGCAACGTGGTGATCGCGGCGTCGCAGTCGCCGATCCTGCCGGAGGTCGCCCTGCCGGAGCTGGGCCGCGAGCTGCTCGGCGGCGGCGTGCCCGCCACCTACTGGGACGATGCGAGGGTCCGCGGCTTCGCCCGCTGATCACAACCGGCAGGCCGACCACCCAGGCCAGAAAAGGCGTGGCGCCGCCCCTCGAGAGGAGCGGCGCCACGCCGTCGGAGTGCCGGGATCAGGCGGGGACCTCGCCCCCGGCCATGGCCTGCTCGATCACGCCGATGCCGAAGAACAGGACGAACGCCGCCGCGACCACCCACATGAGCGGGTGGATCTCCCTGGCGCGGCCCTGCACGGCACGCAGGAACACGAACGCGACGAAGCCCGCGCCGATGCCGTTGGCGATCGAGTAGGTGAAGGGCATGAGGGCGAAGGTCAGGAACGCCGGCAGGGCGACGCCCCAGTCGCTCCAGTCGATCTTGACCACCTGGGTGATCATCATGAAGCCGACGACGACGAGCGCCGGTGCCACGGCCTCGAACGGGACGAGGTGCACCAGCGGTGTGAGGAACATGGCCAGCAGGAACAGGATGCCCGTGACGATCGACGCCAGGCCCGTGCGCGCGCCCTCGCCGATGCCCGCGCCGGACTCGACGAACAGCTGGTTCGACGAGACGGAGGCGCCGCCGCCGACGACCGCGCCGGCCGCGTCGACCAGGAGGACGCGGTCCACGTTCGGGATGTTGCCCTCGGCGTCGACCGTCCCTGCCTCGTTCGCGAGGCCGACCATGGTGCCCATGGCGTCGAAGAAGATGGACAGGAGGATCACGAACGCCAGCAGTGCGGCGGCGGTGACGCCGAGGCTCTGGAACGCGCCGAAGAGGTTGAACTCGCCGATGAGGCTCAGGTCGGGGGAGGACCACGTGGGCATGGATGGGACCACGAGCGACCAGCCGAACTGGTTCTCGGCGCTGGAGCCGATGTGGAAGACGGCCTCGAGGATATTGGCCAGGACGGCGGCGACGATGATGCCGATCAGGATGGCGCCGCGGACCTTGCGCACCACCAGGGCGGCCGTGACGAGCAGGCCGACGATGAAGACGAGGGTGGGCCAGCCGATCAGCTCGCCGTCGAAGCCGAGGCCCACGGGGACGGTGGTGCCGGCCTCGTCCGGGATGCGGCGGACGAACCCGGCGTTGACCAGGCCGATGAGCGCGATGAACATGCCGATGCCGACGACGATCGCGGTCTTCAGCGACGGCGGGACCGCCCGGAAGACCGCCGTGCGGAAGCCGGTGAGCACGAGGATCAGCATGGTGGTGCCGGAGATGACCACCAGGCCCATCACGTCCGGCCAGGTCAGACCCGGGTTGGTGGCGACCGTGATCGCCAGGAAGGCGTTCACGCCGAGGCCCGTGGCCATGGCGAACGGGTGCTTTGCCCAAGCACCCATGAGGATGGTCATGATGCCGGCGACGAGTGCCGTCGCGGCCGCCACGCGGGCCGGTCCGAGCTCGGAACCCGTGGCATCGGCGCCGGAGAGGACCAGGGGGTTCAGCACCACGATGTAGCTCATGGCGAAGAAGGTGGCGACGCCGCCGCGGATCTCCTGCGACACGGAGGAACCGCGCTCCGTGATCATGAAATAGCGGTCGAGCAGACCGGCACCAGTTTTCTGCATGGCTTCAATGGTATGGCGCGGCTTTTTGCGTTATGGACCACAACTGGGGAAAGGTGAACAATATAACTATGGCGACGAGCCACAGCTGAAGGAGTCGAAGATGACCGCGAACAGCAACAGGTCGATGGGCCGCCCGGAGCCCTCCACTACACCGGCCGACGGGATCGTCGTCGGGGTCGACGGCTCCGAGGCGGGGAAGTGCGCGCTCAAGTGGGCCGCCTCCGAGGCCCGCCGCAGGAACCTGCCGCTCAACGTCATCACCGCCTACACCATCCCCGTCTTCGCCGCCTCCAGCATGGATGCCGGCTACGCGACCCTGGACGACGACGTCATCCGGGAGGGTGCCGAGGAAGTCCTCCAGCAGGCGCTGGCCGACTTCGACGCGAGCGGCCTCGAGCTGCGGTCCCGCGTGGAGTCGGGAGATCCCGCTGGAGTCCTGCTGGACCTGAGCAGCGAGGCGGATCTGATGGTGGTCGGGACCCGCGGCCGCGGCGGCTTCGTGGGCCGCATGCTCGGCTCCGTCAGCGCCGCGCTGCCGGCGCACGCCAAGTGCCCCACCGTCGTGGTCCCGCAGTGTGTCAGCGAGGTCCCGGCCGATGCGCCGCAGCGCCGCGACGTGGTGGTCGTCGGCGTCGACGGCTCCGACCGGGCGCGCCTCGCCGTCCTGGTGGCGGCGGAGGTCGCCATGGCGCGCGGTGTGCCCCTGCGGGTGGTCTGCGGCATCCCGCCGATCAGCGGCGCGCTGGCGTGGATGCCCGCCACGGTGGACCAGGAGGCGCTCCTCGCCGACGTCCGCCACCACCTGTCCAACGGCACTCGCTGGCTCAAGAGCTACTATCCGGACCTCGAGGTCGAGACGGACGTGGTGCTCGGTCCGCCCATCGAGATGCTCGTCGAGGAGTCGGAGGGTGCGCGCCTGACGGTCGTCGGAACGCGCGGCCGCGGCGGTTTCGCCGGCATGCTGCTCGGCTCCACGAGCCAGGGCGTCCTCCACCACGCCCGCGGCCCGGTCATGGTCGTCCCGGACGGGGAGGACCCCCGGCTGGCCACCCGCCCGGACTTCGACGACGAGAGCGCCGCCTAAGCGGTGACTCACCTCCGGCCCTGGCGGCCCGAGGACGCTCCCGCCCTGGTGGACGCCTGGACGGTCAGCGCCGATCTCGGCCCGCAGACGGGGGACGCCGACCTGGGTGAGGTCGGCGCTGCACGGGCGTTCATCGAGCAGCACCTCCTGCAGCCGGCCGGTCCCGGACCGGCGTCCTCGCGCAACTGGGCCGTCGACGTCGACGGCACGGCGGTCGGGAACATCGGCCTGTCCGCCATCGAGCACCGCCACGGGACCGCGTGGACGTACTACTGGCTGAGCGCGCCGGTCCGAGGGCGTGGCGTCGCCGCCCGCGGTCTGGCCGCCGTGGCGGCGTGGGCCTTCGAACAGGGCCTGTTCCGACTCGAGCTCGGCCACCGGACCAACAATCCTCCCTCGTGCGGAGTCGCGACGCGCGCAGGGTTCCTCGCCGAGGGGATCGAGCGGCAGAAGCTGCGCTACGGGCAGGACCGGTACGACGTCGAGCTCCACGCGCGGCTGGCGACCGACCCGGCGCCGGACCTCCGTCTGCTCCCGCTCCGGGGACTGCCCGCGGATGCGACGGCCCACGCGCGAACCTGAACGCTGACTTGGAAAATCGCCGACCCGGCCCACCCGGCGGCCCAACCTGTTGTCTTCGGTCGCGGCGTCACCTAAGAATGAACCATGACAGCGCTCATGAGGTCTCTCGAGACAGCCGTTCCCGCAACAGTCATGGTCCAGCCCGTGGTGCGCGACGTCTTCGCGGCGCAACCGGGCCTCAGCAGGCTCGGCAAGCGCCTGGTCACGGCGGCCTTCGACTCGTCCGGCATCGACACCCGCTATACGGCCGTCGAGGAGCTGACACTCGATCAGCAGAGCGACGACCCGGTCTTCTTCGATGCGGCCACGATGGAGATCCTCCGGCCCGGGACTAAGGCCCGGAACGAGGTCTACGCGGAGGCCGGGACCCAGCTGTTCGTCGAGGCGGCGCAGAAGGCGCTGGACGCGGCCGAGGGCATCGGGCCCGGAGACGTCACGCACGTCGTCACCGTGTCCTGCACCGGCTTCTTCAATCCGGGCCCCGACTACAAGATCGTCCGCGCGCTCGGGCTGCACCCCTCGGCTCAGCGCTACCACCTGGGATTCATGGGCTGCTACGCGGCCTTCCCAGCCCTCCGGGCCGCCAAGCTCTTCTGCGACGCCGACCCCGACGCCGTCGTTCTCGTGGTCAGCGCTGAGCTCTGCTCGCTGCACGTGCGCTCGTCCAACGACCCCGACACGATCGTCGGCACGTCCCTCTTCGCGGACGGGGCCGCAGCCGCGATCATCTCCGGGCGGCCCGACCTGCCCGCGCCCTCCGGCGCCTACCTGACGCTCGACCACTTCGAGACGACCCTGACGCCGGTCGGCGAGGACTCCATGGCGTGGAACATCGGCGACGAGGGGTTCGAGATGGTGCTGGGCAACTATGTCCCCCACATCATCGACGACCACATCGTGGGGGCACTCGACCCGCTGCTGGAGCGCGACGCGTCGTTGCGCGGCCTGGACTACCGGGAGATCGAGCACTGGGGCATCCACCCGGGCGGGCGCAGCATCCTGGACAAGGTGCAGGCCCGGCTGGGCCTGAGCGACGAGCAGCTGGTGCCGGCGCGCGAGACGCTGCGCAACTACGGCAACATGAGCAGCGCGACCGTGATGTTCGTGCTCAAGCACATCCTCGAGCACGGCAATGACCACGGCACCGACCACAGCACCGGCACCGAGGCCGACGAGCAGTTCGAGCACACCCGGCGCGATGCCAGCAGGTCCGCTGCCCCGGCACTGAAACCGACGGCGGCCTCGTCGTCAGCACCCGCGTCTGCACCCGTGCTCCGGCCGGAGGACACCGAGGACCTCGAGCCGTCCACGGCCGAATCGGACGGGGTCGATGACGAGGAGAGGACGACGGCCGGCCCGGTCGCCGGTTCGGCCGCCGGCGGGGTGCGCCGCGAGCGCGTGTGCGCCATGGCGTTCGGGCCCGGCCTGACCGTGGAGACGGCCCTGCTCACCAAGGTCTCCGCCTGAATGCAGTTCCTGGCCCGCCGCGACGAGCACGCGGTCGAGGAGATGGACCGGACCGACTGCGATCCGGTCCGCCTCGAGAACACCTACCGCCAATTCCGCCTGGTCAACGCTGCGGTGTCCGGATGGCAGCTGACGTGGGCGCGCCTGGTCCGCCCGGTCCTCTCGACGTCCCGTCCCACCACGCTGCTGGACGTCGGCTCCGGCGCCGGTGACATCCCGCGCGCCTTCGTCCGCTGGGCGGCCCGCGACGGCTTCGCGCTCCACGTGACGGCCATCGATCCGGACGAGAGGGCCCACGCCTACCTGCGCTCGCTGCCGCCGTTGCCGGGCCTGACGGTCCGCCGCGCCCACACCGCCGACCTCGTCGCCGAGGGCGCCCGGTACGACGTCGTCACGTCCAACCACCTGCTGCACCACCTGGACGCCGGGCAGCTGGACGGGCTGCTCCGCGACTCCGCGGCGCTCGCCGGCCGGCTCGCGGTCCACAGCGACATCGCCCGCACCAGGCTCGGCTACGCCCTGTTCTCCGCGGGCACGCTCCCGCTGCCGGGGTCCTTCATCCGCGCGGACGGCCTGACGTCGATCCGTCGCAGCTACCGGCCGGACGAACTCCGCGCCGCGGTGCCCGCGGGCTGGCGGGTGGAGTCGCAGATCCCGTTCCGCAACCTGCTGGTCCGCCGGGGGTGAGCATGCGCGGGCACGACGCGGACGTGGCGGTGGTCGGGGCCGGACCCGTGGGCCTGTATGCGGCGGCCCTCCTGGCATCTGCCGGGGCGGACGTCGTCGTGCTGGAGCGGCGGCGTGAGCGCACCGCGCACTCCCGTGCCATCGGGATCCACCCGCCGGCGCTGGCCGCCCTCGGACGCGTAGGGGCGGCGGAGGACCTCGTCGAGGCGGGCGTGCGCATCGTCGAGGGCGAGGCCCGCTGCGGCGGTCGCCGGGTCGCACGGCTCTCGTTCGACGGCGTCCCGGGCGAGCACCGCTTCGTCCTCGCCGTTCCGCAGTTCCGCACCGAGGCCATCCTCGAGCAGCGGGCCCTCTCCGCCGGCGCGGACCTCCGCCGGGACGTGGAGGTCCGCGGACTCCGGCAAGGCCCAGGCCACGGCGGTCTCGCCGGCGGAGGTCTCGCCGGTCGGGGGAGCGGCAATCCGGGGAGCGCGGGCGGTGCGCCGGGGGTGGAGCTGCGGACGTCGGACGGGCTGCTCCGCGCACGCTTCGTCCTGGGGGCCGACGGCGCGCGCAGCACCGTCCGCGGGGCCTCCGGCATCGGCGCGCGGATCCGGCGCTACCCGGACACCTACGCGATGGGCGACTTCGCCGACGCGGCCGCGGAGGCGGCGCCCGGTGGCGCCCGCCGAGCCGTGCTCTACCTGGAGCGCGGCGGGATCGTCGAGTCCTTCCCGCTGCCGGGCGGGGTCCGGCGCTGGGTGGTGCGCACCCGGTCCTTCGTCGCGCACCCGACCGCCGACTGGCTGGCGGCCACGGTGGAGGCGCGCACCGGCGTCGCACTGGACCCGGCGGGGAACTCGATGCTGAGCTCCTTCGGGGTGCGCCGGCGCATCGCGGACCGGTTCGTGAGCGGGAGGGTGGCGCTGGTCGGCGACGCGGCCCACGAGGTCAGTCCGATCGGCGGTCAGGGCATGAATCTGGGCTGGCTGGATGCGGCGCTGCTCGCCCCCAGCGTGCTGGAGGCCCTCCAGGACGGGGGCGGCGCGGGCCTGCGCCGGTATGGCACCGTGCGCCGCCGCGCAGCTCTGGCCGCTGCACGGCAGGCGCACTTGAACATGGCGCTCGGCCGGCCCCTCGCGGCCCCGTGGTTGGGCCTGCGCAACAGGGCCATCGGGCGGGCTGCTGCGGCGGATCCGGTGCACGACGCCGTCGCACGCGTCTTCACGATGAACGCCTGACGGCCCGCGAGGGGCTGCGCCGGGTCCGCAGAGCTACGCCGGGTCCGCTGGGTCCGGGACGAAGTCCTGGATGATCTCCGGCGAGGCGTGGATGCACAGCATCTCCAGGTTCCCGGGCCCGGCGCTGCGGAACCGGTGGTGCGCCCCGGCCGGCACGGTCACGATCGCGCCGGCCTCGGCGCGGAGCTCCTCGCCGTCGGACCGGATGACCGCCTCGCCGCGCAGGACCACCCACGTCTCGGTGTACGGGTGCCGGTGGGTCGCCGGACCCGCGCCCGGCTCGGCATCGACCCAGAAGAACGAGACGCCGGCGCCGTGCTCGGCCCCGACGAAGCGCGCCGTGCCCGACGTCCCGGCCCGCAGCCCGTCCCGGTGCACCACCGTGCCGTGGAATGCCATGCTCTTCTCTTCTCGAGTCGGCGGAGTACCGAGCGGTACTCGGGAACGCCTGCTCGTAGAGTACTGAGCGGCTCCGGGGAGCTCAATGGCTCCGGCGGGTGCCGCTGGGCCGGTGCAGCGTCAGGAGGCGCCGAGGCGGGACTCCGGCCGGAGAAGGTCGGGGACGACGTCGGTCAGTGCCGCGTCCGTCAGCGCCTCGCCGAGCGCGGGCGCCTGCTTGAAGAGGTTGTGCCCGGCCACCGCGGTGATGCGCCCCGTGGACCAGAGGCCCACGCCGTCCGAGCCCCAGGGCAGCTTGGTGACCCAGCAGTGGACGTGGCCCAGGGGCTCCGGGTCGAGCCCGGGCAGCGCCCGCGACACGTACTCCGCGGCGCGGGCGGCGAGCGAGTCCAGCTCGGACGGGTCCGCCAGGCTGCCGTCCGGCGACACCGGGGTGGAACCGCTGAGGCCCACGGAGTAGCGGCGGTTGTCCTCGGTCGGCGCGGCGTAGACCCCGGTCTCCCCGAACGTGCCGCTGGTGTCCTGGAAGGTCGGCAGGGGGACCGCGGGCGGCTCGCGGACCCCGAACGTCACCCGGACGTGGGCGCTGAGCTCCACCGGGATCTCCAGGCCGGTCCCGCGGGCCAGCGGCGCGGTGCCGCGGCCGGCACAGAGGACCACACGGTCGAACGCGCCGACACCGGTCCCCGTGCGCACCTCCGCTCCGGCGCCGGCGTGGCGGACGGAGAGGACGTGGTCCGGCACCAGGACGTCGGAGAGCGCGGCAGTGAGGGCGTCGATGGCGCTGAGCGTGTGGATGGTGCCGCCGTCCACGTCCAGCATCGCCGGTCCGGAGTACTCGGCGAGGAGGGGCATCAGATCGCTCAGCTCCTGCGCCTCCAGCCGGCGCGTCGGAACGCCCGGGACCTGGTCCAGCACCCGGAGCTTGTCCTCGATGCCGTCGCCGATCGCGACGGCCCCGGCACCGGAGACGAGCGGCCGGCCGAACTCCGCCTCCCACTCGCGCCACAGCGTCCGGCTGCGGCTGACGAAGGACGCCAGCCGGGCGTCGTCGTGCGCGTGTCGGAAGATCCGGGACTCGCCGGCGGACTGCCCGCCGCCGGTCCGCCCCGACTCGTAGAGGACCACCTCGGCTCCGCGTCGGCGCAGCGCCCACGCCGTCGCGAGACCGATGATTCCTGCACCTACTACGGCAACTCGGCTCATGCCCTCACCCTAGGCAACGGGGCGGCCCGCGTCGACCGTACCGGCCCGCGGGCCGGGGGTCAGTAGCGGACGCCGTAGGACACGATGTTGTTGACGTACGCCAGCGACGTCACGGAGATCTGCTGGGCGGCCGGCACGTTGGGGTTGCGCGCGTGGACCACCTGGCCGTTCCCGAGGTAGATGGCGACGTGGTAGATGCTGCCGCCCGAGTTCGCGGAGAACACCAGGTCGCCGCGGCGCAGCTGGCTCAGCGGGACCTTGGTGCCGGCACCGTACTGGCTGCCCGACGTGCGGGGCAGCGAGACGCCGGACTGCGCGAAGGCGCGCTGGGTGAAGCTCGAGCAGTCCCACTGGCTGGGGCCGTTGGCGCCGTACCTGTACGTGTTGCTGTTGTCGGCCGCCGTGTTGAGGGCCCAGGAGATGGCCGCTTCCTTGCTGCTGCCGGAGGCGACGGGCTGGACGGGCTCGGGGGCCGGCTTCGGCTTGGGCTTGGGCTTCGGCGCGGGCGCCGGGGCCGGAGCGGGCGCCTGGGTGCGGGTGGGCGACGGCGCGGGCGTCGCGGTGCGCGTCGGCGTCGGCGTGGGCGTGGGCGTGGGCTTCGGGGACGGCTTGGGAGTCGCCTTGGGAGTCGGCTTCGGCGTGGCCTTCGGCGTGGGGGTCGTCTCCCGGGTCGGAGTCGCCGCGGGTGCGGGCTGGGGCGCGCGCGTCTCGCGGGCCGCGGGCTCGGCGGCGGCCTCCGCCTCGGCGGCCGGGCCGGGCTCCGGGGTCGGGCGGTTCACGATGGTGTTGGACGGCGCGGCGGCCGGCACGGCCGGGGGCGGCGCCGGCAGGTCCGGGGCGGCGACCGGCTGCGGGGCCTCCGGGGCGGCGGCCGGGACGACCTCCATGGCCTCCGCCAGCTCGGCCTCGCGCTGCTCCTCCTCGACCTGGGCCATGCGGGCGGACTCCTCCGCGGCGGTGGTCTCCCGCAGCTGGGCGAGCTGGTTCACGAGCTGGGTGCGGGCCTCCTGCTGCGCGGCCAGCGCGGCCTCGTAGTCGGCGCGCTCCCGCTCCGCGGAGGCGAGCGCCTCCTCGCTGACGCCGGCGGCGTCGGCCGCGGCCTCCTCCAGGTCCGAGGCGTAGGTGCGCCACTGCTCCCAGAGCTGCGCGGCCTGGGTCGCCGAGGCCAGCGTGTCGGCCCGGTTGGAGGCCAGGGCCGTCATCGTGGCGGTCTTGTAGAGGACGTCGTTGGACTCGTCGTTCTGCGTGAGCAGCGCGTTGACCGCCGGGTTCACTCCGCCGTTGCGGTAGAGGTCGCTGGCGATCTCGCCGACCTGCGACTTCACGGCGCTGTAGTATTCCTCGGCCTTGGCGGCGTTCTGGCGGGCCTCCTCGGCCGCGGCCGTCTGGACCGCGAGGGCCTCCTGGGCGGCGGTGGCCGCCTCCTGCTCCACCAGGGCCGAGGCCTCGGCCTCGCCGAGCCGGGCGCTGGACTCGAGGATGGCCTGCTCCACGCGGGCGATCATGGCGTCGAGCTGGGCGGGGTCGGACTTGGCGGCCTCGATCTCCTCGGCCGAGGGCAGGCGCGTGGTCGACACGAAGGAGGAGGGGACGAACGAGGAGCCGACGGCGGAGGGGAGTGGCCCGGCGAGCGGGGCGGCGGCCGCGGACGTTCCGGCGAGAGCGGTGCCGGCGACCATGGCCAAGGAGCACAGAGCTGTAACGAAGACTTTCCGCTGCGCCATAGAGATTCCCCATCGAGTGACGTGCCGTTCTGCGCCGACACGGGGCCGGCCCAGCGGTGGTCAAGAGTGACACACCGTAAGTGACCATATGTCACAGTCGCATCACAGGCAACAGTAAGATCACGCGCCACACGAATCACAGCGGTGTCATTTCGTGACCATCGCGTGTCCGTCCGGGGTCGAGCGCCACCGCGCCGGCGGCACGGATGCGGGCCCACGGGCTGGTGCGACGTCCGGGGAGCGGGCCCCGTCAGCCCCAGCCGAGCGCGTGGAGCCGTTCGTCGTCGATGCCGAAATGATGCGCGATCTCGTGGACCACGGTGATGCCGATCTCCTCCACGACCTCGTTCTCCGACGCGCAGAGGTCGAGGATCGCGTCCTTGTAGATGAAGATCCGGTCCGGCATGGTCACGCCGCCCCAGTCCATGCCGCGCTCGGTGAGCGGCACGCCGTCGTACAGCCCGAGCAGGACGGTCTCCGGATCCTCGCCCGGCTGCGGGACGTAGCGGTCCTCGATGAAGATGGCGACGTTGTCCATCATGTCCAGCAGCTCCTCGGGGATGGACCCCAGGGCCTCGTCGACGGCCGCCTCGAAGTCGTCCTCGGTCATCTGGAAGGGCATGGGAACGACTCTAGTCGCCCGCGTATGAACGTCCGCGCGGCTTTTGGCGTTGCCAGAACGTCTGCCGTATAGTTGTCTGGGTTCACAGCGCGAGCGATCGGGCTGAGTCCGGCCCCCATCGTCTAGTGGCCTAGGACACCGCCCTTTCACGGCGGCGACACGGGTTCGAATCCCGTTGGGGGTACGAGACCTGAATCACACCAAGTCAGAGTTGCGAAGCTCGTGAAGGCTCTGGTAGGGTTTAGGTCTTGTGAGCGAGGCTGGTCCTCGCAAACTGCAAGGCCCTGTAGCGCAGTTGGTTAGCGCGCCGCCCTGTCACGGCGGAGGTCGCGGGTTCAAGTCCCGTCAGGGTCGCTTGGATGTTCCGGCAACGGAAGATCTCGGTGATCATCGAAGATGATGCCAGGCTCTGTAGCTCAGTTGGTAGAGCGTTCGACTGAAAATCGAAAGGTCACCGGATCGACGCCGGTCGGAGCCACCAGCTTGAAAAGCCCCCGGAGGGATTCCCTCCGGGGGCTTCTTCGTGCCCGGTTCTCTCTGGTCCCGGGTGCTCTCCGGTGCCGGGTTGCCCTCCGCACCCGGTGATGTTCGTGCCCGCCGGAGAGGGGCGGCGGTAGGCTGTTTAAAGCCGCACGTGAGGTGCGGCGCAGCACCCCTCGAAAGGCATGGCAGCGATGGATTCGGAGCAGATTCCGCAGCACGGTCCGGGGTCGGCGGACGGCCGGCCCGCCGCCGGTCCGAGCGTTCCCGCGCCGACCGGGCAGGTGCCCGGAGCCACCCAGATCTCCGAGGCCGCCGTCGCCCGCGTCGCAGCCGCCGCCGTCCGCACGGTCCCGGGCGTCTACTCGCTCGGCACGGGGGCCGGCCGGGCCCTCGGCGCCCTCCGCGGCCGCGTCGCCGGGGCCAACGAGTCCACGGCCGGCGTCAGCGTGGAGGTCGGCCGGGTGGAGGTCGCCGTCGACGTGGTCCTCACGGCCGAGTACGGCCGTCCGCTGCACGACATCGCGGACGACGTGCGGGCCGCGGTGTTCTCCTCGGTGGAGGAGCTGACCGGGCTGCGCGTCATCGAGGTGAACGTCGAGATCGGCGACATCCAGCTGCCGCCCACCGCTCCGCTGCCCAGCGGCGACCAGCCCGTCGAGACCCACCCGTCCAAGGGAGAGACCGCATGAACTACCCGACTCCGCTTCCGCCCGTCGCCGTCAGCCTGCTCGTGGCGATCGCCCTCGCCTGGGCCGCCCTGGAGCACGGGGTCGGGGGCTTCATCCTCATGGCGGTCTTCCTCCTGGTCGGCGTCCTGATCGCCCGCATGGTCGACGGGCGCATCGACGCCCGCAAGTTCTGGGAGCTCCTGACGGGACGGCGGTCGTCTTCGTGAGCCAACTCGCGGGGCACACGCGCATCAGCACGCAGGCCCTCAGCGGCGTCGCCAGGGCGATCGCCTCCGACCTGTTCGCCGTCCCCCCGGGCCGCATCAATGTGGTGCTCGACGACGACCTGGGCCGTCTGGCGATCGGCCTCAATCTCCCGCTGCCGCTGCACGCGCCGGGGCCGCAGGGCGCCAGCGTCTGGGACCGTGCCGTCCTCACCCGGGACGAGGTCCGCGACCGGTTCACCCGGCTGACCGGATCGGAGGTCAGCCGCATCGATGTGCGCGTCACCGGACTGCTCCAGCCGGACCACCGGTCGCGCACCGGACGAATCGAAGGGAGGCCGGCGTGAATCCGCACCCGACGGGGCCGCAGGAGCGGACGGACGACGCCGCCCGGGAGCGCGAGCGCGCCCGGATCGCGCGGCGCCAGCTGCGCTCCCCGCGCTCGTTCGCGTCCATCGTGGCCGCCCTCCTGGTCGCGGCGATCTGCCTGTACTTCATGTTCGAGGCGGCCATGAAGTCGATCGGCCAGGACGTCTGGATCAAGTCGCCGGGCCAGTGGTGGGACTGGTTCGCGCAGCTGCCGCGCACCGCCGACCCCGTTCTGCTGCCGCTCGCGAGCCTGCTGCTGCTCCTGATCGGGCTGTACTTCCTCCTGCAGGGGATCCTGCCCGGCCGGAAGGCGCGTCGGATCCTCCCCAACGACCGCGCCGTGGTCCTGGTGGACCACGAGGTCATCGCCGCGACGCTCGCGCGCCGGGCCCGGACGGAGGCCAACGTCAGCCCCGAGCAGGTGATGGTCGTCGTCGGGCACACCCTGGTGGACGTGAACGTCCGTCCGACGTCGGGCATCCGGCTGCGGACGGACGCCATCCAGCGGGCCGTCGAGGACGAGCTGGTCCGCAACCTCGTGGACCCGCTGCCGAAGGTCCGCGTCCGCATCTCCGAGTCCGGCGTGGTCGGGCAGTGAGGAGGGAATCGTGAACCAGACACCGCGCGGGCTGAACCGCACGCTCCTCGTCGTGATCGGCCTGCTGTTCGCGGCCGTGGGCCTCCACGGCCTGCTGATCTCGGCGCTGCCGCGCTACGCCGCGGGATGGCGGGGCCTCGCCGACTCCGTGGGGGAGGCCGTCGAGCACGGGCTCCGCGAGACCGCGATGGCCGGCCAGTCCACGTCGTGGATCTGGGTCGTCGTCGTCATCGCGCTGATCGGCATCGTCCTGCTCATGGTGGGCTGGATCGCCGTGCAGGGCAAGGGACGCACCGGCGTCTTCGCCGAGGCCTACTTCCCGGGCGCCGAGGACCCGGCCGCGCGGACGGCGGCGGCCCCGGCCACCCCGGGCAGCGTCGAACTCGGCGCCGCCGTGCCCGAGCAGGCCGTGAAGGCGGCGCTCGTGGGCCGGACGGACCTCGTGTCCACGCACGTCTCCACGTGGGAGACCGGGGGCGACGCCGGCCTGCAGATCAAGGTCCAGCCCCGGCTCGGCGCCGCACCCCTGCAGATCTCGCGCGAGATCGCGGAGACCATCGGCGAGATCGACGCGGCCCTGGGGCGCCGCTCGCTCGTGGTCATCCACCTGGCCGCCGGCGCCCGGACCCGCATGTCCCGGGCCGAGCGCGTCCGCTGATCGCGCGGGCCGGCCGGCCCCTGGGCCTCAGCCCAGCCAGACCGCCGCATCGGGCGAGAGACGGTTGACGCCTTCGGACTCCACCACGGCGTCCGGCGAGCTGACCAGCAGCAGCGGCTCGCCGACGGGCAGGTCGATCGGCTCGCCGCCCATGTTGGCGACCACCACGATGCCCCCGTTCGTGTAGGCCAGGATGCCGGCGTCCGGCGCGTTCAGCTCGTGCCACCCGAGCGAGCCGGTGCCGAGCCCGCGATCGGCGCGCACGGAGATCAGCTCGCGGTAGAGCTCCAGGGTGGACCCGGGCACGTCGACCTGCTGGTCGGCGGCGTAGCGGGCGAAGCTCTCCGGCTGCGGCAGCCAGGGGTCCTCGCCGCCCTCGGGGCCGGAGAAGCCGTACGCGGGAGCGTCGGCGATCCACGGCAGCGGGACGCGGCAGCCGTCGCGGCCGCGCTCGGCACCGTCCGTGCGGAAGAAGCTCGGGTCCTGCCGCACCTCGGCCGGGAGCGTGGTGTGCTCGGGCAGGCCGAGCTCGTCGCCCTGGTAGACGTACGCCGAGCCGGGCAGGGCGAGCATCACCATCGCGGCCGCGCGGCCGCGGGCGAGCCCCAGCTCCTCGTCCGGCTGCTCGTCCTCGGCGGAGATCCCCTTGGGGAACGACGTCGGATCGCTGAGCCCGAACCGGGACGTGTGGCGGACCATGTCGTGGTTGGACAGCACCCAGGTCGGCGGGGCCTCGACGGCGGCGGCCTCGGCGAGCGTCTCCGTGACGTTCTCGAGGACGTTCCGCGCGTTCCAGCCCGCCAGCAGGAAGCCGAAGTTGAAGGCCTGCTGCATCTCGTCGCTGCGCACATACCGGAACAGGCGGCTCATCGGCTCCACCCACGCCTCGGCGACCATCATCCGGTCGCCGTCGTACTCGGAGAGCACCCGGTGCCAGGACCGGTAGATCTCGTGGACGCCCTCCTGGTCGAAGTAGGGCGGGGCGGCGTCCCCGGAGGGCGTCATGTTCTTCTCGGGGACCCGGGGGACGCCCTGGTCCTCGGCGGGCAGGTCGACGGGCTTCTCCGTCGCCTCGATCTCCTCGTCCCGGGAGGCCTCCTCCGCGGCCGGCGCGTCATCGCCGCCGCCGACCATCGCCACCTTGCTGGACCAGTCCGGCAGGCCCTCGGCCTTGACCATGCCGTGGGCGACGTCCACCCGGAAGCCGTCGACGCCGCGGTCCAGCCAGAAGCGCAGGACGTCCTCCATCTCGGCCCGGACGTCCGCGTTGCCCCAGTTCAGGTCGGGCTGCTTGCTGTCGAAGAGGTGCAGGTACCACTGGCCCGGCGCGCCGCCGTCGTCCTCCACGCGGGTCCAGGCCGCACCGCCGAAGACGGACTGCCAGTTGTTCGGCGGCTCGTTGCCGCCCTCGCCCTTGCCGTCGCGGAAGATGTAGCGGTCGCGCTCCGGCGACCCGGGGCCCGCGGCCAGGGCCTCCTGGAACCAGACGTGCTCGTCCGAGGTGTGGTTGGGGACGAGGTCCACGATGATGCGCAGGCCGAGGCCGTGGGCCTCCTCCAGCATCCGGTCGAAGTCCTCGAGCGTGCCGAAGAGCGGGTCGACGTCGCGGTAGTCGGCGACGTCGTAGCCGGCGTCGGCCTGCGGCGACTTGTAGAAGGGCGAGAGCCAGACGGCGTCCACGCCCAGGCGCCGGAGGTAGGGCAGGTGCTCGGTCACGCCGCCCAGGTCGCCCATGCCGTCGCGGCTGGAGTCGGCGAAGGAGCGTGGATAGACCTGGTAGATGACGGCGTCGGCCCACCACGGGCCGTCGGCGCGGAGCGCGGCGTTCGAATCGGGCGTAGTCAAAGCAGAGTCCCCTCGAGTTGCGGTCTGTTGTCGGCGTCGTTGCCCGGGTGCGGCCAGTCTAAACCGGCCCCGGCCTCAATTGGAGCGGGCGCGGTGGCGCACGGCGGCCCAGCGGTTGGTCAGCCTCCGGTAGGCCGCGGCGGCGCCGAGCATGTCGCCCTCGCGCAGGGACTCGATGCCCAGGCGCAGGTCCTGCGGCGACTCGTCCGGCCACACGAACTCGGCCAGGAGCCCGTAGTCCAGCTCCACCACCGAGTCGTCGTGGAAGGTCTGGAGCCACTCCGCCAGCCCGGTCAGATCGTCCAGCAGGTCCATCTCCGGGGCGTTCACCGCGAGCGACGCGGCGGCGAGCCGCACACGCTCCAGCACCTGCACCAGGGGTGCGCTGAGCCGCACGCCGACCAGGGTGTCGCCGTCCTCGTCCAGCTCGGCGTGATCGTCCTCGTGCACGGCCACGAACCATTCCAGCGGCACGCCCCAGACGGACGTGCGCGTGTGGAGGTGGGCGAGGTCGTCGGCGAACTCGTCCGAGTCCAGCCGCTCGGCGTTCGCGGCGCGGGCCGGCTCGGGGATGACGAGGGACAGCAGCTGCGGCCGCATCAGCCGGTCCAGCTGCTCCGCGGCCAGCGTCGCCCGGGTGGAGAGCTGGTCCGGGCAGTAGAACGGGGTGGTCGCCGCATGGTGCCCCGGGTAGTGGAGGACCCGGTAGTGCTCGACGCCGGCCGGCGGGTACGGATCGGAGACCGTGCGCAGGACCCGCCGGAGGGCCTCGCGGGCCAGCCGCTCCTCCGCCTCCGCCCGGGGCTCCGGCCGGAGCTGCTGGAGCAGCAGCTGCTCGCGCTCGTCGAACGCGCGCAGCGGCTCGAACACGCGCAGGTGGGCGGTCGGTGGAAGCCGGCGCCGCGCCGTCGCACCCCCTGCGGCCATCGTCAGGCCAGCTCCACCAGCACGGGCGCGTGGTCGGAGGCGCCCTTGCCCTTGCGCTCCTCGCGGTCGATCGACGCGCCGGTCACGCGGCCGGCGAGGGCCGGGGAGCAGAGGGCGAAGTCGATCCGCATGCCCTGCCGCTTGGGGAAGCGCAGCTGCGTGTAGTCCCAGTAGGTGTAGACGCCCGGGCCGGGCGTGTGCGGCCGGACGACGTCGACGAAGCCGGTCTCGAGGAACGCCGAGAACGCGGCGCGCTCGGGCTCGGAGACGTGGGTCAGCTCGTTCTGCACGAAGTAGTCGATGTCCCAGACGTCCTCGTCCTGCGGTGCGATGTTCCAGTCGCCCATGAGCGCGATCTGCGCGTCGGGGTCCTCCTGCAGCCAGCCGGCGGCCTGCCGGTTGAGCGTGTCGAGCCAGGACAGCTTGTAGGGCATGTGCTCGTCGTCGCGGGCGCGACCGTTGGGCACGTAGAGGCTCCAGACGCGCACGCCCCCGCAGGTCGCCGCGATGGCGCGCGGCTCCTGGAGGGGGTCCTTGCCGCCCTTGCCGAAGGCCGGCTGGTCCGGGAACGTCCGCTGGACGTCGTCGAGGCCCACGCGGGAGGCGATGGCCACGCCGTTCCACTGGTTGACGCCGAAGTGCGCGACCTCGTAGCCGTTCATCTCGAAGAGCTCCCAGGGGAAGTTCTCGTCCTTGCACTTGGTCTCCTGGATGGCCAGGACGTCGACGTCCGTGCGGCGCAGCCAGTCCTCCACGCGGTCGGCGCGGGCGCGCAGCGAGTTCACATTCCAAGTAGCGATCAGCACGGGTCCAACCTATCAATCCCGCCCCGGCGCGCCACCAGCGGGGACGCCCGTCCCGGACGCAGGCCGACTGCAGGCAGCGAGCGCGGGTCTCGACAGCACGGTCTCGACGGCGCGGTCTTGACGGGTAACCGCATCGGTGCAATGGTTCATTACATGAGTAATGAACCTAACAACCTCGGCGGCGGAGGTGGGGGCCGTGGATGAGTCGCGGCCGATCTTCCTGCAGGTCGCCGAGCGCATCGAGGAGGGCATCCTCGACGGCACCTACGCCGAGGAGGCGCAGGTGCCCTCCACCAACGAGTTCGCAGCCTTCCTGCGGATCAACCCGGCCACGGCCGGCAAGGGAATCAACCGCCTGGTCGACCAGGACATCCTCTACAAGAAACGGGGCATCGGCATGTTCGTCCGCACCGGGGCGCGCGCCAGGATCATCGACGCACGGCGCCAGGCCTTCGCCGACGAGTACATCGAACCGCTGGTCCGCGAGGCCGCCTACCTGGGCCTCGGACGCGACGAGCTCATCAGCATGATCAACGCGGCCGGCACCGTCCGGACCGGCCAGACCACCGCCACCACAGGAGCGAACTCATGACTACCCCCACGCCAGGATCGGTCTCCGGCGCGGAGTCCGGGAACGACGTCGTCCGGGTCACCGGACTGACCAAGAGCTTCGGGAGGACCCGGGTGCTCGAGGACCTCGACTTCTCGATCGAGCAGAACACCATCACCGGTCTGCTCGGCCGCAACGGCGCCGGCAAGACCACCATCATGTCCATCCTCTCCGGCCAGGAGCCGAAGACCCGCGGCGACGTCCGCGTTCTCGGCGCGGAGCCGTTCGAGAACGCCGCGGTCCTCGCCCGCATGTGCTTCGTCCGCGAGAGCCAGAAGTACCCAGAGGACTTCAAGCCGCGGCACGTGCTGAAGACCGGGCCCTGGTTCTTCGAGAACTGGGACGCCGGGCTCGCCGAGGAGCTGGTGGAGGTCTTCCGGCTCCCGGTGAAGACCCCCATCAAGAAGCTCTCCCGCGGGCAGCTCTCCGCCGTCGCGATCATCGTGGGCATGGCCTCGCGCGCCCCGCTGACGATCTTCGATGAGCCGTACCTGGGACTCGACGCCACGGCGCGCGGCCTCTTCTACGACTACCTGCTCCGCGACTTCATGGAGCACCCGCGGACCATCCTGATGTCCACGCACCTGATCGACGAGGTCTCCAACCTGCTGGAGAAGGTCATCGTGATCGACCGGGGCCGCAAGGTCCTGGACACGAGCGTCGAGGACGCGCGGGACGCGGCGTTCACCGTCGCCGGATCCGCGACGGCGATCGACGACGTGGTGGCCGGGCGCCGCATCCTGCGCACCCAGTCCCTCGGCGGGCTGCGGTCCGTCACCATCGAGGGCGCGGCCGACGCCGCCCTGCGCCGGCACGCCGCGGAGCGCGGACTGGAGATCGGCCCGGTGGGGCTGCAGGAGCTCGTCTCCGCCTACGGCCTCCTGGACGAGGCACCCCGGCCCCAGCGCCCCGCTGGGTCCCGCACATCCGACTTCGAGGAGGTCTCCCGATGAGTTCCGCCACCGCAGCCGCCGCGCCGGCCGCCCCGGCCCGCCGCGGCCACCCGCTCGGCAAGATCGTCCGGCTCCACTTCGTGGACCGGTCCCGCATGATCGACGGGCCCCTGCTCATCATGGGCGGCGTCGTGGTCGTCGTCGTGCTGGTCATGGTCTTGCTGGTCTCCTTCACGGACGTCCCGCGGGCCGAGCTGTCCGAGGGGTTCCGCTACAACCAGGCGGCGATCTGGTGCCTCAGCGGCTACTTCATGAACATCGGGGTCATGGCGTACGCCCGCACCATGCCCTACGCCATGGGCCTGGGCGCCACGCGTCGACAGTACTTCTGGGGCACCACCGTCGCCCTGGCCCTGGAGGCGCTCGTCATCGCCGTCATGATGGTCGTCTTCCTGTTCCTCGAGCGGCTGACCGGCCACTGGTTCACGGGCGCCCGCATGTTCGACACCTACCTCACCGGCAACGGCGACTACGGCAGCCTGTTTGCGATCGGCTTCGGCCTCTCCGCCGCCATGCTATTCCTGGGCAGCCTCTTCGCCGCCCTCTGGATGCGCTGGGGCGGCAAGGGCGTGGTCGCCTGCATCGCCGGCACGGTCCTGGTGCTCCTCGGCCTGGTCGCCCTGGTCCTCTCGCTCGAGATCGACGTGGTCGCCTGGTTCGTCCCGTTCGGGTTCTGGAAGGTCGCGGCCGTCCTGCTGGGCATCTCCGCGGTCAGCGCGCTCGGCTCGTGGCTCGTCCTGCGGAGGGCGCCGCTGGGACGCTGAATCCGGTTGGGACGCTGAATCCGGTTGGAACGCTGAATCCGGTAGGCACGTTGCATCCGGCTGAGGCGCTGAACCCCGCTGGGACGCTGAACCCCGCTGCGGCTACGGCCCGCCGCGGGGTTCAGCGGCTCTCGAGGACGCGGACGGCCAGCTGGACGCGGTTGTCCACGCCGAGCTTGGCGAAGATCCGCCCCGGGTGCGTCTTCACGGTCGGCACGGACAGGTAGAGCTCGTCGGCGATCTCGGTGTTCGTCAGCCCCGCAGCGACGCGGTCCGCCACCTCGCGTTCCCGCTCGCTGAGCCCGGCCAGCGGGTCGTCCCGCGTCGTCCGCCGGCCGTGACGCGTCGCGACGGCCACCAGCCGGGCCAGCACGGCGGGGGAGAGGGCCATGGTCCCCGCCGCGGCCTGCCGGACCGCGGCGACGAGGTCCCGCGGCGGGGTGTCCTTCAGGAGGAAGCCGTCCGCACCGGCCTCCAGGGCGTCGAGGACGAAGTCGTCGGTGTCGTACGCGGTGAGCATGAGGATGCGCACGGCGGAGCCGGCGGCGCGGAGGCGCCGCACGGCCTCGATCCCGTCGCAGCCCGGCATGCGGATGTCCATGAGGACGAGGTCAGGCCGCAGCTCTCCGACGAGCCGGACGGCGGCGGTCCCCTCGCCGGCCTCGCCGACGACGCCGATCCGCCCGTCGGCTGCCCGCTCGTCGGCTGCCCGCGCATCGCCTGCCCGTCCGTCGGCTGCCCGTCCGACGTCGGGCCCGCGGTCTCCTGCCGCGTCGGGCCCGACTGGGCCGCGACCGCCGTCGTCCGCGACCGCGGCCTGGCCGGCACCGTCGAGGATCATGCGCAGCCCGGCACGCAGGAGCGGCTCGTCGTCGACGATCAGGACGCGCACCGGCGCTCCGGCCGCGGCGCGGGCGTCGCCGTTCAGCCCTGCCACGGCAGCCACGCCTCCACCGCGAAGGTCCCACCGGCGGGCCGGACCTCGAGGCGGCCCCCGAGGAGCTCGACCCGCTCGCGCAGCCCGATGAGGCCGAAGCCGCCCTCGCCGGCCCGCGGCCCGGCGACGGACGGGTTCTCGGCGGTCAGCACGATGCCCGGCCCCGGGCCGCCCGAGAGGCCCAGCCGCACCGGGCGCCCGGGTGCGTGCTTCAGGGCGTTGGTCAGGCACTCCTGGAAGAACCGGAAGACGGCCCGCGAGGTCACCTCCGGCAGGTCGGCGGCGGTCCGCTCCGCCAGTGGTCCGGACGCGGTCAGCTCCACCGGGGTCCCGCTGTCCCGGGCGGTCGCGACCAGGTCCTCGAGCGCGGCGAGCGTCGCGTCGGGCGTGGTGCCATGGTCCTCCTCGCGGAGCACGGTCAGCACCGTGCGCAGCTCCTGCGACGCGGTCCGCGCGGTCTCGCGCACCAGCGTCGCCGTGCTCCTGACCGTCTGCGGGTCGAGGTCGGCCCGGTACTCCAGGGCGCCGGCGTGCAGCGAGATGAGGCTCAGCCGGTGGGAGAGGGTGTCATGCATCTCGCGGGCGATGCGCGTCCGCTCGGCCGCCCGGACCTGCTCCGCGTGGGCGGCCCGCTCGCGCCGGGCCGTCGCGGCCTCGTTGCGCAGGGACCTGATCAGCTCGCGGCGACTGCGCTGGGCGGCACCGACCAGGCCGGCCACGGCCGGCACCGAGGCGGCGATGAGGACCACCGCCCACCACGGCGTGGCCATCCCCGGGTCCACCGGCTCGGGCTCGATCACCAGGACGCTGAGCGCCACGGCCGCGAAGAAGACGCCGGTGAGCGTCCAGAACCAGGGCAGGGGCCGCCGTCCCGCGAACGACGCGAGGACCACCACGCACGCCGCCATCGCGAGACTGGACACCGCCGTCGTCGCGACCACGGCCACGCCGGCCGCGAGCGTCCACCAGGCGTCGCGCGCTCGCAGGGCGACGGGCAGCACCGCCAGCGCGACCAGTCCGAGCAACAGGTCGCCGAACAGGAGCAGCATCAACCGCAGCGACTCGTCCGGAGGCACCGATCCGGGGTCATCGGGCAGCATGCTGCCGCGCGCCACGACGAACGCCAGCACCCCGACCAGCGCCGATGCCAGCACGGTCGCGGCGGTGCGCCAGGCCGAACCGCTGGTCCTCATTCCCATGCCCCCAGCGTAGGGACCGCATCCGCCTCCCGGTGTCGTCCAAGAGGATGAACCTGCCTCATCCCTCCGGCAGGCAAGAGGGGACGCGCGGCCGATACCGCCGCGGCCGCCACCGGCCCAGGCTGGTTCCATGACGGCTCGCCTGAGCGCCGCAGAGCGCATGAACACCCCGCTGCCCTTCCATCGGCTGGCCCGCCGGTACCGGTCCTACCGTTGGTGGCGGCCCCTCCTGGCCCTCGTCACGACGCTCGGCGTCTGGTGCGCGATCGTGCTGGTCCTCGGCGTCGCGGCTGTCCTCGTCTCGCTGGCCGCCCCGGGGCTCGGGGTCTCGCTGGACGAGGCGCTGACGGCGGCCGGGCCGGGCGACCTGCACGATCCGGCCACCGCCCTGGTCATGCTGCTGATGCTCGCGGCGGGACTGCCGGCGGTCCTGCTGGGCGTGCGCGTCGGCGGGTGGAGGCCGGCTGGCTCCGTCTCGTCGGTCGTCGGGCGCCTCCGCTGGGGGCTGCTCGCCCGGTGCGCGGCCGTCGCCGTCGTCCTCCACGCCGTGGTCAACACGGTGGGACTGCTGGTGGCTCCGCCCGGCGAGGCGCCCGAGGGACTGCCCGGCGGCGTGCTCGACGGCGGGCCCCTGCTCACCGGGCAGGGCCTGTGGCTGCTGCTCATCGCCGTCCTCGTGGTGCCGTTCCAGGCGGCGGCCGAGGAGTACGCGTTCAGGGGCCTGCTGATGCAGGCCATCGGCTCCTGGCTGCGGCACCCGGCCTGGGCGATCCTGCTGCCGGCGCCGTTGTTCGTGCTGGGCCACGCCTACGACTGGGCCGGGCAGACGGACATCCTGGTCTTCGCCCTCGCCGCCGGCTGGCTGACCTGGCGCACCGGCGGGCTCGAGGCGGCCATCGGCCTGCACGTCGTCGGTAACTGCACGGTCTTCGCGCTCGGGGCGTTCGGGCTCGCGGATCTGAACGCCACGGAGATCGAGCCGCTCGCCGTGGTCGTCTCCGTGGGGCTGACCCTCGCCTACACGGCGATCGTGGCGCGTAAGCGCCGCTGGTGGTCCCGCGACGCCGGCGAGCACGACGGCGGCGGCGCGCACGACGGCGGACGCAACACGGGCGCCCCGATTTTGCCGGTGTGCCGTACGCCATAGACTGGAGACTCCACGGGAGCCCGGCCACGGGCTGAGAGGGCGTTCGGCGCCGACCGTAAGAACCTGATCCGGTTGAGACCGGCGTAGGGAGGACTCCTCATGAACCTGTACGCGCCATCGCCCGGCGCCGCCGCGCGCGCCCTCGTGCTCGGCGGGGGCGTCGTCGGCCTGTCGACCGCGTGGGAGCTCGCGCGGCGCGGCCACCCCGTCACGCTCGCCGATCCGGATCCCGGCGGCGGGGCGAGCTTCGCCGCCGCGGGCATGCTGGCTCCGGTGAGCGAGTTCCACTACCAGGAGCAGGACCTGCTCCAGCTGACGCTGGTGTCCGCCGCCGCCTATCCGGGATTCGTCCGCGACCTCGCGGCGGCCGGCGGCACCGATCCCGCCTACCGGCGGACCCCCACGATGGTGGTCGGCCTCGACTCCGCCGACCGCGCCGCGCTCGCCGACCTCGCCGCCGCCCAGCGCGCCAACGGCCTCGAGGTGGAGCACCTCGGCACCCGCGAGGCCCGACGGCGGGAGCCGCTCCTCAGCCCCGGCCTCACCAGCGCCCAGGTGGCCCCGGGCGACCACCAGATCGACCCGCGCGCCATGGTGGCCTCGCTGCGGGCGGCGCTGGCCGCCCTGCCGCACGTGCGCACGGTGGCGGCGACCGCCGTGGAACTCCTGCACACCGACCCGGCGGACCCCGAGCGGGTCACGGGCGCGGAGCTGAGGTGCGCCGAACTGCGCTCCGCCGAGCGAGTCGAGGCGGACGAGACGGTGCTGGCCGCCGGTCTCGGGGCTTCGGCCGTGGCGGGCCTGCCCGCCGGGCTGGACCTGCGGCTGAGGCCGGTCCACGGCGACATCCTGCGACTGCGCGTCCCGGAGCGCCTGCGCCCGCTGGTGCAGCACACGGTCCGCGGGCTCGTCCACGGACGGCCGGTCTACCTGGTCCCGCGGGAGGACGGGACGGTGGTCATCGGCGCCACCCAGCGCGAGGACTCGGCGCCCGGACCGAGCGCCGGCGGCGTGTACGAGCTGCTGCGCGACGCCCAGGCCCTGGTCCCCGCCGTCGCCGAGCTGGAGCTCGTCGAGGTCACCAGCCGTGCGCGGCCGGGGACCCCGGACAACGCGCCACTGCTGGGCCGCTGCCGCCGGGCGGACGGGAGCGATGTCCCCGGGCTCGTGATCGCGACCGGCTTCTTCCGCCACGGCGTCCTGCTGTCCCCGGCGGCGGCCAGGATCTGCGCCGACCTCGTGGAGCAGGGCCCACTCGAGCTGGACCCACACGAGCAGAGCCCACGCGAGCTGGGCTCCCTCGATCTCGCGCCCTTCCGCCCCGACCGCTTCTCCCGGCCGGTGTTGCAGCCGGCCCGACCCACCCCCGCAAGGAGCACCCTGTGAACGTCAGCATCAACGGCCGCCCGGCGGTCCTCGACGACGGCGCGACGCTGCGCGACGTCGTCGCACTCACCATCGGCCGCGAGCTCGACGACGCCGGCAGCCCCCGCGACGGGCGTCGGCTCGGCGTGGCGGTGGCGGTGGACGCCGGCGTCGTGCCGCGCAGCAGCTGGAGCCGCACCGCCGTCGTCGACGGCACCGACATCGAGATCCTGACCGCCGTCCAGGGAGGCTGACCATGCAGACCACATCAGAGAGCACCACATCCGGGAGCATCACCTCCGGGAGTGCGGCCCCGACCGGATTGTCTGTAGCTACAGACAGTGCGCCCGGGTTCGCCGCGAACACCGCACCCGTCGATCCGCTGGTGATCGACGGCGTCGCACTCGGCTCGCGCCTCATCATGGGCACGGGAGGCGCGCCCAGTCTCGACGGGCTCGGCGCGGCGCTGCAGGCGTCCGGCACCGAGCTGACCACCGTGGCCATGCGGCGCTACAGCCCCGAGACCGGAAGCTCCCTGTTCGAGCTGCTCGAGGACCTCGGCATCCGCGTGCTGCCCAACACTGCCGGCTGCTTCACGGCCCGGGACGCGGTGCTCACGGCGGAGCTGGCGCGCGAGGCCCTCGGGACGGACTGGGTGAAGCTGGAGGTCGTCGCCGACGAGGAGACCCTGCTGCCGGACGCGGTGGAGCTGCTCGACGCGACTGAGCAGCTCGTGGGCCGCGGGTTCAAGGTCTTCGCCTACACCAACGACGATCCGGTGCTCGCGCTGCGCCTCGAGCAGGTGGGGGCGGCCGCCGTCATGCCGCTGGGCGCGCCGATCGGCACGGGCCTCGGCGTCCTCAACCCGCACAACATCGAGCTGATCGTCTCCCGTGCGTCCGTTCCGGTGGTGCTCGACGCCGGCATCGGCACGGCCTCGGACGCCGCCCTGGCCATGGAGCTGGGGTGCGACGCCGTGCTCCTCGCCACCGCGGTCACCCGCGCGCAGGACCCCGTCCGGATGGCCGCGGCCTTCCGGCACGCGGTGGCCGCGGGTCGGCTGGCCCGCGGCGCAGGCCGGATCCCCAAGCGCGAGCACGCGCAGGCCTCATCGCCGATGGCCGGCCTGGTCGGCTCGGCTGGCTGACGAACGCCGTCCGTCTGACTCAGGGGAGGCTCAGCGCCACCACTCGTCGAAGACGGTCACCGGCACGGTGCGCTTGTGCCGGGTGGCGAGGTAGCGCTTCTCGATCTTCTCGGCCTCGTCGGCCGGGATCTGGCGCCCCTCGAGATAGTCGTCGATGTGCTCGTAGCTGATGCCGAGCTCGTCCTCGTCGGCGCGGCCGGGCTGGTCGTCCAGCAGGTCGGCCGTGGGCACCTTGGCCCACAGTTGCTCCGGGGCGCCCAGGTGCTTCACCACCTGGCGCACCTGGCGCTTGTTGAGCCCGAAGAGCGGCAGGATGTCGGCCCCGCCGTCGCCGAACTTGGTGAAGAAGCCGGTGACCGATTCGGCGCCCTGGTCGGTGCCGAGCACCAGCAGGCCGCGCTCGCCGGCCAGCGCGTACTGGGCCACCATGCGGATGCGGGCCTTGATGTTGCCGCGATTGAAGTCGGTGATCTCCCGGCCCGTCGTCGTCCGGAACTCGTCCTGGAGCCCGTCCACGCCGGGCTTGACGTTGTAGGTCCAGGTGGTGGTCGGCTGGATGAAGTCGAGGGCCAGCTGCGCGTCGTCCTCGTCCGCCTGGACGCCGTACGGCAGCCGGACGGCGACGAAGTCGGACTCGTGCCCCTCGGCACGCAGCTCGTCGACCGCGAGCTGAGCCAGCCGCCCGCCGAGCGTGGAGTCGACGCCGCCGGAGATGCCGAGCACGAAGCCCTTGGTCCCGGTGGCGAGCTGGTAGTCCTTGAGGAACTGGACGCGGCGCGCCACCTCCTCCGCCGGATCGATCTCCGGCTTGACGCCCATTTCCTGGATGATCTTCGCCTGCAACTCACGCATGGCGCCAGCATACCGGCGGCGGGGTCGGTGGCGGCTAGACGTAACCAAAACAAAACCTCAGATTCACGGGGAAACACTTGACCCGTCGATCTCACTTGTTTGGATGGGGAGGGAAGCATCGCGCAGTCCCGCGTGTTGTAACGAATGGAAGCGGCCATACGGCCACTGAGCGATCCGTGAAGGATTGACTGGACATGACCACTCGACGGTCGGCACACACTCCCGAGCATCCGCGCCCGGAGCACTTCCTGCTCCACATCAGCGACACCCACCTCACGGCCGAGGATGTGGCGCTCGGCGGAACCATCGACGCGGAGGCGAGGCTCCAGTTGGTCTTCGCGGACCTGGAGGCCTCGGGATGCCGCCCGGAGGCGCTGATCTTCACCGGGGACCTCGCGGACAAGGGTGCCCCGGAGGCCTACGCCAAGCTGCGGGCCATCGTCGAGCCCGCGGCGGAGAGCATGGGCGCCAGCGTCATCTGGGCGATGGGCAATCACGACGACCGCGCCGCGCTCCGGCAGGGTCTCCTGGACGAGGAGCCGAGCTTCGCGCCCCTCGACGCCGTCCACTGGCTGGGCGGCCTGCGCGTGATCGTGCTGGACACCAGCGTCCCGGGCGCGCACCACGGCGAGGTCTCGCCCGAGCAGCTCGACTGGCTCGCCGCGGAGCTCTCCTCGTCGGCCCCGGAGGGGACCATCCTGGCGCTGCACCACCCGCCGGTCCCGTCGGTCCAGCCGCTCGCGATCCTCGTGGAGCTCCGCGGCCAGGCGGCGCTCGCGGAGGTGCTGGAGGGCACCGACATCCGGGCCATCCTTGGCGGACATCTCCACTATTCGACCAGCGCCACCTTCGCCGGCATCCCGGTCTCGGTCGCCTCGGCGACCTGCTACACGCAGGACCTCGCGGCCGCCGTCGACCCGGCCACGGGCATCCGCGGCACGCGCGGCCGGGACTCGGCCCAGGCCTACAACCTGGTGCACGTGTTCCCCGAGACGGTGGTCCACTCGGTCGTCCCGGCGGCTGGCGGGGAGAGCTTCGGCGACGTCCTCACGCCGGCCGAGGTCCAGGAGCGGCTGCACCAGCACGGGATCGAGTACGACGGCGGCGCGGAGACCGGCGCCGCGCGCCACCGGTCGGCGGGGGAGCGAAGCAGCGTCTGAAGCCAGAGGCGTCCGGGCCCAGGTCCATCTGACGCCGTGACCGTTTGAGTCCAGGGCCCCAGGGGCCCACGAAGAGCCCGCGTTGTCGACGCGGGTCGCCCGAGGGGCGGCCCGGGGTCGACGACGCGGGCTTCTGTGCGTCAGCCCTCCGGCGCGGATCGCGTGGGCATCGGTGATTCGGCGCAGCCATTGCCAACTACCTATATGCATAGTTATTGTGTGACGCAGAACATAACTATCGATATAGATAGTCGGCTCCCGAAAGGTGCGAACGCCATGACAACGACCGCAAGTCGACCCGCGACCGAACAGGGCAGCGTTGCTGCGAAGGTCTTCCCCCACCCGTTGAACGCCTGGTACGTGGCCGCATGGGACCACGAGGTCACCCGGAAGCCCATGTCGCGGCGCATCGCCAATCGGCCTCTGGCCCTCTACCGCACGGAGGACGGGCGGGCCGTGGCGCTCGCAGACGCCTGCTGGCACCGGCTCGCCCCGCTGTCGCTGGGCAAGACCACTGGCCGAGACGGGATCCAGTGCCCGTATCACGGCATCGTCTACAACTCGGCCGGCCGTTGCATCTCCATGCCGGCGCAGGAGACGGTCAATCCCAGCGCCGCAGTCCCCTCCTACCCGGTCGTGGAGCGCTACCGCTATGTCTGGGTCTGGCTGGGGGATCCGCTGCTCGCCGATCCGGACGCCGTCCCGGACATGTCCCAGATGACCGACCCGGAGTGGGCCGGCGACGGGGAGACGATCCACGCGGACTGCAACTACCAGCTGATCCTGGACAACCTCATGGACCTGACCCACGAGGAGTTCGTGCATTCGTCCTCGATCGGGCAGGAGGAGCTGAGCGAGTCGGAATTCGAGACCGTCCACGACGGGAACACCGTCACGGTCTCGCGCTGGATGTTCGACATCGACGCCCCGCCGTTCTGGCTGAAGAACATGCGGGACAAGTTCCCCGGATTCGAGGGCCGGGTGGACCGGTGGCAGATCATCCACTTCGAGGCGCCCTCGACGATCCGCATCGATGTGGGAGTGGCCAAGGCGGGGACCGGGGCGGAGCGCGGGGACCGCAGCCAGGGCGTCAATGGGTACGTCATGAACACCATCACCCCGGAGACCGACCGCACCTCGCACTACTTCTGGGCCTTCATGCGCAACTACCGGCTCGACAGCCAGCTCATCACCACTCAGCTCCGCAACGGCGTGCACGGGGTGTTCGGCGAGGACGAGGCCATGCTCCAGGCGCAGCAGGAAGCGATCGACGCCAACCCCGATCACGAGTTCTACTCCCTGAACATCGACGCCGGCAGCATGTGGGTGCGGCGCATCCTCGACGGCATGCTCGCCGCCGAGGGGCGTTCGGGCGCACGCGCCTGAACCCGGGAGGAGACACGGAACCATGGCAGTCACCAGTCAGGACGTATGGCAGGACGCAGTGGTCGTCGAGGCCCGGACCGTCGCGCGCGGAATCCGCCGGATCGTCGTCGAACCGGAGCAGCCCGTGGCGGCGTCGCCGGGCAGTCACGTGGACGTGAGCCTGGAGCTGGACGGCGACCCCGTCCGGCGCTCGTACTCCGTCGTGGAGTCGGTCGACGAGGGCCGCCGGCTGGCGATCAGCGTGCTGAGGACGAAGGACTCGCGCGGCGGCTCCCAGTTCATGCACACGCTGGAGCCGGGCGACCGCCTGCGGATGACCCAGCCGCTCCAGAACTTCCCCCTGCGCATCGGGGCACCGGCGTACGTGCTGGTCGCAGGCGGCATCGGCATCACTGCGATCGCGCACATGGCAGCCGTGCTGAAGTCCGTCAGAGCGGACTACCGGCTCCACTACGTCGGGCGCAGCCGCGAGGCCATGGCCTACGTGGATGAGCTCGAGGCCGAGCACGGCGACAGGCTGGAGCTGCACGCCGACGACGAATCGGGCCGGTTCGACGTCCCGGGGCTCGTGCAGGGCGCCCCGGCCGACGCCGAGCTGTACATGTGCGGGCCCATCCGCCTGATGGACGCGGTCCGGCGCAGCTGGGCCGGGGCCGGCCGCGAACCCAGCAGCCTGCGCTACGAGACGTTCGGCAACTCGGGCTGGTTCGACGCCGAACCGTTCACTGTCCAGGTCCCGCGTCTGGGCGTGCGGACCGAGGTGCCGTCCGGCTGCTCGCTCCTCGAGGCCCTGGAGAACGCCGGCGTGGCGATGCTCTCCGACTGCCGCAAGGGCGAGTGCGGCATCTGCCAGGTGCGAGTCCTCGACCTCGAGGGAGAGATCGACCACCGCGACGTGTTCTTCAGCGAACGCCAGCACAACAACGGCGGCAAGCTCTGCGCCTGTGTCTCCCGCGTCATCGCGGGGCAGCAGGCCGCGCCCGGGGGATCCGTCCTCACCCTCGACGTCGGCTGACGCCTCGAGCACCCCTTTCCCTCGCCACGCGCACCACCACTCCTCCGAAAGGCACGTCCATGAGCCCCGAGCACGACATCCGTCATCGGATCGACGCCGCGAAGATGTCCCACTACCAGTGGCTCATCGTCGCCGTCGCGACCTTCCTCAACGCCCTGGACGGATACGACGTCCTGGCCATGGCGTTCACCGCCAACGCCGTCACCGGCGAGTTCGCCCTCTCCGGCAGCCAGCTGGGATGGCTGCTCAGCGCCGGGCTGCTCGGCATGGCCGCGGGCTCGATAGGACTGGCGCCGCTGGCCGACCGATTCGGCCGCCGGCGCATCCTGCTGCTCGCGCTGGCCGTGAACGCTACGGGCCTCTTCCTCTCGGCCACGGCGACGAGCGCCGGCCAGCTAGGCGCCTGGCGCGTGGTGACCGGCCTCGGCGTCGGAGGGATCCTGGCGACCATCACCGTGATCACCAGCGAGTACTCCAACCGGAAGCATCGCGGCATGGCGATCAGCATCTTCACCGCCGGCTACGGCGTCGGGGCGACTCTGGGCGGCATGGGCGCCACGCAGCTCATCCCGGAGTTCGGCTGGCGCTCGGTCTTCCTCACCGGCGGCATCCTGACGGTCCTCGCCATCATCGCGGCCGCGGCCCTGCTGCCGGAGTCGGTCGACTACCTGCGCGTACGCCGTCCCGCGGACCTGGATGAGCGGCTCGCCCGCATCGCGCGGCGAATCGGCCTGACCGGACCGGCGGTGCTCGAACCCGGGACGGGCTCCCGTCGCCGCCCCGGTGTGGGCCGGCTGCTCGATCGTCGCTACCGCACCACCACGTTCCTCCTCTGGACCGGCTTCTTCCTCATCATGTTCGGCTTCTACTTCGCCAACACGTGGACGCCCAAGCTCCTCGTCGAGTCCGGGATGACCGAGCAGCAGGGCATCATCGGCGGACTCATGCTCAGCATGGGCGGCACCTTCGGATCGCTCCTGTACGGCGTGCTGACCACGCGCTGGAGTGCGCGCGGAACACTGTCCGTGTTCAGCGCATTCTCCGCGGTCACGCTGGTCCTCTTCATCACCACGACGTCGGTGCCGCTCCTGGCGTTCTCCAGCGGCATCGTGGTGGGCATGCTGATCAACGGCTGCGTTGCGGGCCTCTACACGGTCGCGCCGCAGTCCTACGAACCGGCGATCCGGACGACCGGCGTGGGCTGGGGCATCGGCGTCGGGCGCGCCGGGGCCATCCTCGCCCCGATCGTCGTGGGCACCCTGCTGGACGCGGGATGGAGCCCGCTCCAGCTCTACATCGGCGTCGCCGTGGTGGTGCTGGGCGCAGCGGTCGTCGCGCTCCGACTGCGTCCCTGGGTCGAGCCCGCGCCCGAGGCGGCCTCCGACGCCGAGGCGACGGCGGCCCGCTGAGGGGCGGTCGATGTAGCCCCGGCACCGCCCGGCCCCCAGGGCCCGGCGGTGCGGGGGACGCTGCGGGGCCAGTCCCGACGTCAGAATAAGACGTCAGGAGCCATCCGGCGCCGAGTCCTCGGGGCCGTAGAGCTCGTCAGCGAGGCGCAGGCCGCGCTCGGCCCACGCGATCTCGGCCTCCGCCCGCGCGATCAGGCCCTCGTAGGCGAATCGCTTGAAGGCGATCGTCCGGTGCCGGTCCTGGGGAGCCGTCCGCTCCAGTCGGCGGTTCAGCATCTGGCTGCCCCCGTTCTCGATCTCATGGACCCGAGTGCGCCAGGCCTCGAGCAGGAACGAGTGGTGGGCCATGTGGGCCCGCATCTGCTCCCGGACGGCGGCCGGGCTGGCCCACTCGAGGTATGCGGCGCGCAGATGGGCGGGGTCGCGGACGCGGGCGTACTCCAGCGGGGAGTTCATCCAGGCGGTGAAGTCCGCGACCCCGGCCTCGGTGATGTGGTAGCGACGCTTGGTGGCGTTCTTCCCCCACGGCACGTCCTCGCCGTCGATCAGGCCCTCGCGCTCCATCTTGCGCAGCTGCGGGTAGATCTGCGAGTCGGGCGCGTACCAGACGTGTCCGACCGAGGAGTCGAAGACCTTGCACAGGTCGTAGCCGGTCATCGCATCCACGTTCAGCAGAGCCAGCAGTGCGTAGCGGAGACTCAAGCGGTTCCTTCCCTCGTGCCCAGAAGACACGCTCCATCCTAGGGGCGCTGCGCGGGCGGCTACTTCTCCCAGGGCGCGGGGATCGGGAAGTACTTCTCCAGGAAGTCGGTCACCACTTCCTGGCGCTCGCGCGCGGGGACCTCGGGGAAGGAGCCGTCGTTGAGGCAGAAGAAGTCCTGATTGCGCTTGCGCAGCAGCTTGGCGAGCCGGTCCAGCCCGGAGTACATGGTGGTGTCGATGTACTTCACCTTGGAGCCCGTCTGGGTCACCGCCCGGCCCGTTAGCAGCGCGTAGTAGTGGTACAGCGAGTTGGTGACGGAGATGTTGTCCTTGGCGCGGAACCGGCTGGCCGCCGTCGCCGCGAACTCGGTGGAGAAGACCTCCTCCATCTCGAAGAGGACGCTGCGCCGCAACGGCGCCGCCGTGTGCTCCAGATGGCGCGTGGTGATGCGGCCGAACCGGTCCTTCAGCAGGCGCCGGTTCACCCGGGCCGCGTTCTCGAATCCGGAGCGGTCGATGTGGTTGCTGCCCAGGCCGATCCGGGTCTCCGCCTCGATGAACTTGGTGACTCCGCCCGGGGAGAAGAAGGTGTCCGGCCCCAGGGGCCGGCCGAAGAACATGTCGTCGTTGGAGTACAGGAAGTGCTCCGAGAGCCCGTCGATGTGCTGCAACTGAGACTCGATGGCCTGCGAGTTGAAGGTCGGCAGGACCGTCGGGTCCCGGAAGTGGTCCTCCGCGCGGACGATCGTGATCTTCGGGTGCTCCGCGTCCAGCCACTCCGGCACGGGCGAATCGGTGCAGATGAAGATGTGCCGGATCCAGGGGGCGAACATATGCAGCGAGCGCAGCGCGTACTTCAGCTCGTTGATCTGCCGGAAGCGCGCCTCGGCGTCGTCCCCCTCGCCGACCACGACGTTCTCCTGGAAGGAGGCACGGTACCGCTGGAACTCGGGGTCGTTGCCGTCCACCCAGGAGAAGACCATGTCCACGGAGAAGTCGATGTCCGTCGCGTGGTCGGCGAACATGTTCTCGATGGTCGGCCACATGCGCCCGAAGCGCTGGACCGTGCCGCGCACCGCCTCGTCGGCCGGGATGGTCCGGCGGGTCAGCGAGTTCTCGACCGGCAGCTTGATGGTGCCGTCGTCGTCCCACTTCCACAGCTCGATCTGGACACCCGTGCCGCGGCCGTACGCGAGCCCGCCGACCGGATCCACCCGCGGCCGGTACAGGCGGAACATGCGCGCCTTGCTGCTGGCGCTGAGCTGGCCGTCGGCGACCAGGAGGGCGGAGGCCCCGCGGGCGTCGACCGGCAGCGAGTAGAACGGCTCGTCCCGGCAGGCGTTGACCAGGGTGGCGCGCAGCCGCTTGCGGTCCCGCCAGTTGGCGGCGATGACCGGGCGGGCGTCGTTGCCGCGGACCAGCAGGTAGTCCACGCCGGCGTCGTCGAGCGCGTCGCGGATGAAGAGCAGGTCGTTCACCATCGCCTCGTGCGGCGTGACGCTCTTGTTGATCAGGGCATAGCGGCCCTTGTGGCGCAGGACGTCGTCGCGGTGGCTGAACCGTGCACGCGCCTCGGCGCTGGTGATCTCCTGGAACTCACTGGTCGTCGTCTCCGGTTCGGGCGACGCGTAGTAGATCTCCGGTGTGACCGCCTCGAGGCCCGTGTTCTGTTCTGCCACCTAGTTGTCTCCTTCTGCCGTGGAATCGTTCCAACCCAGATTGATCGCCATCCGGTGCAGTGTGCGCACGGTGGTGGCGTAGTCCTCCCGCGGGATGCCCTCGCCGGACGCCTCGCGCATGCCGGCGACCGTCTCGTCGAGCTTCTCCCAGCCCAGGCGCCCCTGGTCCGTCAGGGTGAGCGAGCCGGCGGCGTCCGTGACCCACCCGGAGTCCACGAGCTCCGCGAGGTGCTCCGCGATGGTGTCCGGTTCGTCGTCGGGCGTGGGCGCCAGGAACGGCGCCAGCCGGTGGGAGAGCTGCCGGAGCGTCGCTGGCTCCTGCGCGAGCGAGTTCAAGAGCTGCCACTGCAGACGGGTGATCCCGTGCTCATCCAACGAGACGGCGAACTGTTCGTTGATGAGCGAGTCGACCAACTTGAGCCAGTAGCCAAGGGGCTTGCGTTCATCATGAGGTTCCATACGCCCAGACTAGACCCGACGCGGCGCGGAGCAAGGGGCGAGCTACTAGAATCGACGCATGACTTCCCCTGCCGACGCCCGCGCCCGCCTGCTCGAACTCATCAAGGAACTGGCCGTGGTCCGCGGCAAGGTGACCCTGTCCTCCGGCAAGGAGGCGGACTACTACATCGACCTGCGCCGGGTGACCCTGCACCACGAGGCGTCGCGCCTGGTCGGCGAGGTCATGCTGCAGCTCCTGGACGACGCCGGCGTGGAGTTCGAGACCGCCGGCGGACTCACCATGGGCGCCGACCCCGTCGGCACCGCGCTCATGCACGCGGCCGCGGCGCAGGACCGTGCAGTCGACGCGTTCGTGGTGCGCAAGGCGCAGAAGTCCTACGGCATGGGCCGCCAGGTCGAGGGGCCCGGCGTCGAGGGGCGCGACGTCGTCGTACTGGAGGACACGTCGACTACTGGCGGGTCTGCGCTGACCGCCGTCGAGGGCGTCCGCAACGCCGGCGGCAACGTGAAGGCCGTCGCCGTGATCGTCGACCGGGACACCGGGGCCAAGGAGCGCATCGAGGCCGAGGCCGGGGTGCCCTACCTCTTCGCCTTCGGCCTCGACGAGCTCGGCCTCTGAGGCCACCGCCCGGATGGAACGCTCGGTGCGGATCCGTGGGTTTACGGAGGACGACGTCGAACTGCTCGCCGGGCTGGCGCGCGACCAGCGGGTGGTGCGGTATGTCGGCGACGGAAGGCCGTGGTCCGACGCGCGCATCGCCGAGCGCGCCAGGCAGGCACTGAACCCCGGCGACTGGGGAGAGGTGGGCCGCGACCGCTGGGGCATCGTCTGGTGCGACGGCCTCACCGGGCCCGCCGCGGCCGGCAGCCCGGGCGACGAGGTCGGCGTGGAGCCGCAGACCGAGCGCATCGGCCTGTGCGTCGCGAAATTCGCGGCCGGCGACGACGCCATCGAGATCGGCTACTGGCTGGACCCCGACTACTGGGGCCGGCGTCTGGCGCGCCCGATGGTCGCCGCCGTCGTCGACTGGGTGGACTCCGGCCTGCGCCGAGCCGGCCGTCCGCCCGCGGACCTCGTGGCCCGGATCCAGCCGGCGAACCTCCCCAGCGCCGCGGCGGTCCGCGGCCTGGGCTTCGACTGCGTCGCCCGCGAGGCCGTCCCGCGCCCCGGCGGGGCCGGAGCCGACGACGTGGACGTCTACGTCCGCCGTGCCGCACGGATCCGGGTTTGACCAGTACCGAGGCATTGCCGGACGTGGAGACCCCGCCTAGTGTTCGAGCCATGTTCGGTATGGAAGCTTTCGCCCTGGGCCTGGCGGTGTACGTCGTTGTCTCCGCGATCCTGATCGCCGTTGGCGCGTGGATCCTGCACGCAGTCCTCCGCTCCGCGATCCGCAAGGCGTTGATCGACGTGAACGAGCACGAGCGGCGGGTCGCCCGGGGCGGCTAGAGCCACTTGTTGTGGCGGAAGACCGCCCAGAGGCCGACGGCGACCGCCGCCATCAGCCCGAGCGCCCCGTAGTAGCCGAACCGCCACTCCAGCTCCGGCATGTACTCGAAGTTCATGCCGTAGATGGCGCCCACGAGGCTCGGTGCGAAGATGATGGCCGCCCACGCGGAGATCTTCTTCATCTGCTCGTTCTGCTCCACGCTGGCTTGGGCCGCCGCCTGGGAGCTGAGCGTGGAGGAGAGCGAGAGCGCGTTGGTCAGCAGGTTCCGCATGCTCGCGATCCGCTCGTACAGGCGCTCCAGGTGGTCTTCGACGTCGGCGAGGTAGCGGTCGAGTTCGAGCGGCGCCGCGTCGTCGTCCTCCGAGTCCGCGGCGATCCGGCCGCGCAGTCCATCGACCACTCCCGCGAGCGGGGCCACGGCCTTCTGGAACTCCGAGACCTCCCGGTAGAGCTCGTAGATCCGCCGGGAGACACCGAAGCGCCCGGCGAACAGGTCCACCTCGATCTCCTCGATGTCGTTCTCGAGGCCGTCCGCCACGGGCTCGTACTCGTCGACCACGTGGTCGATGATCGCGTACTGGATCGCCACCGTGCCCATCGCGAGCAGCTGAGGATTGTCCTCCATGCGCCGCCGGACTCTCGCCAGGTCCGGTGCCTCCGCCCGCCGGACGGTGATCACGAAGTCGGGGCCCGTGTAGACGTGGAGCTCCCCGAACTCGACCTTCTCCACGTCGTCGAGGTAGCGGGCGGGCCGCAGGACCAGCAGCGTGTGGTCGCCGTACGAGTCCATCTTGGCGCGCTGGTGCGCCTCGAGCGTGTCCTCCACCGCGAGCTCGTGGAGGCCGAACTCGCGCGCCGCCGCCCCGAGTTCCTCGACCGTCGGCCGGTACATGCCCAGCCAGCAGGTCCCCTGGTGCTTCCGCAGGTGCTCCACGGTGGAGTCGAAGTCCTCGGGCGAGGCGATGCGCTCGCCCCTGACGTAGATGGCGCTGTCGACGATCGGCATGGTTCCAGAGTAGGACCCACGGCACTCCGGAGGGTGCGGGACGCACGGAGCCGCCCGCGGCGACGAGAAGCGGCGGCCGCTGCTATCCGCGGAGGGCCTGCGCGTTCCGGATCCAGGCCGCCGGATCGTCGAACACGGGCTGGATGGCGCGCAGGCCGGCGCCGAGGAGGGACGGCTCGGCGGGCGCCGCTGTCGCATCCACCTCGATGTCGCCGGCCTCGGCGGCCAGGGCGCGCGCGGCCAGCTCGGCCTCGAGGAACGGGGTGAGCTCCGCGGCGAGGGGCCGGAAGTAGCCGCCGAGCACCACCAGCGGCAGATCCACGATGTTCAGCACCTGCGAGAGCGCCAGCCCGAGCCGTGTGCCGATGCGCTCCACCACGGCGCGCCGCTCGGCCCCGGCCAGCGCCTCGAAGTACTCGCCGATGCCGCCGGCGTGGCCGGACTCCCGCGCCAGGGCCCAGTAGCTCGCGTAGGCCTCTAGGCAGCCGCGCCGCCCGCAGCGGCACTCCGGGCCGTCCGCGTCCAGGCACAGGTGCCCGATCTCGCCGGCCCAGCCGTGACGGCCGCGCAGGACCTCGCCCTCGCTGACCACCGCGCCGCCGATCCCCGTCTCGCCGTAGACCAGGACGAAGTCCCGCGCGCCGTCGCGCAGGCGCGCCACCGCCTCGGTCTCGGCCGCCAGCCGGGCGTCGTTCTCGAGCGTCACGGCGATCCCGGCCAACCCGGGGGCGGCCTCGAGCAGCTCCACCAGCGGCGCGTCGTCCCAGCCCAGGTTCGGTGCCGAGCGCACCCGCTGTCCGTCCGGGCTCAGGCGCCCCGGGACGGACACCACCAGTCCGGCGACCGCGTCGTGCGCGTGCGCCGTGAGCAGCTCGCGGGCCAGGTCGGCGAGGAGGACCACGGCATCGCGCGGCGTCGGGGGGTGTGTCACCGGGACGGAGGCCGTGGCGACGACCTCCTGGCGGAGATCGACCAGATCGACGGCCACGTGGTCGGCGCTGACCAGCGCGCCGAGCGCGACGACCGACGCCGCCGCCAGTGCCACGGGCGTGCCCGGGCGGCCGCCCGTGCCGGTCCGGGCCGGCGCCTGCTCGGCCAGCAGCCCGGCCGAGAGCAGGTCGTCGACGAGCCGGGAGACGGTCGGCTTCGTCAGGGACGTCGCCTGCGCGAGCTCGGCCCGGGAGAGGGGCGTCTCCGCAGCGGCCAGGACCTTGAGGAGGGTGGAGAGGTTGTGCTCGCGTACGTTGGCCAGCTGCACGGGCGGGCCCTCCTTCGGGCGGTCTCTATCGGTCGGCGCGGGCGGTCCGGGGGCTGCTCGCCCCCGGGTCCCATGGCCCCGGGAGCAACGGGTATTGCGTTGAGGGCTTCGGATGATCATACTAAGTAATTATTCATAACTATTCACGCCCGGAAGGACTCCCCATGTCTGTCCCCACCCCCGCCCCCGAGCACAAGTTCGCCTTCGGCCTCTGGACCACCGGCTGGGAGGCCCGCGATCAGTTCGGCCTCGCCACCCGCCCGGCGATCGACCCGGTCGACTCCCTGCACCACCTCAAGGAGCTCGGGGCCTGGGGCTTCACGTTCCACGACAACGACGTGATCCCGTTCGGCGCCTCGGCCTCGGAGCGCGACGCGATCCTGTCCCGCCTCAAGGGCGCCATCGACGAGACCGGCCTGGTGGTCGAGATGGTCACCACGGACACCTTCGCGCACCCGATCTTCAAGGACGGGGCATTCACCTCCAACGACCGCGGCGTGCGCCGCTACGGCCTGCGCAAGGTCCTGGAGAACGTGGACCTGGCCGCAGAGCTCGGCGCCAAGACCTTCGTCATGTGGGGCGGCCGCGAGGGCTCCGAGTACGACTCGTCGAAGGACCTGCTGGTGGCCCACGAGCGCTACGCCGAGGGCATCGACACGGTCGCCGGCTACATCAAGTCCAAGGGCTACGACCTGCGCATCGGCCTGGAGCCGAAGCCGAACGAGCCGCGCGGCAACATCTTCCTGCCGACCATCGGCCACGCCCTCGCCTTCATCGAGCGGCTGGAGCACGGCGACATCGTCGGCGTGAACCCGGAGACCGGCCACGAGCAGATGGCCACCCTGAACTACAACCACGGCCTGGCGCAGGCGCTGTGGTCCGGCAAGCTGTTCCACATCGATCTCAACGGCCAGCACGGCCCGATGTACGACCAGGACCTGGTGTTCGGCCACGGCGACCTGATCAACGCGTTCTTCACCGTGGACCTGCTGGAGAACGGCTTCCCGTCCAAGCCGGGTGCCTTCGAGGGGGCCCGCCACTTCGACTTCAAGCCGTCCCGCACCGAGTACACCAAGGGCCAGTGGGACTCCGCCGCTGCGAATATGGAGATGTACCTGATGCTCGCCGAGCGGGCCAAGGCCTTCCGTGCCGATGCCGAGGTCCAGGAGGCCCTGGAGGAGGCCGGTGTCAACGAGCTGGCGCAGCCGACCATCGCGTCCGGCGAGTCGCTCGAGGACCTGCTCGCGGACCGCTCCGCCTACGAGGAGTTCGACGTCCAGCGCGCCGCCGACCGCAACTACGGCTTCGTCCGCCTGCACCAGCTGGCCATGCGCCACCTGCTCGGCTTCGGCAAGTAACCCCTCACGGCCGCCGGTGGGGCCGGGTGCCTGATGCAGTGCCCGGTGCAGTGCCCAACGCAGTGCCCAGAGCACTCGGCCCCGCCGCGCGCCACGGGAGCGCTACGCTCCCCCTGGAAGACCCACACGAACTGCAAGGAACAGCACATGAGCCGCACGCTTGTCGCCGGGATCGACTCCTCCACCCAGTCCACCAAGGTCCTGCTGGTCGACGCCGAGACCGGCGACGTCGTCGACGAGGGCCGTGCGCCGCACCCGGACGGCACCGAGGTGGACCCGCGTGCGTGGATCACCGCACTGGACCGGGCCGGGGAGGGCTTGCTCGAGCGCGCCTCCGCCGTCGCCGTCGGCGGCCAGCAGCACGGCATGGTCGCCTTGGACGAGAACGACGACGTCGTCCGCGACGCCCTGCTGTGGAACGACACGTGCTCGGCCCAGGCGGCCGAGGACCTCATCGCCGAGCTCGGCGGCCCGCGGGCCGCGGCCGAGGCGACCGGCAGCGTGCTCGTCCCCTCCATCACCTCCACGAAACTGCGCTGGGTGCGGGACCACGAGCCGGAGCACGCCGCCCGGATCAAGCGCGTGCTCCTGCCGCACGACTACCTGACGTGGCACCTCAACGCGGACAAGACCCGCTTCACCACGGACCGCGGCGACGCCTCCGGCACCGGCTACTTCTCCACGGTGGAGAACGCCTGGCTCCCGGAACTCGCCGAGCAGGCGCTCGGGCACGCGATCGAGCTGCCCGAGGTCGCAGCACCGGATGCGGTCGTGGGGGAGACCGCCTGGGGCGCGAGGATCGGGCCCGGCACCGGGGACAACGCCGCCGCCGCGCTCGGGCTCGACCTCAAGCGCGGGGACGTCTCCCTCTCCATCGGGACCTCCGGCGTCGCCGCGATGGTCTCCCCGGTCCCGACCACGGACGCCAGCGGCCTGGTGAGCGGCTTCGCGGACGCCACCGGTCAGTTCCTGCCGCTGGCCTGCACGCTGAACGCGGCCCGGATCCTCGACTTCGGGGCCCGCATCCTCGGCGTGGACCACGCCCGGCTGGCCGAGCTGGCGCTCGAGTCCGTACCGGGAGCGAACGGCACCACGCTGCTGCCCTACCTGGACGGCGAGCGGACGCCGAACCGCCCGGACGCCACGGGGACGCTGGCGGGCCTCACCACGGCCACCACGCAGGCCGACATCGCGCGGGCCTGCGTCGAGGGGCTGCTCTGCTCGCTCGCCGACGCGGTGGAGCACCTCGAGGCGACCACCGGCACGAGTGCCGAGCGCATCTTCCTCATCGGCGGCGGCGCCAAGTCCCGGGCCGTGCGCGAACTGGCCCCGGCGATCCTGGGGCGCGACGTCGTGGTCCCGGCCGAGCGCGAGTACGTGGCCCTGGGCGCCGCCCGCCAGGCCGCCTGGGCCCTGACGGGGGAGCGGCCGGCCTGGGAGGTCCAGGGCGCGGAGGTCTACACGGCCGAGCCCACTCCGCAGGTCATGGAACAGTACAGGACGCTGCGCGCCAACACCGCCGACTGGTAGGACGCACGCGAAGCCCAGCGAGCGAACGGTGAGGGGGCGGGGTTCCACGTGGAACCCCGCCCCCTCACCGTCCTGCCGCGGCTGCGGCCGTCAGACGCCGGCCTCCTGCGCGGCGCCCGGTCCCGCGGCCAGGACCGCCTCGGCGGCCTCGCGGATCACGCGGACCGGCGTGTCCAGCACGCGGCCCTCGGGCACCGCGCGGACCGGCCCCGAGACGGCGAATCGGCCGGCGAGGGGCAGGTCCTCGCTGCTCGTGCCCACCTTCACGGAGAAGGCGCCCGGCTCCACGATCCGCTTCCCCTCCACGCCGGTGAAGGACGTGCGGTCGGCGTGGATCCGGAACTCGACCCGGGCCGACTCGCCGGACTCCAGCTCCACCTTCGCGAAGCCGGTCAGCCAGAGCCGCGGCCGCACCACGGACGCCACCTCGTCCTCGAGGTACGCCTGCACCACCTCCGCGCCGGCCCGGCCGCCCGTGTTGGTGACGGACGCCGCCACGGTGAGCACGCCGTCGTTCCCCATCTCCTCCGCGGAGAGCTCCAGGTCGCTCACCGCGAACGACGTGTAGGACAGGCCGTAGCCGAACGGGTACAGCGGCCGCGGGTCGAGGTTGGACACACCGTCCGAGTACCAGCCCAGCGGCGGGGTCAGGTAGGTGCCGGGCTGCCCGCCCACATGGTCCGGGATCTGCACCGGCAGCTTCCCGGACGGGTTCACCGCGCCCGTCAGCACGGAGGCGAGCGCGGGGCCGCCCTCCTCGCCCGGCATGAACGCCTGCACGATCGCCGCCGCCCGGTCGGCGAACGCCCCGAGCGAGTACGGCCGACCGGTGACGAGCACCAGCACGGTCGGCGTCCCCGTGGCGAGGACGGCCTCCACCAGCTCCGCCTGGCGGCCCGGAAGCCCCAGGTCGACGACGTCGCAGCCCTCGCCCGAGGTGCCGCGGCCGAACAGGCCGGCCAGGTCGCCGACCGTCACGATCGCGACGTCCGCGTCCCGGGCCGCCGCGACGGCCGCCTCGAGTCCGGAGCCGTCCGGGTCGGTGAAGTCCACGCCGCGCTCGTGCACGATCTCCGCGCCGGACAGCGCCGGGGCGGCCCTCAGCGCGTCGAGGATCGAGACCAGGTCGATCCCGTGCTCGTCCTCCCCGAAGAACCGCGAGTACACGTGGTTGGTGAAGGAGTAGCACCCCAGGTGGGTGCGCGGCTGCCCGGCGGAGGGGCCGACGACGGCGAGGCGCGGCCCGCCCTCGGCCCCGCACGGCGTGGCGGCCCCGCCCGGCGAAGCGGCCCCGTCCGGTGCCGCGGTCCCGCCCGATGCCGCGGTCCCGCCCGATGCCGCGGTCCCGCCTAGGGGCAGGACGCCGTCATTCTTGAGCAGGATGATCGACTGCTCGGCCATGCGGCGGGCGTGCGCGCGGTTGCCGGCCGAGTCGAGGTCGACGTCGTCCCCCTCCCACGCATCCTCCGGGGACCAGTCGGCGTCCAGCAGGCCCAGCTCGGCCTTCTGCGTCAGGACCCGGCGGACCGCCGTGTCGAGCACCTCGGCGTCCAAGCGCCCCGACCCGACCGCGCGGGCGAGGTTCCGGAAGGCGTTCGTCTCCGGCAGCTCGACGTCCATGCCGGCGGTGAGGGAGAGGACGCCGGCGTCGTCCTGGTCCTCGGCGACCCGGTGCATGGTCTCCAGGAAGCTGATGGCCCAGTAGTCGGACACCACCGTGCCGGTGAAGCCCCAGCGCTCGCGCAGGATCCCGGTCAGCAGGCGGTGGCTGGCCGCCGGGGCCTCGCCGTCCACGTCGGCGTACGAGTTCATGACCGAGCGGGCGCCGCCCTCGCGGACCGCCCGTTCGAACGGCGGCAGGACCACGTCCTCGAACTCACGGCTGCCCATCGGCACCGGCGCGTGGTTGCGGCCGGCCCGGGAGGCGGCGTAGCCGGCGAAGTGCTTGAGCGTCGCGTGCACGCCCCCGGACTGCAGCCCCTGGACGTACGCGGTGCCGAGCTCGCCGACGAGGTGCGGGTCCTCGCCGAGGGTCTCCTCGACGCGGCCCCAGCGGTAGTCCCGGACGACGTCGAGCACGGGGGAGAGGCCCAGGTGGACGCCGGTCTTCCTCATGTCGCGTCCGATGCGTGCCGCCATGTCCCGCACCAGCGACGCGTCGAAGGAGGCCGCCCAGGCGATCGACGCCGGGTAGCAGGTCGCGGCCATGGTGGTGAAGCCGGTCAGGCACTCCTCGTGCGCGAGCGCCGGGAGGCCGAGCCGGTTGGCGCCGAGCACCTGCCGCTGCAGGCGGGCCAGCCGCTCGCGCCCCTCGGCGGGGTCCAGGGGTGCCGAGCCGAAGGCCCGCGTGATCTGGCCGAGCCCGCCTCGGATCTCCTCCTCGAACGTCGGGCGGCCGCTGGAGAAGGTGTCCTCCATCGGCGCGACGTTGCCGTCGCCCCCGCCCTGCTCCTTCCGTTCCTCCGGCCGGATCCAGTACGAGCCCAGCTGGGAGACCTTCTCCTCCAGGGTCAGCTCGGCCAGCAGCGCCTCGACGCGGTCGGGGATCGGCAGCCGGGCGTCCTGCCAGCGGTGTTCTGCGGTGGTCATGGGATTCCTTTGCAGGTCGAGGTCTTACTTGCTGAAGCCGGCGGTCAGGCCGGAGATCAATTGCTTGCGGCCGAGGATGTACGCGGCGAGGATCGGGACGCAGGAGAGGACGACGGCGGCCAGCACCGCGGGGACGTCGACCGCGAACTCGCCCTGGTAGCTCCAGAGCGACAGCGGCAGCACGCGCACCTCCGAGCTCTGGGTGAGCACCAGCGGGAACAGGAAGCCGTTCCACACCTGCAGGGCGTCGTAGATCCCCACCGTCACGATCGCCGGCTTCGACAGCGGCAGCACCAGCAGCCTGAACATCTGCCAGTGCGAGGCGCCGTCGATCGTCATCGCCTCGTACAGCGAGGTCGGGATGTCGCGCAGGAAGTTCGTGAGGATCAGGACGCTGATCGGGATCGCGAAGGCGATGCCCGGCAGGATCAGCGCCAGCAGGCTGTCGTAGAGCCCCAGCTGCACGATCAGGTAGTACACCGGGATGATGGTCGCCTGGATGGGGATGGCGATGCCCAGCAGGAACAGCCGGTGGGAGAACCGCGCGAACCGCCCGCGGTTGCGGACGATCACGTAGCTCGCCAGCAGCGAGATGGCCAGCACGACGGCGACGGTCGCGACCGCGACGATGGCGCTGTTGGCGAAGTACAGCAGGAACTCGTTCTCCAGCACCCGCTGGTAGGCCCCGAGCGTGGGGTTCGCGGGCAGCGAGAGCGGGTTGGCGCTGTAGTACTCCTCGCGCGGGCGCAGGCTGGTGACCACGATGTAGTAGATCGGGACGATCGTGACCAGCAGCCAGAACGTCCCGGCGAGGCCGCCCAGGACGTTGGGGGCCTGCCCCGCTCTCAGGAGCGAGGGGCGACGCCGCCGCGGGGACGGCTGCGGTCCCGCCTCGGGGCGGATCGCCGGCGTGACGGGGGCGGTGTCGTGGGTCGTTGCGGTCATCTCAGGCGCCCTCCATCTGGCTTTCCATCTGGTCGGAGCCGCTGAACTTGTTCAGGGCCAGGGAGACGATCAGGCCCACGACCACCAGGATCAGCGCGATCGCGCTCGCCGGACCCATCTGGTAGCTGCGGAACCCGGTCAGGTACATGTCCAGGGGCAGGATGCGGGTCGAGTTGCCGGGTCCGCCTGCCGTCATGACGAAGACCAGATCGAAGTACGTCAGGGAGCCGACGATCATCAGCGTGGAGCTGGTGACCACCGTGTACTTCAGCTGGGGCAGCGTCACGGAGAAGAACGTGCGGACCCGGCCCGCGCCGTCGAGCATGGCCGCCTCGTACAGGGAGTTCGGGATCTGCCGCACCCCCGCCTGGTAGAGCAGCGAGTGGAACGGCACGAACGACCACGAGATCACGAGGATCAGCACGTAGAACGCCAGCTGTGGGTTGCCCAGCCAGTCCTGGGCGAGCCAGCCGACGTCGAACGCCTTGGCGAGTCCGAAGTTCGGGTCCATCAGCGCCTTGAAGGTGATGCCGACGGCGGCGGCCGAGAAGAGCAGCGGGAGGAAGTACAGGACCGAGAAGAGGGCCCGGTACTTCTCGCTGCCGGCCATGAAGACGCCCAGCAGGATGGACAGGGGCGCCTGCACGGCGTAGCTGAGGACCGTCATGCCGAGCGTCAGCCACATGGCGTTGAGGGTGACCGGGTCGGAGAAGACCCGCTGCCAGTTGGCGAGGCCGGCGAACTCCGGGGTGCCGAGGCCGTCCCAGCTCATGAGGGACAGGACGGCCACGCCCAGCAGGGGGATGATCGCGAAGACCCCGAAGAAGGTCAGCGCGGGCGCGAGCATCCACGTGCTAGGTCCTGCGGTGCGGTCCCGCTGCCGGGGCGATCGGCGGATGGCGATGGCGTGTGAACTCATGGGGAAGCTGTCCGGTCTCCTGGGTTCGGGGCGGTCACGGGACGGGTCACTTGATGGTCGCGTTCATGGCGTCCACGAACTCCTCGGGCGTGATGGTGCCCTGGAAGATCTGGGCGAGCTTCGTGAGCAGCTCCTGCGCCTGAGCGGGCGCGAGGGCCTGGTCCCAGGAGAGCTGGAAGTTCGGCGCGTCCTGGACCATCCCGTAGGCGAAGGACAGGTAGTCCGACTCCTCGTGCGCGGCGATCTTCTCCTCGGCGCCCGTGGTGGACGGGACCAGTCCGGCGTCGAGCAGCGCGTCGACGGCGCCCTCGTCGAGGTTGACCTCGTTCAGGTAGTCGACGGCCGCCTGCTGCTGGTCCTCGGACGCCGCCGCGGAGACGGACCAGAAGTTCGCCGGGTTGCCGACCACGTTGGCCGGATCGCCCGCCCCGCCCTCGATGCCCGGGAACTCGGTGTAGCCGAGGTTGCCCTCCGCGAACCACTCGGGCGCGTCGGTCTTGAAGCTGGCGTAGACCCAGCTGCCCTGGAGGAGCATGGCCGCCTGGTCGGTGTGGAGCAGGGCGACGTCCGCGTTGTTGTCGGCGACGACGGAGCCGTACGACTCGCCGAAGGCGCCCGCGTCGACGAGTTCCTGGATCTTCGTGAGCGCCTCCGTCACGGCCGGGTGGCTCCAGGCATCCGGCTCGTTGTCCTGGATGGCCTGGAAGACCTCGGGGCCGCCGATGCGGTCCGTGAGGTACTGGATCCACATGAGGTAGGGCCACTGGCTCTGACCCGCGACGGCGAACGGCGTGATGCCCTCCGCTTTGAACTTCTCGACGACGTCGAGCGTCTCCTCCCACGTGGTGGGCGGCTCGGCGCCGACCTGCTCGAAGAGCTTCTCGTTGAAGTAGAGGATGACCGGCTGGGTGCTGTTGTTCGGGACCGCGTACTGCTTCCCGTCCACCTCGCCGGCCTGCATGATCGACGGGATCACGCGCTCGCCGAGCTCGTTCACCCGGCCGGTGAGGTCCACGACCTGCTCGTTCGCCACGTAGTCGGCCAGCGTGCCGCCGGTCCAGTTGAAGATCAACGTCGGCGCGTTGCCGGAGCCGACGGCGGTGCGGATCTTCTCCTTGTAGGCGTCGTTGGCGAAGTACTCGGCGGAGATCGCCTGCTCCGGGTGCGCCTCGCTCCACGCGGCGAACGAGTCCTCGAAGACGGACTGCTGGGCGCCCGTCAGGGTCCACGCGGAGAGGCCGTCGCCGGAGGCGGTGGCGCCGCCGGGCTGGGCTCCGCCGCAGGCGGAGAGCACCAGCGGTGCGATCAGCGCGGCGCCGGCGAGGACGCTGCGGCGGGTGATGCGGCTCCTGGTCGGGGCGGCGGTGCTGTGGTTGCTGGGGCTGGGCATGGGTGCACTCCCTTGAACATGGCAGGTGCTCTGCGATCGGATGCGGGTTCCCGCGTCGGTCCGAGGCGTCGGTCAGACGTCACGAAATTTTCGGAAACTTGTGTTCGGCGGAGAAAAGGTATGGTGTGTTCCGAGTCACGTCAAGGGGTGCGTGCGATGATTTCCCCGGCGCATCCGGGGGGCGGTTCGAAGGAGGAGGATATGACGACTGTGCGGCTTCAGGACATCGCTGCGGCGGCCGGGGTCTCGGTTGCGACGGCCTCCAAGGCGCTCAACGGGCGCGGCGACGTCAGCGAGGCGATGCGCCGGAGGATCGCAAAAATTGCGGAGGAGCTTTCGTATGCGCCGAGGCGCCGAGTGACCAGTCGGGACGCCCCGCTGCGCCTCACGATGGTCTTCGACCACTTCAGCAGTCCGTACGCTGTGGCCATCCTCAACGGGGCTATCCATGCGGCCAAGCGTGCCGGCGTGGAGTTGAGCACCACGTGCATCGAGGGCGACGCCGCCGGCCACGAGGTGCTGTCCATGCCCTGGCTGCGCGACCTGGTGAGGGCGGGGACGGCCGGCCTGATCGTGGTCACCACCTCGATCACCGACGCGCAGATCCGGTGGTGCCGGCAGAACGGCCTGCCGCTGATCGCCGTCGATCCGGCGTCGCGGAACCAGGAGGAGGTGGTCTCGATCGGCTCGACCAACTGGAACGGCGGCAAGCAGGCCACCGACCACCTGCTGTCCCTGGGGCATCGGCGGATCGGCATGGTCCGCGGGCCGGACGACTCGGTGCCCGCGGGGGAGCGCCTGCAGGGGTTCCGCTCCGCCATGCAGCTGGCCGGGGTGCCGGTCGACGAGTCACTGGTGCTCGGTGGCGGCTTTACCCCGGAGGCGGGCCGGAACGCCGCGCTGCGGATGCTCCATGCCGACGAGCCGCCCACGGCGATCTTCGCGGTGTCCGACGACGTCGCGCTGGGTGTGCTGCGCGGGGCGGAGGAGCTCGGGATCGGCGTCCCCGAGCGGCTCAGCGTCATCGGCTTCGACGACACGTCGGCGGCGTCCTGGATGTCGCCGGCGCTGACCACGGTCCGCCAGCCGCTGGACTCGATGGGGCAGGTGGCCGTCGAGCGGGCGCTCGCGCTGGCGAACGACCCGCAGCGCTTCGCCCACCCCTTCCAGCTGGAGACCCGGCTCGTCCCGCGGGCCTCGACGGCGCCGCCCGCCGGACTGGAGGACTAGCTAGCCGCGGTCAGCCGTCGCGTCGGTGGTCGAGGTCCCCGAGGAGCTCGTCGGCCCGGCGCAGATTCACTTCCATCTGATCGCGGCGCTCCCGGATCTGCTCGACCAGTGCAGCCAGCTGCTCCTGGGCCTCCGGCGTGCCGGACCGGGCGTCATCCAGGCAGTTCAGCGCTGTGCGCAGCTCCTCGAGGCTGAAGCCGAGCGGTTTCAGCGTCCGGATGACCAGCATCCGCCGCAGGTCCTCGTCCGTGTAGACGCGGTAGCCGCCCTCGGTGCGGGACGCCGGGAGCAGGCCGACGTCGTCGTAGTGCCGGATGGTGCGCAGCGACAGGCCCACGGCCTCGGCGAGCTCGCCAATCTGCATGTCTCTCCTCGGTCGTGAATCGTGGGGCGTCGCCCGGGTCGCGTCGGTCACAGGCCTTCAACCCTCACGTAACGTTAGGGTAGTCTGGATCGTGCCCGCCGGCGGCACCTCGGTGCCCGAAGCCCCCGACGCGGGCTCCATTCTACGAACCGCCACCCCCAGAACTTCCCCCGCCTCGCTGCGGCCGGCCGCCCCGCGGCTGCCGCGATCGGGCCGGGGCGGAAAGGCCAGCATGCCCACCACCGCCGAGGCCGCGGAGCTCACCCCGGAGCAGCGCCAGTCGACCCTGCGCACGCTCCGCTCGCCGCGCCTGCTGAAGACCGAGGTCCTGGCCGGCCTCGTCGTCGCCCTGGCCCTGATCCCGGAGGCGATCGCCTTCTCGATCATCGCCGGCGTCGACCCGCGCCTCGGGCTCTTCGCCTCGTTCACGATGGCCGTCACCATCGCCTTCGTCGGGGGCCGCCCCGCGATGATCTCCGCCGCGACCGGGGCCATCGCGCTGGTCATCGCGCCCCTGGTGGCCAGCCACGGGCTGGACTATTTCATCGCGGCGGTGATCCTCGCCGGCGTCCTGCAGGTGGTGCTCGCGTTGGTCGGCGTCGCCAAGCTCATGCGCTTCATCCCGCGCTCCGTCATGGTGGGGTTCGTCAACGCCCTGGGGATCCTCATCTTCATGTCCCAGGTGCCGGAGCTGCTGGGCGTCCCGTGGCTCGTGTACCCGCTGACGGCGCTCGGGCTGCTGATCGTGTTCGGCTTGCCCCGGATCACCCGCGTGGTGCCTGCGCCACTGGTCGCGATCGTCTTGCTCACGGCCATCACCGTCGCGGCCTCCATCACCGTGCCCACCGTGGGCGACAAGGGCGACCTGCCCGAGTCGCTGCCGGCCCTGTTCTTCCCGGACGTGCCGCTGACCCTGGAGACGCTGCAGATCATCTTCCCGTTCTCGCTGGCCATGGCGTTCGTCGGCCTGCTCGAGTCCCTCATGACCGCCAAGCTCGTGGACGACATCACGGACACCCACTCCAACAAGACGCGCGAGTCCTGGGGCCAGGGCGTCGCCAACCTCGTCACGGGCTTCTTCGGCGGCATGGGCGGCTGCGCGATGATCGGCCAGACCATGATCAACGTCAAGGCCTCCGGCGCCCGCACCCGGATCTCCACGTTCCTCGCCGGCCTCCTCCTGCTGGTCCTCGTGGTGGCGCTGGGCGACGTGGTGGCGATCATCCCCATGGCCGCGCTCGTGGCGGTCATGATCTTCGTGTCCATCGCGACGTTCGACTGGCACTCGATCCATCCGGCCACCCTGCGCCGCATGCCGAAGTCGGAGACCGCCGTCATGCTCGTGACCGTGGTCGCCACCGTCTGGACCCACAACCTGGCGATCGGCGTCGCAGCCGGCGTGCTGATGGCCATGGTGCTCTTCGCCCGGCGCGTCGCGCACTTCGTCACCGTGGAGCGGTCCGTCGCCGGCGAGGGGGAGGGTGCGGTCGCTACGTACGTGGTCGACGGCGAGCTGTTCTTCGCGTCCTCCAACGACCTCTACTACCAGTTCCAGTACGCCCTCGATCCGGACCGCGTGATCATCGACATGCACGCCTCCCACCTCTGGGACGCCTCGACCATCGCCGCGCTGGACAGCATCCAGGAGAAGTACGCCAAGTACGGCAAGACGGCGGAGGTCGTGGGCCTCAACCAGGCCAGCTCGGACATGCATCGGCGGCTCGCCGGGAAACTCGCCGGCGGGCACTGACGCCGAGGATGGCCGGCGCGGCGATGCCCGACGGGCCCGTCCCGCGGCGGCGACCGGCCCCCTCCACGCCGCCCGGGCCCGGGTGTAGCCTGCTGGCATGAGTGCTGAACACGATTGGGAGCCCGTCTGGTCCGTCCTCGAATCCGAGCGCCCGGAGGGTGCCATCCTGCTGAGCGCCGACCCGCTGGAGGTCGAGGCGGTCGAGGCCCTGCCGGACGAGTACGCACTGTTCGAGGCGCCCCTGGACGAGTACGACGTCGTCGAGCTGACGCACTTCGACCAGCCCGTGGCCCGGGGCCGGGTGGCGTACGGCGACGGCTTCGCCGTCCTCGCCCCGGTGCACCCCGTGGAGGAGGACGGCGACGTCGCCACCGCCCATGTGGCCGCGATCGTCGCCCGGCTCGCGGTGAATGCGCACGGCGAGGGCGCCGAGGTGCTCTACGCTCTGGTCGGCGGAGAGGACGACGCCGCGACCTTCGAGGAGATCGGGTTCTCCACGGTCGACGAGGCCGCCGGGTAGTTCCGCGGCGGATCCGCGGCACCGCTCCCGCGGCATCGCTCCTGCGGCACTGCTCCTGCGGCACTGATCGAGCGGCGCCGACGGGGACAGAACGCAGAAGGAATGCAGAAGGGGAGCGCACCCGCGGGTGCGCTCCCCTTCTGCGTCTCAAGCGTCGGCGGCCCCGGCGGGGCCGGACCGGTCAGCGCTTGTTCGAGTCCTCCTCGTAGACGTCCGGGATGCCGTCGGCGTTGGCGTCGATGGACGCCTCCTCCTCGATCCGCTTGTAGTGGCGGTTGCGGACCCCGAGGATCGCGGCGGCCAACAGGGCCGCGAGGACCGATGCGGAGAGGATGGCGACCTTGGCGTGGTCGTTGTGCTCGCTTTCGATGCCGAAGCTGAGTTCGGCGACGAGCAGGGAGACGGTGAAGCCGATGCCCGCCAGGAGGCCCACACCGAAGAGGTCGATCCAGCGGATCGAGGCGTCCAGCTGCGCCTTGGTGAACTTGGCCATGCACCACGTGGTCAGCAGGATGCCGACCGGCTTGCCGAGCACCAGGCCGGCGACCACGCCGATCGTGACCGGGTCGGTGAGGGCGGACGCGAAGCCCTCCGCGCCGCCGATCGCCACACCGGCGGAGAAGAACGCGAAGATCGGCACCGCGACGCCGCTGGAGAGCGGCCGGAGGTGGTGCTCCAGGTCCTCGGCCAGGCCGTGCTTGGCGCCCTTGGCCTGGCCCTCCTTGCTGATGATGACCGGCACCACGAAGCCGAGCACCACGCCCGCGATGGTCGCGTGGATGCCGGAGGCGTGCAGGAGCGCCCAGGCCACCAGGCCGAGCGGCAGCAGGATGGCCCAGGGGGCCCAGGCGTGCGTGCCGAGGAAGTGGCGGAACTTCTGCGCCAGGACGGCGTAGATGATCACCGGCACCACGAAGAGCGCCAGCGGGACGAAATTGATCTCGTCCGTGTAGAACACGGCGATGATCAGGATGGCGATGAGGTCGTCCACCACGGCCAGCGTCAACAGGAAGATGCGCAGGGGCGAGGGAAGGTGGGAGCCGATGATCGCCAGCACGGCGACGGCGAAGGCGATGTCCGTCGCGGTGGGGATCGCCCAGCCGTGCAGCGCCGTCGCGCTGCCCATGTTGATCAGGGCGTAGATGCCGGCGGGGATGATGACGCCGCCGACGGCGGCCATGACCGGGACCATCGCCTTGCTCGGCGTGCGCAGGTCCCCGGCGACGATCTCCTTCTTCAGCTCGAGGCCGACGAGGAAGAAGAAGATGGCCAGCAGCCCGTCCGAGGCCCAGTGGCCGAGGCTGAGGTCCAGGTGCCAGGACTCGGGGCCGATCGCGACGTGGAAGTCGCGCAGCGAGAAGTAGGCGTCGGAGGCCGGCGAGTTGGCCCAGATGATGGCGATGGCCGCCGCGGCGACGAGCATGAGGCCGCCGACGGTCTCCTTGCGGAGGATCTCGCCGATGCGCCGCGATTCGGAGTAGGAGCCCCAGCCGATCAGCGGGCGGGTCTGTCCCTGGGACGGGGCCCCCGGGGGGCCGTCGGAGGTCTCGGGACCTGGCTTGTTGGCCATATAAACGTCAATCCTTCGGGTCGTTCGAATACGTCACTGCCGACCAGACTTCCCGGCTCACCGCGTACCAGTCTAGGCGACGGGCATCACGACGACTGAAATAGGCTGGGCCGGTGACTCACAGGGCGAACCCGGCGGACGGGACGGAACACGGGACCGAGGGGCGCGCCCCGGAGGCGGGGATGGCCGCCGTTCCGGGCACGACGGCGGGGGAGCCGGCGGCCGGTGCCGCGGCCTCCGGCGCGACGCCGGACGTCCCGGCGGTCGCCGAGGTCGGCGTCGGACCCTGGGAGGGCCCCTGGCCCGAGGGCGACCACTGGGACCCCGAGCTCCTGCGCGAGGGGGACCGGCGCAACGTCGTGGACCAGTACCGGTACTGGCGGCACGAGGCGATCGTGGCCGACCTGGACTCCCGCCGGCACGACTTCCACGTCGCCATCGAGAACTGGCAGCACGACTTCAACATCGGCACCGTGGTGCGGACGGCCAACGCCTTCCTGGCCCGGGAGGTGCACATCATCGGACGCCGGCGCTGGAACCGGCGCGGCGCCATGGTCACCGACCGGTACCAGCACGTGCGCCACCACCCGACCGTCACGGACTTCGTCGCCTGGGCGCGGGGCGAGGGGCTGGCCGTCATCGCCGTCGACCTCTTCCCCGACTCCCAGCAGCTGGAGACGTTCGACCTGCCGCGGCGCTGCGTCCTGGTGTTCGGCCAGGAGGGCCCCGGGCTGAGCGAGGAGGTCCACCGGGCCGCGGACGCCACCCTCTCCATCGAGCAGTATGGATCCACCCGGTCCATCAACGCCGGCTCGGCCGCCGCGATCGCGATGCACGCCTGGATCAGGCGGCACCCCTTCGGCCAGCGCCCCTGACACGTGGTCCCCGGGACCGGGGATCACGTGTCAGGGGAGCCGCCCGCCCGCCGCCTAGAACCTGGTGATGCGGGTGTGGAGTTCGTGGGCCTCGGCGACTCGGGCCCGGATCTCCTCGATGTCCTTCACCCGGTCCCGGTACTTCTTCTCCATGCCGGCGATCTGCTTCTCCTCGTCCAGCAGCAGGCGGAACACCCGCTCGCGCTCGAACTCGTCCGAGGTGTAGTCCGGGTTCAGGTAGTTCTGGGCGTGGCGCCGGGCGTTGGAGACGGCGGTGTTGGCCTTGCCGGCCTTGGAGAACAGGGACATCAGCACGGTCAGCACCAGGACGCCGATGATGACGCTCAGCGAGAGCTGCGTGGAGATCTCCACGACCGGCACGGGCTGGCCGTCGTTGACGAACGGCACGTTGTTCTCGTGCAGCGCGTGCAGGATCAGCTTGACGCCGATGAAGCCCAGGATCGCGGCGAGCCCGTAGGACAGGTAGATCAGGCGGTCCAGGAGCCCGTCCAGCAGGAAGTAGAGCTGGCGGAGGCCGAGCAGCGAGAACGCGGTGGCCGTGAAGACGATGTAGACCTCCTGCGTCAGGCCGTAGATCGCCGGGATCGAGTCGAGCGCGAACAGGATGTCGGTGCCGCCGATGGCCACCATGACCAGCAGCATCGGGGTGAGCACCCGCTTGCCGTCTTGCACCGTGAACAGGCGGTCGCCGTCGTACTTGTCCGTGGTGGGCAGGAAGCGCTTGGCGAGCCGGATGATGAAGTTGTCCGCATCGTCGGAGTGGTCGTCCTTCTTGAGCATGTTGCCCGCCGTGAGCAGCAGGATCAGGCCGAAGAGGTAGAACATCCACGCGAAGGTGTTGATCAGCTGCGCGCCGAGGAAGATGAAGCCCGTGCGGGCGATCAGCGCGAACACGATGCCGAACAGCAGCACCTTCTGCTGGTCCTCGCGGGGGACGCGGAAGCTGGAGATGATGACCAGGAAGACGAAGAGGTTGTCCACGGAGAGCGCCTTCTCCGTGATGTAGCCGGCGAAGTACTCGCCGCCGGCCTGGTGCCCGCCGAGGAGCCAGAGGCCCAGGCCGAACACGAGCGCGATGCCCACGTAGAGGGCCGACCAGATCGACGCCTCCTTGAGCGTGGGGGTGTGGGCCTTGCGGACGTGGAAGAAGAAGTCGTAGGCGACGAGCAGCAGGATGAAGACGATGGTGGCAGCCCAGAGCCAGCCGGGAACGGTCATCGGAAGCCCTTTCACAGGAGACGCGTCGGAGGTGCGGAGGAGCGGTGGATCGTGCGGTGGATCGTGCGGTGGTGCCTCGGGTGCGGTCCCGGTAAGAATACGACGACGGCCGTCAAACGGACCGTGCCGGAGACCACTGCTGGCCTAGGATGGTCCCGACAGTGTTGTCCAGACCATATATCTCGCACAACGTCAGGAGACGGAATGCCGATCGCTACCCCGGACAAGTACAACGCCATGATCGACGCGGCCAAGGAGGGCGGATACGCCTTCCCCGCCGTCAACGTCACGAGCTCGCAGACCCTCAACGCCGCCATCCGCGGCTTCGCCGAGGCCGAGTCCGACGGCATCATCCAGGTCTCCACCGGCGGTGCCGCCTACTGGTCCGGCTCCTCCGTCAAGAACATGGTGACGGGCTCGCTCGGCTTCGCCGCGTTCGCCCGCGAGGTCGCGAAGTCCTACGGCGTGAACATCGCCCTGCACACCGACCACTGCCCCAAGGACAAGCTGGACGAGTTCGTCCTGCCGCTGCTCGAGGCCTCCGAGGCCGAGGTCAAGGCCGGCCGCGACCCGATCTTCAACTCGCACATGTGGGACGGCTCCGCCGAGACGCTGGAGGAGAACCTCCGCATCGCCGCCGACCTGCTGCCCCGCTCCGCGGCCGCCAAGCAGATCCTCGAGGTCGAGATCGGCACCGTCGGTGGCGAGGAAGACGGCGTCGAGAACGCCATCAACGACAAGCTCTACACCACCGTCGCCGACGCGATGGCGACCATCGAGGCCCTCGGCGCCGGCGAGAACGGCCGCTACATCACCGCTCTGACATTCGGCAACGTGCACGGCGTCTACAAGCCGGGCGGCGTGAAGCTGCGCCCCGAGATCCTCCAGGAGATCCAGGCCGAGGTCGGCGCGAAGCTCGGCCAGGACAAGCCGTTCGACCTGGTCTTCCACGGCGGCTCGGGCTCCTCGGAGCAGGAGATCGCCGACGCGGTCTCCTACGGCGTGATCAAGATGAACATCGACACCGACACCCAGTACGCGTTCACGCGTCCGGTCGCCGGCCACATGTACCAGAACTTCGACGGCGTCCTGAAGGTCGATGGCGAGGTCGGCAACAAGAAGACCTACGACCCCCGCGTCTGGGGCGCCAAGGCCGAGGCGTCGATGGCCGCCCGTGTCTTCGAGGCCGCACGCCAGCTCGGCTCGGCCGGGAAGTCGATCAAGTAGCCGCATGAGCGAGATCGGCAAGAACCTGCTCGGCATCCCGGAGACGCTGCTGCCCGAGGAGCCCGACGTCGAGTCCCGTCTCGCCGCGGGCGAGCCGGCCGCGGACGTCGCGGCGAGCCATCCGACGTCGTCCCTCGCCTGGGCGGCGCTCGCCGACGAGGCGTACGACGCCGGCCGTCACGTCGAGTCCTACGCGTACGCCCGCGTGGGCTACCACCGCGGCCTCGATGCGCTGCGGAAGTCGGGATGGCGCGGCCAGGGCCCGGTGCCCTGGACCCACGTGCCGAACCGCGGCTTCCTCCGCGCCCTCTACGCACTCGGCCGCGCCGCCGAGTCGATCGGCGAGCTGGACGAGGTGGAGCGGATCAACCGCTTCCTGGACGATTCCGACCCGGCCGCCCGCGCCGCGATCGAGGCGTAGCGCCCGAACTCCTCGCGGCCTCCTCGCGCCCCACGGCGGTGCGACCGCATCCTCCCCCTTTCGTCATCACGGCGGAAGGGGGAGGATGCTTTTCATGGAGTCGATCACCGCGCTCGAGGACGAGGTACTCATCCACCTCCCGCAGTGGCGGGTGTGGGATCTGCTGACCGACTGGGTGTCGGCACCGCTCTGGATGCCGGGCGTCGACTCGATGCTCGCCGTCGGCCCCGCGGTGCCCGGGCAGACCCTGCGCTACCGGTCCGCGGACCACGAGCGGGAGCTGACCGTCGCGACGGTCGAGCCCGGCAGTGCCCTGACGCTGGCCGCCGGCTCCGACGGGGCGGACGTGCGCGTCGAGTACGGGTACCTCCTGGTCGCCGAGGGGGACCGGACCCGGCTGCGCCTGCGCGTCGGCATCCGCCTGGACCACGCCGCAGCGGACGGCGCGGACGAGCTGCGGGAGGCCCTGGCGGAGGCGGAGTCCGGCCAGCTGGAGGCGTTCCGCGCCTACGCCGAGAAGGCCCCGTAGGCGAGCCTCCAGCGGACGGCCCTCTCTCCGCGTGGGGACTTCTCCCCATCGCACGGCGGACCCCGATGCGCAATACTCGACGCAGAAGTGGTCGGTTCCTGCAGGAGGAGTGAGCGGTGGCGCTGGAGGGATACACGCTGAGGTCCGGCTACCTTGGTGTCCTGAATACGCTGGGCGAGAACCTCGGAGACGTCGAGACCTCCAAGACCGAACTCAAGACTTCGGTCGAAGACGCCAAGACGGCCGTCAAGAGTTCGAAGATCTCCGAGGCTCTCACCAGCCTCCACGACGAGGTCGTCGGGGCCAACAGCGAAGCGGCCTGGCAGCGTGGGACGAACGCCCGGGACGGCGCGGCACAGATCCGCCGCGCCATTATCCAGTCGGACCAGCAGATGGCCGATGACGCGTACAGCACGATCCAGAAGACCCCCGATTTCCACGAGCGGTAGCGACGACGATGGCCTATGAAGTTGATACCAGCTGCTATGAGGGCTGGGCTGACCCCGAGACGATCCGAACGGCTGCCAGCGACCTGGGCAAGAAGGCCGGAAACGTCGAGACGGACGTCGACACGTGCAGCACCACCTGGGGATCGCTGCAGTCCTTCATCGAGATCGACGACTATTCGTCCTCCACTCAGTTCAAGGAATCATTCGTCGAGATCAAACGACATGGGGGATTCGTCGCGGACGGAGGCGAAAAGGCGGAGGCGGCGCTGAAGGCTTTCGCCGACACCGTCGACGCGGAACTCGGGATCGTGGAGAACATCCTGGGACAGATCGCCTACTTCCGGGGCGAGGTCGCGAACCTCGACGAGACGGACGCGACAGCCGTGGCGGAGGCCGAAGGAACTCAGCGCTGGCTGCAGGGACTCGTGGACGGCACTCAGACCAATTACGAGAATGCCGAGAAGGCGTGCGCCAACACGCTCAACGGCATCTACGACAAGGTTCTCGACCAGGGCGGTGGAATCGCCGGCCCCTGGGGCACGGCTGCTCTGACGGTCGCGGGGAACTCCACGGGGTTCGTCCGGATCGACCCGAGTCGAAAGGTGCCGGTCTACGGCTACAGGACGCCGGCTTACGATCCACGCGACTACTACACGACCAAGAAGATCGTGACCGCCAACGGTCAGGTCAAGTACGCCGCCTACATGAAGCCGGGCGTGACACTGCCGGCGCCCGAGCGCTACGTGGTGCGGCACCAGAATCCATGGAGCGTCGTGGACCCGGCCGAGGCCCAGCGGCAGAACCTGAAGATGCCGACGGCGATGCGCGCCGGTGGCTGGATCGTCAATGTGGCCGGCGGGGTCATCACGATCAACAGCGAGTACGAGGAGCGCTACAACGAGCTTCTGCGCACGCGCCCCGACCTGTCGGAGGACGAGCTCGAGAACGAGGCGGGACAGGCCGGTCTGGTGCGTGGAGGCACCAAGGTCGCTGTCATCGCCGGCGCCGGCATGATGGGAATGGCCATCGGCACGGCCATTCCCATTCCGGGTGTCGGCACTCTGGCCGGAGGCGTGATCGGATTGGCGGTCGGAGGCGTGCTGGCCTACGGGGCCGAAGCGCTCGGACTGGCCGATGCCGCCGCTGACGTCGTGGAGGACGTCTACGAGACGATCACGCCGGAACCGGTCAAGGAGGTCGTCGGCGAAGTCGGGGAAGTCGTCTCCGATGTCGGGGGAGCGATCTCCGACGGCTGGAATTCCTTGTGGGACTAAGGTGAACATCATGTCGACACAGCAGACTCAGGCCTGCACCTGGCACGAGGTCGGGCCCGCACGGCTTCCCGTCCCCGATGCTTGGGAGTCGGCGCTGACGGGTCTCGGCGCCGTCTTCGTCCACCCCGAGGAGGCGGTCACTTTCCGGCCGAGCCTCGTGCTGAAGGTCATCCCGCGGTCGGAGGAAACGAGCATGGCGTGGCTCTCCACTGTGGCGTTGGCGGCCGACCGCGAACTGCTCCATGAACCGCGCTTCATCTCTGACGATGTCTGGGAGACCGCGACCGGTCTGGGCCGCATGCACCTGGTCCTCTACCGCAGCGGTCTGGAGCAGATCGCCTCCCAGCGCTGGCTCGTCCCCGCTGGGGCCAGCGCAGTGGAGGCCACGGCAACCTATGCGGTCGCCGATTCCGATCGCATGGAGTCGCTCATGCGATCGATGGTGTCCGAGATGCGGGTCGACGAACATCAGCCCTCCGCCGGGGCGGCCGCCGGACTCCCGGGCAGGGAGCCAAAGGTGGACGACGACGCGATGGAGGCATGGGGACAGCCGCTTGAACGCCTGCGCAAGCTCCAGTGGGCCAACAGGTGGCCTTTTCAGGGGCCGGTACTGCCGAGGGCGAGCTTTGACTTCCTGGCCACCACCGCCACCCGTGAGGGGCCGCTGGGGCGATTGGAGGCTGGCGCGTTCGGTCGAGAGATCGAGCAGCTCGCCGGCCTCGGCCTCATGGACGGCCGGGCACAGTGGACCCCGCTGGGCCATCGGGTGGCCGACGGCTTCAGGAACCGGAGGTTCTATGCCCAGACGACGCTGCGTTTCGGTGAGCGGCTGAGCCAGTTCGACCTTTTCGCCGGCCAGAACATGGCGACTGCGCTGACCGGTCCGTCGTACCACGACCTCCTCGAGGGTGCGGTGCCCGACCCCGAGACCAGACCGCACGAGCTCATGGGTCTCTCCACGTGCATCGGGGCAGTCGCTCAATGGGTCGGGCTTGCGCCGGCCTGGACGCTGGGCGCGCCCGTCGTCGTGGACGCGGAACCTCTCTACGGCACGCTTCGCTCGGGCGGCCCGGCCGGGACCGATGGCATGCCGTGCCCCCGCGGGTTTGAACGCTTCTGGGGGCGGCCGTGGGTCGAGTGGACCGTCGGCATCCCCGAACTCGAGCGCGGCCTCCGATTCATCAACGCGGGAGAAGCGGGCCACTTCGCCATCGAGGACATCGACGACTACTCTCGGGTCCGGCTCACACCGGCTCCATCGTTCAGCGTTTGGCAGGAGCTCCGTCGGCTCTTCGATGCGGCGGTTGATCGTCACCCATCCGAGGAGGGAGCACCATCGTAGTCTTCGGTGCAGTGATGCTGGTCCTGGGCGCGGCGTTCGCCGGTCTCGGCTACCTGAACTACCGCGGCGTCTGGCGTCCCTGGAACGTCGTCTTCCCCTACTTCGGTTCGGGGATGCTGTTCACGGGTGCCGCGGTGCTCCTGTGGGGGTGCGTCTCCCTCGTCACCGGGGCCGTCAGTCACGAGGGTCGCGATTCGATGGCATCGGCACTGCAATGGACTCTCAGCGGCCTGGGGTTCGTGGCTCTACTCCTCTTCGCGGCAGGAGTCTGGTTCGGCTACGGCCATCTGCCGCGAGCGCTGAGACCGCGCTGGGTCCGTGAGGGTGAGGGCATCGCGGACGTGACCACCGCTGACGGGACGTCGGTGCCACTTCCGGAGTGGTCGGCCGCACGCGCAGGAACGGCCCTCGCCGGCAGTCGGGGCCCCATCCTCGGGCCGGCTGCCGTCGACTGGTTGTATCGGAACTGGATGGGGCACGGCTGGAAGCGCTTCGCGCAGTCCGCCGAGTCGGAGGCCCTCCGGGACCGGGGCATGCTCGACGGAGACGGTCGGGCGGTGCCCGAGGTGCACGGCGCGGCGATGCCGCTGCGCCGTGCCGCAGCGAACCTGTACGTCGCCGTCTCCCGTCCGATCGGCAGCGGCCCCGCCGACGAGCACCGCGACTTCATCCTGCGCGCTGACGAGACCAACGGCGTCGTCCTCTGGCAGGAGGACTGGTGGCCGGGAGATCAACGCGCGCTGACGGACGAGCGCTCCGTCCAGCAGCGGCTGCGCCTGATGGCCACGCACGGAACCCGCAGGAAAGTGAACACGCCCTACCGGCTGGACTTCATCGATCCGGCATCGACCGGCCGCTGGGCGGGTGACTTCCTCCGGGACACCGAGGCTCCCGGGGCGGTCTGGCGTGCCTTCGTCGACGGCGAGCTGTGGGGGACGATCGAGCGTCAGCCGGACGGCTCCTTCACCGTGGACGGACGCACGGTAGAGGTTGCCGCGCTGGAGCGCTCGTGGTTGGAGGCCTTGGAGCCCGGTGCGGTCCGTCGGTCGAGCTGAGCCGGAGGCGGTCCCGCGCGCATAGGATGGGGCGGCGGATCCCGCCGCCGATCCGCCGTCGCGCCTCTCGAAAGGAACTCCGCCCAGTGGCCAAGCTGTACTTCCGCTACGGAGCCATGAACTCCGGAAAGTCCACGGGTCTGCTGCAGGCGGCCTTCAACTACGAGGAACGCGGACAGCGGGTCCTGCTGGCCAAGCCGGCCATCGACACCAAGGGCGACTCGACCATCGTGTCCCGGCTCGGGGTCGCCCGGGCGGTCGACTTCACCATTGCACCGGACGACGACGTCCGCGCCGTGTTCCGCCGCCAGGCCGCCGGCGACGACCCCGACGCGCTCCTCGAGCACGTCGACGTCGAGCCCGTCGCCTGCCTGCTGATCGACGAGGCCCAGTTCCTGTCCCGTCAGCAGGTCGACGACCTGCTGCGCATCGCCGTGCTCGACGGCGTGCCCGTCCTGGCCTACGGGATCCGCACGGACTTCCGGACCGAGGCGTTCGCCGGCTCGGCCCGCCTGATGGAGCTCGCGCACAGCCTCGAGGAGTTGAAGACCATCTGCAGCTGCGGGCGCAAGGCCGTCTTCAACACGCGCCGCGTCGGCTCGGAGTACGTGTTCGACGGCGACCAGGTCGCCATCGACGGCGAGGACGTCCAGTACGAGTCGCTGTGTGCGACCTGCTATCTGGAGGCGTCCGGCGGCCGGTTGGGCTGACGACTGGAGCGAGTTCGCCCGAAACCATTGACAGGCGCCGCGCCGGGTCAGCAGACTGGCTGAAGCCAAACTAATAGGCGACTGATATTTCAGAGATGGGCGGCTCGAAGATGAGTAACAAGGCAGTCAGCTACGCAGGACCCGGCAAGGTCGAGGTCATCGACACTCCCTACCCCGAGTTCGAACTCAAGGACGGCCCCGGGGTCAACCCGGCCAACGTCGGCCGGAAGGTCCACCACGGCGTCATCCTCAAGACGATCGCCACCAACATCTGCGGCTCGGACCAGCACATGGTGCGCGGCCGCACCACGGCCCCAGAGGGCCTCGTGCTCGGCCACGAGATCACCGGCGAGGTCGTCGAGGTCGGCCGGGACGTGGAGTTCATCAAGGTCGGCGACGTCGTCTCCGTCCCCTTCAACATCTCCTGCGGCCGCTGCCGGAACTGCAAGGAGCGGCAGACGGGCATCTGCCTGAATGTGAACCCGGACCGTCCCGGGTCGGCCTACGGCTACGTGGACATGGGCGGCTGGGTCGGCGGGCAGGCCGAGTACGTGCTGGTGCCGTACGCCGACTGGAACCTGCTGAAGTTCCCGGACCGCGATCAGGCCCTGGAGAAGATCCTGGACCTGACGATGCTCTCCGACATCTTCCCCACCGGCTTCCACGGCGCCGTCGGCGCCGGCGTGACGGTCGGCTCGACGGTGTACGTCGCGGGCGCCGGCCCGGTCGGGCTCGCCGCCGCCACCTCCGCTCACCTGCTGGGCGCGGCGACCGTGATCGTGGGCGACCTCAATGCGGACCGTCTCGCCCAGGCCCGCAGCTTCGGCTGCGAGACCGTGGACGTCTCGCTCGGCGACCCGGGCGAGCAGATCGCCCAGATCCTCGGCACCCCCGAGGTCGACTGCGGCATCGACGCCGTCGGCTTCGAGGCCCGCGGCCACGGGCACGACGCCGGCAAGGAGCAGCCCGCCACGGTGCTGAACTCGCTCATGGAGATCACCCGCGCCGGCGGCAGCCTCGGCATCCCGGGTCTCTACGTCACCGGCGACCCGGGCGCTACCGACGAAGCCGCCAAGGTCGGCTCCCTCTCGATGCGCTTCGGCCTCGGTTTCGCGAAGTCCCACACCTTCGTCACGGGCCAGTGCCCCGTGATGAAGTACCACCGCGGCCTCATGCAGGCGATCCTCTCCGACAAGGTGAGCATCGCCGCGAACGTGAAGGCCACGCCCATCTCGCTCGACGAGGCGCCCAAGGGCTACGCCGCGTTCGACGAGGGCGCCGCACAGAAGTTCGTCCTGGACCCGCACGGCATGATCACACGCAACTAGCGTCGCGGCGGCCCTCGGCGGGGGCCAGCGAGGCAGGCCGGTCGGACCGCGATGGTCCGGCCGGCCTGCGTCGTCCCGGGCCCCGTCGGGTGGACTCCCCTGCAACCGGGAATCCCCCACGGGGCGCCGTGGAGCCGAGCATCAGCCGCGCAGCAGGCCGTCCAGAGCGCGCTCGAGCGCCCACCGGAAATCGGGTGCCTCGCTGCCGGGCACGTCGAAGTCGGCGCGGTTCTGCGCCGCCGCCACCGAGCCCAGCACGTGGTTGACGATCAGGGCCTGGGCGCTGCCGGCGTCGGAACGGTCCAGCCCCGCGGCGGCGAGCAACTCGGTCAACCGTGTCAGGGCCTCGAGCCGGCCCGGGGCGAGCACGCGCGCCACATTCACGACCTCGGAGCTGTCCGGCACGGGCAGCAGGGTCTGGTGCAGGGTCGAGGCGAGGTGCAGGATCCGCCCGCGGGCGTCGACGCCGTCGCCCGTCGGTTCGGAGGGGGCCGTCAGCGCGGGGGCGGCGAGCACGGCAGCCGCGACCTCCACCAGCAGCTCCTGCTTGTTCTTCACATGCCAGTAGAGGGCTCCGACCTGGACATCCAACTCCCGCGCGAGCCGACGCATCGACAAGTCTCCCAGTCCGAACCGGCGCAGCAGCCCGACGGCCGTCTCCACCACGGTCTCCTGCGTCAGCGCCATACGCTCAGTCTAGGGATCAATCGTCGTCGTCGCGGATCTGCTCGAAGACCAGCGACGTCTGCGTTGACGCGAACGCCGGGTTCGCCCCCAGCTGGGCGGCCGTGAAGTCGCGCAGTGCCTCCACCGTGGGGCAGAGGACGTGCACGTGGAGGTCCACCGTCCCGGCCAGGACGAAGACGTCCGTGACCTCGGGGCGCCGACGGAGCTGCCGGGCCGCCGCGAGCATGCGGTCGCGCATCTCCGGCCGCAGGACCACCGCGATGATCGCGCGGATCTGCAGGCCCAGCGCCTGCGGATCGATGTCGGCGTGGTACCCGCGGATGACGCCGGCCTCCCTCAGCGCCCGGACCCGGCCGAGACAGGTCGAGGGCGCTACCCCGGCCCGTGCGGCCAGGACATTGTTGGCCAGGCGCGCGTCGCGGGCGAGCTCGCGCAGGATGACCAGGTCGGTCTCGTCCAGTCGAACGGGATTTCGCCCGGACTGGTAGTTGTCGACGGTTCGTGAACTCAGCACGGCGGATCGTCGCTCCTCTTGGCAGATATTCGGCAGGGCTGGCCCCGACGTGCCCCAGATTCTACGCTGACTCAGGCTGGGAGCGCCCGGCTCCACCGTCCGTCCCCGAAAGGTGCCCCATGGTCCAGCAGACCGCGACCCACGACCGCCAGGGCTGCGTCGAGCGCGACGCCGCCGACCCGCTCGCCGGATTCCGGTCCCGCTTCGTCCTGCCGGACGGCCTGGTCTACCTGGACGGCAACTCCCTCGGGCCGAGCCCGCGCGGTGCCGCCGCTCGCGCCGCCGAGGTCGTCGAGCAGGAGTGGGCCCAGGGCCTCATCCGGTCGTGGAACACCGCGGGGTGGTTCGACCTGCCGCGTCGGCTCGGCGACAAGCTCGCCCGGCTCGTCGGCGGTGCAGACGGCGAGTGCGTCGTCACCGACACCACCACCCTCAATCTCTTCAAGGCGCTCGCCTCCGCCGTGCGGATCCAGCAGCAGGATGCGCCCGGGCGCCGCGTGATCGTCACCGAGCGGGACAACTTCCCCACCGACATCTACATCGCGGAGGGGCTGGCCGATCTGCTCAACTCGGTCGGCGGCGGCTACGAGGTCCGTCTCATCGACGAGGACCTGAGTCTCGCCGAGGCGCTGGACGACGACGTCGCCGTCGTGTCCCTCTCCCATGTCAACTACCGCACGGGGGCCATGTGGGACATGGCGTCCGTGACGGCGCAGATCCACGACGCCGGCGCCCTGGCGATCTGGGACCTCGCCCACGCGGCGGGGGCAGTGCCGGTGGCGTTGAACGCGGCGGACGCCGACTACGCCGTCGGCTGCACCTACAAGTACCTCAACGGCGGCCCCGGCTCGCCCGCCTTCATCTGGGTGAACCGGCGCCACCAGAACCGCTTCTGGCAGCCGCTGTCCGGCTGGTGGTCCCACGCCCGGCCGTTCGCCATGGCCGACGGCTACGAGCCGGACGACGGTGCCGGGCGGTTCCTGTGCGGGACCCAGCCGGTCATCTCGCTGGCGACGCTCGAATGCGGCCTGGACCTCTCGCTCGAAGCCGACCCGGCGGTGCTGCGGACCAAGTCGCTCGCGCTGACGGACCTCTTCATGCAGCTGCTCGAGGAGCGCTGCGCCGGCCATGGACTGGAGGTCATCACGCCCCGGGCGCACGCCGAGCGCGGCAGCCACGTGAGCGTCGCGCACCCGGATGCTTACGCGATCGTCAGCGCGCTGATCGGCCGGGGCGTCATCGGCGACTACCGGGAGCCGGGGGCCATGCGCTTCGGCTTCACCTCGTTGTACACGTCCTACGCGGACGTGTGGGACGCCGTCGAGCATCTGCGCGACATCCTCGACACCCGCGCCTGGGACGCGCCCGAGCACCGGCGGCGCAACGCGGTCACCTGATCACTCCACCACGGCCTCACGACAACGAGGTCACGATGAGAACAAGCATGGAACTGCTCGCGGAACGCGAGCAGGGCCTCTCCCGGGGGCTGACCGGACGCCAGTTGAGCATGATCGCGCTGGGCGGGGCGATCGGTACCGGCCTCTTCCTCGGCAGCAAGTTCGCGATTGGATTCGCGGGTCCGAGCGTCCTGGTCAGCTACGGAATCGGGGGCGTCATCGCGCTGCTGGTCATGGGGGCGTTGGCCGAGATGACCGCGAGCCACTCCACCACAGGGTCCTTCGGCGCGTTCGCCGAGCACTACATCGGCCCGCTGGCCGGTTTCATGGTGAAGTACCTGTACTGGTCCTGCATCGTGCTCGCCGTCGGTACGGAGGTGACGGCCGTCGGTGAGTACATGCAGCACTGGTTCCCGGCGGTGCCGCCGCTCGTCTGGGTGCTGGCCTTCTCGGCTCTGCTGCTGGGCGTGAACATGATGAATGTGAAGGTCTTCGGCACGCTCGAGTACTGGCTCTCGGCGACCAAGGTGTTCGCGATCGTGGCGTTCATCGTCGTGGCCGCGTCGTTGGTGTTCGGCGGCAGCGAGTCCTACGGCTTCCATCACTACTCCAGTGAGGGCGGCTTCTTCTCCGGCGGTTTCACCGGGGTGTGGTTCGGCGTGATCGTGGCGATCTTCTCCTACCTCAGCATCGAGATGATCGCGATCGCCGCGGGTGAGGCGAAGGATCCCGGCACCGCCGTGAAGAAGGCTTTCAAGGTCACGATCGTCCGGCTGTTCCTCTTCTACATCGCGACCCTGGCCCTGATCCTGGCGATCGCACCGGTCTCCGCCCTGCTCGCCGGCGGCAGCCCGTTCGTCACGGTCATGCAGGTGGCCGGCCTCCCGTTCGCGGACTCGCTGCTGAACTTCGTGTTGATCGTCGCGGCCCTGTCCGCGATGAACTCCCAGCTCTACATCTCCACGCGGATGATGTTCTCGCTTTCCCGGGGAGGGCACGCGCCCCGCGTCTTCGGCGCGCTGCGCAGGAACGGGGCGCCCGTGAACGCCCTCCTGCTCTCCGCCGCCGGCGTGGCGGTGGCGGCGATCGTCTACGCCGCCAACCCGGAGACGGGGTTCACGATCATGATGGCGCTGTCCATGTTCGGCGCCATGAGCACTTGGATGATCATCTTCGTCACCCACCTGTTCTTCCGCCGCGAGCACCGCCGCACGGGCGCCGCCCTGGCCTACCGCCTGCCGTTCTACCCCGCCGGGTCGCTGCTCGGGGCGCTGCTCATGCTCGCGCTGCTCGTCACCACACTGTTCACCGAGGAGTTCCGGATGACGCTGATCTTCGGCGTCCCGTTCGCGGGGCTCGTCGTCGTCGCGTACTTCGTGATGCGCCGCCGGTCCCGCGGGGCGGGCGGTCCGGCGGGCGGTCCCGACGTCGTCGCGTCGGGTGCGGTGCCCAGTGCGGCGACCGGCGTCACGGCAGGTGCCTCGCCCGAAGCGGCAGCCACCGCCGCACCTGAGGGAGTCTCGGCCGAGTCGGTCCGCGGCGGCTGACATGGCCGACGGCGCCGGCCGCCGTCACACGGCCGGGAGGAGGGGGTCGGCGCGTTGCGCCGGCCCCCTCGTGGTGTACCGTGAACCCACGAATTGAACACCGTTCAAGAGAATCTTTTTCGGACGAGGAGTGCGGCGATGGGGCAAGAAGTCTGGACGGCGGGGGTGGCCGAGCTCGTGGAGCGGATCGCGGACGGTCACGCGTTGACCGCGGAGGAGGCGCTCGCCGTCCTCGCGACGCCCGATGCGGGGACGCTCGCGCTCGTCGCGGAGGCGGGCCGCCTGCGCCGAAGGCGCTTCGGCGCCACCGTCAAGGTGAACTACCTGGTCAACCTGAAGTCCGGCCTCTGTCCCGAGGACTGCACCTACTGCTCCCAGCGGCTGGGGTCCGAGGCGCAGATCCTCAAGTACAAGTGGCTCTCCACCGAGGACGCCGCCGAGCAGGCTGGGCTGGGAGTGCAGGGCGGGGCCTCGCGCGTCTGCCTCGTGGCGTCCGGCCGCGGTCCCACGGACCGGGACGTGAACCGGGTGACGGACATGATCGTGCGGGTGAAGGACGAGAACCCGGGCGTGGAGGTCTGCGCGTGCCTCGGCCTCATCAAGGAACGGCACGCGGCCAAGCTGGCCGCCGCAGGCGCCGACGCCTACAACCACAATCTCAACACCGCCGAGTCCAAGTACCAGGACATCTGCACCACGCACACCTACGCCGACCGGGTGGCGACCGTCGAGGCCTCCAAGGCCGTCGGCATGTCCCCGTGCTCGGGACTGATCGTCGGCCTGGGCGAGAGCGACGAGCAGCTCGTCGAGGCGGCGTTCGCCCTCCGCGACCTGGACGCAGACTCCATCCCGGTCAACTTCCTCATGCCCTTCGAGGGCACCCCGCTGGAGGGGACGTGGGAGCTGACCCCCTTGAAGTGCCTGCGGATCCTGGCGATGGTCCGCCTGGTCTGCCCGGACCGCGAGGTCCGCATCGCCGGCGGACGCGAGATGCACCTGCGCTCGCTGCAGCCGGTCGCCCTCGAGGTCGCGAACTCCCTCTTCCTGGGGGACTACCTCACCAGCGAGGGCCAGGCGGCGGAGCAGGACCTCCAGATGATCGCCGACGCGGGCTTCACCGTCCTCGGCCGCGCCGCTCCACCGTCGGCCCCCGGTGCCGCAGGCGTCGACGCCCCGGCTCTGCGCCGCCGCGGCGCCGGAACCGCGGCCGCGCCCAACGCCTGATCCGCCCCGCTACAGTCCGCCGGCGACCTTGAGGACGCTGCCGTTGGCGTAGGACGCATCGGCCGAGAGCATCCAGGAGACCGCTCCGGCGATCTCGTCCGGTTCGCCGGCGCGGCCCAGCGGCACTGCCGCACCCACGCGGGCCGGACGTCCGGGGTCCGCGTGGAAGTCCGTCCAGATCGTCCCCGGCGAGACCGCGTTGACCCGGATCCCCTGCGGGCCGACCTCCCGGGCGAGCCCCACCGTGAGCGCCTCGACGCCCGCCTTCGCCGCCGCGTAGTGGACGTACGTGTCCGGGCCGCCCAGCTGCGCCGCGGCCGAAGAGATGTTCACGATCGCACTGCGCTCGCCGGGTGCCGCCTCGTCGGCGAGGAACGCCCGCACGGCCGCTCGGGCGCAGAGGACGGCGCCGTAGAGGTTGACCTCGAGGTCCCGCCGGATGGCCTCCGGGTCGAGGTCGGCCAGCGGTCCGACGGCGGTCGCGGCGCCGGCGTTGTTGACCAGGCCCGTGAGGCGACCTGCCGCGCCGGCCTCGGCGAAGAGCCGCTCCACCTGGCCGGGGTCCGTCACGTCGGCGCGGAGTACGACGGCGGCACGTCCGAGGGCTCGGACGTCGGCGGCCACGCGCTCCGCCGCGTCGCCGTCGTGCGCGTAGCCGAGGGCGACGTCGTGCCCGTCCCGGGCGAGCCGGCGGCAGACCGCCGCCCCGATGCCCCGGCCGCCGCCGGTGACGAGTGTGTAGGGCACAGTCCCTCGCTTCATGGATCGCGCTTCATGGATAGGGCCGTCGGGGAACGGCGGAATTTCTCGAAGTATACGGACGTACCGGTAGCGGAAGCTCGCGGAAAGCACCGCCGAACGGTAAACTCAGGTTGTAAGAGCCCCTGACTCTTACAACTGGCATGCCCGGATCGCTGAACCGATGCGGATCTCGACGAGGACCATGGCCGGTGGGAGACCAGGGGCTTTCGTGTGTCCGGTCCAGACCGGAACCCGGTTCCGCGCCGCCCCGCCCACCGGCGGTCGGCGCAGCCAAGGACCGGACGCTGACCCAAGCAAGGGGGAGGATCCCATGCCAGCAATCGTGATCGTAGGGGCCCAGTGGGGCGACGAGGGCAAGGGCAAGGCGACTGACCTGCTCGGCGGCCGCGTCGACTACGTGGTCAAGCCCAACGGCGGCAACAACGCCGGCCACACCGTCGTCGTCGGCGGCGAGAAGTACGAGCTCAAGCTCCTTCCCGCCGGCATCCTCTCGCCGAACGCCGTCCCGATCATCGGCAACGGCTGCGTGGTGAACCTCGAGGCCCTGTTCGAGGAAATCGACGGCCTCGAGGCCCGCGGCGCCGACACGTCGAAGCTCCGCGTCTCCGCCAACGCCCACCTGGTGGCCCCGTACCACCAGACGATGGACAAGGTCACGGAGCGCTTCCTCGGCAAGCGCGCCATCGGCACCACGGGCCGGGGCATCGGCCCCGCGTACATGGACAAGATCGGCCGCCTCGGCATCCGCGTGCAGGACGTCTTCGACGAGTCGATCCTCCGCCAGAAGGTGGAGGGCTCGCTGCGGCAGAAGAACGAGCTGCTGCTCAAGGTCTACAACCGGCGCAGCGTCGAGGTCGAGGAGATCGTCGAGTACTTCCTCTCCTTCGCCGAGCGCCTGCGCCCCTTGATGATCGACGCGACCCTGGAGCTGAACAACGCGCTGGACGAGGGCAAGGTGGTCCTCATGGAGGGCGGCCAGGCGACGTTCCTGGACGTGGACCACGGCACCTACCCGTTCGTCACCAGCTCCAACCCCACCGCGGGCGGCGCGTCCGTGGGCTCGGGCATCGGCCCCACCCGGATCGACCGGTCCGTGGGCATCATCAAGGCCTACACCACCCGCGTCGGCGCCGGCCCGTTCCCCACCGAGCTCTTCGACGACATGGGCGAGTACCTGCAGCGGACCGGCGGGGAGTTCGGCGTGAACACCGGCCGGCCGCGCCGCTGCGGATGGTACGACGCCGTGCTGGCGCGCCATGCCTCGCGCGTCAACGGCTTCACGGACTACTTCGTGACGAAGCTCGACGTGCTCACCGGGCTCGACCGGATCCCGGTCTGCGTGGCGTACGACGTCGACGGCGTCCGGCACGACGAGATGCCGATGACGCAGACCGAGTTCCACCACGCCAAGCCCATCTTCGAGTACTTCGACGGCTGGACCGAGGACATCACCGGGGCCCGCACGCTCGACGACCTCCCCGAGAATGCGCGCAACTACGTGCTGTCCCTCGAGGCGATGTCCGGGACGCGGATCTCGGCGATCGGCGTGGGCCCGGACCGCGAGCAGACGATCGTGCGCCACGACCTGATCGAGGGCTGAGCGGGGCACGGACGGTCGCGGCCGACGGCGCCTACGTCGTCGTCCTCGGATCCAGTGCGCCAACCCCCTCCGGTGCGTAGGGTGGACGCATCAGACCGGTCCCGCCCTCAGGAGGCAGCGATGAGAATCAGTGTCGGTCAGCTCAACCCGTCCGGCGACCTGCAGGAGAACCTGCAGACCGTGCGCCGGCTGACGCGACAGGCCAGGCAGGAGGGTGCCCAGCTGATCCTCCTGCCGGAGGAGACGATGTTCACCGTCCGCCACGTGGAGGGGGACCTCCGCGCCGCCGTCGATCGGGACTGGAGCACGTTCGTCCAGCAGCTGAGCTTCATCGCGGCCGATGAGTCGATCGCGATCGTCGCCGGCGGCTACGAGTCGAGCGGCGAGGAGCGCCCGTACAACACCCTCGTGGTGGTGGACGAGACCGGTCGAATCGTGCGGACGTACCGGAAGGTCCACCTGTACGACGCCTTCAGCTACCAGGAGTCCAGCCGGATCATGGCCGGCGACACCGACGGGATCGGGGTCTTCGAGCTCGGCGGCCTCAAGGTCGGCGTCATGACCTGCTACGACATCCGCTTCCCCGAGATGGCCCGCCGTCTCGCCGTCGACGGGGCCGACCTCCTGCTCGTCGCAGCCGCCTGGTTCAAGGGCGACCACAAGATCGAGCACTGGGAGACGCTGCTGAAGGCCCGCGCCGTGGAGAACACCGTCTGGATCGCGGCCGCCGGAACCAGCTCCGCCAACACGGTCGGCCACTCGGCGGTGCTGGACCCCCTGGGCATCCCGGTGGACTATCTGGACGACGAGCCGGAGGGGCTCGTCACCGTGGACGTGACCCGCAGGCGGATCGACGAGGTCCGGGAGTTCCTCCCCGTCCTCGCCAATCGTCGGCTCTGACCGGACGCGGCGGTCCTCGGCGGCCGAGTCTCTAGGCGTACCAGTCTCAAGGCGGGCTCAAGCTCGGACGAATCGAAAACCCCGGAATCATGCGAATCCCGGGCAGTCGCAGATAATTCTCAGAAAAGTTGGCCGTGACCGTAACTTACGGGCCGGGCCGCGCGATTACGTCTGTGGAGCCGGGCCGAGAGTTTCCCCCCAACGATTTTCGGTCCGGCTCCTTCTTCTTCCCCGCTGATATAGTTTCGACACGGAAGTCTCGAAACTGATCGGGGGGTGAGATGGCCGCAGCGCTGACGCATGACGTGCTCGAGCAGGCTCGGCGCGGCGAGCCCGAAGCCCTCACCCTCATCTACCAGTCACTCGCAGGCCAGGTCACCGGCTATCTCACCGCCAGAGGCGTCGAGGATCCGGATGGCACGGCGCAGGAGGTCTTCCTAACCGTGTTCTCCCGTCTTGCCGAAGTGACCGGCGGAGTCGATGGGCTGCGCCGATTCACGTTCTCCGTCGCCCACGCACGGATGGTCGACGCCACGCGCGCCCGGGCGCGCGCGCCCTACGTCGTGGAGTACGACGCCGGCGCGGACCCCCGCCTGGAGCCCTCGCCCCAGGACGCACTGCTGGACCAGCTGGAATCGAGCCACCTCAGCGGCGTCCTCGACTCGATCGCCTCCGAGCAGCGCGAGTGCATCCTCCTGCGCGTGGTCGCCGGAATGAGCGTCGACGAGACCGCCGAGATCCTCGGCAAGACGGCCGGAGCCGTCAAGCAGCTCCAGCGGCGCGGGTTGCTGGCGATGCGCAGGTCCCTCGAGGAGGCCGGCGAGCATGCATGAGCCCAAACCGACGCCCGGACCCGGTGACTACCAGCGCGCCGAGGAGGTCCTGCGCGAGGCCCTGACCGAGGCGGAGCTCCTCAGCGTCGCCGGAGTGCGCGAGGAGATCGCCGAGCTCGCCGCGGCCGCACGCGTCGAGCCCCCGGCTCCCACCGGCCCGCTGGCCGACCTCCTCTCCGGCGAGGTGGGCCTCGACGAGATCCAGCGCTCCGCCGGAGCACAGGCGCCGGCCCCCGTGGTTGACCTGGCGGCGTCCCGCCGCCGTCGTCGTCGTGGCGGTTTCACCGCGGGCTTCGCGATCGTCGCGCTCGGTGCAGCGGGGATCGCCGGGACCGCCGCCGCCGACTCGGACCGTCCCGAGCCGCCGGAGATCAGCCTGGTGGTCCACGTGTCGCCGAAGGCGGAGCCCACGCCGCTCGACGTCCCCCTCGTCGAGTCCTCGGCAGCGCCGACGACCACCGGCACGGACGAGGCCGAGGCACCGTCGAGCGTCCCCGGCGATCCCTCGACGGCGGGCCCGGCCTCGAGCGCTTCAGAGTCGTCGAGCGCCTCGGAGTCTTCGGCGGACCGGTCGGAGCGGGCCGAGCGGAACGCTGCGCAGGAGGCCGAGCAGGCCGAGCGCGCGCGAGAGCGGGCCGAGCGCAAGGCAGCGCAGGAGGCCCGGAAGGCCCGCGAGGCTGCGGAGCGGCAGGCCGGGAAGGCCGCCCAGAAGGCGCCGAAGGACCAGGGCTCGGGCGAGCCGGCCGTCAATGGCAAGGCCGCCAAGGACGCTGCTGCGGACCAGGGCGGGAAGGGCACGCCGAAGAAGGACGGGAAGTAGCCTCGCCACCCGGTCACGGCGACCGCCCCGGGAGGAGCAGGCCGCGGCGGCCTCGCTGACGCTCCGGCCGTGACGGAACGGCTGGGCCCGCCGTCGTCGACGGCGGACCCCATCCGTCCGGTCGGGATCCGTCCGGTCAGGCGAGGAGCTGGCGCTTGGAGCTGATCACGCCGGTGTCGAACCCGGCCAGGTGTAGCCCACCGTGGAAGCGGGCGTGCTCGATCTTCACGCAGCGGTCCATCACCACGTTCATCCCGGCCGCCTCGGCGTCGCGGGCGACGTCCTCATGCCACGAGCCGAGCTGCAGCCACAGGGTCTTCGCGCCCGCGGCCTTCGCCTCCTCCAGGACGCCCGGCAGGTCGTCGTGCTTGCGGAAGACCTCCACCAGGTCCGGGGACTCCGGCAGATCAGCCAGGGACTTGTAGACGGGCTGGCCCAGGATCTCGTCCACCACCGGGTTCACGAAGTACACCCGGTACCGCGTGGAGGACAGGAGGTAGGTCGCCACGAAGTAGCTGGCGCGCGAGGGCTTGTTGGACGCGCCCACGATCGCGATCGACGTCGTCTCCCCGAGGATCCGCAGGCGCTCGGCCGCGCTCGGACCCCGCCATGAACGGGCCGGCGCGGCCGCTGCGGTGGTTTCGGCGGTCACTGGGCGGCTCCGATCTGCGCGGTGCTGGATGACTCGGTGTTGGATGACTCGGTGTTGGACGCCTCGCTGCTGGACGACTCGGTGCTGGGTGCGGTCCCGGTGGCCGGGAGGGCGCACGCGGCGCCGTCGTAGGTGGGCTCGGCATACGCCGTGGCGGATCCCGACTTCGCCGGGGCTCGCCGCTGCGAGGCCTCCAGCGCCTGGTCCAGATCCCACAGGATGTCCTCGACGTCCTCGATGCCCACGGAGAGTCGGACGAGGTCCTCCGGCACGCCCCCGGCCAGGAGCTGCGCCGGGGTCAGCTGCTGGTGCGTGGTCGACGCCGGGTGCAGCACCAGGGTGCGCGCGTCGCCGATGTTCGCCAGGTGGGATGCGAGCTGCAGCGTCTCGATGAAGCGCTCGCCCGCCTCCCGGCCGCCCTCGACGCCGAAGCTGAAGACCGAGCCGACGCCGCGCGGGAACAGCTCCCGTGCCCGATCGTGCTGCGGGTGGGACTCCAGCCCCGCGTAGTTCACGTAGGTGACTCGGGGATCCGCCTCCAGCCAGGCGGCCACCCGCTGGGCGTTCGCCACGTGGTTCTCCACCCGCTGGGCCAGGGTCTCCACGCCCTGCAGCAGCTGGAACGCGGACTGGGCCGACAGGGCCGGCCCGAAGTCGCGCAGCTGCTCCGACCGCAGCTTGGTCAGGAAGCCGTACTCGCCGAAGTTTCCCCACCAGGAGACGTTGCCGTAGCTCGGGACCGGGGCCGTCATCGTGGGGAACTTGCCGTTGCCCCAGTCGAACGTGCCGGCCTCGATCACCACGCCGCCGAGCGTGGTGCCGTGCCCGCCGATGAACTTGGTGGCCGAGTGGATGACGATGTCCGCGCCGTGCTCGATCGGGCGCAGCAGGTACGGCGGCGTCAGCGTCGAGTCGACGACCAGTGGAATGCCGTGCCGGCGGGCCACTGCGGCGAGTCCGTCCAGGTCGACGACGTCTCCGGAGGGGTTCGCCACGACCTCGGTGTAGAGCGCCTTGGTGTTCTCCTGGATCGCGGCCTCGAAGTCGGCGGCCTCGGTGGAGTCCACGAACGTGGTGTCGATGCCGAAGCGGCGCAGGCTCACGTCCAGTTGCGTGATGGTGCCGCCGTAGAGCTTCGACGACGCCACGATGTGGTCGCCCGCCTGGGCGAGCGCGGCGAAGGTGACGAATTCGGCGGACATGCCCGACGCCGTGGCGACCGCCCCGATGCCGCCCTCGAGCGAGGCCATCCGCTCCTCGAACGCAGCGACCGTGGGGTTGCCGATGCGGGAGTAGATGTTGCCGTACTTCTGCAGCGCGAACAGATTGGCGGCGTCGTCCGTGTCCTTGAACACGAAGCTCGTGGACTGGTAGATCGGCACGGCCCGGGCGCCGTGCTCGGCGTCGGGGGTGCCGCCGGCGTGGAGAGCGCGGGTCCGGAAGCCGAACTGGTGGTCTGTCATCTAGGCGAGGGCCCCTTCGAGGTCGGTGCTGGGCAGGAGGTCGGTGTTCAGTTCGGTGCCGTTCCGGCGGGCCAGGTCGGCCTCGAGCTCGCGCACGATCGGGAGGACGTCGCGGCCGAATGCCTCGACCTCCTCCTGGAAGTGCAGGTAGCAGGTCAGCATGAGGTTCACGCCGATCTTCTTGAACTCGATGATCCGCTCCGCGATCTGCTCCGGGGTGCCGATCAGCTTGGAGCGGAAGCCGTCGTTGTACTGGACCATGTCCTCGAACGTCGAGTCCTCCCACATGCCCTTGCCGTCCCGGGTGGACTGGCCGGCCTCCTTGACGGCCTCGGCGAAGCCCTCGACGGCCGGACGGTGCGCCTTGGCGATGATCTCACGGAGCGTCTCGGTGGCCTCGGCCTCCGTGTCGCGGGCGATGACGAAGCCGTTGAGGCCGAACTTCGGCGGGTTCGGGGCGCGGCGGCCGGCCGCGGCCGACTTCACGACCCCGGCGATGTTCTCCTGGAAGCCCTCGAGGGAGCGGCCGTTGGAGAAGTACCAGTCCGCGGTCTTGCCGGCGGCGAACTGCGCCGCCGTCGAGTTGCCGCCGAAGAAGACCTCCGGGTGCGCGCGCCCGGGGATGTCGAGGGGCGGCGGGTTGAGCGTGAACTCGTCGATGTCGTAGTAGTCGCCGCTGTAGGAGAAGCCGGTCTCCGTCCAGAGGCCGCGGAGGATGTCGATGAACTCCTGCGTGCGGTCGTACCGGGCATCGTGCTCCAGCCACGGGAGCCCGAACTTGGTGAACTCGTCCTTCAGCCAGCCGGAGACGATGTTGACGGCGGAGCGCCCACCGGAGATGTGGTCCGCCGTGATGATGAACTTCGCGAGCACGCCGGGGTGCCACATGCCCGGGTGGACGGCGGAGATGACCTTGAGTCGCTCGGTGGCGCCGAGGAGCGCCAGGGAGAAGCTCGTGGCCTCGTGCTGCTTGTCCGCCCCGTAGCTCGCGGCGTAGCGGGTCTGCGTCAGGGCGTACTCGAAGCCGGAGCGCTCGGCGATGCGCGCGAGCTTCTTGTTGTAGTCGAAGTCCCAGCTGGTGCGCTGCTCGATGGTGGAGACCACCAGCCCGCCGGAGACGTTGGGCACCCAGTACGCGAACTTCAGCGGCGCTTCGAGGTCGGCGATCGGACTGACGGTGGTGGTCATCGAGGCTCCTGACGTGCTGGCGCGGTGCGCGTGGTGGGGCTCCCGGAACAACGGCGATCCACGGCGGACAGGCCGGTACGCCGGCCTGCGGTGGATCGAAATGCTGACGCATTCTCCATCGTTTCTGGCGGTAGCACCTTTCCGGGGGAGTCCGGATGGTTGCTGCGGCGTCGTTGAGCCAGATCTCTCAGCCGCTCGGGATGGTGTGCACCACCCAGTCTGAGGTGCGTCGGGCGGATCGGCAAGGAATGTGTAGCCGGGTTTCAGCCGAGGGCTCCGTAGGGTGGGGGCATGAGCATCGATTCGAGCCGGGCCGCCGGGCTCTCGGCCGCGGAGTCCCGCCGCGCCGTCGTCAACGCGCACTTCACCCCGGAGGCGGGCGATGCGCTGGATGTCCTGCGGAACGAGCGGCTCCTGCAGCTGGACGGGATCAGCCGCGTGGACAAGGCCCACCGTCTCACCTGCGGGGCCCGCCTGCCGGCGAGGCGCCGTGCCCAGGAGTACGACGACGTCCTTTGGTCCGGTGGCGAGGCGGTCTCCTTCGAGACGTTCACCGACGTCGCCTGCCTGTTCCCGATCGAGGACTGGCCGCTGTTCGAGCGTTCCCGGCAGTGGTTCCGCGACCGGCACGCGGAGGAGTTCGCGGACGATCTGGCCGGACCCCGCCGGGAGGTGCTGCGGATCGCGGCCGAGGCCACGGACGGTGCCACGATCGGCGACCTGGAGGCCGGTGCGGAGCGCGGCGGCAACTGGAGCTGGAGTGCCCGGCAGCGCGCCGCCGAGTTCATGCTGTGGTCCGGCGAACTGGTCTGCACGCACCGCCGCGGCATCAAGCGGGTCTTCGACCTCCCGGAGCGCCGCGTCCCGACGCACCTCCTCGAGGCCAGGCCGTCGTACGACGACGCCTGCGCCGGTCTGATCGCCGCGGCGCTGCGGGCGCTGGGCATCGCCACGATCGCCGACCTGCGGCGGCACTACCGGCTCACCGCCGACGAGGTCCGGGACGGGCTGGAGGCGGCCGGCGCCGTCGTCCTGGACATCGAGGGCTGGGGCGAGCCCGGCTACGCGCTGCCGGATCCGGACCTGTCGGAGGTGCCGGTCACGCAGGCGCGGGGGAGCCGGCTCATCGGCCCCTTCGACAACCTGCTGCGCAACCGGCGGCGGGCGGCGCGGGTCTTCGGCTACGAGTACCTGTTCGAGGCGTACGTCCCGGCGGCGAAACGGGTGTACGGCGCCTACGTCATGTCCGTCCTGGACGGCGACCGGTTCGTGGGCCGGGTGGACGCCCAGCGCGAGGGCCGGGACCTGCGCCTGCACGGCCTCTATCCCGAGCACGGCGTGACCAATCGGAGTTTCCGGGCGGCCGCCCGGCGGGCCGGCACCCATCTGGCCCGGCAGCTCGGAGGCGACCTGGTGTTGCCGTAACGCGCTCCGGCGCCGGTTAGTCTTGGCCCATGGCTAAACGTTTGGTGATGGTACGGCACGGCGAGACGGATTGGAATGCCGCCGGTCGGCTGCAGGGACAGGTCGACATCCCCTTGAACGAGGCCGGGAAGGCGCAGGCGCGGGAGGCCGGCGAGGCGCTGGCACGCCGTGCGGCGGAGGAGGGCTTCGTCTGGGATGCCGTGGCATCGTCCCCGCTGGGCCGGGCCGTCGAGTCGGCCGAACTCATCGCCGAGGCGCTCGGGCTCGAGCTCGGCGACCAGGACGACGACCTGGTCGAGCGGGCCTACGGCGAGCTCGAGGGCCGCGTGGGCGCAGAGATGGACGACGAAGAGCGCCAGCGCCTGATCGTGACGGCGGAACCCGAGGCCCAGGTCGCGACCCGAGGGGCAGCGGCGCTGGCGCGGATCGCCGCGCACCATCCGGGCGGCAACGTCGTGGTGGTCGCCCACGGGACGCTGATCCGGCTCACGGCCAACCGGATCCTCGACCAGAAGACACCCCGCATCCCCAACGGGGTGGCGGTGGAGATCGACGCCGCCCGGCTGGCCGAGTTCGTGGCGAGCACCGGGTCCAATACGCCCGGGACGGCCGAGGAGTCGGAGCACCAACCGACCCCCTGAGGCGGACCCGGGGAGCGAGGGGCCCTCGAGGCATGAAGAAGGCGGCCACCCGGATCGTTGGGGGGAAACACGGGTAGCCGCCCTCGCCGCTATGTTTCAAGCGACATGAAGACACTAGAGGGCGAACCTGAACGCCAGCTAGTAGCACTCCCGAGCCTGTGGACAAGCGGCGGCGGGGTGCCGATCGCGCCGGGATCGCACCCGGCGGACCGCTCAGCTGCGGGAGTGCCGGCGCTGACGGCGGCGCTGCGCTTTGAGGGCGATGATCCGCGCCGCGCCGGCCAGCGCGACGATGATGCCTCCGGCGACGGCCGCGGCCAGAACCGTGAGGCCCACGTTCACGGTGCCCTCCCACGCGAAGTAGCGCAGCGTGGTGGTCTCCTGGTTCTGGGCGATGAAGATGATCAGGAGCACGAGGATGATCAGCGAGAAGATGGTCGTCGCCCAGACCGCGCCCGAGCGCGTCGTCGTCATCCGGTCGCGGTACTCGTCGTCCTTCGAGTCCGTCCCGGGCGTCTCCGCGGACTGCTTCTCGGCGTTCCGGCGGTCCGCGGCGATCTCGGTGGACGTCGGCTCGTCGCGGGGGTCCCGCACGATCCCGGCGACCTCGGCCTGCGAATTGGTCGCCTCGGGCTCCATCTTGTCGGCGGTCTCGCCGCCGAGGTCCCGGGCATCGGAACCCGTGGGCGTGGCGCCGGCGTCGGGCGAGGTGGGATCCTGATTGCGCATCGAATGTCCTCCTGGCAGTGATGAGGCTTCCTGTGATCATGAAACTACACGTCAAAGCCGCGAGCGGCCATGATCCGGGGCGTCCGGGCGGCGCGTCGACAGAGGAATTCCGGTCACCGTCTCACGTTTCGGCCGGGACGGACGTCTACAGATTGTGAGCCAGGTGAAGCACAGCGCGGCCAAGCCGCCCTTCGAGACCATCGTGGAGCGCCACGGCGTGACCGTGCTGCGCGTGTGCCGCGCCGCTCTGGGCCAGCACGACGCCGAGGACGCGTGGTCGGAGACCTTCCTCGCGGCCCTCGGGGCGTACCCGGACCTCCCGGCGGACGCCAATGTGGAGGCCTGGCTGGTGCGCATCGCGCACCGGAAGGCCATCGACGTCTACCGTGCCGCGGGACGCAGGGCGCTGCCGTCCGGTGACGGAGCCGACCTCGACGAGGTCCGCAACGGGCAGGGCAGCCAGCATCTCGGGGTCCGGGACGGGATCGGCTCGGTGCCCGGGCTGCTCGAGGACCGGGGAGACCTCTGGCAGGCCATCGTCACCCTGCCGGAGCGGCAACGGCTCGCCGTGGCCTATCACCACCTGGCCGGACTGCCCTACGCCGAGATCGCCGCCGAGATCGGCGGGACGCCGGAGGCGGTACGCCGGGCGGCGGCCGACGGAATGAAGAAACTCAGGAAGGCGATGCTGTGAACCAGACACTCGATCACGAACCGGGGCGGACCGACGGGCCGCTGAGCCGGATCGAGCAGGAGCTGCTGACCCGGCTCCGCGGCCGTCTCGAGCACGAGGCCGGGGCGGCGGATCTCATCGACGTCGCCTACCGCACGGTCGACTCCCCGGTCGGACGGTTGCTCGTGGCCACCACGGAGCGCGGACTGGTTCGCGTCGCCTTCGAGTCGGAGGGGCACGACGCCGTCCTCGAGGCGCTCAGCGACCGGATCAGCCCGCGGATCCTCCGCAGCGGCGCCGGCACCGCTCACACGCCGGGGACGCTCCGCCGCCGGCTGGACGAGACGGCCCGCGAGCTGGACGCCTACTTCGCGGGCCGGTTGCAGGAGTTCGATGTACCGCTGGACTTCTCTCTCTCGAGCGGTTTCCGGCAGACGGTCCAACGGGAGCTGACCGGGATCGCATACGGACGGACGATGTCCTACCGGGAGATGGCGGAGCTGGTGGGCAATCCCCGGGCCGTCCGCGCGGTCGGGACCGCTTGCGCGACCAACCCGCTCCCCGTCGTCGTCCCCTGCCATCGCGTTCTGCGCACGGACGGTTCGCTCGGCGGATACCTCGGCGGGCTCGCCGCCAAGGCTGCCCTCCTGGACCTCGAGCGGGGGACCGCGCCGCTGCCCGTCCCGGGGTCGGCCGGGGACGCCTGATGGACGCCCTGTTCGACGCCGACTTCGGTGCCCGGGAACCGCGCCGCGTCGCCCCCGGTGCCTATCACCTCCCGGGGTGGCTGGCGCCGGAGCAGCAGCGCTGGATCGTCGAGCGCTACTGGGACTGGTCGCAGGGCCCGGTGCCCCCGCGTGGTGCCAAGGTGGCCGGCCACGAGATGTCCGTCAAGACCGTCTGCCTCGGCTGGCACTGGCAGCCGTACCGCTACTCGCGGGAGGCCTCGGACGTGAACGGCGCGCGGGTCCTCCCGTTCCCCGACTGGCTGGCCCGGGCGGGGAGGCTCGCGCTCGCCGAGACCGACTTCGCGGCGGATGCCTACACGCCCGATGCCGCGCTGGTGAACTTCTACGATGACTCGGCCCGGATGGGCATGCACCAGGACAAGGACGAGGACTCCGCCGCACCGGTGGTCTCGTTCTCGATCGGGGATGCCTGCACGTTCCGGTTCGGCAACACCGAGCACCGCAACCGGCCCTACGAGGACGTCCTGCTCGCCTCCGGGGACGTCTTCGTCTTCGGCGGGCCGGCCCGGCTCGCGTACCACGGCGTGCCCCGGATCCACGCCGGAACCGCCCCGGCCGGATGCGGCCTCGGGGCAGGACGGATCAACATCACGCTGCGGGAGACCGGGCTCGGCGCATGAGGCGGCGGGGGTGCGAGGGGGCGGAGACGTGAGGGTCGAGGCGAACGGGCTGTTCGACGCGGGGACGTCCGCGCGGGTGCTCGCCGCGCACGACGTCCCGGGCGTCTCCTCGACGGACGTCGCGGGCCGCCTGCACCGGCGCTGGGTCCGGGCTGCGGGACGTGACGTCCAGGTGGAGCTCACCCTGGTCGAGGACGCCGGGATCGACGTCCTCGTCCAGCGGACAGGGGGCTCCCTCGGCCGGGCCGCGCCGGAGGAGGGGCTGCCTCCCACCTCGGCCGACGCGGGATCCGGTGGCGAGACGCAGCGGGACCTGGAGCGGCTGGTGGCGCGGTGGTTCGGGCTGGAGGACGACCTGGGACCGGCGCGGACCGCCCTGGCCGCCGACCCCGTGCTCGCGCCGCTGCTGGCGGAGCGGCCCGGGCTGCGTGTGACCGGGTGCGTCGACGAGTTCGAGGCGGTCGTCACAGCGGTGCTGGGACAGCAGGTCTCGCTGGCCGCCTGCCGGACGTTCGCCGGGCGGTTCGTCGCCGCGGCTCGCCCCGACCCGGCGTCGGGGGCGCCGGGGGACTCCCCGGGGGCGGGGCGCGGTCGGGACTCCGGGGAAGGGCTGGGACTGGTGCCGTTCCCCGGGCCCGAACGGTACGCCGGCCTCGAGGCGGCGGAGCTTCAGCAGGCGGTCGGCATCACCGGCGCCCGCGCCAGAACCCTGGCCGGAGTCGTCGCGGCGTGGTCGGAGGGCTTCCGCCTCGATGCGCTCCCACCCGGGGAAGCCCGGGCCGCGCTGCTGGCGCTGCCGGGCATTGGACCGTGGACGGCCGAGTACCTGGCCGTCCGGCTCCTCGGCGATGCCGACACTTTCATCTCCGGGGACTTGGTGGCCCGTAGAGCCCTCGCGGGCGCGCTGGGTGCGGGTCCACTGACGCCGCGGCAGGCCGCCGCCCACGCCGCCCGCTGGAGTCCCTGGCGTACCTATGCGTTGCTCCACCTCTGGGCCTCGGAGGCCTACGCGGTCCCGGAGGAGTCCACGCGCTGAAGCCCGGACAGGCCGTCCTGCGGTAGCGTGGGTGGCGCTTCTACGAAGGGGAGACATGTCGACCGACGCCTACCGGTACGCCTCGAGCGCGGCCTACGCAGTCGCCATGGCGGCCATCGCGCTGACGCCGACCCTCGGGAAGATCGCCGTCTTCGTCGTCGCTGCGCTCGCCGTGGCCGTCATCGTGGTGCCGCCGTCGACCGACCGGGGAATCCGGCAGCGGTTCGCTGGACCCGGGCTCCGCGCCGGCGACGGACTGCTGCTGCCGTTCGCCGTCGCGATCGCGGCGTCGTTCATCGCGGGCAGCGACCCGGGCCTCTGGAACATTCTCCTGGGCGCCCTCACGCTCGTCATCGCGTACCTCATGGGGCTCAGCTTCTGGCGGCAAGCGCTCGAGCGTGCGGAGCGGGCAAGGGCCGAGGAGCGCAGCGACGCGGATTGAACGGGCTTGGCTTCCGCCGTCGCTGGACGCCCCAGCCAGAGCAGGCCGCTCCTGCCCGCGGACCGGTTCAGCGTCTCGCGAGGAGGCTCTCCCCGACGTCGGCGCGACGGTAGAAGACCTCGCGCCCGGTGCGGAGGGACTCGGCCAGGCCGCCCTCCGACATGACCTTGAGGTGGGTGTTGACCGTCGCCGGCGCCAGATCCAGCGCGCAGGCCAGCTGCGTCGTCGTCATCGGGACGTCGAGCTGGGCGAGGATCTGCGCCCGCGTCCGCCCGAGGAGCTTGGCCAACGGTGCGTCGGGGCACGACGGGGCGGACTCCCACAGGCGCCCGACGCCGCGCGGGGCGTAGGTCAGCGTCGGCACGAACGGGGCGACGTTCAGCACGAGCGTCTCCGGCCAGATGAACGCGTTCGGAACGAGGATCAGCCCGGCACCCGGATCGGGGTGGCCGGTCGCGTCGCACCCGCGCACGATGTCCAGGCCGTCGGGTGTGGGGACGACGCTCGGGTGCAGGGATTTCAGGACCTCGGCCATGCCGTTCCGTGAGATCTGCGCCAGCCGCCAGTCGATGTCCTCCAGTTGCAGGGAGCGCAGGCGCGGCCACCATGGCTCGAGGGCGATCTCCCAGTACCAGGCCAGGGCCTCGACGATCATCTCGAGGCCGGCCGGCAGGTCCCGTTCCAGCAGATCGAGGGTCGCCAGGATGCGCGGCGTCGGTTCGTGACCGCGCAGATACGCGAGGCTCTCCCGCCAGACCTCGTGGTCGACGGCCGCGACGTCGGCCAGCGAGTCGGCGAAGGTCCCCTGGCGACTCGGCGTGGGCGTCAGAGCGTCCGCCATGTAGCCCCGTGGACGCACGAGCGTGGTCAAGATGTCCAGGTGGCGCGACTTGTGCGGCTCCGTGGACGCGGCCAGAGCCGATGTGGTCGCCTCGATCCATGGCCGGTGGATGGCCGGCTGGCGTTGCAGGGCACGGATGCTGGCGGCGGCCTCCCACAGGGGCGAGGACTCGAAACGGATCTTGGTGAGGTCCTCGGCCGTCAGTCTGATGTGCATGTGCATCAGCGTAGGCCCAGCCATCCCGACGCCCGACGATTCGGTGTGGACCGAATCGTGGCGACCCTCGGCCGCGGCGCGGACGCTGAGTCCATGACGACGAACAGCACCCTCGGATCATGGCAGACGAAGACCGCCCGGGCCTCGGTCCGCAGCGCCCCACCCCGCAGAAGCCTAGACCGCAGAACCCCGGACCGCAGAAGCCCGGCCCGCAGCGTGCTCGGCGCCCTCCGCGCGATCGCCCGCTTCTACCGGGTGAACTGGGAGCGGGCCGCCGCGCAGGAGAGCGAGTACCTGCGGATCAAGGAGGAGAACCTCCGGACGTACTGGGTCCAGACCGGCGGGCGGATGTGATCCGCCGCCCGCGCCGACCTACTCCGGGCCGCAGATCCGCCGCAGCTCCGGGATGCAGGGCTCGTTCTGCAGGCTGGTGGTGTCCCCGAGCGGTGTGCCCTCGAACAGCTGGGTCAGCAGCCGGCGCATGATCTTGCCGGAGCGGGTCTTCGGCACGTCGGGGACGAACACGACGTCGCGCGGCTTGGCGATCGGCCCGATCTCGCGGGCCACGTGCGCCCGGAGTTCCTCGACCAGGGCACGCCGCGCCGCGGAGGGGAGGGCCTCCGCGGTGCCCGAGCCCGGGCCGCCGACGAGCGACTGGTCGACCGGGACGACAAACGCCGTGGCCGCCTGCCCCGTCTTCGGATCGGCGGTGGGGCAGACGCCGGCCTCCACGACCGCGGGGTGGGAGACCAGCGCCGACTCGATCTCGATGGTCGAGAGCAGGTGCCCGGAGACGTTGAGGGCGTCGTCGGTCCGCCCGAGGATCCAGACGTCGCCGTCGTCGTCCAGCTTGGCGCCGTCGCCGGCCAGGAACCAGCCCTGCTCCACGAACTTCTCCCAGTAGGACGCGTAGTAGCGCTCGGGGTCGCCCCACACGGTCCGCGCCATCGACGGTCCGGTCCGGGTGAGGACGATGCTGCCCTGGACGTTCGGCGGCGTCCGGCGACCGTCGTCGTCCACCACGTCCGTGGCGACGCCCGGCAGCGGCCGCGTGCCGCATCCCGGCTTGAACGTCGTGTCGGTCGGTCGCGGCGACAGGACCGTAGCCCCGGACTCGGACTGCCACCAGGTGTCCACCATGGGGATGCCGGCGGCCGGATCGCCCGCCACCAGGGAGTCGCGGCCCACCTGCGCGCGCAGCCACCGCCAGGCCTCGGGGTTCACGGCCTCGCCGACGGTCCCGGCCAGGCGGATGGAGGAGAGGTCGTAGTCGGCCGGGACGCCGTCCGGGAACCAGCCCATGAGCGAGCGGACCAGGGTGGGCGCCGTGTAATAGCTGGTCACGCCGTAGCGCTGGATGATCTCGAAATGACGGCCGGGGTGCGGCGCGTTCGGCACCCCCTCGTAGATGACCTGGGTGACGCCGTTGGAGAGCGGCCCGTAGATCTCGTAGGTGTGCGCAGTGACCCAGGCCAGGTCGGCGGTGCACCAGTGCACGTCCCGCTCGCGCCGGGCGGGGTCGGGGTGGGAGAAGAGGAACTCGTGGGACCAGCTGGCGTTGACCAGATAGCCGCCGGTGGTGTGCACCAGCCCCTTCGGCTTCCCCGTGGTGCCGGAGGTGTACATGATGAACAGGGGCGCCTCGGAATCGAACGCCTCGGCCGTGTGGGTGCGCGGCTGCCGGTCGACGACGTCGTGCCACCAGACATCGCGCCCCTCCGTCCACGGGATGTCGGCCAGACCCGTGCGGTCGATCACGAGGACGTGCTCGATGCTGTTCTCCCCGGCCACGGCGGCGTCCGCGTTCTCCTTCACGGGCACCGCGCGGCCGCGGCGGAACTGCCCGTCCGTGGTGACCAGCAGCTTCGCCCCCGTGTCCTCGACCCGGAACCTCAGCGCCTCGGCGGAGAACCCACCGAAGACCAGGGAGTGGACGGCGCCGATGCGTGCGCACGCCAGGGTGATGACCACGGTCTCCACGAGCACGGGCAGGTAGATCACCACGCGGTCCCCCTGGCCGATGCCGAGCTCCTCGAGCGCGTTGGCCGCCTGGCAGACCCGCTCGGTCAGCTCGGCGTAGGTGATGGTCCGGCGGTCGCCCGGCTCGCCCTCGAAGTGCAGCGCGACCTTGTCGCCGCGCCCGGCCGCCACATGCCGATCCGCGCAGTTGACCGCGGCGTTGAGCCGGCCGCCGTCGTACCAGGAGATCTGCGGTCCGCGCCTGGTCTCCGGGTCCGCCGGGACCCAGGTGTGCGTGGTGTGCCACGGCTCGGCCCAGTCGAGGCGGCGGGCCACGGCGTCCCAGTGGGCGAGCCGCTCGGCCTCGGTCCATTCCTGCTCGGCGGCCTCGGCCTCCGTGCGGGGCCGGGCGGGGTGCGGGTACGCTGCACGGCCCGCGGCGTGGCTCGCGGGTACGACGGCGTGGGGTGCTGAAGCGCTCATGCTCATCTCCATCGGTCCTGGCGGTAGCACCGTCCGGTCCCGCTGGCGCGGTCCCCGGTGGTTGCTGCGGCGTCGTCGAGCCAGATCTCTCGGCCGCTCGGGATGGGTTCCCCACCACTAAACGCCGTGACCGAACGGGGCGCAAAACCGGTGACCTCGCGCGCAACAATGTGATGGAGGAGATCGGAACGGAACCGTGATCGGTGCGGGGGTGGCTTTCCCGTGCGGCGGGAAGCAGACTCGGGGCATGGGGAAGCCGATGCTGAATGACGCGACGAACGGGCAGGGGAGCCGCACGCCGTCGTTCCCGCCGCCCGCGACCGCCCAGGACGATGCCTTCGTGGCGCGCTTGCTGGTGATCTTCGGCGTGGCCTATCTGCCGAGTCTCGCGTGGATGATGGTCCTGAGAAGCTCCACCCCGACCCCGGAGGCCCTGGGCTGGGCCTTCTGGACCTCCCTGATCCTCATGGCCGTACCGCTGCTGGCTGCGGCGGCGGTGTTGCTCACGTCGCGCCGCTTCCCCGACTTCCGCCGAACCGCATGGCAAGTGGGTGCCGTCGCCGTCGGGGCGACGGTGGTGACCGGGCATCTCGTCATGGCCTTGATCGTTCAGCTCATCCTCTGGGCGCTCATCCTGCGCCATCGATTGCTGATGCTCGGCACGGGGGTCGCCTTCGTCGTCGTCGCCCTGCCCAAGGTCGCCGAGGACATCGTCGTGGCCCTCGACGGCCCTCTGTTCCTGCTGGACGGGTCGGCGTTGGCTTGGGCGGTACGGATCGTGCCGCCGGCGACGCTCCTCGTGCTGGCGGTCATCCAGTTCCGCCGGAACGCGGCACCGGCCGGATAGCCGTCGAGGGAGGCCTTCACGCCCAGCGTCTGATGGCCCAGCGTTCCACAAGTCCCAGGAGCGCGTCCGAGGTCTTGCCGATGACCGCCAGCAGCACGATCGCCAGGAGCAGCCGGTCCGTGCGTCCGTTGTACTGGGAGTCGGTCAGCAGGAAACCGAGACCCATCGAAGAAGCGATGAGCTCGGCCGCGACGAGGAACAGCCATGCCTGGGCCAAGGCCAATCGCAGTCCGGAGAAGATCGAGGGAACGACGGCGGGCAGCTGGACCGTGGTCAGCAATTGAAGACCGCGTAGGCCGAAGGCCCGGGCCGCCTCGATCAGGTTCCGGTCGACGTGCCGCAACGCCAGGTACACGGTGGTGAAGACCGGAAAGAACGCGCCGATGGCGATCAACGTGACTTTGGAGTCCTCGCCGATCTGCATCCAGAGGATGAGCAGAGGCACCCAGGCCAGTGAGGGGACGGCACGGAACGCGCCGATCGTGGGGCTGAACAAGGCGTCAGCGATCCGGGACAGGCCGACGAGGGAACCGACAGCCAGACCCAGGAACCCACCGATGCCGAACCCGAGGAGCACGCGCTGCGTCGAGATACCGATGTGATTCCACAGCTCGCCGCGGTGGACCAGCTCGTCTGCCGCGCTCCAGACCGATGCGGGCGAGGGGAGCTGAACGGGGGAGAAGAGTCCGGCGGCCGTCGTGACGTACCAGGCGGCCAGCATGGCGACGGGCACGATGAGGCCCACCAGCACGCGCCCTCCCGCAGTGTTCAGCAGCTGCCGGCGCGGGCGTCCGGACGCCGCGCCCGTCTGCGGTGCGACGCCGGAGGCCTCGGGGGTGTCACCTGACCCCGCCGCGCTGGACCCGTACGAGCCCACGGAGACGTGAGCTGTACCGCCATAGACCTGGTTGCTCCGGTGGTCTTGCGTTTCGGAGGAGGCGCTCATGCCCTACTCCTTGAGGGTGGAGGCGTCGGCATCCTCCGCGAACGACGGTTCGAACAGCGTGTCGACCGCCTCGTCGATGCTGGCCTGCTCGGACACGTCCCCGATCTCGACGAAGATCGGTCCGACGGCCTCGAGGACCTCCCGCTGGGCCTCGCCTGGGACCGGATCGACGTCGAGGTTCGAGCGCTCCAGGATGACCTTGTCCGCGATGGGCTGTTCGAGACCGGCTTCCTCGGCCAGGATCTGCGCCGTCTCCTCCGGGTTCTCCGCGGCCCACTCTTGAGCCTTCTGGTATGCGTCGACCACGGCCTGAGCCAACTCGGGCTCGTTCTCCAGGAATTCCTCCGTGGCGTTCAGGAACCCGTACGTGTTGAAGTCGAGGTTCCGGTAGACCAGTTGGGCGCCCTCCTCCTCGGCACCGGCCATGATCGGGTCGAGCCCCGCCCACGCGTCGACGGAACCGTTGTTGAGCGCGCCCCAGCCATCGGCGTGCTGCAGGTTCTCGATCGTGACGTCGTCGACCGTCAGGCCGTGGGCCTGGAGCGCTTGCACCAGGAAGAAGTACGGGTCGGTCCCTTTCGTGGCCGCGACCTTCTTGCCCTTCAGATCCTCGACGGATTCGATGTCGGAGCCCTCGGGCGTGACGATGGCGGACCACTCCGGCTGCGAGTACAGGGCGATCGTCTTGATCGGTGCGCCGTTGGCCCGGGCCAGCAGGGCCGCGGACCCCGCGGTCGAACCGACGTGCAGCGCTTCCGAGCGGAGGCCCTCGTTGGCCTTGTTCGAACCGGCCGACTGGAGCCAGTTGACCTCGACGCCCTCGTCCTCGAGGGTCGCCTCCAGCCAGCCCTTCTCCTTGATGATCAGGCTCAGCGGGTTGTAGGTGGCGAAGTCGATGTTCAGTGTTTCTGCCGTGGCCTCGGCGTCCTCGCCGGCGCAGCCGGTCAGTGCGGCAGCGGCCGCGACGACTGCAGCCATGCCCAGGAGGCGGCGGCGGGTGTGGTGGTTCGGGATGCTCATGGTGTTCCTTTGCGACGAAGGCGTGCTGGATGGAGGGATGCGACGAGGCGAAGCGGTGGCCGGTGCAGGAACGCACCGGACTCCGCCGACGTCCGGACTCATGCCGGAGTCAGCGGCGGTGCGTGTCGACGCCCAGGTTCTCGAGAAGGGTGGAACGGAGGACGCCGAGTTCGGCGGAGGCTCGGTCCCTGGGCCGAACACCCGGAACGTCGATGACATTGGCGACGACGGCCCCTTCGAGGTCGTCGGCGGCACCGAGGACGAGGATCCGGTCGGCGAGCTGCAGGGCCTCGTCGACATCGTGGGTGACGAGCAGGATCGTGGCCGGATGCTTGGCGTGGATGTCCAGGAGCAGGTCCTGCATCTTGAGCCGAGTGAGGGCGTCGAGCGCTCCGAACGGCTCGTCGAGCAGCAGCACGCCGGGCCGGCGGGCGAGCGCTCTGGCGAGCGAGGCCCGCTGGGCCATGCCCCCGGAGACCTCGCGGGGCCGGTGGTCAGCGTGGGCGGAGAGCTCCACGTGCTCGAGCAGTTCGTCCACGTGGGCGGCGCCGGCCGCCTGGTCGGTGCCGCGGGGGAGGCCCAGTGCGACATTCCGCCGGATCGTCTGCCACGGCAGCAGCCGTGGCTCCTGGAAGGCGAAGGCCGAGGCCTCGCTCAGCCCGGAAACAGGGGACGAGCCGATCCAGACGGATCCCGACGTCGGCTGATCGAGGCCAGCGACGGTCCGCAGGAGCGTCGACTTGCCGCAGCCGCTTGGGCCGACGATGGCCAGGACCTCGCCCGCATGCACGGAGAAGTCGATGCCGTTCAGGACGGTGCGCCCTCCGAATCGCTTCGTGACGGATTCGAAAGTGACGGGCAGCGGGTTCTCCGAGGCCACTGCGGGCGCAGTTTCGGTACTGCGGGACACGGACAGCGTGGAAGCCATGAATCATCTCCATCGGTCCTGGCGGTAGCACCGTCCGGGCCGCGGGGTGCGGTCACCGGTGGTTGCTGCGGCGTCGTCGAGCCAGATCTCTCGGCCGCTCGGGATGGTGGTGAGTCAACGAAACGACACGGACGTCTCCATGGCAAAATCCCGCATCAACGCGGCGTCACATTTCCCGCGGTGGTACGCATCGGTGCCGGACGAGGCCGGGCGGTGAGCAGTCGAGGGCGGGATCAGCCCCGCGTGATGATTCTCGCCGCGATCTCCGTGGAGCCGGGCTCCGGTGAGTCGGCGACGGTGCGCCCGGATCCCGAACTCGTACCGCTCGAGCGCATCGTCCCGGACTCCGCGTCCGGCTGGCTTGGTGCTGTGGCGGAAGCCGAGACCGGCCGGGCGACCGCCGCCTCGGGATCGCCGGTGAGCTCGGCCTCGGTTTCGATGCGGCGGGCCCGCAGCGAGCGCCGACCCAGCAGGAGGGCGAGGACGAGAACCGTGATGCCCGCCAGACCCAGGGCGGCACCGGCGGCGGGGGAGGGGGCGTACAGCCCGAGGAGCTGGAGGAGGGCCGGAGCGGTGCACGTGCCGACACCGCAGAAGATCGCGAACCAGCCGATCGGGACCCGCAGCCAGGTGTGCCCCAGCCCATCGAGCAGGAAGAACAGGAACCAGAGAGCGGCCCACAGCCACCACATGGCGGCCGAGACCGGATCCGCCTGGAGGGCGATGGCCGCCCCGCCGAAGACCACGGCGGCGATCGCCACGTAGAGGCTGAACCAGCCGAAGCCCTCGGCCGGCAGATCGAAGGTGTTGATGGCGCCCACCCAGAGGTAGGTGAAGCCGAACAGGTACAGACCGGACGCCGCGAGGACCGCGGCCGGGTCGCCGTCGGCCTCGATCAGCAGGATCGTCGGGAAGACCACCTGCAGGGCGCCGACGAGGAAGTTGAGGACGGTCGCGCCGCGCGGGCGGACGAGGCCGATCAGGACCAGACCGTTGACGCAGAGCACCGCGCCGACGTAGAGAAGTCCGACACTGGACATGAGAACTCCCGGGGAAACAGTAGAGAGGCCTCCGGTGCCGAACGCGCCGTGCCCCTGCGAGGATCATAGGCCACGGGTGGGCGGGTCGTTCCACGGAGCGCGCATGCGACGGGCCGGTGCCGGCCGCACGGACTGCCGGCTGTGAATTCGGGCCGACCGGCGGCAGACTCGGGGCAATGAGCAGCGGACCAGGAGGACAGGACGGCGGCGCCGGGGCCGCCGAGCGTTTCACCGAACGGCTGCTGTGGATCCACGCCCTCGCGTATGTGCCCCAGCTGTTCGTGCCGTGGTTCGCCGGGACGGACGCCTGGGTGGCACTCGTCTACCTGGCGATGCTGGTCCCGGTGCTGGCCCCGGCGGCGGCCGTCCGGGCCGCCGGAAGCAGCGGCTACCGGAGGGGACCCGGACTGTGGACTGTCGCGGTCGCATCCATGGTGCTGGCCGTCCTGGCGGCGGTGCTCCTCTTCATGCTCGGCTCGCTCACGGTGCAGCTCGCCGTCCCGCTGGCCCTCTGGGCGGCCCTGCTGCGGCGGCGACTCCTCGTGATCGGCGCCGCCGTCGCGCTGGTGGCGCTGCTGCTCCCGTTCGGTGGCGGCGGGACGACGCCGGACGGCTCCGGCGTCGCGTCGAGCGCGGCGGTCCTCGGGCTCGCCGGCGGAGCCGTGCCGCCTTTGGCGCTGTGCGTGCTGGCAGGACTCCAGTGCCGTCTGAATCGCAGCGGGGTGCCGAGCCGACCCCGCCCCTGAGGCTGGCTCCGGGCGTGCGGCGGATGCCTCTGCGGCTCCGACGGCAGAGGGCGAAGCGAGCGGTATTGACGTGACACCACAGTGGTGTCACTATGGAGTCGTGGATATCTCGAGACATGTACAGGAACTCCAGGAGCAACTGGTCGAGTCGGCCGGACCCGCAGGCGAGCCCGCGGTCGAGGTCGCCCGTCGGCTGACGCGCTCGCTCGATTCCGCCTTCACGCTGGTCCTCCTCGATGCGCTGTCGGAGGCCGCGGCGGAGATCACGGCCGACCTCGCCCCTGGCTCCGTCGACGTCCGGCTCCGTGGCCGAAACCCCGAGTTCGTGGTGACACCACCTGCATCCAATGACACCACGGCAGTGTCGGAAGCGGCGTCTGCGGGTCAGCAGGATCAGGAACCGGCGTCGAGCGAGGACTACACCGTGGACGGCCGCGCCACCCGGACCACCCTGAGGCTCCCGGAGAAGCTCAAGACCCGGGCGGAGGCGGCCGCCGCCACTGAGGGTCTGTCCGTCAACACCTGGCTCGTCCGCGCCGTGGCCGCCGCCCTCAGCGACAGGACGGCCGCCCCGGCCGCGCCCCCCAACAACAGCGGCAACCGATTCACCGGCTGGGTCCGGTAGAGGAGAACCCGATGCATCACGCCTACCCCGCACAGGGCCCCGTCGAGGCGGCCATCAATCTCCAGATGGCCGAGCTCGTCATCACCGCGGACGACGTCGACGAGATCACCGTCGACGTAGCCCCTACCCAAGCCGACCGGGCGGCCGACGTCCGCTCGGCGGAGAACACGGAGGTGTCGTTCGCCGACGGACGCCTGAGCATCGTCCAGAGGCGCGAGAACCTCATCAGCACGTGGGTCAACAAGGGGTGGTTCATCGACGTCCACGTCCGCGTCCCGCGCCGCTCGCGCCTCGATGTCCGGTCGGCCTACGGGAACATTCGCGTCCTCGGGCTCATCGGCCCGTCCACCCTGGTGACCGCCTACGGCGACATCGCTGCCGGCGACGTCGCCGAGCTGGAGGCCAAGACCTCGCATGGAGAGATCGCGGTAGAGCGCGCCAGCGGCACCAGCCGCCTGTCCGCCAGCAGCGTCCGCGTGGGCGAGGTCTACGGCGACACGACCGCCAAGGCCTCGCACGGCAACGTCTCGCTCGGGATGGTCATGGGCGAGGCGCAGGCCGTCAGCGGTTACGGCAACATCGACGTCCGCACGCTCATGGGCCGGCTCCAGGCGCGCTCGGCGCACGGGCGCATCCGCATCGACGACGCCGTCCACGGCGCCGCCGGCCTCGACGTCGGCTACGGAGACATCGAAGTCGGAATCCGGGAGGGCAGCCTGACCTGGCTCGACCTCGACTCCAAGCAAGGCGCGGTGCGGAACGAGCTGCAGCCTTCCACCGCGTCCCGGGACGGCGCCGCGCAGACCGTGGGAGAGGACCCCGGGGACGCCGAGTCGGATGACCGGCTCGAGATCGTCGCCCGCACCACGTATGGAAGCGTCCGCGCCTATCGCGCGGCCGTCCTCTAGGAGACGCCATGACCAGCACAGCCCTCGGCACGGATCTCGCCTTCGAGGTCCGTGGCCTCCGCAAGAGCTACGGCGGCACCCCGGTCCTCGACGGCGTCGACCTCGCCGTCGAGCGGGGAACCGTCCTCGCGCTGCTCGGCCCCAACGGCGCCGGCAAGACGACCGCGGTCCAGATCCTCTCGACGCTCATCCCGGCCGACTCCGGCAGCGCACTGGTCGGCGGTCACTCGGTGGCCGAGCAGCCCGGCCGAGTACGGGCGACCATCGGTGTCACCGGCCAGTTCTCCGCCGTCGACGAGCTCCTCAGCGGCGCCGAGAACCTGCGGCTCATGGCGAGACTCCGCCATGTCGCCCGGCGCGAGGCCGAGGGTCTCGTGAGCGGGCTGCTGCGCCGCTTCGACCTCGTCGAGGTGGCGCAGCGTCCCGCCTCGACGTACTCGGGCGGCATGCGCCGTCGGCTGGATCTGGCCATGACGCTCGTCGGAGACCCGCAGATCATCTTCCTCGACGAGCCGACCACGGGGCTCGACCCGCGCAGCCGCAATGCCATGTGGCAGGTGGTCCGGGAACTCGTCGCCACCGGCGTCACCGTCCTGCTGACCACGCAGTACCTCGAGGAGGCCGACCAGCTGGCCGACCGGATCGCGGTGCTGGACGGCGGACGGATCGTCGCCGAGGGGACGCCCGCGGAACTGAAGGCGATGGTGGGCGAGGAGCAACTGCGTCTGCGGTTCCAGACCGGGCAGGACGCCTCCGCGGCCCACCGGATCCTGGCCGGCAGGCCCGGCGCCGACCTCTCGCTCCCGGACGCCGGGCACGAGCTGAGGGTCCCGCTCACCGCGGGCCCCGGCGAGATCCGCGACGTGCTGAACCTCCTCGCGACCGTCGGTCTCGAGCCGGCGGAGGTGGGGACGGCCTCCCCGGATCTCGACGACGTCTTCCTCGCCCTCACCGGCTCGTCCGCCTCGTCCGCCTCGTCCACCCAGGAGTCCTCATGACCACCGCCAGCATCTCGCCGCGTCTCGGTGCCGCCGACCACGTGCGCCGCTCCATGTCCGACGTCGTGACGCTCACCGGGCGCGGACTGCGGCGGCTCGTCCGCTACCCCTCGATGATCGTCATGATGATCGGGCTCCCGGTGGTCTTCCTCCTGATGTTCGTCTACGTCTTCGGCGGCATGCTCGGAGCGCAGCTCGGCACCGGTGGAGGCACCGGGGCGTACCTGCAGTACGTGGTCCCGGGCATCATCCTGATGGCGATCGGCTCCGGGGGAGCCGGCACCGCCATCTACATCGCGATGGACATGCGCCAGGGCATCGCCGCGCGGCTGGCGACGATGGACGTTCCGCGCGCCGCCATCCTCACCGCGCACGCGATCGTCAGCGTGGTGCAGGCACTGCTCGCCACCGTCGCCGTCGGGGCCGTCGCCGTGTTTCTCGGCTTCCGACCCGCCGGGGGAGTGCCGGGCGTGCTCGCAGCCCTCGGGGCGGTCGCGCTCATCGCGTTCGCCATCACGTGGCTCTGCCTGGCTCTCGGGATCATCTCCGACACGATCGAGACCGCCAGCAACCTGCCGATGCCGCTGGCCTTCCTGCCCTTCCTCAGCAGCGGCTTCGTGCCGACCGAGTCCATGCCCGCATGGCTCGGCGCCGTGGCGGAGTACCAGCCGTTCACCCGGTTCACCGAGACCGTCCGGAGCCTCCTGATGGGGACCGACGCCGGCCCCTACGGCTGGCAGACGCTGCTCTGGTGCGGTGTCATCACGGCGGTGGGCGCCGCCTGGGCGCTGACGCGCTACTCGGCCAGCCAGACCCGGAGCTGAGGACAGAATGTGACGCCGTGAGCCGCTCGCTGTTTGTCAGAATGCGTCGGACTGTGGCGCAATGTAGACGACTAACCATCCAGAGCGGCTGAGAGATCTGGCTCGACGACGCCGCAGCAACCCCCGACCCGAACGCGACCCACCCCGGCTCGCGCGGCAACGGGAAGGTGCTACCGCCAGGACCGATGGAGGGAGATCTCTCATGACCGACGTTGCCAGCGAGCCCCGGCACCTCATCAAGCTCACGCCCGGGACACCGGTGGGCGACCACTACGACTACCTCGCCGGAGTGTTCCGTCCGGTCTTCGCCCGTATCGCCGAGGGGGCCCGCCAGCGCGACGCCGAGCGGCAGCTCCCGATCGAGCAGGTCGGCTGGCTCAACGCGGCCCGCTTCGGCGCCCTGCGCATCCCGCAGGAGCACGGCGGCTTCGGCGCTTCCCTGCTCGACACGTTCCGCCTGCTCATCGAGCTCGCCGAGGCGGACTCGCAGGTCGCGCACCTGCTGCGGGCCCACATCGCGTTCGTCGAGCAGATCCAGATGCACCCGGACCCCGCCGTCCGGGAGAAGTGGATCAACCGCGTCGTCGCCGGGCAGATCGTCGGCAACGCCTACACCGAGCGCGGCGGCAACGCCCTGGGCACCTGGAACACGGCGATCAGCGCCACCCCGTACGGCGTCTTCGTCTCCGGGACCAAGTACTACTGCACCGGCACGATCTTCGCCGACTGGACCGTGGTGGCCGCCACCCACCCGCAGCGCCCGGGCCGCCACCTCGCCGTCGTCTCCACGCAGCACAGCGGCGTGAAGATGTACGACGACTGGGACGGGTTCGGCCAGCAGCTCACCGGCACCGGGTCCACCGAGTTCGACACGGTCCCGGTCGACACCCTGATCGTGCCCGTGGACCAGTTCGAGCACGTCGAGTCCACGGTCTTCCAGCTGGTGCTGCTCGCGGTGCAGGCCGGCATCGCGCGGGCCGTCCTGGCCGATGCCCGGCTCGCCGTGCAGGCGCGCACCCGCAACTTCACCACGGGCACCGGCGTGCCGCTGCGTGACGAGCCGCAGGTGCTGCAGCTGATCGGCGAGATCTCCGGCCAGGTCCTCGCCACCGAGTCGATCGTGCTCGCAGCGGTCGGAGAGGTCGAGGCACTGCTGGCCGACGAGGGACTCAGCGAGGACGAGCGCCACCTGGTCTGCGAGCTCACGGCGAATCGCGCCCACACGGCCGTGCAGCCGCTGGTGCTCGCCGCCGCCTCCAAGATGTTCGACGGGCTCGGCGCCTCGTCCACCTCGACCAGCTGCAACTTCGACCGGCACTGGCGCAACGCCCGCACCATCGCCACCCACAACCCGGCCATCTACCGTGCCCGGATCGTGGGCGACTACGAGGTCAACGGGCGGGCCCCGGTGACGCACGACTCCGCCGGGGACGTCCCGGAGTCCTACGCCTGACCGGCGCGTCACAGAACGTCATGTGCGCTTCACAAGCTGTCATGTGACGGGCCCCGGGTCGCCGGGTGACTCCCGGAGTCCGGCGTTTTGTGTCGGCCGAGCGTCACACGATTCAGTAGAGGGAGCGGGAATCGCGAGCCCCGCACCACAGAGAACTATTCGCGAAAAACCATCCAGAGCGGCTGAGAGATCTGGCTCGACGACGCCGCAGCAACCACCCGGTCGCCGCCCTCCGCGGGCGGACCGGCAACGGTGCTAACGCCAGAACCGATGGAGGAGAGCATGATCAGTCTTCGCAATGTGTCCACCACCTTCCGGGGGAAGGACGGCGACTTCACCGCGGTGAACGACGTCAGTCTCGACATCCCGGCCGGTTCGATCCAGGGGATCATCGGCTTCTCCGGGGCGGGCAAGTCCACGCTGCTGCGCAATATCAACCTGCTCGAGCGCCCCACGCACGGCCAGGTGGTGCTCGACGGCGTGGACCTCACCGGCCTCGACGACGAGCGGCTCCGCAGGGAGCGGCACCAGATCGGCATGATCTTCCAGCACTTCAACCTGCTCAACAACCGGACGGCGCTGCAGAACGTCGAGCTGTCCCTGAAGTTCGCCGGGATCGAGAAGGCCGAGCGCCGCCGTCGTGCCCAGGAGGCCCTCGAGATCGTGGACCTCGCCGAGAAGTCCAAGAGCTACCCCGCGCAGCTCTCCGGCGGACAGAAGCAGCGCGTGGCAATCGCCCGCGCCCTCGTCACCCACCCGAAGGTCCTGCTCTGCGACGAGCCGACCTCCGCCGTGGACCCCCGGACCACCGCCTCGGTCCTGCAGTACATCGCCGACATCAACCAGAGCCTCGGCATCACCACGGTGGTGGTGACCCACGAGCTGAACGTGGTGAAGGCCATCGCCGACAACGTCGCCGTCATGGAGGACGGGGCCGTCGTGGAGCGGTTCGACGTCGCCGACCTCGCCTCGGGAGCGTTCGAGCCGGGCACCGAGATCGGCCGCTACCTCCTCGACGAGGAGATCCATCTGGACCGCACGCCGCTCGCCGGCCGCCGCGACCCGGCCTCCGGCGCACCGCTGCGCGGACGCGACGGGAAGGAGCTCATCCATGCCTAGCGCCTCCGCCCCCACCACGGGCACCGACTCCGGCCTCGGGCTGGACCGCATCGTCGAGCTCCTGCCGGAGATCGGCGTCGCGATGGGGCAGACCTTCACCATGCTGCTGGTCGCGATCCCGCTGGCGATCCTCCTCGGCACGCCGCTGGGCGTGTGGCTCTACTCGGCGTCGCCGGTGGGCCTGAAGCCGCGGCCGCGCGCCCACCGGATCGTCGACTCCCTGGTCAACACCATCCGGTCCTTCCCGTTCCTGATCCTGCTGATCGCCATCATCCCGATCACGCGGTTCATCGTCGGGACCACCATCGGCACGGCCGCGGTCATCGTCCCGCTGACCATCAACGCCATCCCGTACTTCGCCCGCTTCGTGGAGCAGAACCTCACGCAGCTCGGCAGCGGCGTGGTGGAGGCGGCCCGGGCCATGGGCGCCACGCGCGGGCAGATCGTCCGCGACGTGCTGCTCGTGGAGGCCCGCCCGGCGCTGATCGGCTCCATCACCATCATGACCGTGAGCTTCATCAGCTACTCGGCGATGGCCGGCCTGGTGGGCGGCGGCGGCATCGGCGACTTCGCCATCCGCTACGGCTACTACCGGTACGAGACCATCGTCATGCTCGTCGCGATCGTCCTCATGATCGTGCTCGTCCAGTTCGTCCAGCTCGGCGGCACCCGCCTGGCCCGCGTGCTGGACAAGCGCTAGCCGCGGCGGCCGCGAGCACCCGCACCCGATCCCCGTCACCGCACACCGTCCCACTGCACACCGTCCCACGGCTTAAGGACACCCATGCCCGCACCCCGCCCGCGCCTGCTCCTCAGCGCGTTCCTGATGAACACCCCGAACCACATCCTCGGCGGCCACTGGCGCCGCCCCGAGGCCCAGCAGCACCGCTTCAACGAGCTCTCCCTCTGGACGGGCCTGGCCCGCCAGCTGGAGGACGCCAAGTTCGACGCCCTGTTCTTCGCCGACGTCGCCGGCCTCTACGGCCAGTACGACGGCGGGTGGCAGCATCACGTCGGCAAGGGCCTGCAGGTGCCGGCGAACGATCCGCTGGTCCTGGTCTCCGCGCTCGCCGGCGCCACCGAGGACATCGGTCTGGCCCTGACGAGCTCCATCATCCAGGCCGAGCCGTTCCAGTTCGCCCGGCAGCTCTCCACGCTGGACCACCTGACGGACGGCCGCGTCGGGTGGAACATCGTCACCAGCGTCCTCGAGAACGCGCACCGCAACTTCGGGGCGGCCGAGCTCGAGCGGCACGACGAGCGCTACGCCTGGGCCGAGGAGTACGCCGAGGCGGTCTACGCGCTGTGGGAGGGCTCGTGGGACGACGACGCCGTCCTCGCCGACAAGGCGTCCGGCCGCTACGCGGACCCGGCGAAGGTGCGCCGCATCAACCACCGCGGCGAGCGCTACAGCATCGACGGGCCGCACCTGGTGGAGCCGAGCCCGCAGCGGACCCCGTTCCTCTTCCAGGCCGGATCCTCCCCGCGCGGACGCGCCTTCGCCGGCCGGCACGCCGAGGCCACCTTCATCTTCGCCCCGTCGCCGTCCAGCGCGGCCCGCAGCAGTGCGCTGGTGCGCGAGCAGGCCGTGGCCGCCGGGCGGCAGGCGGAGGACGTGAAGGTCTTCGCCGGGCTCTCGTTCGTCGTCGGCAGCACCGAGGACGAGGTCCGCCGCAAGCAGGAGAGCCTCGAGGCGTCCCTGGACCTGGAGTACATCCTGGCGCACATCGGCGGCGGGCTCGGCGTCGACCTGGGCGGGCACGACCTCGACGCCCGGCTCGACGACCTCGGCGCCGGCTCCGTGCAGACCGAGGGCACGCAGGGCCACCTGGAGACGCTGCGGCGGCTCTCGCCGGACGGGAACCCGTCGCTGCGCGAGATCGCCCGCGCCCGGGCCTTCGGCCAGCAGATCGCCGGCACCCCGGAGCAGATCGCCGACCGGCTGGAGCAGTGGCAGGACGCCGGGATCGACGGCGTGAACGTCATGAACCAGGTCCTCCCCGACTCCTACACCGACTTCATCGAGGGACTCCTGCCCGAGCTGCGCCGCCGCGGACTCGCCCAGACCGAGTACGCGCCGGGCACCCTGCGCGAGAAGGTCTTCGGCCGCGGCGCCCGCCTCGAGCCCTCGCACCCGGCGGCCGCCTTCCGCGGGCGGGGCGCGGACCTGGACTCGCCCGCGGTGCCCGCCGGGCTCGCGGCGACCGGCCCTGCGGCCGCCGCACCGGAGGGGGTCAACGCGTGAGCACGTACGAGATCCTGCGGGAGCGCTTCGCCCCCGTGTTCGCCCGCATCGCCGCCGGCGCCTGGGAGCGCGACCGCGAGCGGGTCCTCCCCTTCGAGCCGGTCGCCTGGCTGGACGCCGAGCGGTTCGGCGCCCTGCGCGTCCCCACCGAGCACGGCGGCTACGGCGCGAGCCTCGAGACGGTGATCCGCCTGCTCGTAGACCTCTCCGCCGCCGACTCCAACGTGGGGCACCTGTACCGGTCCCACTTCGGGTTCGCCGAGACCCTCTTCTGGCAGCCCGAGGACGTCCGGGCCCGGTGGTACGCCCGGCTGGTCGCGGGGGAGACGGTGGGCAACGCGTCGACCGAGCGCGGCGGCAACGCCCTCGGCGAGCTCAACACCTCGCTCGCCCGCGGCGCGGACGGCGGCTGGCGGCTCACCGGGGAGAAGTACTACTGCACCGGCACCATCTACTCCACCTACACGCGCGTCAGCGCCCAGGTGACCGGGCCGGGCGGCGAGTCGACCGGGGAACGGCAGTTCGCCGTCGTCCGCGTCGACGCCGACGGCGTGCGGGTGCACGACGACTGGGACGGCTTCGGCCAGCGTCTCACCGGCACGGGCACCACCGAGTTCGACGCGGTGGCCGTGGACGACGCCGACGTCCTGCCGCGCGTGAAGGGCAGCCAGGAGGCGGTGCACGAGGCGGCCTTCTTCCAGCTGGTGCTGCTCGCCGTGCAGGCCGGGATCGCGCGCGCGGCCCGGGACGACGCCGCCGCGCTCGTCGCCGGCCGCAAGCGCACCTTCAACACGGGATCCGGCGTGCCGTTCCGGGAGGACCCGCTGATCCAGGCGGAGGTGGGGCGGATCGCGGCGCAGGCCTTCGCGGCGGAGGCCGCCGTGGTCGCCGCGGCGCGCGCGCTCGACGCCGCCTGGGATGTCTGCGCGGTCCGCCGCTCCAGCGAACCGGGCGACGTGCCCGCCGAGGCGTACGCCGCCGAGCTCGCCGTCGAGGCGGCCCACGTCAGCGTCCCCGAGCTGGCGCTCGGCGCCGCGCAGGCCCTCTTCCAGACCGTCGGCGCCTCGGCGACCAGCTCCGCCAAGGGGCTGGACCGGCACTGGCGGAACGCCCAGACGGTGGCCACCCACAACCCCATCGCCTTCCGGGCGCGCTCGCTCGGGGACTACTACATCAACGGGACCACCCCGGAGGGGCTCAGCGCCATCGGCGACGCCGTCCGCGGCGGTGCCGCCACGCAGACCTCACCGCTCGCATCCGAGGAACTCAAGGAGAACGCATGACCTTCGACATCACCCGCCGCACCGCACTGCGCGGACTGGCCGCCACCGCGGCGATCGCCGGCCTGGCCGCCACCACCGGCTGCGGTCTGGCCGGCGCCGCCGAGGACAAGACCATCACCATCATCGCCACCGAGTCCGCGCCCTACCAGGAGCCGCTGAAGATCGCGAAGGAGCTGCTCGCGGAGGAGGGGTGGGAGCTGAAGCCGACGTTCGTGACGGACATCGTCCAGCCGAACATCGCCGTCGCCAATGGCGAGTACGATGCGAACTTCTTCCAGCACGGGGCCTACCTGGAGCAGTTCGCGGCGGACAACAACCTGGAGCTCGAGGCGAGCTTCTACGTCTACTCGTCGCCCGCCGGCCTCTGGAGCGAGAAGCACGCCTCCCTCGAGGAGCTGCCGGACGGGGCGCAGATCGCCCTGCCCGTGGACCCCTCCAACAACGGCCGGGGCCTGAAGCTGCTGGCGCAGGCGGGGCTGATCGAGGTGGACGAGTCCAAGTCCGTCATCGAGCTGTCCCAGCGGGACATCACGGCGAACCCGAAGAACTTCGAGTTCGTCGAGGTGGACCAGCAGTCCCTCGCCACCACGCTGCCCGACGTCGACGCCGGCTTCATGTTCGTCCGTCTGGCCGCCGAGATCGGCCACACGCCGGCCGATGCGCTGGCCTTCGAGTCCATCGAGGAGGCGCTGCCGTACATCTGCCTCGTGGCCGGGCAGCCCGGCTTCGCCGAGACGGAGAAGGGCAAGGCGCTGCAGGCGGCCCTCCAGTCGCCGGAGGTCGAGGCCTGGTTCCAGGACTACATCGACGGCGCCCTCGGGACCCCGTGGGACCGCGATGTCGCCGCCGACTTCGAGCAGTGGAAGCCGAAGGGCTGACCCGAGCCCCCGAAGCGTCCCCAGCGCGGGCCGCGTCCACCCCGGTGGGCGCGGCCCGCCGCTGTCCGCAGCGGCGCCGGACCGCTCGGTGCCCCGCCCGCGGTCACTCGGCCCGCGGTCACTCCGCCCGGCGGCCCCGGTCCCTCCGGGGAATGAGGAGGCCGCCGGCCAGACCGATCAGCAGGAACGTCACCGGGCTCATCCGGGTCGAGTCGAGGAGCTCCGCGAAGCCCGGGAGGGGGCCGAGCCCGCTGAAGGCCAAGGGGAGTCCGAGCAGTCGCGGCAGCACCCCCGCGACGGCGAGGGCGACGAGGCAGAGCAGCAGCCCGAGCGCGGCGGCCCGCGACCGGGCCGCCAGGAGCGCGGTGGCCAGGACCGCCAGCAGGACCAGCAGGGCGCCGAGCAGGGCCCCGGCCCCGGCCCCGGCGGACGCGCCGAACAGGGTGGAGTAGCCCCAGTTGCCCACGTAGAAGACGGCGGCTCCGAGCACCAGTCCGGCGACCAGCCAGAGGAGGGCTCCTGCCACGCCGGCCGCACTCGACCGTGTGTCCGAGCCCGTGCCCGACCGTGTGCCCCTCCGTGTGCGCATCTGATCGGTCATCTCGCATCATCGCCTCTCATTGCTCGGCCCTGCCTGGTCTCGCCGATTCGGACTCGCCGGTCTGGTCTCGCCGGGTCTCGCCAGTCCAGCCGACCCCCGGCCGGAAGTCCAGAGCGTGCGCCGACGAGAAGTCCACCCGCTCATATGAGACAAGGCTTGCGCTCAAATGTTAGGCTGGGTCCACGATTGTGCGCCGCATCACCCGACCGGGCCGCCCCGAGTGGCCGGAGGCCCGGAGAGGCGGCGCCGCGCCCACTAGACGAGCGGAGTCAGTCATGAACGAACCCACTGCGGCGCAATCCGCCGTCGACCTCTCGCTCCGGACGCTCGACGCCGCCGCCACCGGCGGGGCCCGGGTGCCCGGCTACGATCCCGCCGCCCGGCGCGTGGGGATCGTCCACTTCGGGGTCGGTGGCTTCCACCGCGCCCACCAGGCGCTCTACCTGGACCGGTTGATGAACAGCGGTCTGGCCCTGGACTGGGCGATCTGCGGCGTGGGCCTCATGCCGCACGACGCCGCGATGCGCGATGCGCTCACGACCCAGGACGGCCTCTACACGCTGGTCGAGAAATCCCCGGACGGCAGCCGCGACGCCCGCGTCATCGGTTCCCTCGCCGAGTACCTCTTCGCGCCCGACGAGCCCGAGGCCGTCCTCGCCCGGCTGACGGATCCGGGCGTCCGGATCGTCTCCCTGACGGTCACCGAGGGCGGCTACAACTACAACCCCCGCACGGGGGAGTTCCTCGCGGACACCCCCGCCGTCGCGGCCGACCTCGCCGCGGACTTCACCGCCGAATCCGGCACCGGAGCAACCCCCACCACCACGTTCGGCTACATCACCGAGGCGCTGCGCCGCCGTCGTGCCGCGGGCACCGCGCCGTTCACCGTGATGAGCTGCGACAACATCCAGGGCAACGGGCACCTGGCCCGCACGGTCTTCACCGCGTTCGCCGAGGCCAAGGACCCGGACCTCGCCGCCTGGATCCGCGAGCACGTCGCGTTCCCGAACTCCATGGTGGACCGGATCACCCCGGTGACCACGGACGCCGACCGGGCCGCCGTCGCCGCCGAGTACGGCATCGCCGACCGCTGGCCCGTGGTCTGCGAGGACTACATCCAGTGGGTGCTCGAGGACGACTTCCCCGCCGGCCGACCGCCGTTCGAGCAGGCCGGCGTCCAGGTGGTGGACGACGTCGAGCCCTACGAGCTCATGAAGCTGCGCCTGCTCAACGCCACGCACCAGGCGATGGCCTACACCGGCTACCTGGCCGGCTACCGCTACGCGCACGAGGCCGCGCAGGACCCCCTGTTCGCCGAGTTCTTCGCCCAGTACATGCGCCGCGAGGGCGAGCCCACGCTCAAGCCGGTCCCCGGCATCGACCTGGCCGCCTACCAGGCCAAGCTCCTCGAGCGGTTCTCCAACGAGCAGGTCCGGGACACCCTCGCCCGGCTCTGCGCCGAGTCCTCGGACCGCATCCCCACCTGGCTGGTCCCGGTGATCGTGCAGAACCTGAACGACGGCGGCGCGTCCGCCGGGCGGTCCGTCGCCCTGAGCGCGGCGATCGTCGCGTCCTGGGCGCGCTACGCGGAGGGCGTGGACGAGGCCGGCGAGCCGATCGACGTCGTCGACCGGCTCAAGGACCGGGTGATGGCCGCGGCGGCCCGCCAGGGCGAGGACGAGCTCGCGTTCCTGCGCGATCCAGAGCTGTTCGGCGACCTGGTGGAGCACGAGGAGTTCGCGCGGCACTACCTCGCCGCGCTGCGCAGCTTCAAGGCGGTGGGCTCGCGGGCGACGCTCGAGGCGCTCCGCGACTCGGGTTGGGCCGGCCTGGCCTGATCCGCGGACCGGGAGGCCCGGTTCCGTGACCCCGCTGCGGCCGGGCAGGCCGCTGCCGACGGTGCGGCAGCGATTCCCAGGCTGACCGGGCTAGGGCGTCAGCTCGACGCGCAGGATGCGGTCGTCGTCGGGGCCGGGCGTGCCGCGGCCGTCGGTGTTGTTGGTGAGCATCCACAGCGAGCCGTCCGGTGCCGCGGCGACGTCGCGGAGTCGCCCGTGCTCGCCGACCAGGTGCTCCGTCGAGCCCGCCAGATCGTCCAGGGGGACCTCGCGGAGGCGCTCACCGCGCAGGTTGGCGATCCAGAGGCCGCTCCCGGCGACCGCCACGCCGCTCGGACTCGCGTCGGCGGGCGACCACTGCTGGACCGGGTCGGTGAAGCGGTCGTCCCCGCCGACGCCCTCGACCTCGGGCCAGCCATAGTTCGCGCCGGGCTCGATGACGTTGAGCTCGTCCCACGTGTTCTGGCCGAACTCGCTCGCGTACAGCGTCCTGTTCGCGTCCCAGGCGAGACCCTGCGGGTTGCGGTGCCCGTAGCTGTACACGGGGGAGCCGTCGAACGGATTGTCCTCGGGCACCCCGCCGCCGGGGGTCAGGCGGAGAATCGTGCCGTTCAGGTCCCGCCGGTCCTGGGCGCTGGATGGATCGCCCGCGTCGCCGACGGTCGCGTAGAGCATGCCGTCCGGTCCGAACGCGATCCGGCCGCCGTTGTGATAGCTCGCGGCGTCCGGCGCGTCGAACCCGTCGAGGCCGTCCGCCCCGCCGAGGAGGGGCTCAGGCTCGCCGAGGCCCAGAGCGCCCGGGTCGCCCGTCAACGGGTACCGCTCGATCCGATTCTCGTCCTCGGCCGTGAAATACACGTACAGGTAGTCCTCGCGGACGGCGATTCCGAGCAGGCCGCCCTCGCCACGCGGCGTCGCGCCCGCCACCGTGCCGACGTCGCGCGCGGCACCGTCGGCGCCGAGCTCGACGATTCTCCCCGAGTCCCGTTCGCTCACCAGGGCCGTGTCGCCGAGGAAGGCGATGGACCACGGCGCGTCGAGGCCGGACGCGATCGTCGAGACGTCGAGCGCCGACGGCTCGTCAGCTGACGCGCTCGCCGTGGTCTGGCCTGACTCAGTCCGGCCCGGCGCGGCGGACCCGCCCGGCTCGCTCGCGGGGCCGCCCGCGCACCCGGACAGCACCGCGAGCACCATCACCGAGCCGATCGCCACCACCGGATGCAGCACGGCTGCCGAGCCGCGTGCCAGCCGCGGCCCCCTGCCACCTCGACCATCGTGGGGGCGATCTGTTCCGGCGGACCTGCCGTTCACCGGGCCCGCCTCTAGGCCGTCTCGCCGCGCGCGGACCGCCGACGGTCCGCGGCCGGGGCGGCCGGCGCCTGGTCCCGGCGGGTCGGAGCAGCGCCTTCACCGGTGGAGGCGAGGTCCTCGCCGGCCGGGGCCCGCTCCCCGCTGGCCGCCCAGGAGGCGAGCAGCTGCAGGCGCTCGGCGGACGGCGACCCGGGTTCGGCCGCGTACACCGTCAGTGTCAGCCCCGGCTCCGCCTCCAGCGCCATGCCCTCGTAGGCGAGGGTCAGCTCGCCCACCACCGCATGGTCGAACGTCTTGAAACCGGTGCCGTGGTGCCGCACATTGTGGGCTCCCCAGAGACGCCGGAACACCTCGTCGCGGGTGGAGAGCTCCCCGATGAGGTCGTGGAGCTCCTTGTTGTGCGGGTCCCGCCCGGCCTCGGTGCGGAGGATCGAGACCGTCACCTCGGCGAACGCGTCCCAGTCGGGGTAGAACCGGTGGGCCCGCTCGTCGAGGAACGTGAAGCGGGCCAGGTTCGGCGGCTGGCCCGGCATGTCATACACGTCCTGGTAGAACGCCCGCGCCAGGGCGTTGGCAGCGAGCAGGTCCAGGCGGCCGTTCCGCAGGAACGCCGGGCCGGCGGTGATCGCGTCGAGCGTCCACTGCAGGCTCGGGTGGGGCTGCCACCCCTTCGAGTTGCGACGGCGGGGCGAACGCGCCACCGGGCTGGCGGCGTGCGCCAGGTCGAACAGGTAGGCCCGCTCGGCGTCGTCCAGCTGCAGCGCCTTGGCGAGGGCGTCGAGTACCTCGGGGGAGGCGCCGCTGATCGCGCCGCGCTCCAGCTTGGTGTAGTACTCGACGTTCACCCCGGCCAGAGCCGCGACCTCGCTGCGGCGCAGGCCCTTGACGCGGCGATTGGTGCCCGCCGGCAGCCCCACATCGCCCGGCGAGACCTTCTCCCTCCGCGTGACCAGGAAGTCGCGGACCTCGGATCGGTTGTCCATGGCTCCAACGGTAGGACGGGAACCGGTCCCGGGGGAGTCCCTGCCGGTACCCGTCTCGAGCGGGACTCCCACGCGCCGCCGGGCCGTGGTGTGGTGGACGGCGATGAATGAACTGACACGAGGAGAAGCCATGCGCGCCGTCGTCATGCACGCCCCCGGAGACATCCGGGTCGACGAGATCGAGAAGCCCACCGTCGTCGAGCCCACCGACGCGGTCATCCGCGTCACCGCCACCTGCGTCTGCGGTTCCGACCTCTGGCCCTACCGCGGGATCGAGGAGGTCCGCGGACCCACGCCGATGGGCCACGAGTACGTGGGCGTCGTCGAAGCCACCGGAGACGCCGTCCAGGACGTCGCCGTCGGCGACTTCGTCGTCGGGTCGTTCGTCGCCTCGGACAACACCTGCGAGATCTGCGCGGCCGGTTTCCAGTCCCGCTGCATCCACCAGGTGATGATGGGCTCGGTCGGCACGCAGGCCGAGTACGCCCGGATTCCCCTGGCGGACGGCACCCTGGTCAAGGTCGACGGCGAGCCCACCCCGGCGCAGCTGCGCAGCCTCCTCGCCGCCTCCGACGTGCTCGGGACCGGATGGTTCGGCGCCGTCGCAGCGGAGGCCGGGCCCGGCAAGACCGTGGCCGTCGTCGGCGACGGCGCCGTGGGACTGCTGGCGATCCTCGCCGCCCGGCGGCTCGGCGCCGAACGCGTCATCGCGATGTCCCGCCACGCCGACCGCCAGGCACTGGCGAAGGGGTTCGGCGCCACGGACATCGTCGAGGAGCGCGGCGACGCCGGCGTGGCCCGGATCAAGGAGCTGACCGGCGGCTACGGGGCCCACTCGACCATTGAGGCCGTCGGCACCCAGGAGTCGATGCTGCAGGCGATCCACGCGACCCGGCCCGGCGGCCACGTCGGCTACGTCGGCGTCAGCCACGGCGTGGAACTGGACGGCCTGGACCTCTTCTTCGCGACGGTGAGCCTGCTCGGCGGGCCCGCGCCCGTGCGTCGGTTCCTGCCGGAGCTGATCGACCTGATCATGAGGGACGAGATCGATCCGGGCGCCGTCTTCGACCTCGAGCTGCCCCTCGAGCAGGCGGCCGAGGCCTACCGGGCCATGGACGAGCGCCGCGCCACCAAGGTGCTCCTGACGCTGTGAGCATTCCTGCGGAGAGGGCGGGACGCCACCGCCTGCCCCTGGCCGTCTACGTCCTCGCCGTCGGCACGTTCCTGATGCTGACCACCGAGTTCGTCGTCGCTGGCATCCTGCCGGACATCGCCGGGGGACTCGGGGTGTCGCTCGCCCGCGTCGGATCCTTCATCACCGTCTTCGCCGTCGGCATGATCATCGGAGCGCCGCTGATGACCGTGCTCACGGTCCGGCTCTCGCAGCGACTGACCCTGCTCATCGCGCTCGGGATCTTCGTGCTCGGGCACGTCTGGGTGGCACTGGCCGCCGACGCTGGGCAGATCGTCGCCGCCCGGTTCGTCACCGGCGTGGCGACCGGCGCCTTCTGGGCCGTGGCCGCCGTCGTCGCGAGCCGCGCTGCGGGTCCCGGCCTGGCCTCGCGCGCCGTCGGCGTCGTCGCTGCCGGCGGGTCGCTGGCCACGGTCCTCGGCGTCCCCCTGGGCGCGTACATCGCCCACGTGACAGGGTGGCGCGGAACCTTCTGGACGCTCGCCGCGGCTGCCGCCCTCGTGACCGTGCTGGTCCTCCGGCGGGTGCCGCGTGACCAGCCCGACCGTGGCAGCGCAGCCGGCGACATCGTCGCGGACCTGGGCGACCTCCTCTCCCCCAGGTTGTGGTTGGTTCTCCTCGCCTGCGCTACGACGAGCGGTGGCGTCCTGGCCGCGTACTCCTACATCGCGCCGGTGCTCACCGACCGGGCGGGTCTGTCCACCGCGGCGGTCCCCCTGGTGCTCAGCGTCTTCGGGATCGGTTCCTTCGCCGGGACGCTCCTCGCCGGCCGTCTGGGGGACCGGCACCCGCATGCGGTGACCATCGTGACGCCGGCAGTCTCCACGGTCCTGATGGCCTCGATCGCCCTGTTCTCGAGCTCGCCGTGGGCGCTCGTCGCCACGGTCGCACTGTTGGGCCTCGTCGGCCTCAGCGCGAACGGCGTCCTCATCCATCTCGCCGTGCGTTTCTCCGGCAGGGCAGCGGCGCTCGGCTCGGCACTGAGCGTCGCCGCCTTCAATCTCGGCACCGCCACCGTCACGCCGATCGCCGGCGCGGCGCTGGACACGCCGCTGGGGCTCGACGGGCCCGCCGCAGTGGGCACCGCAGTCATCGCGCTCACGCTGATCCCGACGGCGGCCCTCGGACTCATCGACCGCCGTCGTGCGCGCTCGGAGCAGGCCCACGCCGAGGCCCTGCCCCCGGCCGACGCCCTCAGCCCGCGGTGAGGAGCGCCAGGACAGCCCGGTCCGGCTGCTTGGAGAAGTCCGCGACCCGGCCGCGCTCGAACAGCTCCACCACGCGCGGGTCCACATACGAGTCGCGGGCGATCGTGGGAGTGTTGTGCAGCCACTCGGCCGCCGCCTTCATGGCGGCGGCGACGGCGCCGGGCGAGGTGTCGCCCGCGCGGTAGGACCGGGCGAGGCTGCGCGCCGCGACGACGGTGCCCTGCCAGGTCCGGAAATCCTTGGCCGAGAAGCCGGGCCCGGCGATCCGCTCGAGGTACGCGTTGATGCCTCCGGCGTCGATGCATGCCCAGCGCCGCCCGCCCCGGCCTGGACCGGCGGTCGTGGCGAAGCACAGCGCCGGCGCCGGACGCGGTCCGGCGGGCACGGACTCGAAGAAGCCGTGCAGTAGGTCGTCCTCCACGCGGACGTCCCAGTCGTTGCCGGACTTGCCGCGGAAGCGCAGGTGGACGATCCCGTGCTCGAGGCTCACATGACGCCGCTCCAGGGTCGCCGCCCCGAACGATCCGTTCTCCTGCGCGTACTCCGCCCCACCGACGCGCAGGCCGGCGCGGTCCATCAGCCGCACAGCGGCCGCCAGCGCGCGGCGCTGCCCGTCGTCGGACTGGCGCAGGTCCCGGGTGACGGCCCGCCGGATGGCCGGCAGCCTCCGGGCGAAGGCCAGCGAATGCGCGAACTTCTCCGCGTCCCGGTGCTCCCGCCACTCGGGGTGGTACAGGTACTGCCGGCGGCCCGCGTCATCCACCCCGGTCGCCTGGATGTGCGCCCGGGGCTCGGAGGAGATCCACACGTCGGTCCAGGCCGGCGGAATCACGAGTCCCTTGATGCGCTCCAGCAGCGGCCCGGGCCCGATCCTGCGCCCGTTGGCCGAGTAGTACGCGAACCCCTTGCCGGCTCGACGGCGGCGGATCCCGCCTTCCCCGGGCTCGACGCGGACCAGCCCGTCCGCGGCGGGCGACATGGACTCGGCTCTCACCTACGCGCTCTTCTTGGTGGTCTTCTTGCTGCTGTCGGAGGAGGAGCTGCCGGACGAGCCCGACGACTTCTTGGCGGTGCCGGACTTCTTCGCCGCGGAGGACTTCTTGGCGGTCCCGGACGTCGATTCCTTCTTCTTGGCCGACGACTTCGATCCGCTCGACTTGGTTCCGCTCGATTTGGACCCGCTCGATTTGGACCCACTCTTGGAGGACGCCGACTTCCGCGACGGCTCAGGCTTCTCGTCTGCGTCGTCGTCGCTCTCGTCGGCGTCCGCGTCAGCCGCGGAGGCGCGCTTGGAGCCGCCGCCGCGCTTGGACTCGACGCTGCGCTTGAGCGCCTCCATGAGGTCCACGACGTTGCCGCGATCGGTCTCGGCCTCCTCGCGTGCGGCCTCGGCGTCGCCGAAGGTGGCGTCCGTGTCCAGCGCGTCCCCCTGCTCCAGTTTCTCCTCGATGAGCACCTGGAGCTCCTCCTGGTACTCGTCCACGTAGTCCTCGGGCGTGAAGTCGCCGGAGAACTGGTCCACGAGCGCAGAGGCCATCTTCAGTTCCTGGTCGCTGACCTTGGCCTTGCTCTGGGTGGCCGGGAAGTCCACCTCGCGCAGCTCGTCGGCCCAGCGCAGCTGCTGGAGGATCAGGACCTTGTCCCGTACCCGCAGCGCGCCCAGGTTGGTGCGTCGGCGCAGGGAGAACCGGACGATCGCCGTGAGGTCGCTGGCCTCGAGGGTGCGCCGCAGCAGGATGTACGCCTTCGGCGACTTGGACATCGGCTCCAGGTAGTAGCTCTTGTCCAGGAGCAGCGGGTCGATCTGATCGCTCGGCACGAACTGCACCACGTCGATCTCGTCGCTCTTCTCGGCCGGCAGCGACTCGATCTCCTCGTCGGAGAGGACCACGGTGCGGTCGCCGTCGTCGTACGCCTTGTCGATGTCCTCGTACTCGACCTTCTTGCCGCAGACCTCGCACCGGCGCTCGTAGCGGATCCGCCCGCCGTCGGCGTCGTGCACCTGGTGCAGGCGGATGTCGTGATCCGTGGTCGCGCCGTAGACCTTGACCGGCACGTTGACCAGTCCGAAGGCGACAGCGCCCGTCCATATGGCCCTCATGGCCACAGTGAACCACCGGACCTTTGGAGTTGGCTAGGGATTCGCTGAGTCCTCTGGCCAAGCCAGCCCCCGCCGGACAGGGTGGGAGCAGTGCGGCGCCCTGCGCCCCTGGTGGGACGCGGGACCGCCGGCGCGGACGCAGGCGGGAACGGAGGAGAGCATGGCGGGACGGAGCGGATCGCAGCGGCAGACGGTGGAGGTCGCCGGGCAGCGGCTGCGCGTGAGCAACCTGGACAAGGTCCTCTACCCGGAGGCCGGCACCACCAAGGCGGACGTGCTGGACTACCTGGCCCGGGTGGCCCACGTCCTGGTCCCGCAGGCCGCCTGGCGGCCCGTCACGCGCAAGCGCTGGGTGGACGGGGTCGGCACCGAGGACAAGCCCGGCAAGGTCTTCTTCCGCAAGGACCTGGAGGACTCGGCGCCGGACTGGATCCCGCGCGCGGCCATCAAGCACAAGGACCACACCAACACCTACCCGCTGGCCAACGACCCGGCGGTGCTCGCCTGGTTCGGCCAGGTCGCGGCGCTGGAGGTCCACGTGCCGCAGTGGCGCTTCGCCCCGGACGGGACGCCGAGGAACCCGGACCGGATGGTGCTGGACCTGGACCCGGGGGAGGGGGCCGGGCTCGCCGAGTGCGCCGAGGTGGCGCTGCTGTGCCGGGAGCTGCTCGACGGGATGGACCTCACCGCCGTGCCGGTGACCTCCGGCTCCAAGGGCATCCACCTCTATGTGGCGCTCGACGGGACCTACACCACCGAGCAGGTCTCCGACGTCGCGCACGAGCTCGCCCGCGCGCTCGAGGCGGACCATCCGGACCTGGTGGTCTCCGACATGAAGAAGACCCTGCGCACGGGCAAGGTGCTGGTGGACTGGAGTCAGAACAACGGCAACAAGACCACCGTCTGCCCGTACTCGCTGCGCGGCCGCGCCCGGCCCATGGTCGCGGCGCCGCGCACCTGGAAGGAGATCAAGAGCCCGGACCTCGCCCAGTTGGACTACCTGGACGTGCTCGAGCGCGTCGAGTCCGGGCTGGACCCCATCGCCGAGCAGGGCTGGCACGGGACCTCGGAGACCGAGGGGCCCGGGCCGCGGGCCGGCCGGAAGGCCGCCGAGCAGCCGTCGTCCGCCGGCGATGGACCCTCGGAGTCGAAGGAGTCCAAGAAGTCCAAGAAGTCCGGCGGCAACGGCGCCGCGGGCCGGACGGGGAAGAAGGGGGACGACGGCGCTGCGCCGGCGCCCGCGGACCGGCTCGCCGAGTACCGCGCCAAGCGGGATGCCACGAAGACGCGAGAGCCGGTGCCCGAGGAGTCGCCCGCGCCGCGCGAGGGGGAGGAGCCCATCTTCGTCATCCAGGAGCACCACGCCCGGCGGCTGCACTACGACTTCCGCCTGGAGCACTCCGGCGTCCTGGTCTCCTGGGCGGTCCCCAAGGGGCCGCCGCTCGAGACGGACGAGAACCGCCTGGCCGTCCAGACCGAGGATCACCCGATGGAGTACGCGACGTTCGAGGGCGAGATCGCCAAGGGCGAGTACGGGGCCGGGCAGGTCTCGATCTGGGACAGCGGGACCATCGAGATCGAGAAGTGGCGCGAGGGCAAGGAGGTCATCGCGGTGCTCTCCGGCCGGCCGGACGGCGGGCTCGGCGGGGTGCCGCGGCGCTTCGCGCTGATCAATGCGCCGGGCATGGGCGGCGAGGACAACTGGCTGCTGAAGCTCATGAAGGACCAGTCCCGCTCCCCGCGGGACCGCGCTGCCCGGCGGGAGGCGCAGCGCAGCTCCGCGCCGAAGAAGCCCCGGCAGGGCGATGCCCGCTGGACCGAGGAGCTGGAGGAGCCCCCGGCGCCGATGCTCGCGACCGCCGGCGGCGTCGGCGACCTCGCGCCGGACGACGACTGGGTCTTCGAGATGAAGTGGGACGGCGTCCGCGCGATCGTCGGCATCGTCGACGGGAAGGCCCAGCTGACCAGCCGGAACGGCCGCGACATGTCGGCGCTCTACCCGGAGCTGCAGGAGCTCGCCGGCCTCGGCGCCGACGGGGCGGACCTCCACGGCGCGGTCCTGGACGGCGAGATCGTGGCGCTCGGCGCGGGGCACCGCCCCGACTTCGGGCTCCTGCAGACCCGGATGAAGCTGACCAGGAAGAAGGAGATCGAGGCCGCGGCGGAGAAGGTCCCGGTGCACCTGATGCTGTTCGACGCCCTGCGGGTGCCGGACGACGGCGGCGTCCGGGCCCTGATGCGCGAGCCCTACACCGAACGGCGGGAGGCGCTCCTCGCCGCCGTCGAGGAGGGCGAGCACATCCACCAGCCGCCGGCGCACGGCACCAGCCGCGACGACGCGGACGGGCGCAGCGGCGTCGACGACGCGATCGAGTCCAGCCTGGAGCTGGGCCTCGAGGGCATCATCGCCAAGCGCGCCGACTCGACCTACCAGCCCGGCCGGCGCAGCCGGAACTGGATCAAGATCAAGAACGAGAAGCACCAGGAGGTCGTGGTCATCGGCTGGCGGACCGGCCTCGGCTCGCGCGCCGGCAGCATCGGCTCCCTCCTGGTCGCGGTGCCGGAGGACGGCGGGCTCGTCTACGCCGGACGCGTCGGCACGGGGTTCGACGACCGCGACCTCGAGGAGGCGGCCCAGAAGCTGCGCCGGATCGAGCGCAAGACCCCACCGGCGGACGTGCCCCGCGCCGATGCGCGGGACGCCCACTGGGTGACGCCGCGGCTGGTCGGCGAGGTCCGCTACTCCGAGGTCACCGGCGGCGGCCGGCTCCGCCACCCCGTCTGGCGGGGCTGGCGTCCGGACAAGGACGCGGACGACGTCGGCTGGGAGGAGTGACGCTCGGCCCGGAAGGGACCCGCCGGACCGGTCGCGGCGGCGCCCTCCAAGGAACCCTGCCGACCGGCTTTCCGCCGGTGCCGCCCAGCGGGTGCGGCACCGGTCAGCCGGCGTTTCCGCCGGCGCCGGCGACGGCGCGGCGGACGGCGTCGAGCGATCGTTCGAGCGCGGGGCGTGGCTCGAGGGCGTAGCGTCCGTCGCCGAACAGCTCGACCGTCGCCAGGCCCTCGTACCCGCAGCGGTCGAGGGCCGCGACGATCTCGTCCAGCGGCAGACGCCCGTCGTCCCAGGCCAGATGGCCGGCGGGAGCGCCGTCGACGAGGTGGACGTGGCGCAGGCGCTCGCCGAGCAGCTGCGCGTAGTCGTCGACGGAATCCCCGGACACGGCGGCACCGACGGTGTCGAGGACCACGCCGAGACGCGGCTCCGCGACGTCGGCCAGCATCCGCGCCGCGTCCGCGGCCGAGTTCACGAGGTTGGACTCGACCCGCTGCAGGGGTTCGAGCACGCAGTCCACGCCCAGCCCCGCGGCGTGGGCGGTGATCTCGCCCAGCGAGTCCACGGCGCGCGCCCAGCCCGCCGACGGCGACTCGTCCTCGCCGCCCCGCCCCGCCGTGACGAGGAGCATCTGCGCGCCGAGCTCGGCGGCCAGCTCGGCCGCGCGCCGGAACATCGCGACGCTGCTCCGGCGCAGCTGCGGATCCGGCGACGCCACGTTGACGGGGTACGCGACCTGCTCCGGCGTCAAGCAGGCGATGCGGAGCCCGCGCATCTCCGCGGCGCGCCGGATGCTGCGGGCGTCGTCGTCCTCGAGCCACGGGACGTGCGCATGCGGGGCCACGCCCCACAACTCCATGCTGGTGCGGCCGAGGGTCGCGAGATCGTCGAGGCACCGCTCGAGCGGGAAGTGCTGGTAGCCGAAGTTCGACCCGGTGATGCGGTCGACGAGCGGTGCCCGCGTCATTTCCCGATCCCTTCCGAGAGGCCCTTGATGAAGTAGCGCTGGCAGGCGAAGAAGAGCACGATCACCGGCAGCGCGGCGACCACCATGCCGGCGAAGACCACCGGATAGTCGGTCCCGTGCCGGCTCATCAGGCTGGTGAGGCCGACGGGCAGTGTCTGGACCGAGGTGCCGCTCGTGAACACCATCGCGAAGAGGTACTCGTTCCAGGCGAAGAGGATGTGGAGGATCACGGTGGAGATGATGATCGGCTTGCACATCGGCAGGGTGATCCGCCAGAACGTGGTCCAGCGGCTCGCCCCGTCCACCTCGGCCGCCTCGTCGATCTCGCGAGGCAGATCGATCATGTACGCGCGGATCAGGAACGTGGTGAACGGGATCCGGAACGCGGTGTAGAGGATGAGCAGCGCCCAGAACGTGTTGTAGAGACCCATGGCCTGGAACATGCGCACCAGCGGGACGAGCGCGACGGCGGGTGCCAGCATCAGGCCACCGAGGATGATGCCGGAGATCGTGGCGCCGAATGGCATCCGCACGCGCGTCAGGCCATAGGCCGCCCACGCGCTGATGAAGACCGTCGCGACCGTCGACGTCACCGTGACCAGGACGCTGGCGGTCAGGTAGTCGCTCACCCCGTTGTTCCACGCGAGGGTGTAGTTCTCCCAGTTCAGCTGGACCGGCAGGGCGAAGGGGTTGCCGAAGAGCTCCGCATTGGTCTTGAAGCCGTTGAGCACCATCCACAGCAGGGGATAGGCGACCACCACCACGAGCGCCAGCAGGAAGGACCACATGAAGACTCGGCCGATGGAGCCGAGGAATCCGGTGCGGGTCATCAGAAATCCACCCTTCTGCGTCGTGTGTACCAGAGCTGGCCGAGGGCGACGGCGAGCGTCACCGCGAAGATCACGGTCGCGATCGCAGCCGCGTACCCGAAGTCGTTCTGCACGAAGCCGCTGCGGTACAGCCAGGTGGCGAGCACCTGCGTCGAGTTGTCGGGGCCGCCGCTGGTCATCACCATGACCTCGTTGAAGACCTGGAATGCACCCGAGATGGTGATGATGACCATGAGCCCGGTCATCTCCCGCACGAGCGGCACGGTCACGTTGAAGAAGCGGCGGATCGGTCCGACCCCGTCCAGTGCGGCGGCCTCGTAGAGCTCGGTGGGGACGCGCTGGATCGCCACCGCGAACAGGAGCGTCGAGTAGCCGAACCCCTGCCACTGGCTCATGGCGATGATGGCCACCATGGCGGTAGATCCCTGGCCCAGCCACGGCTGGGCCAGGAAACCGAGCCCGGTCGCGTCCAGCAGGTGGTTCAACAGCCCCAGGTTCGGCTCGTAGATGAAGTAGAACAGGAGGCCGGCGACCGTGAGCGAGATGGCGGACGGGATGAAGTACACCGCGCGGAGGGCCTTGCGCCACCGCTCGCTGCGGAGGCTCTCGATCATCGCGGCGAGGACCAGGGCGCCGGCCACCTGGAAGACGATCGACAGCAGCGCGTACAGGACGTTGTTGCCGAGCGCCCTCCAGAAGACCGCGTCGCCGAGGAGCTTCTCGTAGTTCTCGAGCCCCACGGGCACGGAGGCGCCGGAGTAGATGTCCCACTCCTGCGTGGAGAAGACGAAGTTCTGCACCAGCGGCAGATAGACGAACACGCCGAGGACCAGGAGCGCCGGCAGGACCCAGGCCAGCCCGAGGATGCGCGACCGCCGGGACTTCACCGCGCCGCCGCCGACGCCCCCGCGCCGCCACCGGCGCCGGGGCCTGCGGTCCGGGACCGGCCGTGCGGGCCGGGGACGCTCGAGCACGGGGGCCGGCGCGGCGGCGCCGGGGTGCCGGGCGGGGCCGCCCGACACCCGCGCCTCACTCGGCGTCGTCGTTCGCTGCGCGAACACTCTCGAGCACCTCTTCCGGGGTGGAGCTGCCGCTGATCAGCGCCTCGCCGCCGGCGAGCCAGGCGCCGGCGACCTCGGGCACCGTGACGGTGTCCAGCCACGCGACGAGCTGCGACGCCTCATTGACCGCGGTGATGCCCTCGAACACCGCTTGGCTGGAGGTCTCCTCGGTGACGGCGCCGACGACGCTGCTCGGCTGCCCGTAGGGAGCCGACGAGAGCGTCTTGGCGTGCTCCTCCTGCGTCGCGAACTTCATGAAGTCGGCGGCCAGGGCGGCCTGCGGCGACCGGGCGTTGATGAGGTATCCCTCCGGTGCGCCCTCCAGCGCCCGCGGGTCGCCGGCGGCGTCCGCCGGGGCGGGGAGCGGGAAGATCCCGAAGTCCTCGGCGGCGAGCGCGCTGCCCTCGGCCGTGACGGTGTCGAACTCCAGGACCTCCTGGTAGTACATGGCGGCGCGGCCGCCGGCGAAGGCCTCCTGGGCGGTGGTGTAGAGGACGCCGTTGGTCCCGGTCCCCGTGTCCGTGCACTCGGTGACGAGCGTCTGGAACTGCTCGAGGGACTTCGCGTAGCCGGGGTCCGTCCACTGCGCCGTCTCCGGCTCGAAGTCCGCCTGGAGCACCTCGCTCGGCACGTTGTGCGCGAACAGCTGCTGCAGGTAGTGGAGGGCGGGCCAGCCGTCCTTGTTGCCGAAGGCGATCGGCTCGTAGCCGGCCTCGCGCAGCGGTGCGCAGGACTCGATCAGCTCGCCGAAGGTGGTCGGCACCTCGATCCCCGCGTCGGCGAAGGCGGACTCGTTGTAGCCCATGAACTTGCCGTTGTTGTAGAGGGGGATGCCGTAGTACTTGCCGTCGTACTCGAAGGCGGACAGCGATGCCTCGCCGAACCGGTCGCCCCACTCCGTGCCGGGCGCGATGAGCTCCGAGAGGTCCGCCGCGAGCCCGCCTTCCACGAAGTTCTGCGCCCAGTCGCCCGTCCAGGTGAAGTAGACGTCAGGCAGCGCCTGCGAGGCGGTCAGCGTCTTCGTCTTGTCCTTGATCGACTGGTCGGTCTCCTGGATCAGTTCGACGTCGACGTCGGGATGCTCCGCCTCGTACGCCGCGGCGATGTCCGCGAAGTACGTCTCCAGCGGCTCGCCCGCGAACTTGGTCAGGATCGAGACCGTGCCCTCGTGGACGGGCTCGGCCGTCACGTCCGCCGGGGGCTGCGCCGCCCCGCTGGAGCAGCCGGCGAGTGCCAGGGCGGCCGCTGCGGTCGCTGCGACCGAGAAGGTGCGTTTCGTGTTCATGTCTGCCTCTCTGAGGGTGCGGCCCCGGTGCCGCCTGCGACGGCCTCCGGCCGCCGCCGGAACGTCGGTGCGTGGCTGTCAGGCGAGTGTAACCAAAACCTGATACCGGTACCAGAGTTTTCCCGAAACCAATCTCGAGAACTGCATAACCCGCATGATTCAGGGGATTGACGCTGTTCGTCCGCGTGTGCCACGATGATGCGCACCTGATACCGGTACCACATTCCGTTTCTGCGGGGACCCGTGCGCCGGATCGCGAGAAAGGAACAAACATGCTCGGCTTCGAAGAGAACGAATTCCGTACCCAGCTCGCCAGCGCCGTCGCCCTGCGGCCACGGATCGAGCAGCTGGTCGACGAGCTGCTCGCCGGCGGCGTGGACAACGTCCTGCTGGTCGGCGCCGGTGGCACCTACGCGCAGATGTGGCCCTACGAGCAGCTGGCCCGGGAGCGCTCCACGCTGCCGGTGCGCTCCGCGATCGCGGCCGAGCTCGTCGTCGCCGGCGATGCACTGCTCGGCGAGCGCACCGCCGTCGTCTTCACCTCCGTCACCGGCACCACGGAGGACGTCCTGCGCGCGATCGAGTACGTCCAGGCGGCCGGGGCGACGACGATCGCGTTCACGGGCTACCCGGAGTCCCCGATCGCGACCGCCGTCGACCACGTGCTCGTCTCCGAGCCCAAGACCTGGCCGTTCGACATGCAGCTGCTGCTCTTCGTGGGCCGACTGCTGGACCGCCGCGGCGAGTTCGCCGGCTACGCCTCCCTGGCGGACGAGCTCGCGAACCTGCCCGAGGCGATGGTCGGCGTCGCCCGGCAGGCCGAGCCGATGGCCGAGGCCTTCGCCGAGGCGCACCGGGACACGGACTACTACTTCCTCATCGGCGGCGGCCCCATCTGGGCGTTCACCTACCTCTACTCGATGTGCATCCTCGAGGAGATGCAGTGGCTGCGGACCACCCGCGTGCACAGCGCTGAGTTCTTCCACGGCTCCCTCGAGCTGCTCGAGAAGGACACCGCCGTCCTGGTCTTCCAGGGCGAGGACCGGACGCGTCCCCTCACCGACCGGGCGGAGAACTTCGTCAAGCGCATCTCCGAGGACGTCACCGTCTTCGACACCCGCAACTACGTGCTCGAGGGCTTCAGCCCCGAGAACCGCGCGCTGATCGCCCCGATCGTGCTGGACACCGTGATGGGACGCGTCAGCAAGCACCTGGAGCGCGTGCGGGACCACTCGCTGGACCTCCGCCGCTACTACCGCGTCCTCCAGTACTGAGAGGCGGGCAGGGGAATGCGGCTGCTCGGATTCGGCGACAACATCGTCGACCGCTTCCTGGACCGGGGCCTCGACTACCCGGGCGGGAACGCCGTCAACGTGGCGGTCTATGCCCGCCGGGCCGGAGCGCACGCGGAGTATCTCGGCGTCTTCGGCGACGACGAGCTCGGAGGGTTCCTCCGCCGGGCGATCGAGGACGCCGGGGTCCGGACGCAGCGCAGCGTGGTCCGTGCCGGCGAGTCGGGGGTCTCGTCGCTGCGCGTGATCGACGGCGACCGGGTCTTCCAGGGCTGGAACGGTGGAGGCGTCACGGTCCGGCACCCCGTGGACCTCGAGGACGGCCGCGAGGAGTACGCGGCGAGCTTCGACGTCGTGCACTCCAGCGTCTACTCCGGGACCGAGGCCGAGCTGGCCAGGCTCCGCCGGCATGACGTGCTCGTCAGCTTCGACCTCTCCAGCGAGCCGGACTTCCGGACGCCGGAGTACCTGGACCGGATCGGTCCGTCGGCGGACCTGGTCCTCCTGTCCTGTGCCGGGCTGGAGGAGGATGAGGCGTTCGCCCTGCTCGACGACGCCGTGCGCCGCGGGGCGGGACTCGCGCTCGGGACGCGGGGGACCGATGGGGCGCTCGTGACGGACGGGAGCCTGCGCGCGGCGGCGCCGGCCCAGCTCGTTCCGGAGGGCACGCCCGTTGTCGATACGATGGGCTGCGGCGACGCGTTCCTCGCCGGGTTTCTGGTCGAGCTGCACGGCACCGGCTGGCGCCGTGGCAGGCCGCCGGGGGCGTCCGGCCTGCGGGCCGGGCTCGAGGCGGGGGCGTGGGCGGCGCGGGACCAGTGTCTCGTGGAGGGCGCGTTCGCGCGCGGCCGCCCCAGTACGACGCCGTCCGCAGTGGGTGGACGGTGAGCAGGAAGTGACGTGGAAGGGGGCCGGCGCGATGATGTCCGAACGCTCGGTGCCGCCCACCATCTCCGAGGTGGCGGCCGAGGCCGGGGTCGGACGCTCCACGGCCGCTCGGACCCTCGGGGGCTACGGCTACGTCAGCCCGGAGGTGCGCGAACGGGTCCTCGCCGCGGCCGAGCGCATCGGCTACCGGACCAACGCGCTGGCCCGCAGCATGTCCACGGGCGTGAGCCACACCCTGGGCGTGATCGTCGCGGACATCGCCAACCCCTTCTTCGGCGGCGTGGTCCGCGGCATCTCCGACGCCTCCCGCTCCCGCGGCTTCGACACGCTGGTGCTCAGCACGCACGAGGACCTCGACGAGGAGGTGGCGGCGATCAACGTGCTCATCGACAAGCGGGTCGATGGGATCATCGTCGCGTCGGCCGCGCTCGATGCCGCGTCGGCCTCCCACATCGAGCAGGCGCGGGCGCGCGGCATCAAAGTGGTCCTCGTCGACCGCGCCGTGCCGGGGCTGGATCTCGACGCCGTCCTCATCGACAACCGGGCCGCCGCGCGGGGCGCGGTCGCCCGTCTGGTCGACGCCAGGCACCGCCGGATCGGGTTCGTCTGGGGACCGCCGATCGAGGGCCGTCCCCGGAGACGGCGCGATCTGGTGGACGGGGCCGTACGGAACCTCTGGACCGACGGCGAGCGCCTCCAGGGCTATCTCGACGCGCTCGACGACGAGGGCATCGTCTTCGACGCGGACCTCGTCATGGTCGGCGCGAAGACCGAGGAGCACGCACAGGCCGAGGTCGCCCGCATGCTGGCGCTGCCGGACCCGCCGACGGCCCTGTTCTGCACGGAGAACGACGCGATGACGGGATCGCTCCGGGCGATCCGCGAGTCCGGCCTGCGGATCGCGGAGGACATCTCGCTCATCGGCTTCGACGACAGCTCGTGGGCGGCCGTGATCGAGCCGCCCCTGACGATGATCGAGCAGCCGACGCTGGCGCTCGGCGCCAAGGCCGCCGAGATCCTGCTCGGGGCCATCGACGCGGGCGAGGGCCGATCGGCCGCCCCGCGCGGGCCGAGCGCATTCCACACGCTCGAGACCCGGCTCGTCGAGCGTGCGTCGGTCCGCCGGCCCCGGGCAGCCGACGGGTCCGCCCGGCGCGGCTGACGGACCGCCTCGTCTCGGCGTCGACGGCCGTCATCGGGCCATCGCGGCGACCTGGCCTCAGGACCCGGGCAGCCCCGCCTGCGCGGCGAGCGCGAGTGCCAGTTCGTCGTCGACGATCAGACGCTGGATGAAACCGCCGCGCAGCGCCGCCGTGACGCCGGGCAGGTTGGCGCGGCCGTAGCCGACGGCGACCGTGGTGCCGGCCCGGTGCAGCTGGTCCAGCGTGACGGCGAGGACGCGGGCATCCAGCGGGCTCTGGACCGCCCGGCCGTCGGCGTCGAGGAGCCGGCCCGAGACCTCGGCGACGGCTCCGAGGCCCTCGAGCTCCCTCCGCTCCGGCTCGTCGAGCCGCTCGAAGACGGTGGACGCGCCGGGGGCCCAGGTCCCGACCGCGACGACGGCGAGGTCCAGGCCGTCCGCCTGGGCCAGGGCCTCGGAGATCTCCGGCTGGCGGCGGAGACTGGCGGCCATGCCGGCCGTCTCCACGATCAGTGGGGCCGGCAGCGGCCACGTCCGGCCGCCGGACGCCGCGCCGAGCCGGTGCAGGAGCTGGCCCGAGCCGCCGTCGTCCCCGACCTTGAGGTCGCCGGCGAGCTGGACGATCTGGCACTCGGGCAGGCGCTCGAGGTGCGCGGCCATCAGGTTGAGGGTCCGGGACCAGGAGACTCCCACGGTGGCTCCGGGCCGGACCAGGGACTCGAGGACGACGGCGGCCTCCGCGGCGACCTTCTCGCGGGCGCTCTCGTCGGCGCCGGGGCGGTCCGCGATGGCGACCGCTTCGAGGCCCAGGGCCCGCGCTAGCGCAGCGGTGTCGATCAGGGTGCGGGCCGGCCGGTTGATGGAGATGGTGACGATGCCCTCCCGCTTGGCCTCCTCGAGGTAGCGGGCGACCTGGAAGCGGGAGAGCCCGTGCGTCTTGGCGATCTCGACCTTGGACGCGTTGTCCACGTAGTACGCCGAGGCGATGTCGGCCAGGAGCTCGTGGTGCGGCGTTGACATGGGCTTCCTTCGTGGCGGGGGCGGCCGTGCGGGGAACGCGGACCGGCGGGGCAGCCGCTCATCTGAGCGCCCCGGACCCCCAGCGTAAGGCACTCTTGCTCATTTGGTCACGTGTGGCTAGAGTCACAGGTAATCAAATGAGCGGTGCTGCTGAATCATCTGAGCGAGAGTTTCGGCGATCCCGGCACGGGCAGCCGTCCGGCACCGCGAACGATGCAGCACCGACAAGGAGAGCAGATGATCCCCCACCGCAGAGCAGCGCTCGGCGAGATGTCGCTGAGTCGACGCCGGCTCCTGGGGCTCGGCCTCGGGGCCGCGGCCGCCACGGGACTGTCCGCGTGCAGCGGCGCCAACGCCGCGGGCGGCGACGGCAGCGAGATCGTGGTCGCGATAGTGTCCAACCCGCAGATGCAGGACGCCATCTCGCTGATGTCCGACTTCCGGGCGCAGCACCCCGGGGTGAACGTCCGGTTCGTCTCGCTCCCGGAGAACGAGGCCCGGGCCAAGATCACCGCCTCGGTCGCCACCGGAGGCGGCGAGTTCGACGTGGTGATGATCTCCAACTACGAGACGCCGATGTGGGCGGAGAACGGCTGGATCACCGACCTGGTGCCGTTCATGGACCGGACGCCGGGCTACGATCGGCAGGACTTCATCCCGAGCATCCGCGAGGCCCTCACGGTGGGGGAGGGCCAGTACTCGGTGCCCTTCTACGGCGAGTCCTCCTTCCTCGTCTACCGCCAGGACCTGTTCGACGAGGCCGGGCTCAGCATGCCGGCGCAGCCCACCTGGGACCAGATCCGCGAGTTCGCCGCGCAGCTCCACGACCCGGGCAACAACTTCTCCGGCATCTGCCTGCGCGGCCTCGCCGGATGGGGCGAGAACCTGGCCCCGTTGAACACGGTCATCAACACGTACGGCGGCCGCTGGTTCGATATGGATTGGCGGCCGCGCCTGGACAGCCCCGAGGTCCACGCCGCCGTGAGCGACTACGTGAGCCTGGTCCGCGAGCACGGGCAACCCGGCGCCGCCACCAGCGGCTACGGCGACTGCCTCACGCGTTTCGCGCAGGGCAACGCGGCCATGTGGTACGACGCGACGGCCATGGTCTCCTCGATCGAGGACCCGGCGTCGTCCACCGTCGTGGGCAGCACCAACTACGCCCTCGCGCCCGTCAAGGAGACGGAGGCGGCCGGCTGGCTCTACACCTGGGCGCTCGCGATCCCCGAGACCAGCCGCAACAAGCAGGCCGCCTGGGACTTCATCGCCTGGATGACCAACAAGGAGTACATGCGCCTGGTCGGCGAGGAGATCGGCTGGGAGCGCCTGCCGCCGGGCAGCCGCCAGTCCACGTACGAGATCCCGGAGTACGCCGAGATCGCCGAGCGGTACGCCGAGCCCACGCTCACCGCGATGGGCCAGGCCGGCCAGGACACGTCGATGGTGCAGCCGGTGCCCTACCCGGGCCTCCAGTTCGTCGGCATCCCCGAGTTCCAGGACCTCGGCACCCGCGTGGGCCAGCAGGTCTCCGCCGCCATCGCCGGCCAGCAGAGCGTCGAGGACGCCCTGGCGCAGGCGCAGATCTTCGCCACCAGCGTGGCCCGAACCTACACGGAAGGCCGAGCATGACCACCTCACTCGCCCCCGGCGCCGCCCCCGAGCGGCGCGCGGCCCGGCCGGGGCCGCCGAAGCAGAGCCCGGAGCAGCGCCGCATCGCCCGGCGCGAGGGCTGGTCCCGCCGGCTCCCGCTGCTGCCCGCCCTCGTCTTCACGATCATCGTCACGCAGATCCCGTTCCTGCTGACGATCATCTACTCGCTCCAGTCCTGGAACCTGCTCCGCCCGGACGGCACCACGTTCGTCTGGTTCCAGAACTTCGTGGACATCTTCCTGGACTCCACCTTCCGCGGGGCGGCGCTGAACTCCGTCGTCATCACGCTCGCCTGCGTGCTCGCCTCCCTGGTGCTCGGCACGCTCTTCGCGCTCCTGCTGGACCGCGAGTTCCTGGGCCGCGGCGTGGTGCGGACCCTGCTGATCACCCCGTTCCTGATCATGCCGGCGGCGACGTCGATGCTCTGGAGCGTCTCGCTGCTGAATCCGAGCTTCGGCCTCCTCAACTGGGTCATCGGGCTCTTCGGTGCAGGGCCGATCGACTTCACCTCCCAGCTGCCGCTCTTCTCCGTCGTCATGGCGCTGGTGTGGCAGTGGACCCCGTTCATGATGCTGCTGATCCTCGCCGGGCTGCAGGCCCAGCCGAAGGACGTCCTCGAGGCCGCCTCGATCGACGGCGCCGGCTGGGGCAAGACGTTCCTCTACGTCACGCTCCCGCAGCTGCGCCGCTACATGGAGCTCGCGGTCCTGCTCGGCGCCATCTACGTGGTCAACACGTTCGACCAGATCTACCTGATGACCGCCGGAGGGCCGGGCACCGCGAGCGCCAACCTGCCGTTCTACATCTACCAGCGCGCGTTCCTGGGCTTCGACATCGGCCAGGCCGCCGCCATGGGCGTCGTCACCGTCGTCGCCACGATCATCATCGCCACGTTCGCGCTGCGCCTCATCTTCCGCAGCTTCGACACGAAGGACTGAGCCATGGCCACCACACTGACGACCCCCGACGCGCCGCAGGCGCCGCGCCCGACGGCCGCACGCCGTCGTCCGCAGTCCTCCGCCCGCGCCACCGCCACCGGCCGCCTGCTGACCGTCATCACCTGGCTGCTGGCCCTGATCTTCTTCGCGCCCGTCCTCTGGATGGTCGCGACGTCCTTCAAGCAGGAGAACGCGGCCGCCTCGACGCCGCCGACCTTCTTCTTCGAGCCGACGCTGCAGCAGTACGCGGACGTGCTGGCCATGAACGCGGGCCCGTACTTCCTGAACTCGCTGATCGCCACCGGCGTCTCCACGCTCCTGGTGGTGGTGCTGGCGGTCCCGGCGGCCTACTCGCTGAGCATCCGGCCGGTGAAGAAGACGTCAGACGTCCTGTTCTTCTTCATCTCCACCAAGATGCTGCCGGTGGTCGCGGTCATCATGCCGATCTACGTGATCGCCGGGCAGCTGAAGGTCCTGGACAACGTGTGGACGCTGGTGATCCTCTACACCTCCATGAACCTGCCCATCGCCGTCTGGATGATGCGGTCCTTCTTCCAGGAGGTCCCCGGCGAGGTGCTGGAGGCCGCCGCGATGGACGGGGCCGGCCTGCTGAAGACGCTGCGCTCGGTCCTCATCCCGATGGTCACGCCGGGCATCGCGGCCACGGCCCTGATCTGCGTGATCTTCGCGTGGAACGAGTTCTTCTTCGCGCTCAACCTCACGGCCGCCAAGGCCGCGACCGTCCCGGTGTTCCTCATGAGCACCATGACCAGCGAGGGGCTGTTCCTGGCGAAGCTCTCCGCGGCCTCGGTGCTGGCCTCGCTGCCGGTGGTCCTCGCCGGCTGGATGGCCCAGAAGCAGCTGGTCCGCGGCCTGTCGATGGGCGCCGTGAAGTAGACCGCCCGGCCTCTTCGCCCCTCGGCCCGCCCGCCGTGCTCCCCTCTCGTCCGGAGGACGGCGGGCGGGCCGGTCAGTTCCCCAGTGCGGCCACGAGCGCCGGGTGGATCGTCCCGCCGTCGACCCGGTGGTCGCCGCCGTGCTCCACGGCGAGGAAAGCGTCCGCGGCGCCCGCCGCCGCGTACGCCTCCCGGAGGTGCCCGACGGCGGTGCGGAACCCCGCGATGGGGAAGATCGGGTCCGCGGTCCCTCCCTCGACGAGGAGCGGCCGCGGCGCCAGCGCGGCCAGCAGCTCCGGCATCTCGCCGGCCCGGAGGAGTCCGGGCACGTAGTTGCACGGGCAGTGGCGCATCGCCAGGATGCTCGCGGCGAACGTGTTCACGTAGCCGGACAGCGCGATGGCAGAGACCCGCCGGTCGGCCAGCGCCAGCAGCATGGCCAGCAGGGATCCGCCGGAGTGTCCGGCCGTGCCCAGGGGAGCGGTGGCGTCCAGCCCGAGCGCGGGCAGTGAGTCGACGACGCCGACCAACTCGGCCGTGCGGGCGCCGGCGAGGGACAGCCCGAGCGCCGAGAAGCGCGAGCTCAGGCGGGCACAGGCCGAGGTCTCGGCAGGGTCCTGATCCGCCGCGCTGACCCGCTGGCCGAAGCCGAGGACGTCGGGCACCACCACGTTCGCCCCCAGCCGGGCCAGCGACTCCGCGAAGTGGGCGTGGCCGTCGGCCCGGGCGGTATCCACCGTCCCGTCGGCGTTCAGGCCGACGAGCTGGCGGCTGCCATACCCGTGCCCGTGGATCGCCAGCACCGTCGGGCGGGCCGAGGAGGCACCGGGGCCGAGGCCGCTGGCCGTCGCGCGGCCAGGTGCGCTCCCGTTGCCGACGGTGGGCGTCGTCGACCGCAGCACGTAGACGCCGAAAGGCGTGCCCGCGTACAGCTCGAGCTGCCAGCGCTGCCGCACGTAGCCGGCTCCCTCCACCTCGTCGAGGAGCCGCGCGGCGGGGACCCCGCCCCGCGCCGAGGGCAGTAGCCGGGCGAACGGGGCCAGCAGGGAAGCGACGCAGGTCTCGACTGGCTCGGCGAGAGAGTCATGGCCGTCACCGTGCGCTACCCGTGAATGGACGTCTCGCCAGTCCGCACGCGCGCGCAGTACGTCGCTCCTCCTCAATGGGTGGAGGAGCGGTTCGGTGCCGCGACCGCGGGAAGGGTCGCCCGAGGGGTCGGATGGCGCGGTCAGTTCAGGCAGTGCCGTCATTTGCGCCTCTCCCCTCCACGGAGCAGTGCTTCTAGGAGCGGTGAGTCTTGGAGCGGTGGTTCTTGGCGGTGGTTCTTGGCGGTGCACTGCGTCAGGGAACTCCGTTCACTTTGCCGGCCGTCGAATCGTCCGCTTCACTCGCCGGCAGGACGGTCATCAGGCTATGGCGCGCCGGATCCCGGCGGGAGAGCTCAGTCCGCATCGGTACTGCGCCATACCCGGCGGGAATGGCGCTGTGCGCCAGGCCCGGGCCGCCTACCAGGGGGGCGGCCCCTGGTAGGCGCCGTCGTCAGTCAGCGACGTCGAGTTCTCGAATCAGGAGGTTTTCGAAGGAAGCCTCGCCGCCGTGGACGAACAACCGGATGCCGTCGTCCCCTGCCAGCGGGAACGCCCGATGGGAGTGCACCACCCGTCCGTCGCCGACGAAGAGCTCGACGCTGGCGTGGTCGACGAGTACCCGCACGTCGAGGCGGCCCGAGCTAATGTCGAAGGGAACTTGTGACTCTCCGCCATGACCGGGATTGAACGTCGGTCGACGGTTGACGTAGGTGAAGCCGCCACCCAGGAAGGCCCCGGCTGCAACGTGGCGGCCGCCGCCGGGAGCCCGGCACAGTTCAAGCCCGATGTTGTCCGGGCGATTGCTCGGATCCCAGACGAGCGTGCACGCCAGCTCGTAGGCACGGGAGCGCAGCTCCAGGTCGCGGTTGCCGGAGAGCCGCGTGGTTCCGATCTCGTGCACCTTCGACGTGTAATCGGCCAGCGCCGCCGTCGGTTGCGAGACGAGCACGTACTTCCCGCCCGCGCGGACCATGCGGACGTCACGGACGATCATGTCGTCGCCGTTGTAGCCGTCCGTGAGCAGGCTGGGGGAGTTGTGCGGGTAGTCCCAGAAGTTCGCCCAGCCGATGGCCCGGCGCAACGACGGGTCGAGCCGGCCGGCGTCGTCGTAGTGCTCGTAGGTGACGGCCCCGTAGAAGTCGAACCCCCGGTCCAGCCATTCCGGTTCGGCCGCGTCGGGGGTGAATGAGGCGCCGTCGAAGGTGCCCGTCCAGTAGGCGTACGTGGCCGGGAGGTCGCGCGCCTTGCCGTTGGCGCTGATGCCCAGCACCCAGTGGGCTGTGCCGTCGTCCGCGATCATCTGGAAGATGTCGGGGCACTCCAGCAGGCCTAGGTCGTCCCGATGGAACGAGCCCACCTCCTCCCAGTCGCGCAGGTTCGCCGAGGCGTAGAAGCCCAGCCGGTTGCCCTCGGCGTTGGCCATGAACCAGCGGCCGCGGTCGGCGTCCCAGATGACCTTCGGATCCCGGAAGTCATGACGCCCGGGGTTCGGCAGGACCGGGTCCTCCCCGCCGGGCGTGAACGTCCGGCCCTTGTCGGTGGAGTACCAGAGGTACTGCGCCTGACCGGTCGACGGCGCCTGCGTCACCAGGGCGATCAGGGCACCCGCCCCGTAGCCGGCCGTGTCGTCATGGTCGACGACGACGCAGCCGGACCAGCAGTCGCCGTTCCCGTTCGTGTTCTTCTCGATCGCGACGCCGTGCTCCTCGAACGACACATGGTCCCGGGTGGTCGCCAGACGCCACGACGTCCCCGCGCCACCGTCGAGGTAGTCGGCATTGTAGAGGTAGTAGTACAGGTACTCGCCGTCCACGAAGACGGGCCGCTGCGGATCGTTCTTCCAGTTGTCGGGGACGCTGAAGTGGTAGGCGGGACGGTAGGAGTGTTCCGGGACGGCCCGTGCGGATTTTCCGCTCGGGCGGCCGGGGTTGGCGTGGTCCGGCGCGGCGGCCGCGGGAGCGATCCCGCCGAGGGACAGGCCGCCCAGAGCGGCCGCTCCTCCCGCACCGAGGAGCATGGAACGTCGGCCGACGGCCGGTGCGCGGCGGGGCAGGGACTCGGATTGGTTCTCGTGGTTCTTGGACACGGGTGGCCTCTCTTCCAGGGGTTTGTTCGGTGGCGGAACGCTGAGTGTCGGAACGGTAGTGGCCGTGGGCGGGCCGGGACAGGACGGTGTGACGGGAGCGCGGGGACTCAGGGGCGCAGCACGCGCCCCGGTTGCTCGGTCCCCTCGAGTCGCCAGGCGCGTGCGGACGTGACGGTGGCCCCGCCGCGGCTCTCGATCCGGATGCGGCTCGCGTCCGGCCGCGTGGGGTAGACCCGCGAGGTGAGCGCGGTGCCGTCGACGAAGACCTCCACGCTGGAGGCGTCCAGCAGGATCCGGATCTGCGTCTCCACGGCCGTGGAGCGGACCTCGCCGGCGTGCGGCGAGGTGTCGCACCCGCCCGCCAGCGTCGAGCTCTCCCGATCCAGCACAATCTCCAGGACACCGCCGGCCCGCCGGTGGACGCGCAGGTCGGTGTGCTCGGCCCCGTCCTCCGTGGCGAAGAGGACGACGTCGAGGCGGTCGCCCGTCTCGATCCGCGCCGCGATCTCGACGTCGGCCGCCGTGCCGGCGAACTCGCGCTGACCGGTGGGAGCGGGCAGCGGCAGCAGGGGCAGGGAGCGCAGGGACTCCACCTCGGCCACCGGCTCGGCGCGCACGACGCCGGCTGCATCCCCGCCGTCCGCGTCGAGCCAGAGCCGACGGGGTATGGTCATCGCCCCGGACCAGCCGGCCGTGGCCTGGGCGGCGTCGTCGCGCCCCTCCTGCATCCAGGACCAGAGCACGCGCCGCCCGTGATCGTCGCGGAACGTCTGCGGGGCGTAGGCATGACGTCCGCCCAGATCGAGCCGTTGGACCCGGTCGATGGAGAAGCGGCGGCCATCGTAGGAGCCGACGGCGATGAACGGGCGAAGCGTGATGTTCTCGTGCCAGGCCGAGAAAACGAGCAGGTGCGGGTCGGCGCTGTCTGCGTCGGGCGGCCCGGTCTCGCCGTCCGGACCGGGCGCGAGCCGGAAGAAGTCGACGCACTCCCACATGGTCCCCGTCCAGTCGATGTCGTCGAGTCGGACCGGCTGGCCATCGCCGACGACCAGCGGGCCGACCTCCGTCCAGGACCGGAGGTCCTCGGATTCGTAGAGCAGGGCCGTGCCGCCCGCCCCGACGATCCCGCTGCCGATCAGCTGTCGCCAGCGCCCGGCCTCCCGCCAGACGCAGTGGTCGCGGAACTCGGTGACCTCCAGCCCTTCCGGCGGGGCGTCGATGACCGGACGGTCGAGAGGGGTCCAGACGTCGAGGTTCGCAGAGCCGACGGCCAGGCACGGCAGCTCCCGGCCGTCGGCCCGGCCGGAGTAGACGATCGTCGGAGTCCCGCCGTCGTCGACCAGGACCCCGGACCAGCAGCCCTCCCGGTCCGGGCCGGAACCCGGGGAGAGCGCGATGGGGCGGTCGCGCCAGCGCACCAGATCCTCGCTGACCGCGTGGCCCCAGTGGATCCGGTCGTGAAACGGGCCCTCCGGGTTGTACTGGTAGAAGAGGTGGTAGAGCCCGTCCCACTGGGCCACCCCGTTTGGGTCGTTGAGCCAGGCGGCCGGCGATGTGAAGTGATAGCGGGGGCGCAGGGGATCGGCCTGTGCCTGTGCGATCAGGTCGGTGGACTGCTTGGAAGCCGGGATCATCTGTTCTCCTGTGGCATGAGCACCCAGTGCTCGGAATCGGTCGGTCCGTCGGCGGCTCCGACGTCCCCTGCGGTGCTGACCGCGGTGGTTACCTGCTGCGGCGACGAGGTCCAGGCCTCGACCTCCTTCCGCAGCTCGGCGCGGGCACCGGCGTCGAACGGCTCGGAGCGCTCCGGGTCGGGGACGGCGCTGACGAGGAGGCGGGTGTAGGGGTGCCGCGGGTCATCGAGCAGCTCCAGCGACGGCCCGCCCTCCACCATGCGTCCGGCGTTCATGACGATGGTCCGGTCTGCCAGATAGCGGGCGGAGGCCAGATCGTGCGTGACATAGAGGATGGCGATGCCGCGTTCGTCCCGCAGTTTGGCGAGCAGATTCAGGATGCCGATGCGGACGGAGACGTCGAGCATCGACGTCGGCTCGTCCGCCAGGATGATCTTCGGTTCGACGGCGAGCACCCGGGCGATGGCGATGCGCTGGCGCTGGCCGCCGGAGAGCTCGTGCGGGAACGCGCTGAGGACCGCCGGGTCCAGGTCCACGGTACGGACGAGTTCCACGAGCCGGCTGCGCAGCCCCGACGCCGACTGCCCGGTCCCTCCGTGCAGGCGGAGCGAACGCTCCAGCACGGACTCGACCCGGTGGGTCGGGTTCAGCGACCCGAAGGGATCCTGGAAGATCATCTGGACATCGCTGCGGTACCGGCGAGACGCGCCGCGGCGCTGGGTGCGCAGGACGTCCTCGCCGAAAACCTCGACCGCACCCGACTCCGGCTGCTCGAGGCGCGCCAGGCAGCGGGCCAGCGTCGACTTGCCGGAACCGGACTCGCCGACCAGCGCCACGATCTCACCGGCGTCGATCGTCAGGTCGATGTCCTGCAGGACGTGGAGCCGCTTCCGCGCCAGCAGGCTGCCGGTCGTGAAGGTCTTGTTCAGGCCCCGCACCCGGACTGCGGGGGCGGTGACCTTCGCTGGGGCCGTCGTCGTCATCGGAGTGCCTCCCTCTCGAGGTGCGTGGAGTCGGTCGGGGCGACGAAGTGACCGCCGCCGGTGTCCTCGAGATCGCCGATCTCGGTGAAGCGCACACCCTCGCTCAGCCCGGTCAACTTCACCCGCGGGCCGCTGATCGGCGGGAACGCGCCCATCAGGGCCTGCGTGTACGGGTGGAGCGGCCTCCGCCGCAACGCCTCGGCCGGGGCGAGCTCGACCAGGCGGCCGGCGTACATGACGCCGATGCGGTCCGACATCTCGAGCATTAGCGACATGTCGTGGGTGATGAACAGGACCGCGAACCCCAGTTCCGCCTGGAGTTCCTGGATCTGCGCCAGGATCTCCTGCTGCACGACGACATCGAGGGCCGTTGTGGGCTCGTCCAGGATGAGCAGGCGCGGGCGCAGGGCGCTCGCCATGGCGATGACGACGCGCTGCCGCTGGCCGCCGGACAGCTGATGCGGGTAGGAGTTCACGCGGTCCGCAGGGATCCGCACGAGCTCGAGCAGCTCGGCCGCCCGCCGCAGGGCCTCTCGCTTGCCGAGGCCCTCGTGGGTGGTGAACACGTCGGCGAGCTGGTCGCCGATGCGCATGACGGGATTGAGCGAGTTCATGGCGGACTGGAAGACCATCGCGACCTCGCGCCAGCGCCACGAGCGCAACTCGTCGGCGCTCATGGACAGGACATCCTCACCGTCGAACCGGATGGCCCCGTGGGTGATGCGGGCCGGGTCCTTCAGGAGTCGCATGATGGAGTGCGCCACCGTGGATTTGCCGGAACCGGACTCGCCGGCGAGCCCGAGGATCTCGCCGGGTGCGATGTGGAAGCTGACGCGGTCGGCTCCGCGGACGGAGCGCTCGTCGCTGACGTACTCGACGGTCAGCTCTTCGATGTCGAGGACTGGTTTCACTGGTGGGCTCCTTGCGGCTCGGCGGCCTGCACGGCGGTCGGCGCCGTGGCGCTCGCGGCCCGGCGTGGCTTGCGCAGGCGCGGGTTGGTGATCTCGTCGACGGCGTAGTTGCACATGGCCAGGGCGTAGGCGACCAGCGCGATGGCCAGGCCTGAGGGGACGAAGATCCACCACTGCCCGAGCATGAGCGCACCGTCGGTCGACGCCCAGAAGAGGTTGGTGCCCCACGAGATGGTGTTGGCGTCGCCGAGGCCGAGGAACTCGAGGCCGGCCTGCGCGCCGATGGCTCCGATCACGCTGCCCAGCAGTGTGGTCATGACGATCGAGGCCATGTTGGGCAGGATCTCGCGGAGCATGATCCGCAGCGGCCTCTCGCCGGTCACCAAGGCCGCCGCGATGTAATCCTTGCCGCGGATGGAGAGGGACTGGGAGCGCAGGACGCGGGCGCTGCCGGCCCACCCCGTGATGACGAGGACGATGATCACGGTGCCCAGGCCGGGCGGCATGAACGCGGCGAGGATGACGAGCAAGGGCAGCCCGGGCAGCAGCAGGAAGACGTTCGTCAGCAGGGACAGGACCTCGTCGACGGCCCTGCCGAAGTAGGCGCAGGTCAGCCCGACGACGACGCCGACGATGGTCGCGAGGACCCCGGCGAGGACGCCGACGAAGAGCGACGAGCGCGCGCCCCACAGGGTCAGGGCCATGACGTCCTGGCCTTTCGCCGTCGTCCCGAGCCAGTGCTCCGGACTGGGCGGAGTCGCGCCGCCGGAGCCGATACGCGAGGGGTCCTCCGGGTAGAGGGCCGGTGCCAGCAGAGCGAGGAGGACGAACACCGCGAGGATGGCGAGGCCGACGACGGCCTTGCGATTGCGGGCCAGGGTGCGAATGAGTCGCAGGGAGGCACGGCCGCGGGAACGGCCGGGTGCCGGGGCGGGGGGTGGGAGAGCCATGGAATCCTCCGGATCAGCTGACCCGCACACGCGGGTCGAGACGGACGTAGACGAGGTCGACGAGCAGGTTGGCGAGGAGGACGGCGGCGGTGATGGTCAGGAACAGGCCCTGCATCAGCGGGTAGTCGAGGCCCTGCACGGCCGCCAGCAGCTGGTAGCCGACGCCCGGGTAGGCGAAGACGACCTCGGTCAGGAGCGCGCCGCCGACGATGAACCCGAGGCTCATGCCGATGTTGGTCACGGACGGCAGCAGCGCGTTCCGCGCCGCGTAGTTGAACATGATGCGCCGCGGCCGCAGGCCCTTCGCCTCGGCCATGAGGATGTAGTCCTCGGCGTTCGTGGTGATCATGGTGTTCCGCATGCCGAGCATCCAGCCGCCGATCGAGACGAGCACGATCGACAGGGCGGGCAGCAGCACGTGGGACGCCACGTCGGCGATGAAGGCGAGATCCCACGACGGCGTCATCCCGACGGAGAACGCGTGACGCAGGGGCGACCAGCCGAGGGTGACGCCGAAGACGTACAGCGCACCCATCGCGAGCCAGAAGTACGGGAAGGAGCCGATGAAGACCAGCAGCGGCGGCGTCACCGAGTCGAGGATGCCGCCACGCCGCCAGGCGGCGAGGATGCCCAGCAGGTTGCCGATGATGACGGCGATGACCAGCGAGACACCGCCGAGGAGCAGCGTCCAGGGCAGCTGGGCGGCGATGACGTCGCTGACGGGGGTCGGGAACCGGGAGATGGACACCCCGAAGTCGCCGGTCAGGACGCGCCCCAGATAGCAGAAGTACTCCTGCCACCACGGTCCGCCCTCGACGCCGAGCAGCCTCTGGAGCGATTCGATCTGCTGCGGGTCCAGGCGCTGCTGGGAGCGGGAGAGCATCCGGGTGACGGGGTCGCCGGGCATGAGGCGGGGGAGCATGAAGTTCAGGGTGATCGAGGCCCAGAAGGCGATCAGGTAGAAACCGAGCCTGCGCAGGATGAAGCCCATGGCTGTCCTTTTCGAAAGGGGGAGGAGTGCGGGCCGTCGCGGCGGCGGAGTGCGAGCCGCCGCCGCGACGGTGTGAGCGCCGGGACGTGCCGGGCGCCGGGTCGAACCGAGGGGCCTGTCCGGCCGAGGCCCTACTCGACCGGTTCGAGCGAGGTGAGGACCAGGACGGTCGTCGGGGCACGCGTCGCGAGCGTCGCGTACGGGTTCTCCTCGGTGGGCCAGCCGACGAAGCGCTCGGTGGTGTAGGCGCCCCACTCCGGGCCGGGGAAGAGCGGCACGACCGGGGCGAGCTCCGAGTAGAGGGTCTGCAGCTCCGACATCAGTCGCTGCTGCTCGGCTTCATCCGTCGTCGCGGCGAACTCGGCCAGGAGCGCGTCCGCCTCCTCGCTGCCGAAGCGGTGGTAGTTGTCGAACGTCTGCTCGCCGACCGGCTTCACCGACTCGGTGGACATGATGTTCCGGTAGTACTGGTACGGCGTCGGCGCGTTGGCACTCCAGACGATGCCGGTCTGGAACTCGCCGGTCTCGTAGCCGGCGACCACCGCGGCCCAGTCGGGCGAGTCGACGGTGGCCTGGACGCCGATGTCCTGGAGGTTCTGCGCGATGATGTTCGCGACCGAGAGCCAGTCCGAGGAGGTCGATCCGACGGAGATGTCGAAGGCGAACGGCTCCCCGTCCGGCGCCGTCCGCTGCCCGTCCGGGCCCGCGGTGTAGCCGGCCTCGTCGAGGAGTGAGGCTGCCGCCTCGGCGTCGTGCTCGGTCCAACCGCAGTCCGCGACGACGTCCTCGTCGCGCCACTCGTCGTAGTTGCCGGACAGCCCCGTGCAGTCGGCAGGGATCGTGTAGCCGGACATGCCGACATCGACGATCTGCTCCCGGTCGATGGCCATGCTCAGCGCCTTGCGCACGTCGGCGTCGGCGAACATGTCCAGGGTGGTGTTGAGCTGCCAATTGATCTCCGCGCCAGTGGGCGGGAACCAGTAGTGGCGGTGGTCGGGGTCCTTGTCGACGAAGGTGCTCTGGATGTCGGGCATGTACTGCGGCGCCCAGTCGACGTCGCCGTTGATCGCCGCGAGGTTGGCGCCGTCATTGCCAGCGAAGGCGAGCATGCGGATGCCCGGGATCTTCTGCTTGTCGGGCTGCCAGTACTCGGGGTTCGGCAGCAGGTCGAAGGACTGCGCCTGGAAGTTCGAGACCTCCGTGTAGGGGCCGGTGCCGACGGGGACCGAGTTCTGTTCGTTGCCGGGTTCCGCGAATTCTGACCAGACGTGGGAGGGGACGATGACCTGCTGGCCCAGCTCGAATAGGGCCGGCGAGAACTTCTTATTGAACGTGAAGAGCACGGTGGACTCGTCAACGGATTCGACTGTCTCCAGGTAGTCGAAACCGCCGAGCAGCTCGCGCTGCAGCTCGAAGGTCGTCACGACGTCGGCGGCGACGAGCGGCTCGCCGTCGGACCACTTCACGTCCTTGCGCAGGTTGAAGGTGACAGAGAGACCGTCGGCGCTGGGTTCCCAGGACTCCGCGAGCCAGGGCACCGTGTTGCCGTCGGCGGGGTTGTAGATCAGCATCGACTCGTAGATGGCCTGCGTGGTCATGGGGGCCGCGTTCGGGGAGAACGGATTGAAATTCTGCGAGAAGGTCCCCATATCCTCACGCGGGATGGTCAGCAAAGGACCCGCAGTAGCGTCGGCGTCCTCGGCGGGACCGGAACTGCAGCCGGTCAGGGCGAGAGCGCCGATGGCTGCGATGGCCCCGGCCCGGAGCATGCCGCGCCTCAGTGATGTGGCTATCATGAAATTGTCCTCTTCCGGTCAAGTGGTTGTGCGGGAGGGAAGTTCCTCAGCGGAGTGCGAATCCAACTGAGGAACGTCGATGCAACGGGCAGTCGAGGGCGAGGTGCGAACTCGTATCCCGACTGCCCGTTGTCATTGCGGTCAGTTTCCTGACCCCGGCGGCTCCCATCTCCTCGAAGGGGAGGGCGACCGTCGTCAAACCTGGCCGAAGGCTGTCGGCCAGTGCTTGCTGATCGTCGAAGCCGACGACCGAGATTTCGTGGGGGATGCGCAGGCCCCGTTCCTTGATGGCGTCGTAGGCACCCATGGCCATGCGGTCATTGCCGCAGAAGATCGCCGTTGGCGGGTTCGGCCCATCGAGGAGCTCGGCTGCTCCGTGGTAGCCGCTCTCCGCGGTGCCATCGCCGGCGACGATTCTCTGGTCCGGGAGGGCGACGTCAGCGGCGGAGAGCTCCGCCCCGAATCCGCGCAAGCGGCCCACCTGCGCGGGGATCCCGGGCGGCAGCGTGATGTGGGCAACCTCTCGATGGCCGTACGCGAGCAACTCCTGGGCGGCGGCCCTGCCCCCGGACTCCTCATCCGGCACGACGCTCGGCAGCCGGCCCGACTCGTCGAAGCAGTGCACCAGCACGCACGGGACTTGGTGGGCGTTCTCGGGTACTTCGATGGCCTGGTGCCAGGACGCGGCAATGATCAGGCCCTCGATGCGCTGCTCCAGCAGCTTCTCTATCGCCGCTGCCTCCATCATCTGTTCGTTCTCGCTGGGTGCGATGAGGAGGAATCTGTTGTCCTCCCAGGACCGCCACTGCGCGCCCTTGATGACATCGGCGGCGAAGGGGGAGGTAACGATCTCAGTGACGAGGCCGAACAAGCCGGACCGCTGACTCGCCAGGGCCTGGGCGGCCGCGTTGCGGCGGTACCCGAGGCCTTCGGCGGCGTGCAGGATCCGTTCCCGGGTGGTTCCCGGGATATTGACGCCGGAGCGGTCGTTGAGCACGAAGGAAACCGTCGTCCGGCTGACACCGGCGGCGCGCGCGACGTCGGCCATCGTGACCGGCCTCTCCCGTGTGCTCTCCATGGCGACCTCTGCTCGATTCCTCGTTCAGTAACTCGTGTTACTGACGCTGGGATTCCAAGGTAACGCGCTTCACTAACACGTGTCAAGGATCACATCAGCAGTATTCGGAGCGCCCGCTCGCCTTGAGAGGGGCGCCTCCTCAGCGCAGGACGATGTCCGTCGCCACCGCCGGCGACAGGCCCGTCGCGACGAACCCGGAGACGTTCGACGCCGGGTGCTTGACGATGTCCGTGATGGAGCCCAGGTGCTTGGCCAGGTCCACCTTGTCCTCCGGCGCCGCCAGCAGCAGCTGGAACCCGAACTCCTGCAGCGCGTTGATGCCCGCCGCCGCGTAGTCCGAGTTCGCCTGGATGAACGCCTCGTCGATCATCACCGTCCCGTAGGTGGTGAACCCCTGCGTCGCCAGCCCCAGCTGGTACGCCAGTGCGGCGCCCATGACGAACGAGGTGAAGCGCTGGCCCTCGCCGCCGGACAGCGTGCCCGGCTCCAGCCCGGTCTCGACCTCGCCATTGGCCTTGTGCTCGTTGCAGCTGATCGTCACGTGCCGGCGGACGTCCAGCACGGTGTCCCGCCAGGCCGTGCGGCCCGGATCGTCCAGCGCGTCCACCAGCCGCTCCAGCTGCTCGTAGCGTGCGGTGAGCTGGGCGCCGTCGCCCGCCGGGGCGTACGCGTTGCCGAGGGCCTCCTTCAGTTCGGCACGGAACGTGCGCGCCTCGTCCGGCACCGTCGTCGTCAGCTCCAGCCGCAGGCGCGAGCCCTGCTCGAACGGGACGTCGGAGAGGATCTGGTTCAACGGTTCGATGCGCTCGGCGATCGCCCGGCGCTCCTCCTCGAGCAGCTGCAGCAGATCCGAGAAGCGCTCGTAGGAGCGGTTGGAGAAGTACTCGCGGAACTCGTCCTCGCGCTGCGGCAGGCCCTCGTCCACGATCGACTGGTAGAGCTCCACGTACTGCGGGGCCGCGTCCGCCCCGGTCCCGTAGGACGCGGCCGCGCTCGGCCCGAAGTCGCGGGCGAACTGCCGGAACGTCTCCGAGAGCTCCGCCTCGGCACCGGTGATCCGCTGCCGCAGCCGCCCCAGCTCCTCCGTCAGGACCAGGGCCGCGTTCGACGCCGCCGCCTCCACCTGGGCGACGTCCGTCGCCTCGGCGAGCGCGCCGAACCGCTCCAGCAGGGCCGCCTGCTCCTCGTCGCTCACCGGCCCGGTACCGGGCGCTGCGGCACCGGGTTGGGTGGTCTCGCCGGCTCCGGAACGGTCCGACGTCGGCGCGGCCGACGCTGCGCCGGCGGCGTCGAGCTGCCGGCGTGCCCGCGCGACCGCCGTCTCGAGGGCGTCCGCGTCGCTGCGCAGCACGGCGAGCCGGCCGACGGTCGCCTCCAGCTCGGCGCGGGCGGAATCCAGGGCCTCGCGCACGGAGGCCAGATCGTCGGACGCGCCCATCGCGTCGGCGATCCGCGCCTCCAGCTCCTCCACGGCGGCCCGGGCCGGGGCGGCGTCGAGCTGTGCGAAGTCGCGCGTGTCCGCGGCGAGGGCCTGCAGGGCACGCACCCGTGCGGACAGGTCCTGCGTGGAGCGGCTGCGCTCGTCGGCGACGCCCTCCGCCGCGAGGCGCCGGGACTCCAGCTCCGCGGCCTCGCCCTCCAGCTGGGCGATCTTCTCCTCGTTCGTGAACCCGAGCAGGTAGTCGGACGCGGGCAGCCGGCGGGTGTCCCGCTCGAACGCCCCGCGGCCGGTCTTCAGGGTCCCCGCCAGCGAGATCGCACGGTCGTGCCCGTGCAGCGCGGTGTCCTCCTCCACGCACACGAAGGCGTGGTCCGCGACGATCTTGGCCCGCAGCCAGGCCCCGGCCGCGCCCTCCTTGAACTCCAGCTTGGTCACCAGGTCCGCCGCGCCCGCCTCGGCGCTGCGGGGAGCCACCGAGATGTCCACCCAGCGCAGCCGGCCCATGCCCGGCACGGAGTCCACGGCCCCGCCGTCGATCGCGCGGGTGACGGCGGCCAGGTGCTCGCCCGGCACCAGCAGCGTGGTCGCGAGCGACCGCAGCGCCTTCTCCGCCGCCGGGCGCCACGCGGCGGCCTCCGGCGCCATGTCCATCAGCTCGCCGCCGAACGGGAGCTGCTCCGGGTCCAGCCCCGTGACCGAGCAGATGGTGCGCCGCGCGGTCGCGGAGCGGTCGTCGATGTTGGAGCCGCGGCGGCGGTAGGAGTCGATGTCCGCGCGCAGCTGGCGCAGCTCGTCGCGGGCGGCCATGACCTTGGCCATCGCCTCGTACTCCAGCGTGCGCGTGTCCGCGGCGATCGACTCGAGCCGCTCGCCGCTGACCGCCGCCTCGCGGCGCATCGCGTCCAGGCCGGACGCGGACCAGGCCAGGCTCGTCCCGGCGGCCTCGGCCTCCGCCATCAGCTTCGCGACCGCCTTCTCCCGTTCGGCCAGCCGCGCCCGTGCCGCCTCGAGCTCGCGCTCGAGCGTGCGGACGGCCTGCCCGCCGTGGGCGTCGTGCTGCTCCTGGAGGGACCGCACCCGCTCGTCGAGGCGCTCCTTCGCGGCTGCCGCGTCGGCGATTCCCGCGCGCCGGTCGGCGAGGTCGCCCTCGAGGCGCGCGGTCTCGTGCCCCAGCACCTCGGCGGTCCGGGCGGCCCGCACCCGCGGCAGGACGACGTCGTACGCCCGGCTCAGTGCCGCGCGCTCCGTCAGCAGCTCGCGGTAGCGGGCGTGCTGGACGGGCACCAGCTCGAGGGCGTCGCGCTGGGCGCGGGCCTCCTCCAGCTGGCGGTGGATGCCGCGCAGGTGGGAGAAGTCCTCCACGGCGCCGGCCGCCGCGGCGAGCGTCGCCGGGACCTCGAGCACCTCGTGGCGGAAGAACTGGTTCACCCCGCGGTCCAGGCCCTTGCCGTTCTGCAGGGTGCGCAGGAGGCTGAACGCCTTGTCGTGGTCGATCCCCAGGCGACGGCGGAACCGCTCGGCGAACGTCTTGTGCGTGTCGTAGACGTCGAAGCCGGGCAGCGCCTTGGACAGGCTCGACGGCGAGAACCGGCGGGGGCCGTGGTCCTCCAGTGCCGCCGTGTCCAGGGGGCGGTCGCCGATCGCGTAGTGCTTGCCGACCTGGCCCTCGAGCCCGTTCGCGGGCAGGTCGAACAGGGCGGCGATGCAGGTCTGGCCGCCGAAGCCGTCCTCGTAGACCAGCGCCATGGCGCTCCAGGTGGCGCCCGGCCGCTGGGCCACCACGCCGTCCGACGTCTTGAACTGGCGGCCGCGCATGTAGGAGTAGGTGGTGCGGCGGTCGCGGCGGCTCGAGGCCTCGTGCGCGGACTCGTTCAGGCGGGGCACGGCATGGAAGATGTGCCCGATCCCGTCGAACAGGGTGGACTTGCCGACGCCCGGGTGCCCGGTGAGCAGGGTGCCGTGGCGGTCCACGTAGAGTTCGTGGCGGCCGTGGAACGTGCCCCAGTTGACCACCTGGATCCGGGCGAGCCGGTGCTGGCCCGGGTTGACGGCCTCGCCGAGCGGGAGCGTGTACTCGATGCCCACTACGCCTCCTCGTGTCCGGTGGTCTCGTGTGCGGTGGTCGGTGCGACGGCTGTGTTCCCGGATGCGGGATCGGGCTCGGGATCGGGATCGGCGGGGTCGCCGGGATCGGTGGGTTCGCTGGGTTCGCCGCGATCGCCGGGATCGGCGTCCGGCTCGACATCCGGTTCCGCTCCCAGTTCGGCGTCCGGGTCCAGGTCGAGGGCGGCGTCGCCCCGTTCGATCGCGGCGATGTACGCCGGGATCTCGTCCACCGTGGCGAACGGCAGGGCCAGCGCGAGCGCGCCGGAGACCCGGTACTCGTCCGGCAGCTCGGTGGGCAGGATCAGCTTCAGGGCGAGCAGGCGCGCCAGCGAGGCATCGGTGAGCTCCTCGAGCCGCTTGTCGTCCACCGCGCCGGGCTGTCGGTGCTCCTCGAGGATGTCGCGGGCGCCGCCGCGCGAGATCACCGGGTCCGTGCCGGTGCCGGCGTGCCGGTCCAGCATCAGTCGCAGCCGCAGGGCCAGGAGCGTCTCCTCCCGCTTGAGCGGCTTCCGCGGCGCGATCGCGGTGGTGTGCGGGGCATCGACCTCTACCGGGGAGAGCAGCGCGATCTTCCGCTCCTGGTCGATCTCCAGGCGCAGGAACAGCTCGGAGACGTACGCGGCGATCTCGGCGCGCCGGTCCAGCACGAGCTGCCAGAGCCGCGCATCCGCCGTCCCGTCCAGATACGGGCCGCGCAGGAGGCGGACCAGGGCCTGGCGCAACGGCAGCTCGAACCGGCCCGTGTCCCCGTCGAACAGGCGGGTCTCGGCGCGGCCCCCAACCCGGCCTGCAGCACGGTCCGTGCCGGCGGCGTCGTCGGGAACTCCTGGCCCTCGGGGCTCGGCGGCATCGGGCTCGGCGGCATCCGCATCGACGCTGCTCGCGGTGGGGTGGCTGCTCATGCGGACTCCTCGGTAGCGGTTCCGGACATCGTGTAGGTGACGACGGGCAGGTAGGCGGTGCGCTCGGTGCCGTCGATCTGGCGGATGGAGACGCTCTGGAAGCGGGCCGCGTCCAGGGAGCCGAGCACGGCCGTCTCCGCCTCGCTGCTCTCCGTCGCCGTGCCGTCCGTCGCCGTGCCCTCGGTCGGCATGTCCCCGGGCGGCGGGGCCGGCCCCTCGGCGTCGGCCGTGCGCGCCAGTTCCACGAGGTACCGCACCGAGTTCAGGTGCCGGTGCTCGGCGTCGAGCCGCTCGAAGACCTCGCCCAGCGTGACCGCCGGCGCGGCGGCCCGGCCGGACTCCGGCGTCGTGCCCGGGCCCTCCGCTGCGGCGGCCTCCACCAGCGCCCGGACGACGGCGGTCCGCAGCGCCTCCGCGTCCGCCGGCGGGGTGGAGGGGGTGCGGTGGATGTCCGCCGCGCTGAGGGCCGGCGGCGCGGCCAGGCGCGGCGGGGCCACGTGCTCGGCCGGGTCGAAGACCCCCAGTCCGGACAGCGTCGCGAACTCGGGGGCGTACAGGCGCAGCGGCGCGACGGGCGTGCGCGGGCGCAGGGCGGCCGACTTCGCCACGGCCAGTTCGGCGGTGCGGATGGCCCGGCGCAGCTGCTCCGACTCGCGCAGCTCGTCCGACTGCACGTACGCGTGCAGCGACTCGGAGAGCTTGCCGTAGGTCGCGTGGACCTCGGACGCCTGACGGCGCAGCTCGCGCAGCAGGTTCGCGATGGTGTGGCGCTCGCCGGGGGAGAGCTCGTCCACGAAGTCGCGTTCCAGGACGTCGTTGACCGCCTGCCGGAAGCGGGCCTGCTGCTGCGGATCGTTCAGGAATGCGGTGAACCCGCGGAACGTCTCGCCCTCCGGCGTGGAGCGCAGCCGCCGGTCGCCCTCCAGCACCTGGCCCACCGCGACGCCCTTGGTGACCGAGGACTCCATGATCTCCTGCCGGATGCCGTGGAGCATCCGGTGCACGCCGTCGCGCATCCGCTTGAAGTCGGCGGGCAGGTCCGCCGCTAGGTCCAGGATGCTGCGGGCGGCCGCAAGTGCGCTGTCCGGCGGCAGCAGGGCCGGCTCCTCGCCGCTGCGCAGGGCGTCCAGGCGGGCCTGGCGCTCGGTGATCTCCGCCTCCAGCTGGCGGATGCGCGCCTGCGGGTCCGGATCGGTCTCGTGCGCCAGCGACTCGAGGCTGGTCAGCAGCGTGCTCAGGCGGGAGGAGTTCAAGTTGGTGCCGGAGCCGGCCACGGCGTCGAGGAAGCGGAGCACGCGGGCGGTGTGCGCCGTCGGCTCGTAGACGAAGCGCCCCTCGATCAGCGGCCGGGCGAGGAACCCGGAACGCACCCAGGAGTCCGCGTACTGCTGCGCCTGCCACGACTCGTTCAGTACGACGGCGGGCGTCTGCGCGCGCAGGTGCTTCAGGAAGGCGTCCAGCGAGGCGTGGAACGGCTCCAGGCCCACGCGCGGGGAGGCGGTGCCGAACTCGGTGCGCAGGAACGCGGCCACCCACGGCGCCGCGGAGAGGAGCCTCCACCCGGCGGACTCGCGGAACTCCAGCTGGTCGGCCCAGGCGGAGGCAGCGGGATGGGTGGGGAGCATGCGTCGCTTTCTGGGAGGGTTCGGCGGAAGTTGGCGGCGGCACCCGATTCTAGGGCACGGGGCTGAACGCCGCCGCGGAGCCCGGAGTGGGTCCGGAGGCCTACGCTGGGTCCATGGACGCTGCAGCAGGGGACAGAGCGCAGGACCGCCGACCGGGGAACGACGACGCCGTCGTCCGCCGGCTCCTCACCACGCCGGGCCGCTGGGCCGTGGTGGGACTCACCACCAACCGCCGGCGGGTCGCCCCGGGAGTGGCCGCCTGGCTGCGCGACGTGCGCGGCCTGGAGATCGTGCCGGTGAACCTCTCCGGCGAGGACGTCCTGGGCGAGCGCGGCTACACGCGGCTCGCGGACATCCCGGGCCGGATCGACGTCGTGGACTGCTTCGTGAACTCGCAGCGGGTCGGCGCCGTGGTGGACCAGGCGATCGAGATCGGCGCATCCGCGGTGTGGATGCAGCTCGGCGTGGTGGACCACGCGGCAGCGGAACGCGCCCGGGCGGCCGGGCTCGACGTCGTCATGGACACCTGCCCCAAGATCGAGGCACCCCGGCTGGGCCTCTGAAGGGCGCCCGCCCGGGAGCCCGGGCCGACGGTGCGGGCCTCACTCCATGGTGTCGTAGCGGGCCCGGACGATCTGGTACGCCCCGTACAGGACCAGGCCGATCGCGAGGGCGAGCAGGATCGAGGGGCCGAACGGCTGGTCGCGCACGGCCTGCACGGCGCCGTCGAGCCCGCTCGAGTCGGACGGGTCGTGCTGCACGGTGGCCACCACGAACAGCAGTCCCAGTGCGCCGAGCACCAGGCCCTTCGCGACGTACCCCGCGGTGCCGAGCACGGTCACGGTCCCGCGCACCGGGGTGTTCGGCAGGCCCTTGAGATCGTCCAGGAACTTCCGGGCGACGCCCTTGAAGACGTGGTAGCCGGCGACGATCAGGATGACCGCGCCGGTGGCGATCAGCAGGCCCGAGCCGAGGGGGTTGGTCATCAGCTCCGCCGAGAGGCTCCGCGTGGACTGCGACGCGCTGCTGCGCGCGCCGAATGCATAGCGCAGGACGGTGAGACCGATGACCAGGTAGACCGCGGTCGTCCCGGCGGCACCCAGGCGGCTGCGCACCCCGTCGCGGCCGAAGACCGCCCGGCCCGCGTTCCACAGCCCCAGCAGTGCGCAGGCCGCGCCGGCGAGGACGAGTGCCACGACGCCGAACGGCTGGGCGGCCACCGCCTGCAGCGCGCCGCTGTAGTCCGCGGAGGCGCTCCCGCCGGAGGCGACGATCGCCGTCAGCCAGCCGAGCACCATGTGCAGCAGGCCGCTGGTGGCGTAGCCGGAACGGGCGACGGCGGCGAAGCGGCCGTCGTGGGCGGCGGAGCGCGCCGCCTCGACCGGGCGGGAGTCGCCCGAGTCGCGCTGGGAGGGTGCTGTGCCCGTCATAGCGGACAGCATAGAGTGAGCGGGTGGACTTCGCTGCACTCCGCCGGCTCCTGCTGGCCCTGCCCGGCGCGTTCGAGGATCAGCCGTTCGGGCCGGACACGCATGTCTACAAGGTCCGTGGCCGGTCGGCGGGGCGCGCCAAGATGTTCGCGCTCGTGTGGACGGACGGGACCACGGCCAATCTGAAGGCGGACCCGGCGCTCGGCGAGCAGCTGCGCGCGGCGCATGAGGCGATCACGCCCGGCTACCACATGAACAAGCGCCACTGGGTGACGGTGGACTGCCCCGCGCTGCCGGCGGACATGGTCGGGGACCTGATCGAGGACTCCTACGACCTGGTGGTCGCGTCGCTGCCGGCGGCGGACCGCGAGGCACTGGGCTGGCGGTGGCTGGCCGGCGACTAGGACTCGCTCCGGGGCCGTGCCGTCCGGGATCAACGGGTCAGGTAGTCCAGGTGCGTGCGCAGCAACGCCTCCTCGGCGCCGTCGAACCCCGGGCCGAGCTGCTGGAAGCGCAGCGCGTTGACCATTCCCACCAGGCCCACCCAGATCGACAGAGCGCGCAGCGCCGCCCGGGGGGACGCGGTCAGTCCCAGGTCCGCCAGGCTCTCCTGCAGGAGCGGTGTGACCGGATGGTCCGCGGCCGCCTCGGCGCCGAGCCAGTCGGGCCCGGGCTCCGGCAGTGCCGCGGCGAGCCGGGCGACCTGGGCCATGACGCGGGTGCCGGGGGCGACGGTCGTCTCGGCCGGGGCCCGGTAGTCGGCCAGCGGTGTGCCGTACAGCAGCGCCCAGCGCTGGGGGTGGCTGCGGGACCAGGCCAGCATCGCCGTCCCGAGGGCCTGGATGCTGTCCTCGCGGTGCTCCAGGGCCGCGTCCACGGCGTCGGCCAGATCGTTGTAGGCCCGCGTGATCAGCAGGGTGATCAGCTGGTCCCGGTTGGCGACGTAGCGGTACAGGGCGCTGGAGACCATGCCGAGCTCGCGGGCGATCGCTCGCAGGGAGAGCCCGTCCGCTCCCTGCTCGTCGAGGAGCCGGTTGCCGATCCGCAGGACCGCGGCCTCCGTCTCCTGGCGCGCGGCCTGGCGTGGCGTCAAGGGTTTCCCGGGTTGCTCCATGGGCCGGATCCTAGCAACTCCGAGAGCGGCCATCACCTTTGAGAGCAGTGCTCTTGTTTTCTATCGTCGGGACCTCTAGGCTCGTGTCATCCAAACGAGAGCACCGCTCTCGCAAATGACGCGGTGGCGTCGTGACATGAGGGAGACGGTATGGAATCGGCACTGGTGATCGGGCACGGTCAGATCGGCGCGAGGGTCGCGGAGGACCTCGTGGGGCAGGGCGTCGCGACGACGGTGATGTCCCGCTCCGTGCCCGCGGGGCTCGTGGAGGGCGCCCGTCACCGGGTCGGCGACGCCGGGAGCGAGTGGGACGTGGCGTCCGCGATCGGCGGCGTCGACGCCGTGTTCGCCTGCTTCCACGCGGCCTACGACGCCCGCGTCTGGGAGCGTACGCTCCCTCGGCTGGAGCGCACCGTCCTGGACGCCGCCGCGGGCGCCGGCGCCGTCGTCGTCTTCCCCGAGTCCACCTACGCCTTCGCCGCGGACGCCGCTCGCCTGCACGACCGCGCGGGCTTCGCACCCGCGGACCACAAGGGCCGCGTCCGGCAGCGGCTGCTCCAGGCCCGCGAGGAGCACGCCGCCCGGGCCCTCAGCGTCCTGGCGGGCGACCTCATCGGCCCCGCCACGCACGCGGCCTCCAGCGTCGTCCGCCTGACCGTCACCGACCGGGTCGCCGCCGGCCGCCGGCCGGTGCTCCTGGGCGATCCCGACGTGCCCCATGGGTTCACCGAGCTCGCCGACCTGGCCGCGGCGATGGTCTGGGCGGGCGGTCACGCCGACGCCGTCCTCCGGTCCGGCGGCCACCGGCTGCTCATCGCCCCGTCGTCGGCGCCCACCCTTCGCGAGGTCTGCCAGCATGCGCAGCGCGTCGTCGACTCCGGCGGGGCGGGGCGCGGGGCACGCGGGGTGCAGGAGGGGCGGACGACGCGGCCCGGGAGCTCCCGACCCGGGGTGGTGCCGCAATGGACCGTCGCGGCGCTGGGGACCGCGAGCCGGACCATGAAGGAGATCGCGCGCCTGCAGCCGCTCTGGCGCCGGGGTTCGAGCCTGGTCGCGAGCGCCGAGCTCGAGGCGGCGCTCGGCGGGCCCACCGCGTGGCAGCGGAGCGTCGAGGCGATGGTGTCATCGCCCTCACGCGCGGAGGCGCTGCAAGCCCGGGGTGGTCGGGCCTAGGGTGGAGGCATGATTTTCATCGTGGTGAAGTACAAGGTCAAGCCGGAGGAAGCCGAGACGTTCATCGAGAAGAACCGGGCGTTCACGGAGGCCACGCGCGCCGAGGAGGGCAACCTCTGGTTCGAGTGGTCGCGGAGCGTCGAGGACCCGAACGAGTTCGTCCTCGTCGAGGCCTTCAAGGACGACGCCGGGGAGGCCCACGTGACCAGCGAGCACTTCAAGCGGGGACTCGAGACGATGCGCCCGCTGCTCGCCGAGACGCCGCGGATCGTCAGCCGCATGGTCGAGGGCGAGGGCTGGGACCGCATGGGCGAGCTCCAGGTCGACTGACCGGGTGCCCCGCGGGCGCTCGAGGCTACTCCTTCCAGAATGCCGTGAAGGTGCCGTAGCCGTCCTCGAGTCGGCACTTGCCGTCGATTCCGTAGCCCGGCGGCAGACCGTCGAGTTCCGCGCCGAGCTCCTTGAGCCGGCAGAGCCACCGCTCCTGCACGCGGGCCAGCGAGCCGGTGCGGGCGTCGAACTCCTCTGCGATCCGTGCCGTGTGGTAGATGTCCAGCACCGCATCGCAGTCCACGTTCACCGTCTCGAATCGGAAGGCCGCGCCCTCGCACTCGGCGGGCGTCGCGCGCTCCGGATGGTAGCGCAGCGACTGCAGCATGTGCACCACGTCGGCGTACTCCTGCGTGAAGACGTACTGCTCCGCGAACGCGAGCGCGTCCTCCTGCCGGGTGTGGGAGGCGTCCGCGCCGAGGTCGGCCCGCCCCTGGAAGAACAGGGGGCCGGCAAGCTTCGGGTAGCCGCGCAGTCCGCCGCCGAGCGGCACCTGCCCGCCGCGGGCCACCGCGGTGGTGACCTCCGTGCCGCTCGTCAGGCCGTAGGAGAGCACGGAGTCCGCGTTCAGGTGCGTGGTCAGATCCAGCACGACGGCGCTCTCGCCCGTGTCCAGGTAGGTCGCCTCGGGCGCCGGGACCGTGTCCACCGGCGTGAAGGTCGACCCCGGCAGGGCGGTGCGGGTCCCGCGGCCCGGATTCTGCTGGAGGGTCGCCAGGACGCGGTCCTCCGCGTCGAGGACCTCGTAGGCCGGGATCCCGGTGGTAGAGCTCGTCGGGTCCGCGGGGACCGGGAGCACGGTCCAGTCCTTGCGGACCGAGAAGGACATGTCCCCGGCCTGCGTGGTCACCTGCTTCCACTCGCCCTCGGCGGCAGGCGTCGCCCGCACGCTCGGCGGAGCCTCGCTGGCCTCGGTGCTGGGGAAGGTCTTGGGGAAGACCTCCGGCAGCACCTCGCACCCCGTCAGGGCCGCCGTCGTCAGGACGGCCAGGCCCGCGAGGGCGAGGCGTCCGCGCACCGTCCGTGCCGGACGTTGAGTGCGGCGGGGCCGCTGGCTGCTCCGGTTCCTCTCCATGCCCTCCAGCATAGGCACGGCGTGTCCTGCGTCACTGGTCAGACCGCAGTCGTGACGGGATTGAAATGATCCCTTGACGGCGATTGAACGCGTGTATAGCATCCTGAACAAGCGTTCAATTGCGATCGAGGGGATCACGTGACGGCGGAGCAGGATGTGACCACACGCGCGAGGATCCGCGACGCGGCGATCGAACAGATCGCCCGCAGCGGCTACTCGGCGAGCGTGCGCTCCATCGCGCAGGCCGCCGGCGTGAGCGTGGGCCTGATCAATCACCACTTCGGATCCAAGGAGGGGCTGCGGGCCGCCTGCGACGACCACGTCCTGGGGCTGATCATGACCGCCAAGCAGGAGTCGGTCGCCGGCGGGGCAATGGCATCGCTGGCGGCGATGAGCCGGATCGAGGCGTACGCGGTCCCCGTGGCCTACTGCCTGCGCAGCCTCCAGGCCGGAGGCTCGGCCGCGGCCCGGCTGATCGACCACTTCGCCTCCGACGCCCTGGTCTGGATCGCCGACGGCGTCGCCAGCGGCCTCCTGAAGCCCTCGCTCGACGAGGAGGCCCGGGCCCGCACGCTCACCGTCATGGGGTTCGGCTCGGCGCTCTTGGCCCTCACCCTCTACACCGGGGACGGCGCCGACGAGCTCTCGCCCGCGACGCTGTCCGAGTTCCTGAACCAGTACATCGCGGAGCACGGACTGTCCATGGTCGAGCTCTACACCCACGGCGTGTACGCCGGCACGGACACGCTCGACGCCTTCAGGGAGGCCACCGGCCGCACCGGCGAGGACCCTGCAGACACCGGCGCTTCGCACACCGCTGCACCACGCACCGCTGCACCACGCACCGCCGCACCACACCGGGAGGACTGATGGAACCCATCATCGAGGTCGACGGCCTCGTCAAGAACTTCGGTGCCGTCCGCGCCCTGGACGGACTCCGACTGCGCGTGGAGCCGGGGGAGGTCCACGGCTTCCTCGGGCCCAACGGCGCCGGCAAGTCCACGGCCATCCGCGTCCTGCTCGGCCTGCTGCGCGCCGACGCCGGCACCGCCCGGCTCTTCGGCCGCGACCCCTGGAGCGACGCCGTCGCACTCCACCGCCGGCTCGCCTACGTCCCCGGTGACGTGACGCTGTGGCCGAAGCTCACCGGCGGGGAGGCGATCGACCTGCTCGGCAGCCTCCGCGGCGGTGTCGACGAGGCTCGGCGCGCCCAGCTGCTCGAGCGCTTCCAGCTCGACCCCACGCGCAAGGGGCGCACCTACTCCAAGGGCAACCGCCAGAAGGTCGCGCTCGTGGCGGCCCTCGCGTCCGACGTCGAACTCCTGGTCCTCGACGAGCCGACCTCCGGGCTGGACCCGCTGATGGAACTCGTCTTCCAGGACACCGTCCGCGAGGCGGCCAGCCGCGGCACCGCCGTCCTCCTCTCCAGCCACATCCTGGCCGAGGTCGAGGCGCTCTGCTCGCGGGTGACCATCATCCGCGACGGGCGCGACGTCCAGACCGGCTCCCTCGCCGAGCTCCGCCGGCTGACGCGGAGCACTGTGCTCCTCGACGCCGACGTCCCCGCCGCGGAGCTCGAGGCGCTGCCCGGGGTCCACGGGGTCGCGGCGGAGGCCGGGCGCCTCCGGTTCACGGTCGACGACGGCGCCATGGGGACCGTGGTCGGCGCGCTCGCCGGACACGAGGTGCGGACGCTCACCGCCACGCCGCCCAGCCTCGAGGAGTTGTTCGTGCACCACTACGGCGACGCGGAGCGCGGGACCGGCGCGCGCCGGGGCGCACCCGTCGAGACAGGCACTGAGGAGCCCCCGGAGACCACGGCGGCCCCGGAGGTCCCGGAGCGCACGGAGACGCCGGAGCCCACGGAGCCCGCCGCCGGGCCGGTCCGGGCGAAGGGGGCGCATCGGGCATGACCACCACGTTCGCCGGGACCGGGCGGCTGGTCCGGTCCATGCTCGCGGAGGACCGCGCGCGACTGCTCGTCTGGGCGCTGCTGCTCTCCGGCTTCGCCGCCTACGCGTCCCTCGCCTTGCCCCGAGTCTTCGGCGAGGACGGGCTCCAGGCCCGCGCCGCCGTCATGGCCGAGCCGGCCGGCGCCATGATGGCGGGGCCGGGCTACGGCCTGGACCACTACACGATCGGTGCCCTCATGGCCAACGAGATGCTGGGCTTCCTCGGCGTCGCAGTGGCCATCATGTCCCTCCTGCTCGTCGTCCGGCACACCCGGGGTGACGAGGAGGCAGGGCGTACCGAGCTGCTGCGCGCCGCGCCGCTGGGTCGGCACGCCCAGCTCGCGGCGGCCCTCACGGTGCTCCTGGTCGCCAACGCCGTGGTCGGAGCGCTGCTGTCCGCGGCGCTCCTCGTCGCCGGGCTGCCCGCCGCGGACTCGTGGGCGTACGGCACGGCGATCGCCGCCGTCGGACTGGTGTTCGGCGGCATCGCCGCCACGACGGCGCAGCTGAGCTCCCATGCCCGCGCGGCCTCGGGCATGGCCGGCGCCGTGCTGGGCGCCGCCTACGTCCTCCGGGCTGTCGGCGACGCCCAGGAACGCGGCGGCAGCGCCCTCTCCTGGGCCTCGCCGATCGGGTGGGCGCAGCAGATGCGGCTCTTCGTGGACCTGCGCTGGTGGCCGCTGCTCCTGCTCCTCGCGCTCGCCGTCGCCGGCGCGGTGCTCGGGTACGCGCTGGAGGCACGGCGAGACGTCGGCGCCGGCCTGCTCCCGGACCGTCGCGGTCGCGAGCGCGCCACGGCCGCCGGGAGGACGCTGACGGGGCTGACGCTACGGCTCGAGCGCGGGCGGATCCTGTGGTGGGCCGTGGGCCTGTTCGTCTTCGGTGCCCTGACCGGCTCGATCGCCGGTCCCATGGCCGAGACGATGGCGTCCCAGCCGCAGCTGCTCGCCGTCCTCGGCGTCGACCCGGCGGACGAGGAGGCCATGGCGGGCCTCGTCTCCGAGGCGATGGGCGCCTTCCTGAAGTTCTTCGCGATGGCCGTGGCCGTGTACGGGCTCGCAGCGACCCACCGACTGCGCTCCGACGAGGCCGAGGGGAGAGCCGAGTTGGCCCTCGCCGGTGCCGTGCAGCGGCCGCGCTGGGCTGGGATCCCCCTGCTGGTGCACGTCGGCGCGAGCCTCGTGCTGCTGGCCGTCGCCGGCGCCGGGCTGGGCGTGGGCGCCTCGACCGAGGTAGGGACCGGCGCCGTCGGGGAGTTCGCGCTCGCCGCCCTCGCGTACGGACCGCTGGTCGCGTGCTGGATCGCCGCGGCGATGCTCCTTTACGGGCTGGGCTGGAGCAACGTGCCCCTGTGGTCGGTGCTCGTCGCGGTGTTCGTGGTGGGGATGTACGGGCCGCTCTTCGAGCTGCCGGAGGCCGTGCTGGAGATCGAGCCGTTCGGCAGAATCGATGCCCTGACGCTCGCGGGGGAGGGCAGCGCGGACGCGACGCCGCTGGTGGCGGCCGCGGCAGCCGCCGTCGTCCTCGCCGCGGCGGGACTGGCGCTGGTCCGCAGGCGCGACCTCCGACTCTGAGTCGACGCGAGCGCGCGCGGATCGGGGCAATTGGAAGGCCGCGAGCCGCGCTCAGGTTGTTTCCAGCAGATTCGGAGCATGGCGGGGTTCACAGGGCCGGAAGCGGGTCCTAGCGTGAAAGTCCGGGCCCCTTGGCAGGCCTCGGAGTCGCAGACCAGCGCAAAGAGCTCGAATCCCGATCGAAGGAGAGCATCATGGCAACCGTCAACGAGAGCATCGAAGTCGCCGTACCGGTACGGACGGCCTACAACGAGTGGACCCAGTTCGAGTCGTTCCCGAACTTCATGGGCGCCGTGGAGAGCGTGACCCAGATCGACGACACCACGAACCACTGGGTCGCCTCGATCGGCGGGGTCGAGCGCGAATTCGACACCCGTATCACCGATCAGGTGCCGGACCAGGTCATCGCCTGGGAGAGCGTCGACGGCAAGAGCCACAGCGGTCGCGTCACATTCCACCCCGTCGAGGTCGTCGAGCGCGACGTCGACGACGAGACCCTCGACCCGAGGAACTCGGGCCCCGGCATGGCCGGCCTCGAGGGCAGCGCTGCGGCGCGCGGGCTCGACCCCGATCTCGGACGGACCGACGATGCCGGCGCCCAGGCCCCGCGGTCGCGGGAGGGAACGCGCGTCGACGTCGAGTTCACGTGGGACGACGCCACGTTCCTCGAGAAGGTCGGCGGGAAGCTGGGCCTCGACGACCTGCAGGTGAAGAAGGACCTGAAGAACTTCAAAAAGCTCGTCGAGGAGAAGGGCGCCGAGGGTGGCTGGCGTGGCGAGGTCCACGGTGGTCAGGAGACGAGTGGCCCGGGCGGCACCGGCGGCACGACGCCGGGGACGACGCCGGGCACGGCAGGCCCGGCCGGCCTCTAGGAGGGCTTCAGGCACGGGATCCGCCTGACTGGGGGAGCTCGGCTCCACCACAGGTGGCCCCGTGGAACTCATCGATCCAGGTGTGCCACTGATGGATGAGCAGAGGCGGGACGGCAGCGGAGAGCATCCGCTGCCGTCCCGCCGTCGTCTGTGGCGGCCCGACTATCCGGCAGCCTTCGCCCGGCCGTCCTCCCACGGCTCGTTCTCCCGCGACTCGTCCTCCGACGACTCTTCCTCCAGCGGCTTTTCCTCCACAGGACTGTTGAGGGTCTTGGTCGTGCACAGGCGGGTTGCCGTCCCGGGTGGTGAGGGTGGTGCGGGAGGAGGATGGGGGTATGGATTTCAGCGGCGGAGCGACCGGGGCGGGCGAGGAGCCAGGAGTGGCTGCGGGCGCCTCGCCTGCTGCCGTGGGGGATGCCGCCGCTACGGTCTCCGCAGCCGCAGCCGCAGCCGCTCCCGCTGCCACTGCCGCCGACATCTCTTCCTCGTCCCCTGCTTCGGTGTCGCCGCACGTGGCGGGGCTGTTGGAGCGGTGGGAGGCGGTCTCGGCCGTGTTGGACGGGTTGGTGGTCGAGACGGTCGAGGCGGTGTGCGCGGGCCCGCTGGACGCCCACGCCGCGGCCTCGCTGGTGCACGTGCTCGAGTCGGTGGGCCGTCGCTCGGATCAGGGGCGGGTGCTGGGGGCCAGGGCCGCCGACGAGGCGGACCTGGCCGGGGCCGGCGCTGCGGGCACGGGGAGGGGCCTTCCGGAGTTCAAGGGCACCGCGGACTGGTTCCGGTACGCCGAACGGGTCAGCACCGCCGAGACGAACCGGCGGCTGCTGCTGTCCCGGACCCTCCTGCCCCGGCGGGCGCTCACCGGGGAGCGGCT
>NZ_BAABCJ010000005.1:0-431389 GCF_039538765.1 Zhihengliuella alba | reverse complement strand
CCCCTCTGGCGACCCCCGGCCACCGTCGACCCGACACGACCGCTGATGCGCAACACCCACTTCCACCCCGACACCACCGCCCAGACGACCCTGAACCTCACGCCACCGACCGAACCCGACCCCATCCCCTTCTGAAAGCTGGGATGAGGCGACCGCTCGCAATCGTCCGAGCGGGCCCTAGGCTGGAACTGTGGCGACCGATCTCCTAAGCCCCGATAACGGGACGACGACGCAACCAGGCAGCGTGGGTCCTCTACGCCTGGAAGGGCGCCGGCATCCGGATCCAACGGGTACGGAAATTCGACACGCGCGGAGAAGGACGTCCTCCGCCCCATGACCGAAACGGCCTCCTCGCTGCAGCGAACGACTCTCCCGTCGGACAGGCGACGTCCGACGGTCGATCAGCCGCGCTCATCGGTCGTCGCGCGCCTGGTGACCGGACCAGCGCTCTCGGTGATCTGCCTCGGCCTGCTGCCCATTGCCTTGCTCGTCCTCGGCGCGTTCGTCCCGAAACTGCCGGTCATCGGCCAACTCGGATCGCTGCTCTCGGGCTGGTTCGCCTGGGCAGGGCTGGCGACCGCCCTGCTCCTCGCCGCCTGGCTCTTACTGACCGGCAGGAGGGCAGCCCGGAAGCGCCGCCCCTGGCATCACGTCGTTGCATCGTTCGCCGCTGCGGTCCTGGTCGGCTGCGTGATCGTGACGGTCAGCTTCACGGCCACCGGCCTGGGCGACGGAGTACTAGTCAACCCGCTCGCCCGACCGGCCGCACCCCGGGCTCCGGATGCCGTCGAGCAGTACGGCACCGTCCCTGCCGATCCGGGGCGCTTCGGCCTTGCGGCAGGCGAACCGCTCGAGGTGTCGGTGTGGGCGCCGACTCCTCCGTCAACCGGTCCGGCGCCGATCGCCTTCTTCACCCATGGCGGAGGTTGGATCGGGGGCGCGCCGGCAGATGACTCGGCCGGGATGAAGGCCACGATGGCGGACGAGGGCTGGCTCGTCATCAGTGCCGAATACACGCTGGCCACGCCGGATCATCCGACCGCCGACATCGCCGAGGCCCAGGTCGGTTGCGCCATGGCCTGGGCAGCCTCCCATGCCGCCGACTATGGCGGGACGCCCGCGACGTTCGTCTCTCTGGGCGACAGCGCAGGCGGCAACCTGGCTCTCAACACCGCCTACCGCGGCAATGCCGACAGGCTGGACTGCCCAGGAGCGGACCGCTTCCCGACGGTCGACGCCGTGGCAGTGCTCTTCCCGGCCGTCGATCCGTACGCCCTCCACGCAGATGCGCTGACCAGCGGAAGCCGCCCCGGGCGCAGTTTCACCCAGTGGTACACCGGCGGCACACCGGCCGAACGGCCGGAGACGTACCGGGCCGTGAAGTCATCGACGCACATCAACTCGCAGGCCCCTCCGACCCTGATCCTGCAGGGCCAGAACGACCACACTGTTCAGCCCCACGCGGTCTACGAATTCGCGGCGACTGCCGCCCGGGCGGGAGTGGACACCACCCTGGTGCGGGTGCCCTTCGCCGACCATGTGTTCGAAGCGACGCCGATGGGATCGCAGCTCTACTCGAAGGTCACGCTGAAGTGGCTCGAAGACCTCGGGCTGGGCCCCGAGCGATAAGCAAGCACAAGACACAGGCATAGCACGGGCACGGGCACGGGCACGGGCACGGGCACGGGCACGGGCACGGGCACGGGCGACCGTATGACGGCGGACACCGGCCACGCCGGCGTACTCCAACTCAGGAATCAGACGACGAACGCGGTGACCGATCCCGGCTCGATCTCCGTCCGGCCCGCGTCGCGGATCAGCGGCCCCGTGGCCTGCCGCTTGAGCGCCTCGAAGTCCTCGGCGTCGGCCCAGCGCACGTCGAGCGGCTGACCGGCCGCCAACCATGCGTCGACTCGCGGATGATCGTGGCGGATTGCCTCCAGGAGCCAGGCGAACAAGGCGTGGGCCGCCTGCGCGGAGGCCTTACCTGTGGACATGCCGAGCCCGTCGTTCAGGACCAGTACGACGACGGCTGTCGTGTCGCCGCCGCAGGTCCCGTCGCGGCTGGCGGTCCTGTCATGGCTGACGGTCTCGTCGTCGCTGTCAGTCGTGTCCATGCTGCCCACCGGCGCCCACGCCGACGCACCTACCGCGTCGGCGCTGCTTCCGGCCGGCGGGGCGTTGTCCGGTGTGCTCGCCTCCGGGGCTGGATGAGCTGCGCTGCCGGGCCGGAGAGACCCTTCGGCTGAGCGGGGCTCCGCCGTCTCCGCCGGCTCCCGGGCGGCCAGCCATTCCCTGCGCTCCTCGGGTGTCCGGGGCAGTGCCGTGCCCGAGACCTGGAGCTTGGCGACCTTCTTGGGCAGTTCCTCCTTGGCCGCGGGAACGAACGCGATGGCTACCCCGCCGACGGATGCGTCGTCGTGCTCGTCGAGGCGTGCCTCGCCCTCGAACCCACCGAGGGAATCGGCGAACTCCGCAACGATCTTCGGGAAGGTCCGCGCGTCGGCTCGGCGCACCGACTTGCCGAAGTGTCCGGCCGCCCATTGGCGCCACTCAGGCAGATCGGGCTGGGCGAGGAAGGCGTTCACGCTCGCCAGTGCCGCCGCGGCCACACCCTCCGACTCGAGCGCGGGACGATCCTTGTCGACGAGGAGAACGATCTGCTGCATGAGTTCGCGGTCGTCGCGTTCGAAGAGTGCCACGCCCACCAGTTTCCCAGACGGGCCGCCGTGCACCGACGCCGGCGACTCGGCGGGCCTTCCGAGGGCCGCGGGATCATCCCCCGGCCCGCCCTGCGGGCCTCCGCGCGGCGGCTTCGGCTAGCGGGACTTCAACGCCAGCGACGCTCCGAATCCCACGAGCGCGGTCCCGCAGAGGCGATCGACGAACCGCACGTAACGCGGCCGCTGCAGCCGGCCACGGACGGTGTGGGCCCCGGCGATGATCAGGGCGAACCAGGTCAGCCCGAGCAGATTGTGCACCGCTGCGAGCGCGACGCCCATGAGCCACGGCGAGACGCCCTCCGGGATGAACTGCGGGATCATCGCGATGTAGAAGACGCCGATCTTGGGGTTCAGGAGATTCGTCCCGAGCCCCTTGGCCCACGCCAGCACGAGGCCCCCGTCCAGGCGCCCCGTCGCCACGGCGACGCGGACACCGTCGGGAGCACCCGCCGTCGTCGTCGGATCAGCGGCGCGGAAGGATCTCCAGAGCATCGTCCCGCCGAGCCAGATCACGTACGCCGCCCCGGCGATGCGCAGCGCCGTGTAGGCGAGTTCGGACGCCGCGAGGAGGGCGGAGGCACCGATCGCCGCAGCGACGCCCCAGGTCATGGCGCCCGTGTTGATCCCGACGGCTGTGGCGAAGGCGTAGCGACGGCCTTGGCCGATGGCGGACCGGAGAACCAGCACGGTGTCCACTCCGGGGGATGATCGTCAGGAGTGCCGCGATCGCAGCGAAGGACAGCAGCGCCTGTTCGATACGCACAGCGGAATCCTACGGGCCGCACGCTGGCGCGGGTTCACCGCCGGGGCAGGAAACGCTCCAGCGCCAGCTCGGCGAACCGTTCACCCATCGCCCGATGTGCCTCCGAATCGGGGTGCAGGCGGTCCGGCAGTGGCCAGCGCTCGGCGTCCTGCGGACCGTAGAGTTCGCGCCCGTCGAGGTAGTGGAGGTTCGGGTCCTCGGCCGCACGCTCCTCGACGACCTCGGCGAGTACCTCGCGGAAGTCGGCGAGCGCGAGGCGGCCCGCCGCCCGGTCCGCCGGGTCCCCGGTGGCGATGAAGCTCGCCCGGCCCTCGGCGAACGCCGCGGGATCGAAGGCGCCCGGACCCGGGGTCTCCTCGTGGATGCCGCAGTAGATCGGTGAGATCACCAGCAACGGGGTCTCCGGGTGGCCGTCCCGGATGGTGTCGATGAAGCCGTGGACGGCGGGGGCCAGCACCCGGCGCCGCATGGCGTCGGCGCCGACGATGTTGATGCCGACCTTCAGGCTCAGCAGGTCCGCCTGCGAGTCGCGCATGATCCTCGCGATGAAGGGGTCCAGCATGGCCGATCCGCCGAATCCGAGGTTCGCGAGATCCACCCCCGCGCGTCGCGCGGCGACCACGGGCCAGATCCCGGCTGCCGTCTCGGCGTTGGATCCCTGGCTGATGGAGCTGCCGTAGTGGACCCAGGCGGGGCCATCGGCCGTCACGGGCCGCACCTCCCCGTCGGCCCGGAGGGCACGGAGCTCGACGGTCTCGACGTGAGACAGCCAGATCTGGACCCTGCGCATGCCAGCGGGGCTCGTCGCTCCCGCCGTTCCCGCCGCTCCGGCCGAGGCGCCGGCGCCGGCGTCCGCGAGATCGATGCGCAGCGTCGACGGCTCGCCGGTCTCCATCGACTGGGCACCGGTCTGGAGGTCGATCCACATCTGGTTGGCCTGAGGCGCGGTGAAGCGGGAGGTCAGTTCGCCGTCGACCTCAACGTCGTAGACGCCGTCCGGTCGGGCGGGGCCACCGCGGTAGGCCAGCCGCCCGGGCAACAGGACGAGTTCGACGACGGTCGCGTCGGTGTCGAAGGCGATCCGCACTCCCGAGGGCCTGCTCTCGGCCATCAGCAGCTGGCCGTCGGCGCCGCGCGACCGGACCCACGACGGCAGCCGGTGCGGGACCAGGCCCAGCTCGGTGCGCTCGATCTCCTGGGCGCCATGAAGCAGGTCAGGCGACAGGTCGATGGTTCCCAGCCTCCCGGCGCCTCCCGGCTGGGTACTGTTCGGCTGGTCGGTGCTGCTCGGCTCGGAGTCGCTCATCGCGGTATGCCTCTCTACGCGTAGTCGTCGTGATCAGGCTAGCGGCCCGCTGTCTGTTCGCGTCAAAGCATCCCGACGCCCGGACCCGTAGCGGGCGCGTACCTGACCCACCTCCGGAGGCGAGCGCGGGGACGGCACCGGGGGCGAGCACGGGGCGGCACCAGGTGCGAGCACGGGCGCGTACCCGGCCCGGCGCCGGGTACGAGTAGGGCTCAGACCAGCCGGCGTGCCCCCGCGGCCGGTCGGACCCCGAAGACCTCCGGCGCCGCGTAGCCCGTCCGGCCGAAGGCCTCGCGCACGGCCTCTCCGATGCGCTCGGCGTCGGCCGCGCGGACCAGGGCGATCGCCGTGCCGCCGAAACCACCGCCGGTCATGCGCGCCCCGTAGGCCCCCGCTGCCACCGCGGTATCGACGGCGAGGTCCAGCTCCGGGCAGGAGTTGCCGAAATCGTCGCGCATCGACGCGTGGCTGTCCGTCAGGAGCCGGCCGAGCTCGCGGCGCTCCGTCTCACCGGCCGCCCGGAAGTCCACGCTGTCCAGCAGCCGCACGGCGTCCAGCACGCGCTGGTTCTCGGTCACGATGTGCTTGACGCGGGCGTAGACCTCCGGGGACAGCTGGTCCCGCGCCGCGGGCAGCTCGCTCTCCTCCACGTCGCGGAGCGCCTGGACGCCGAGCTCGCGGGCACCGAGCTCGCAGGCGTCCCGGAGCTGTCCGTACCCGCCGGACTCGTGCGCGTGGCTGACGCGCGTGTCGATGGCGAGGATCTCGAGCCCGGCCTCGGCGAGCGCGAGCGGGACGCCGCGCGACTCGCGGGTCCGGCAGTCCAGGAAGAGGGCGTGCCCGTCCTGCGACAGCAGGGAGGCGGACTGGTCCAGGATCCCGGTCGGCGCGCCGACGAAGTCGTTCTCGGCCCGCTGGGCGATCAGGACCAGCTCGTCGAGTCCGTGCCCGAGCCCGGCGAGGTCGTTCACCGCCACTCCGACGGCGCATTCGATCGCGGCGGAGGAGGACAGGCCGGCGCCGATCGGCACGCTGGAGTCGAGGACGACGTCGTACCCCGGGCCGACGTCCGCCGCCCCGGCTTCCCGGCCCAGCGACCAGAGGACACCGGCGACGTAGCGGGCCCACCCGGGCAGATCCCCGCCGAGCACCTCCGGCGCGGCGTCCTCGGCACCGGTCGCGGCCGCCCCGGCGGCGTCGGAGCCCAGCTCACGCGGCGACGGACCCCCGCGCAGGGCCGCGAGGTCGACGCGGACGAGGCCCGCCCCCGCGACCTCCTGCCGGCCGGCGATCCGCAGCTCGCCGGTCTCGGTCCGCCGCAGGGCGACCCGGGCGGTGTGCTCGATGGCGAACGGGAGCACGAACCCCTCGTTGTAGTCGGTGTGCTCCCCGATCAGGTTCACCCGTCCGGGGGCCGCCCAGACGCCGTCGGGATCGTCGCCGAAGACGGCGCGGAAGTGGTCGATGAGGTCCGCCGCGTCGGAGGGGCCGCTGGAGTGGCTGGTCCTGGCGTGGCTGCCCTCGGCGTGGCTGTCCTTGGGGTGGCTGGTCATGGGCTCGGGTGTCCTTGGCTCGTGGGAAGAGGGGCGGTCTCGGGCGGGTCAGGCCTCGGCGCGGGCGATCGCATCGCGCAGGGCCTGGGCGGACGCCTCGGGGATCACATCGCCCACGAAGGCCCCCATCGCCGCCTCCGAGCCAGCCAGGTACTTCAGTTTGCTCTCGGCCCGGCGCGGGCTCGTCAGCTGCAGGTGCAGGCGGTAGTCGTCCCGGCCGTCGTCGTGCCCGTCGCTGTGCCCATCGTCGTGCCCGTCGCTGTGCCCGTCGTCGTGCCCGGCGCTGTGCCCGTCGGCGCGCGCCCGTCGGGGCGCCTGGTACCAGGCGGAGATGTACGGGGTCGGCGACTCGTAGAGGGCGTCGACCCCGCGCAGCAGGCGGTGGTAGACCGCCGCCAGCTCGTCCCGCTCGGCATCGGTCAGCTCCGTCAGGTCGCCCACGTGGCGGTGGGGCATGAGGTGCGCCTCCACGGGCATCCGGGCGGCGAAGGGCACAAAGAGCGTCCAGTGCTCGCCGCGGTGGACGATCCGCGACCCCTGCTCCAGCTCGAAGTCCAGCACGTCGGCGAAGAGGCTCCGTCCGGTGCGCACGCGGTGCTCGCGAACCTGCCGGAGCTGCGCCTGCACGCGGGCGGGGACGTACGGGTAGCCGTAGATCTGCCCGTGCGGGTGATGGAGCGTCACGCCGATCTCGGCACCGCGGTTCTCGAACGGGAAGACCTGCTCGATCCCATCCATGGCCAGCAGCGCCCCCGTCCGGTGGGTCCAGGCGTCGACGACGGTGCGGACCCGCTCGACGCCCATGCCGCTGAGCGACGCCGCGTGGTCCGCGCCGAACGTGACCACCTCGCACCGCCCGTGGGCGGGATCGATGCTGCCCAGGTGCGTGCCGAGGACCTGGGCGTGCTGCTCGGGCCCCAGCGAGGGGAAGCGGTTCTCGAACACCACCACGTGGTAGTCCTCCGCCGGGACCTCGGAGGGGTTCGCGGCCGTGGTGGGGCACAGCGGGCACTGGTCCGCCGGCGGCAGATGGGTCCGGGTCTGGCGGTGGGCGGCGAAGGCGATCCACTCGCCGAGGAGCGGGTCGTACCGCAGCTCCGACGACGGCGGGCGGCCGGGCAGGTCCCGCGCGTCCGCGGCCGGGGCCTCCGCCGGGGCGGCGCCGGCGTCGTAGAAGTAGAGCAGCTCGCGGCCGTCGGCCATGGTGGTGGCGAGCGGCTCGGCGCCGCCCCGGGGGCGGGGGTCCAGGTGGCTCATGTTCTCTCCTGTCGGTGCGGGCGGAAGGCAGGGGGTCGCTATCCGGTGACGCGCAACCGGAGGGTCAGTTCGATGCGACGGGCGGCGAACGTGGCCTCCTCGGTGACGCCGACGCCGCAGGACCGGGTGCCGATGCCCTGGTAGCCGCCGTCGATCACCAGGTGCCATCCGCTGGACTCCGGCAGGAGCGCATGGTGCGTCGCGGACGCGAGCTCCTGCTGGCTCCACGGGGACAGCGTGAACCCGGAGTCCTCGGGGCCGCGGACGACGTCGACGTGCAGCCGCCGCCCGTCGGCGAGCGCGAGCTGGAGCTGGCGCAGGCGGCCGCGCCGGCCGTTGGCCTGCGGCTTCGGGTAGTCCGTGCGGACCTCGCCGGCGGGAAGCCGGTGGGCGCCGAGGCGAGTGGAGGCGGCCATGTCGGCGTAGTGCTCGCCGGGCCCGGCACCGCACCACGCGACGTCCGACGCGTCGGTGATCGACGCCGCGGGCAGGACGAACTCGAGGCCGAGCAGCGGCAGCGGCGCTCCGAGGTCATCGGCGGTGAGGGCGGCGTCCAGCAGCCAGCCGTCCGGTTCGCGGCTCCACTCGAGCTCCGCCGAGATGCCGGCGCGCTCCTGGGCGGCGGCATAGCGCTGGAGCACGCGGAGAGCCCCGGGTTCGACGTCGGAGGCTGGGCTGACGCTCACGGTCCGCCGCTGGAGTCGGTCGAGGCCCCGGGCGTACCAGTCCTCGGCCATCGGGGACGGCTCGTACGGCACGGTGCCGGCGTAGGTGTTCCAGTCGAAGTCCTCGGGCGCCTGCTGCTCCACGCCGACGGCGCCGTAGGTGCCGGGGCGCATGTCGCGGGTCGGTTCGCTGCAGAGCAGGTCGTTGTCGGTGGGCGCGCGGAAGGCGGCGACCTCCGGACCTGCGATCGGGGCGCCGCCGAGGGCGCGGAGCAGGCCGTGCTCGTCGAACTCGGCGTCGGCGGCGCCGGGCTTCGGCACCACGGCGCCGTCCGGCAGCTGCCGGAGGGACTCGCCGGCCTCGAACTGGCCCCAGGCGACCTCATGCCCGGCCGGGGCCCACCACGTGTCCGCCCGCAGGCGCGCGGAGACCGTGAGGACTCCCCCGTCGCCCTCGTCCTCGCCGCGGAGGTGGCACTGCAGCTCGCGGGGGAGCTCGACCGTCGCCTCGGCGCGGGCCGCGACCGCCGGCACGTCGAGGGTGGTGACGACGGCGTCGTCCCCGGCGCTCGTCGTCCAGACGGCGCGGAACTCGAACGCAGACGTGTCGACGAAGTCCTGGCGGTTGCGCACGGTGAGCGTGCAGCCGGCGAGCCCGAAGCGCACGGGCTCGATCACCTTGAGGTACTCGACCAGGCCCGGCGTGGGCGTCAGGTCGGCGAAGACCAGCCCGTCAAGCACGAAGTTGCCGTCGTGGATCGGCTCGGCGAAGTCGCCGCCGTAGGCCCGCACGAATCGTCCGTCCGGCGTCCGCGCGTCGAATCCGTGGTCCTTCCACTCCCAGACGAATCCGCCGGCGGCGCGGTCGTGCGCGTCGAAGACGGCCTCGTAGTCGCTCAGCCCGCCGGGGCCGGTGCCCATGGCGTGCGCGTACTCGCAGAGGATGTACGGCTGCTGGGCGATCCGGTCGCTCCCCTCCCGCGTGGCGGTGGGGATCGGCTCGCCGCGGCAGATGGCGTGCGACTCGGTCGGCGTCGCGTACATCCGCGAGTAGACGTCGGTGTAGCGGGCATCGTGGTCGCCCTCGTAGTGGACGGGCCGCGTGGCGTCGTGCTCGTGCAGCCAGTCGGCCATGGCCTGCAGGTTCTGCCCGGTCCCCGCCTCGTTGCCGAGGGAGAACATGACCACGCTGGCGTGGTTGGCGTCGCGCCGCCACATCCGCTCGACGCGGTCCAGGTAGGTCTCGCGCCACTGCGGGTCGTCGGACGGGTTGCCCTCCCACAGGACCAGGCAGTAGCCGTGGGTCTCGACGTCGCACTCGTCGATGATCCAGAAGCCCAGCTCGTCGGCGAGCTCCAGCAGGTGGTGGTCCGGCGGGTAGTGGCTGGTGCGGACGGCGTTGATGCCGTGCCGCTTCATGACCTCGAGCTCGCTGCGCGTGTACTCGCGGGTCACGGCGCGGCCGGTGCGGGGGTGGAACTCGTGGCGGTTCACGCCCTTGAACCGGACCGGCGCGCCGTTGACCTTCAGCACGCCGCCCTCGATCGTGACGGTGCGGAATCCGGCGCGCAGCGTGACGGTCTCGCTCGCCGTGGCGACTTCCACCGTGTAGAGCCGCGGCGTCTCGGCCGTCCAGCCCTGGACGGGTCCGACGTCGATCGTCGCCTCCGTGGTCACGGTCGCGGTGGCCGTGCGGTCCTCGGGTGCAGACACGGCGTCCGGCTCGGTGAGGGTGCTCGGCCCGGCCGGGACATCCAGCCCGGCCGACGTCTCGAGGCCGAGCGACGTCTCGACGGCGAGTTCGGGGATCCGCACGGTGACCGGGAACGCGTCGCGCGCCGCGTCCACCTCGAGCGTCAGGCGACCGGCTCCGGCGTCGTACTCGGCGACGCTCCGCACGTCCCACAGTCCGCCGGCCGGCTGGGCGATGAGCGTGACGGAGCGGAAGATGCCCGGGAGCCACCACTGGTCCTGGTCCTCGACGTAGCTGGCCGCCGAGAACTGGTGCACGCGGACGACGAGCCGGTTGCGGTCCTGGCGGAGGTGGTCGGTGAGGTCGAACTCGTGGGTCAGGCGGCTGCCGGCGGCATGGCCGAGGTCGAAGCCGTTGAACCAGACCTTGAAGATCGACTCGACGCCCTCGAAGCGGAGGATCGCCCGGCCCCCGGTGCGGACCGACGCCGCGAACTCTGCGCCGAGCTCCTCCAGCGTGAAGTCGCGCAGGTAGTCGCCGGTCCCGTTCTCGTCCGGCACGAACGGCGCGTCCAGCGGGAAGGGGTAGTTCACGTTGGTGTACCACGGGCTGCCCCACCGGTTGCGCTCGCCGAGCACCAGCGGGCCGTTCTCCGCGTCGAGGACCCAATGGCCGGGAACGGCGACCGTGTCCGGGAAGTCGGCGGTGTGCTCGGGCCAGGAGTCGCCCTGCGGGTCCGGGGCCGCGGCGAGCACGCTGGGCGCGTAGCGGAAGCCCCACCGGCCGTCGAGCGTCGCCTCGGGCCGGTCGGACGCCAGGTGCGCGCGCGCCGGGAGCGCGCCCTCCCCCGGGGACGTGGAGAGGAAGTAGGGGCGTTCGTTCACGTGACTCTCCTGCTGCTACGGGACTGCTGTGCGGGTGCTTCGGGACGGCTGTGCGGGCTCCGGACGACGCGCGCCGGTTTGCGGCTGACCGCTGACGGCCGGCGGCCGGCGGCCGCGAGGACGTGCGGACGTGCGGGTCCGGTCTTCCGCCGGACTGGTCTTCCGCCGGACTGGCCGCCCGAAATCGCTCACATCCGCACATTTTCTACCGTAAACTTACACCACGGCCTCCTGCGATGCGAGGCCTGTCACACTTCCGGCACAGAACGGACGGACCATGGCCGAGCTCCTCCCCCAGCAGCGGCACCAGCACATCCTCGACGAGTTGAGGCTCCACGGGCAGGTCCGCGTGACGGACCTCGCCGCGCAACTGGGCATCTCCGAGATGACCGTCCGCCGGGACCTCAGCACGCTGGAGGCCGCCGGCGAGCTGGTCAAGGTCCACGGCGGCGCCACGCGGCAGCACTCCGCGGCGAGCGATGAGCCCGGATTCTCGCGCAAGCTCAGCCTCCAGTCCGCGGAGAAGGAGGCGATCGCGCGCCGGGCCGCCCGCCTCGTCTCGCCGGGCATGACGGTGGGCCTGACGTCGGGCACCACGACGTTCGCGCTCGCCCGCCAGCTGATCGACGTCGACGGCCTCACCGTGGTGACCAACTCGCCGCGCGTGGCCGACGTCTTCTACGCGGCCGAGTCGGCCGGGGGCCCGACGCAGACCGTGCTGCTCACGGGCGGGGTGCGCACGCCGTCGGACGCGCTGGTGGGGCCGCTGGCGCTCGGCGCCCTGGCGCAGCTGAACGTGGACCTGTTCTTCATGGGCGTGCACGGGGTGCGGGCGGACCGCGGCTTCAGCACGCCGAACCTCCTCGAGGCGCAGGTCTGCCAGGCGTTCCTCGCGTCCGCCGCGCGCACCGCCGTGGTGGCGGACCATGCCAAATGGGGCGTGACCGGCTTGAGCGTGATCGCCCCGCTGGAGGCCGCCGATCTCTACGTCACCGACGACCAGTTGCCCCCGATCGCTCTCGAGCAGCTCGGCGAATCGATCACGGACGTGATCGTGGCGGACTGACCCGCCGCTCGGCCCCGCCGCTAGACCCCGCCGCTAGACCCGGACCAGCACCCTCACGACTTCTGGAAGGCTGTACCCATGCGCATTCTCGTCACCGGTGGCACCGGCTACATCGGCTCGCACACCGTGCTCGCCCTGCTGGAGGCCGGCCACGACGTCATCGTGGTCGACAACCTCTACAACTCCTCGCCCGAGGCCCTCCGGCGGGTGGGCGAACTCGCCGGCCGGACCGCCGACCTGGAGGTCGTGGACCTGACGGACGAGTCCGCCCTGGAGGACGTCTTCGCACGCCATCATCCGGAGTCCGTGATCCACTTCGCCGGGCTCAAGGCCGTCGGCGAGTCCACGCGGATCCCGCTGGACTACTACTACAACAACACCGCCGGGACCATCTCCCTGCTGCGCGTCATGCAGCGCAGCGGCATCCGGAGCATCGTCTTCAGCTCGTCGGCGACGGTCTACGGCGAGCACAACCCGTACCCCTACATGGAGCACATGGAGATCGGCGCCATGAACCCGTACGGGCGGACCAAGGAGCAGGTGGAGGACATCCTGTCCGACGTCGCGGCCGCCGACCCCGAGTGGCGCGTGGCCCTGCTGCGCTACTTCAACCCGGTGGGGGCCCACCCGTCGGGACGCATCGGCGAGGATCCGCAGGGCATCCCGAACAACCTGGTCCCGTTCATCGCCCAGGTGGCTGTGGGCCGGAGGGAGAGGCTGCAGATCTTCGGCGACGACTACGACACCCCGGACGGGACCTGCCTGCGCGACTACATCCACGTGGTGGATCTGGCCGAGGGCCACGTGGCGGCCCTCGAGTACATCGCCGGGCACCCCGGAACCCATCGGTGGAACCTCGGCGGCGGGTCGGGCACCTCCGTCCTGGAGATGCTGCACGCGTTCGAGAAGGCCGTGGGCCGCGAACTGCCGTACGAGTTCGCGCCCCGGCGACCCGGGGACCTGCCGGCGTTCTGGGCGGATGCCTCGCGCGCCAAGGCCGACCTGGAATGGTCCGTCACCCGCAGCATCGACGAGATGTGCCGCGACCACTGGCGCTGGCAGGAGAACAACCCGAACGGCTACGCCGGCTGACGGAGGCCGGCCCGGTCGGGGCCGTCGAGTTCCGTTTGCTCGAGCTGGCCGGTCAGCTCGAGTTGGCCGACCGCTCAGCCGGCCCCGCCGCACCGGCGAGGAGTACGACGTCGGCGGGCACCGGCGTCGTACTCCTCCTCCTCCGGGGTCCAGTCATCTAGGGTCCAGTCATCCGGGGTCCAGCGGGCTTACTCGGCCCGGTGGGCTCCGGAGCGGTCGCGTCCGTTCCGGCCGTCGCGGTCCTCATTCCGCGTCCGCTCGTCTGGGGCGGAACCACCGTCGGACGCCCGGTCGCGCTGCGCCCGGTGGTCGTCGGTCCGCTCGTCGTGGGTCGGGTCCTTCTGGGTCCGGCCGTTGGTCCGGCGCAGGTTCCGGGCCCGTTCCACGTGCTCGCGGTACTTCCGGGCCTTCTTGTCACTGGCCTTGGTGTCGCGCGCCGGGAGCTGCAGCTCCTCCTCCGCGGGCAGCCCGGCCTGCAGCTCGCGGCCCCGCTCCATCTCGCTGTCCAGCTCCGCGCCGAAGAGCAGGACGGCATTCACGATCCAGATCCACAGCAGCATGATGACCACGCCGGCCAGCGCACCGTAGGTCGCGTTGTAGCTGCCGAAGTTCACGACGTAGAAGAAGAAGCCCGCGGTGGCCAGCAGCGCGACCACGATGGCGACGACCGCCCCGGTGCTCATCCACCGGAATTTGGGCTGCTTCACGTTCGGGGTCGCGTAGTACAGGAGCGCGATGACGAACACGACGATGAACGCCAGCACGAACCACTTGGCGATGTTCCAGACCGTGATGGCGACCGCGCCGAGCCCGACCGCGTTGCCGACGGCCTCTGCGATCGGGCCCGAGACGACGAGGACGGTCAGGGCGACGGCCGCGAGCACCAGGATGAGCGCGGTCAGCAGGTACAGCTGGAGGTTGACCTTGATGAAGCCCCGCCCCTCCGGCACGTCGTAGATCCTGTTCATCGCGCGGCCGAAGGCCTTCACATAGCTGGAGGCGGTCCACAGCGCGGCCAGCAGACCGATGATGAGGCCGATGCCGGGCGCCGGCGCCGTGAGGATGGATTCGAGGGCGGGGCGGACCGTGCTCCATGAGCTCGCCGGGACCATGCCCTCCGCCTGATCGAGGAACCGGGTGACCGTGTTCCCGCTCTGGCCGACGAGGCTCAGGATCGAGACCAGGGCGATCAGCGCCGGGAAGATCGACAGAACGGTGCGGTAGGTGAGGCTGGCGGCCAGATCCATGCAGCCGTCGGCGGAGAACTCGCGCAGCGTCGACTTGAGGATGAACGCCCAGGAGGCCTTGGTGATGTCTCGGGGCGAGTCGGGCTTCCGGTGGTCATCCGGCGGTGGCGCGTCCGCGGGATCGGTGGGCGCGGGTTCGGGGTGCGCTTGGCCTCGGGGTCGGTCCGACATCGCAGGTGCCTTTCTCCAGGGCTCTTCTCCAGGGCTCGATCGGGGTGGTCTCGGTTCGCACAGGTCCATGCGGGGTGGTCCGTGCACGCGGTGTGGGCTCAGCCGGTTGGCGTCCCACGGCGCCGACCCGCCGCGCGGGTCAGTCGCCCGGCCACTCGCCGGTCAGCCGCTCGAACGTCCGGGCGCCGCCGCGATCGACGAGCGCTTTCACGAGCGCGAAGATCGCTCCCTGGATGGTCACTGCCAGGAGGATCTCGCGGAGGCCGTACTCGGACTGGAGGGCGGTCGGCGCTTCGTCCTTGCCGTCGGAGACCCGCTTCCAGACCTGCTTGAACACCACGCCCGCGAGCGCACCGCTGACGATGCCGCTGATGAGTCCGAACGGACGGTAGAGGATCTTGGCTGATGTGCTGGAGTGCTTCTGGGTGGCCATCTGTGCGTCCTTTCTCGACGGGTGGTCGCCGGCGTCGTCGTCAGGGTCGGGGCCCCGATGTGCCGCGAACGGTCAGCGCCGGGCGCTGCGGATCAGGAGGATGACGACGGCGGCTGCCGCAGCGAGGGCGATCCAGCCGTCCCTGTTCGGCTTGCCGCGCTCGTCCGTGAGGCGCTCCTTGGCCTGCTCGGCGTACACGCGGGCCTGGTGCCGTGCGTCGTCGACCTGCTCGGTCACGCGCTCCTTGGTCTCGTCCATCTGGTGCCGCGCGCGCGATTTCACGTCCAGCTTGCGGGAGAGGGCCTCGACGGTCTCCCCGACCTCCTGCCGGGTGCGCTCGATATCCGCCTCGATCTCCTCGGGCGTTGCGTCCTGATCCGGCTCCGGGCGGGAGGTCGACGCCGGGGGCACAGACGCCGCGGACGTCGACGCCGGGGGCACCGACCCGGCGGGGCCGTTGGCGGTTGCGGCGACTGTGGGATCAGTGGCGCGGGAAGTGGTGGGGTCAGGCGTGGTCATGGCGGCTGTGCTCCTTTACCTCTTCGACGTCGCGGTGGACGTTGTCCTTGGTCCTCTCCGGCGTGGGCGTGAGGTTCTCGAACTTCTTCTTGCCCAGCAGGGCGGCCACTCCGGCGGCCACGAAGAGGACCACGGTGACGATCAGGGCCGCGCCCCAGGCAGGCAGAACGAGTGCGAGGGCGAGGATGGCGGTGGTCACGAGCGCCGCGAACCCGAACCAGGCGAGGATGCCGCCGGCGCCGAAGTAGCCGGCTCCCATCCCACCCTGCTTGGTCTTGGCCGTCAGTTCGGCACGTGCGAGTTTCAGCTCGTCCCGGACCAGGCGGGACGTCTGCTCCGAGAGTTGCGTCATCAGTTCCGGAGTCGAGGGCTCCGCAGGCCTCTGTGGTTGGGTCATCGCGCTCCCCTTTACTTCTTCGACAGGCGGTCCAGCCGCCGCGGTCAGTAGAAATGAAGCTGTCAGCCCGGGATTCCTCCCGGGGAACGTAGGCCCAGACTCTCGTGGAGGCGATGGGGTTTCAATCGATAGACGCTGTGAACTCCGTGGAAAATACGTCAGTCCATGGGAGCCCTGGGCTCAGGCGCGGGCCGAGGGAGGGCGCAGCGTCCCCCACCACGTCCTCCCTCGGCCTCAGCCGACCCGACCCCGTATCGTTGCGGGCGCAACGACCGCGCGGGTTCGGCGACTACTGCTTGGACCAGCTCCCGCAGCGGCGCGTCTGGAAGTCCTGCCCCTCGGAGAGGGTCACCATCGGCCGGCCACCACCGGGAATGTCGTTCTCGAGGATGTCGTCCCCATTGGTACTCGAGCGATAGATTCCCCAGTAGCAGTCGCTGCCGACGTTGTCATCCGAGCGATAGGTGCCGGCAGCGATGTCGACCCCGACCACCCAGGTCCCCTCACCGACGGTGTTCGCCGCTTTCTCCTCCTCAGCTGTGGTGACGGCGGCCTCCCGCTCCTCAAGCCCGGTCTCCCGCTCGTCCAGCGCCGCCTCGCGACCGTCGAGCTCTGCGCTACGCGCCTCGACCGCGGCTTCCCGTTCCGAGGTCGCATCCTCCAGGGCCGCCGCCTCCGATTCGAGAGACTTCACCCGGCCCTCGAGGGTGCTGACCTCCGCCGAGAAGCCATCGCGCTGAGACACCATGGCTCGATACTCGTCCGATTCCGTCGGATCCGCCCCGGCTGACCCAGCGGCGAACCCACCGCCGAACAGCGCGGCGGCCAGCACCAGCCCGACGACGACCCTCCCGGATCCCCGCCGCTGCGGCGGTCGACCGCCCGCGGTCGTGGTTTCCTCCTCGTCGAGATGGCCTTCCGTCACCTGCGGATTCTCCTGCTTGTTCATGTCTCCCCCTGAAATTCGATCGAGCGATGGTCAGCCGTCGGCGGGTTCGACGATGATGTCGAGTCCGTCGTCGGGGTGATAGGTCCAGGACGCACGGAAGGCGTCCCAGCTGATGGTCTGCGTCCCGTCGAGTGCCCTCGTCGAGGACATCCGCGAGTACCCGGACTCCGGCATGCCTAATCCATCGAGGACGCAGACCTGATCGTCGGTGTCGAGGCCTCCGGAGAGGACCCCTTCTCCACTGCCGTCGAGCTCGAGTGCCTGCCCGTCGTCCAGCACATAGACGCCCGACGTCTCAGCCGTGAGGCTGCAGTCCTCCAGTGCCGTCTCTATACCGGCGGTGGACTCATCGCTCGCTCCGGCGGCGAGCCCAACGCCGATCAGTACACCGACGACCAGCCCGGGGATGGCGCCGAGACTGAACATGCCCCAATCGCGCTTCCGCGCCGCCTGGGGCGGGGCGTGCCCCGGTCCCTGAGTCGCCTCCCGGTCCGACCCACTTACGAGTCCGGCGCCGGTCGCGCCCTGTGCGCGTGTTTCATTGCTCATGTCCCCCAACTTTCTGTGTGATTGATGGAAACGACTACCGGACCGCGAGGGTCCACGCGCCGTCGGCCTGGATGGAGAGGACCGACGGTCCTGCGAAGAGGGAGCGGTGCCCGAGTAGGAGCGAGAGCAACCAGGTAGCGATGAAGGACTTCTGCATAGCCGCGGAGTACTGCTGCGGCTGTGGGAATTCGGTAGACGAAACCACGGGGGCCTCCTAGTGAGAGGCCTGGGGTGCGGGATGGGAAGACCGGTGGGGAGCGCCCCCCAAGCTAAATGCGCTCCCCACCGGAAGCCGGCGGACCTGGAGCTGTCGGCATGGCACGCGTTCAGCTCCAGCCGGGCCGCCGGCGGCTGTGAGACGGGAAGTTCAGCCCGAAGACGTGGACTTCCCTCCGCGGCGGGAAGCGACGGCCCCTCTGGACCGACGATTCGTCGCGGTGCAACCGGGAAGAGGTTGCACGTTCAAGCTACGGAAGGGGACCCACATTTTAGATCCGCGGCCGGCGGGGTCGGCCGCCATCGCCTCCACCAGCAGCTGAACGGCGGCAGCTGACAGAAGGCTTGGCCATCAAGCTGGTGATTGAGCAGATGGAGACGATGCCACCTCCATTTGACGAGGGCCCGGGTAGCGGAGTACGGCCACGCTCGGGTCATCGGATCATGCCAAGGATTTTGCGGGATCCTTAGGACATTGAAAAAATCAGGACATTTTTTTACATGTCTCACGGATGTTGCTAGCTTCTTTGCATGACTTCATGGCGCGCGGACACCGCATACAACGACCTCCCGCCACTCCCGCCCCCCGTGGATGTGGAGACCAAGCCCGTCCTCAAACTCGCCATCGAAGCGCGTGCATCGCTGGCTGCCCTCAGCCAAGCGACTGGGTCCATGACCAATCCGCAGGTCCTGCTGAACGCGATCCCTCTACTTGAAGCGCAGGCAAGTTCAGAGGTAGAGAACATCGTCACGACCGCCGACGCCCTCTTCCGCCATGCGGACGACGAACCGTCGGCCGATCCCGCTACGCGAGAAGCGCTCAACTACCGCACGGCCCTGATGGAAGGGGTCGACATGGTGAAGTCACGAGGTGTCATCACGTCGAACACGGCTCGAGAGGTCTGCTCTCGAATCAAGCAACACACGATGGACCTTCGGTCCAGCGACGGCACATTTATCGGAAATCCAGCCACCAGAAAGGCTGTCTACACGCCTCCCTCCGGTCGTGCAGTCATCGACAAGAAGCTAGGCGAGTGGGAGAAATTTGCGAACTCCGGCGAAGGCCTCGACCCGTTGATTCGAATGGCCTTGGCGCACTACCAATTCGAAGCGATACACCCATTCGACGATGGCAATGGGAGGACGGGGAGAATCCTGAATGTCCTCATGCTCATGTCCGACGGGCTGCTCAGTCAGCCGGTGTTGTACCTCTCCAAATACATTATCGCCCGCAAGAACGACTACTACGACGCCCTGCTGGCAGTGACCGCTGAGGGTGCGTGGGTCCCGTGGGTCGAGTACATGCTCGACGCCGTACGAATGACCTCCGGATCAACACTGAGCAAGATAGAACGAATCAGCGATTTACAGACGGCGCTCAAGAATCGCATCGGAACGTCCATCCCAGGCGCGCACATGGCACTCATAGACGTCCTGTTCGAACAGCCGTACTGCCGAATCTCGAATGTGATGGACCGGTGCCATGTCTCGCGGCCCACCGCTACTAAGTGGCTCCGGTCTCTCGTCGATGACGGAGTCCTGATCGACATGCAAGTGGGTCGGGAGAAGCTGTTCATCAACTGGCAGTTTATGGAACTGCTCACGGCCGACGAGACGGACGCGGAGGAATCTCGTCAAAATCAACTCTTCTGATCCTGACTCACCCACGAGCCCCTACAGCCAGTGCGGCGCCGGCGCCGGGGCGCCGCCGTTCCAGCCGTCGCCCGCGAACTGCAGGCGGTCCAGGGGCTCCGCCCGCCCGGTGGCCCAGGCGGCGAGGTCCGGCAGCTGGCCCGTCACCACGGTGACGCCGGCACCCGGCCCGGCCTCGCCGTCGTACTCCTCCTCTTCCGCCGGCGAGCCCGCGGGGTGCAGCCGCAGCCCGCGGGCCTCCTCGCGGGCGGACCACGCCGCCTCGACATTGCGCAGCAGGCGCGTCAGCACGGCCTCGGGCACGTCTCCGAAACCGGCGCCGCTGTTCAGGTCGATCGCGTGGAGCCAGAGCTCGCGGGCGCGCATCCACACGCTGGTGGACGCGGCGATCTCGGCGCCCTGCCTCGTCTGGACGCGGGCGTCCCAGGCGGCGTCGTCCATCCGCTGCCAGTGCTCGGCGAGCTCCTGGTGGGAGTCCTCGTAGAGGAAGTGCAGGGAACCGGGCTCGAGCGCGGCGCCGGCCTCGATGTCGGCGTCGCGTGCCTCGGCGGAGGCGTACATGGGCGTCTCGACGCCGGTCTCGGCCCAGGTCATGAGCCGGGACAGGGCGTAGGCGTTGTAGCCGACGTGGGCGACGACGTGCGCGCGCGTCCACCCGGGCAGCAGCGAGGCGCCGGCGAACTGGGAGTCCCGCAGCTCGTTCAGGCGGGCGTGGAAGTAGGCGGCGGCCTCGTCGACGCCGGCCAGCTCGCGCAGGACGTCCACGTCGGCGGTGCGGTAGGTCGTCTCGCTCATGATCGGTGCCCTTCGGTCGGCTGTCGCAGTGACCTCAGCATGGCACACGAGTGAGACGGGCAACCGCGCGGGTACGACGACGGCCGTGCCGGGCCTGTGCCTCAGTCGCGCGGGAGCCTCAGTCGCGCGGGCGCGGGGCCGGGGTCCCGGGCGCGATGCGCTCCCACGTGTCGTCGTAGAGCGGCGCGTTGCCGGGGCCGGTCTCGACGGCGGGCTCCAGCCCCTCGGCGGCGGCCAGTCCCGGGTCCATCTCCTCCTCGGGAGTCCACCCGGCCTCGCGCTGCTCGGCGGTGAAGCGCTGGTACTGCGCCTCGTAGAGCGCCCGGTACTTGGCCTCGGCGGCGGCCTCGAGTTCGGCCTGGTGCGCTGCGCGCTCGGCGTCGAGGTCGGCCTGCTCCGCATCCAGTCGGGCCTGCTCGTGGGCCCGCCGCTCCGCTGCCTCGGCCCGCTTCTGGTACATGTGCACCGTCAGGTGGGTGATGGCGAGCAGCACCACCGGCGGCATGGCCGCGACCAGCGCGGAGACCACCGGCGGGATGCCGGACTGCGTGCTCTCGACCGTGAGGATCGCGTGCACGGAGTTCGCGGCCGTGGAGACGATCGCGCCGAAGAACAGGAGCGACCACGGGTAGATCATCGCGCGGCGCTCGTGCCCGTTGAGCGCCACGATCGCCACCGTGGCGGCCACGATCATGCCGTCCACGATGATGGGCCAGATCCAGGCGAGGTGCGCCTCGATGCCGGAGCGCTGCGCCAGATCGGTCAGCGCTGCGAAGGAGAGGATGAAGGCGCCGACGGCGATGACGACCGTGGCTCCGACGGCAGTCCAGAGAACTGCCTTGTGCGGCTCATTGGGGATCTTGATGGTCTGCATGCGGCGGCGTGTCTCCTGGGAGTACGGGATGGCCGGTGGTCCGGCCGGGCCGAACGGCCCCCGTGAATCCTATCCGCGTTCGGGGCCAGCTTCGGCGGCCGCCGGGTACAGGGCGCAAGGACCGCGGCCCAGGCTCCGCGACCCGGGGGGGCGGACTTCCGAGAGCCGGGGGCGGAGTTCCAGAGTCCGGGGATCCGGGGACGGAGTTCCGGGGCCCGGGGATCCGGGGACGAGGGATCCGCCGAGCGATCACCCCGCCGGACAGCCGACGGGGTGATCGCCAGGCGAGGGCGGCGTCGTCCTCTAGAGCGGAAGCCCTCCGCCGGGGAGGCCGCCGCCGGGCAGGCCGCCCAGCAGGCCGCCGATGAGCGCGAGGAGCTGGTTGAGAAGGTCGAGCAGTCCTGACATGTTGCTTCCTTTCGTCCCGGTGGCCCCGCGTGGCCACTCACATTCCGATGCCGCCGGGTCGGCGACGTCGTCAGCCTGACACAGCGAGCACGCGCTGCACAGGGCGCGGCCAGGATTTCACCAGCTCTTCATGGGCCCTTCGGCCGGGTGGCCGCGACTCGCGCCGAGGCCACCCTCGATGCGGACGGCGGCCCGCCCCTCCCGAGGTCAGAAGCGAGTTGCCGCCCCCTCGCCCGCTCTGTAACGTGCCTCACATCGGGCGGCATCGCCCGATGCGTCGGCTCGGCCGGCCCGCACACCCCGCGGAGCCGCAACGGCCGACCCACTTCAACGGCGAAGAGGATCAATGGACTTCACACCCACCGAGTCCCAACAGCAACTGGCCGCATCGGCCCGCGGAGTCGCGGACCGCATCGCCCCCGACTACGCCCAGCGGGAGCGCGACGCGCTGATCGACCCCGAGCTGCGCCGCGAGATCGGCGGTCTGGGCCTCATCGCCCCGGAGCTCCCGCAGCGGTGGGGCGGGCGCGACGAGGAGCGGCTGACGTCCGGCATGATCACCGAGGAGATCGCGCGCGGCGACTTCAATGTCGCCTACCTGCAGATCATCGGCTCCCTGGTCGGGCAGATCCTCGCCCATCACGCCCCGGAGGAACTGGCCGGACGCTGGGTCCCGCGCATCACCTCCGGCGAGGGCATCGTCGCCATCGGGCTCTCGGAGCCCCAGGCCGGGTCCGACGCCGGCAGTCCCCGGCTGGCGGCCCGTCGCGACGGCTCCGATTGGGTGCTGAACGGGACGAAGTCGATGTCCTTCGCCCTGCAGGCCGAGGCCACCGTGGTCTTCGCGAAGACCGATCCCGACGCGAACCGCGGGCACGGGATCAGCGCCTTCCTGGTGGAGCTGGACACGCCCGGCGTCGAGCTGGAGCGCTCCCCGGACATGGGGACCCGTGCCGTCTCCCGCGGCCTCGCCCACATGGCGGACGTGCGCGTCCCGGCCGAGCACCTGATCGGCGTGGAGGGCGAGGGCTTCGTCCAGGTCATGCAGGGCTTCGACTACTCCCGCGCGCTCATCGGCCTGCAGTGCATCGGCCCGGCTGCCGCCTCGGTGGACGAGACGTGGGACTACACGCGCCAGCGCACGGCGTTCGACCACCCGCTGAGCAGTTTCCAGGGCGTCGCCTTCCCGCTGGCGGAGGCGGAGACGCTCCTGACCGCGGCCCGGCTGCTCTGCTACCAGACGCTGTGGCTGAAGGACCAGGGGCTGCCGCACACGGCCCAGGCCGCCATGTGCAAATGGTGGGCGCCCAAGACGGCCTACGACGTCATCAACCAGTGCCTGCTGCTCCACGGCCAGCTCGGCTACACCACCGCCCTGCCGTTCGAGCAGCGGATGCGCGACGTCCTGGGCCTGCAGATCGGCGACGGCACGGCGCAGATCATGAAGATGGTGATCGCCCGCCAGAAGGTCGGACGCGAGTTCGCCCCATGATCTGGCCCGCGATCGAGACCGAGGATTCCGGAAGGGAGAGAGCATGACCACCGAGGACAGCAGCACCACCGCCGCCGGGCCCGAGCGGATCGCCATCGTCACCGGCGCCGGTTCCGGCATCGGACGCGGCATCGCGCACCGCCTCGCGGAGGCGGGCAACGTCGTCGTCATCGCCGACATCAACGAGGACGCCGCGGTCGGCGTCGGCGAGGAGATCACGGCGGCGGGCGGCCGGGCGTGGGGCATCCGCGCCGACGTCACGCAGCGCCCGGATGTGGACTGCGTCGTCGCATGCGTGCGCGAGCGGCACGGCCGGATCGACGTGCTCGTCAACAACGCCGGCTGGGACCGGGTGGGCCCCTTCGTGGACTCGGACCCGGCGGACTGGGACCGGATCATCGGCATCAGCCTCTACGGCACGCTGCACTTCGCGCACGCCGTGGTCCCGGTGATGGCGGAGCAACGGCAGGCGGATCCGGACTTCAGCGGGCGGATCGTGAACATCGCGTCCGACGCCGGCCGGGTCGGCTCCAGCGGCGAGGCCGTGTACTCGGCGGCCAAGGGCGGGGTCATCGCGTTCACGAAGACGCTGGCCCGGGAGGCCGCGCGGCACGGCGTCACCGCGAACTGCGTCTGCCCGGGTCCGGCCGACACGCCCCTGTTCGAGCAGATCAGCGCGGACAGCCCCAAGCTCCGAGAGGCCCTGATCCGCGCCATTCCGATGCGGCGGCTCGCCCTCCCGGAGGACCTGGCGGCAGCGGTCGACTTCTTCGCGTCGCCGGACGCCGGCTACGTGACGGGCCAGACGCTCTCGGTCAGCGGCGGGCTGACCATGGCGTAGGCAGGTCGGGGCGCCGGGCGAGGTCGGGCCCGACTAGGTCGGGCCGTGCGAAGGCGAGCCGTGCGAGGGCGGGGCGAGGCCTGACCAGGAGGGCGGATGTGGTGAGGCCGGCGGAGAGGGTCAGTCCTCGATTCGCAGGCCGAGCGCGCGGGCCATGAGTGGGGCCAGCTGGGCCAGATGGTGGGGGCCGAACGTGGCACCGCGGAGGTGCTCGAGTCCGGAGACGGTCTCGATGTCGGTCCGGCGCAGGTCCACGTCCTCGAGCCGGGCTCGGTCGATCTCGAGCCGTCCCACCCTCGTCCCACTGAGCTGGACCCGGCGCAACTGGCTCCCGGACAAATCGAGCTCCTCGATGACGCAGTCCGTGAAGGCGACGTCGAGCAGATCGGCTCCGCGGAGGTTGACGAAGCTGAGTTTGCATCCCACGAAGTGCACCGAGCGGAGCTCCGCTTCGTACGCCTCGACGGAGCCGAGCCGGCCGGACAGCGTGACGTCGCGCCAGCGGGACGCCACCGCTCCGACCACGGGGACATCGACGTGCTCGACGACCGCCTCGTTCAGGACGGCGCCCCTCAGCTCGAGTCGATCGGCAGTCAGCGACTCGAAGGCGACGCCGTCCAGTCGGGCCCCGGTGAGATCCAGAACCGGGCCGGACACCTGGCCGAACCGCAGGCCCTCGACCGTCGCCCCGGGCGTCAGTGCGGCCGGGGCTCCGTCGTCGAGCCCGTCCAGTTTCACGGGGTCCAGCAGCGGGGCCCTGACCCCGCCGCGGCCGGGCCGGCTCCTACCGCTTGGCCTGCCCCTGCCATTGGACGGGGCGGTGCGGGCCCGCTGCGGCCCGTGGTTCGACTGGGGTGAAGGCACTGGACTCCTGAACGAGGGGACAGCCGCGAGGCAGCCGGTGAATCGTGGACCGTCGGCGGCGGGCGGTGGGGTTCGAGCGGACGTCCCCACCCTAGGCCCGCTCCCCCACGGTTTGGCGCCCGGCGGATCGGTGACCTGTGTCTTCGCCGGCGGTAGCATCGGGCTATGACGCGGAGACTGGCGCTGCTGGACGACTATCAGGACGTCGCGCGCGACTGCGCCGACTGGGGCGAGCTCGCCGGGTGGGACGTGCAGGCGTTCCGCCGCCACGTGAGTGGCCGTGAGCTGGTCGCGGAGCTGCAGGGCTTCACCGCCGTCGTCGCAATGCGCGAGCGGACGGCGTTCGACCGGGGCACCCTGGAGCAGCTGCCGGACCTCGAGCTCCTGGTCACTACGGGGGCGCGCAACGCCGCGATCGACGTCGCCGCCGCGAACGACCTCGGGATCACCGTCTGCGGGACCGGCTCCTCGCCGGCGGCCGCTCCGGAGCTGACCTGGGCCCTGCTGATGTCCGCGGTCCGCGACATCCCCGGCCAGCAGGAGGCGCTGCGCGAGGGCGGATGGCAGACGGGCGTCGGCACGGAGCTCGCCGGCAAGACGCTCGGGATCCTGGGGCTCGGCAAGATCGGCACGCGCATCGCCGGCTACGCCCGCGCCTTCGGCATGGACGTCCTCGCGTGGAGCGAGAACCTCACGGCCGAGCGGGCACGGGAGGCCGGGGCGCGCCTGGTGGACAGGGCGGGCCTGTTCGCCGAGTCGGACATCGTCGCGGTCACCACCCGCCTGTCCGAGCGGACCCGCGGTCTGGTGGGCCGCGCGGAGCTGGACGCGCTGGGCCCGGACGGACTGCTGGTCAACACCGCCCGCGCCGGCATCGTGGACACGGACGCGCTGATCGCGGCGCTCGAGGAGGGGACCCTCGGCGGCGCGGCTCTGGACGTGTACGACGACGAACCGCTCCAGCCCGGCCATCAGCTCCTGGACGCGCCGCGGACCCTATTGACGCCGCACCTGGGCTACGTCACGCGCGAGCAGTACCGGATCTTCTACCAGGAGGCCCTGGAGGACGTGCGCGCGTGGTCGGCCGGGGAACCGGTCCGCGTCCTGCGCTCCTGACGCGGATCACCCCGTTCCGGCCAGTCCTGTCACAGACAGCCCCTTCCCGACACTCAGTGGGTGGAGGTGCGCATTGAAGACACACGACGACGAAGTGGCGCTGGCGTCCGACGAAGAGGAATTCGAGCGGCTGACCCGCGGGGACGAAGCGGCGTTCGCCGCCCTCTTCGACCGACACTCGGGCACCGTCTACCGGTACGCGTGGGGACTCGCTGAATCCCGCGATGAAGTGGCGGACATCGTCCAGGAGACCTTCCTAGTGCTCTGGCGCCGGCGCCAGCACATCCGTCTCGCCGGCCGTTCAGTGCTCCCCTGGCTCCTCTTGTGCTGTCGGAACACGGCCTACAACCAGAACCGCACACATCGGCGCAGCACCGGAGACGAGCTGACCGAGCCGAAGCCGGGAACCCGGGCCTGGCACCGCCGCGTCGAGCAGGAGAGGGCCGCTGAAGAACTCCAATGGGTCCTCGAAGAGATTGCCGGCCTGCCGGAGGCCGAGCGGAGACTGTGCGACCTGTGCCTGATCGAAGGCTTCGACTACGACGAGGCGGCCGCCGCACTGGACATCAGCCAGGCGGCCGCCCGCAAACGAATCCAACGAGCACGCGGGAAACTCCGTGCCGCCAAGACTGCAAACCCGTGAGGAGTTCGCCATGCCCATGAATTACGGCCCGCCTGCGAATTCGCAGATCGACGAGGAACTCCGCCCCGTCCGTGCCACCCTGCTCCGCCGCATCGGTCGCGGTCGCCACATCAAGCGCGCGTCGATCTCAACGGCTGCCGTGGCAGTGCTCTCGCTTGGTGGAGTTTCGGTCGCCACCGGCTTCGATCCCGATGCGAACAAGGTGAGTGCCGAGTTCATGACTAAACCGCAGTACGTCGATGAGTTCGCCGAGTGCATGGAGGCGCTCGGGTGGAATCCGATCCAGGGAAGCACCGACCCCAAGGCCCCAGCCGAGGTACCAGCCGTCCACTTCACCTATCACGAGAGCGTGAACGTCGAGATCGGCGAGGACGCCGAGGCCTGCCGCGCCGTCCTCGCCCGGCAGCTCGGCGAGCCCATCACGCCGGAAGACTGACGCGGGACGTCCGATCTATGCCCCGGGAGCACCACGTGGACAGCCATCCCCAGTCAGAGGAAGCCAACGAACCGAACACCGAACCATTCGCCCAGCACGCCGGTCAGTCACTGTCGAGCGACCAGTTGGCGGCAGCCCGGCGACTGGCCCAGCGCATCCTGGCTGCCGAGGCGTCCCGCCCCTGAGGACAGGGGCGGCGTCGAGAGCGCGGGCAGTGCCTCCAACGCGCGCTCTCTCCGTTGGCTCCCGCGCCGCCCAGGACCCGCAGCCCGGCGCGTCAGGACGTGAAGTGCGCCCCGCCGTCGTATGAGTGCACGACGGCGGTCTCCGGGTCGGCGGACCCCACATAGTGCAGGACGGGCCCCTCAGCGGGCTCCCTACGGCGTGCGTCCTCCCTCGGCGGTCGCGTCGATCCTACCGCTCGAGCTTGGTGGCGAGCTCCTTCTCCTGGACGAACATCAGCAGCACGAAGGCCACGATCGCCAGGGGTGCGATCCACAGGTACAGCGGGATCAGCGCGTGGTTGTAGGCCTCGACGATCAACGTGTGCACCGGCTCCGGCAGCGAGGCCACGAGCGCCGGCGTCAACGAGTTGCCGGTGCCCCCGGCGGCGAGCGCGTCGGCCGGCAGCTTCGTGGCGAGCTCGGCGGTCAGGCGCGTGGCGAACAGCGAGCCGACGACGGCGGAGCCGAGCGTGGCACCGACCTGGCGGAAGTAGTTCGACGACGCCGTCGCCGTGCCCACGAACCGCAGCGGGAAGGAGTTCTGCGCCACCAGCGTCAGGTTCTGCATGGTGGACCCCAGCCCGACACCCATCACACCCAGGAAGATGCAGATCACGTAGACGGGCGTGTCCGCGTGGATGGTCGCCAGACCTGCCAGGCCGAGCCCGATGATGAGCGTGCCGATCACCATGATGGTCTTGTAGCGGCCGGTGGCGGTGACCCGGCGACCCATGAGGATCGAGGTGGTGAGCATGCAGCCCATCATCGGGATCATCAGCAGGCCGGCCTCGGTGGGGCCGAACCCGGTGACCATCTGGAGGTACGTGGGCATGTAGCCGAGGGCGCCGAACATCATGATCCCGACGGCGAGGCCGGCGATGGTGGTGAGGTTGAAGTTGCGGTTGCGGAAGAGCTTCAGCGGCATCACCGGCTCGGCGACGCGCGTCTCCACCCACACGAAGAGCGCGGCGGCGACGACGGCTCCGGCGATCAGACCGAGGATCACCGGGTCCGACCACGCGTAGGTCCCGCCGCCCCAGGTCGCCACGAGGACGATCGCGCTGGTGGCGGCCGCGAGGAGGGCCATGCCGAAGTAGTCGACCCGTCCGCGCCCCTCCTGCTCCGGCTTGGGCAGGTGGATCAGGAGCGCCGCGGCGACGATCGCGAGGATGCCGAGCGGGACGTTCATCCAGAAGGCCCAGCGCCAGCCCGGGCCCTCGGTGAGCCAGCCGCCGAGCAGCGGGCCGGCGACGGAGGAGACGGCGAAGACGCCGCCCATGATGCCCATGTACTTGCCGCGCTCGCGGGCGGGGACCACGTCGGCGATGATCGCCTGGGAGAGGATCATGAGCCCACCGCCGCCGATGCCCTGGATGGCGCGGGCCGCGATGAGGAGGTTCATGTCGCCGGCGAGCGCGCCGACCACGGACCCGCCGACGAAGAGCACGATCGCCCCGATCAGCAGGTTCTTGCGGCCGAACATGTCGCCGAGCTTGCCGTAGACCGGCATCATCACGGTCGAGGCGAGGATGAACGCGGTGATGACCCAGGCCATGTGCTCGACGCCGTTGAGCTCGCCGACCATGGTGGGCAGCGCCGTGGAGAGGACGGTCTGGTTCAACGAGGAGAGCAGCATGGCGATGATCAGCGCGCCGAAGATCATGCCGAGGTGCTGCTGGCGGCTGCGTGCCGGCTTGCCGGCCCGCGCGGGGGCGGGCGCGTCCGTGGCGGACGGGTCGGTGCCGGGCACTGCGGTCCCGGCCGAGCCGGCGGTGGCCGCGGCGGCCTGCGTCGGCTGCTCGGCGGGGCGCGGAGCGGCGGACGACGGGGCGGAGGTGCGGTCGGCGGTCGCGGACTGGGTGCGGCGACTTCGCTCCGCGGTGGATTCTGCGTCTGTCATGGGGTCTCCTCGGACATCCGGTGGGGCTGCGCGTTCCGGTGGGTCGGCGCGTTCTGATAAGTCGGTACGCCCGGTGGGGCGGGGGCGGCCGGGTCGGCGGGGGCGGCGCGGGCGGGCCCGTCGGCGAGACCGGGCTCGGCGCCCTCGACGGCGATGCTCCGGAAGAGCGCGACGGCGTCGGTCAGGTAGCCGTCGAGGTTCTCCGGACCCTCGTGCTGGTAGCGGGAGATCGCGAACCGGGTGATGGCGCCGGCGAGGACCAGCAGGGCACGGCCGGCGTCGCCGTCGTACTCGCCGTCCGCACGGACCGCCTCGGCGACCTGGCGCTCGATGTCCGCGACGAGGCGGACGGACCGGTCCCGCAGCTCGGGGTGCTTGCGCACCAGCTCGCGGCGGCGCACGAACGACCCGTCCAGGGACGCCAGGGCCAGCGTCCCGGCCAGGAGACGGACCGCCCGCGTGAGCAGGTCCTCTCCCCCGGTGCGGAAGGCCTCGAGGTCGCCGGGGTCGATCGCGGGCGGGCGGACGCCGAGGATGGCGTCCTCCTTGGTCGCGAAGTAGTTGAAGAAGGTGCGCCGGGAGATCCCGGCCCGCTCGGCGACCGCCTCGATCGTGACGGCGGCGGGGCCGGCCTCCGCGGCGATGGCGTAGGCCTCGTCGTGGATGGCCTTCCACGTGTCGCGGCGGTGGCGCTCCCGCCGGGAGCACTCGTCATTTTGATTGCTTTCCACAACTAACAATTTATTGCACGGGTGCAAACTTGCACAAGTGCAAGGCGGGGTGATTCCGGCCACCGGCCGGATGTGCTGGGATGGGGGCCATGAAGCTTGCAACGCTGCGCCGCCCCGGGACCCCCGCCGACACGTTCGCCGCCCTCGTGGTCGACGCCGAGGCCCTGGAGCTTCGCTCCGCCGACGGCCGGGCCTACGCCGACGTCGGCGCCTTCCTCGCGGCCCCGGAGGCCGAGCGCGAGGCGACCCTCCGCACGACGGCGGACCGGGGCAGCGACCCGGAGGCGCACCATGGCACCTGTGCGGGCTCGGGCGAGGCCCATCCGCTCGCCGAGGCGGACTTCGCACCCCTGGTCACGGCTCCCTCCAAGGTCTTCTGCGTGGGCCTGAACTACCGGAACCACGCGGAGGAGACGGGCATCGAGCTGCCGGAGCACCCGACGCTGTTCACCAAGTTCGCGGACTCGCTCTGCGGGGCGGAGGACGACGTCGAGATCCCGCCGGAGGAGCACCGGATCGACTGGGAGGGCGAGCTCGCGATCATCATCGGCGCCGGCGGTCGGCGGATCCCCGAGAGCGGGGCCGCAGCCGCCATCGCCGGGTACGCCGTGGCGAACGACGTCTCCATGCGCGGCTGGCAGGGGCGCACCTCGGAGTGGCTCCAGGGCAAGTGCTGGGAGGCGTCCACGCCGGTGGGGCCGTTCCTGGTGACCGCCGACGAGTTCGTGCGCGGCGCCCGCCTGACCACCCGGGTGAACGGCGAGACGGTCCAGGAGGACTCCACCGACGACCTCATCTTCTCCCCGGAGGCGCTGGTCGCCTACTGCTCCACCCTGGTGACCCTGCGTCCCGGCGACCTGATCCTGACCGGGACCCCGGCCGGCGTCGCGCTGGGCCGGAAGGACCCGGCAACCGGGCGGCGCCCGTGGCTGCGGCCCGGCGATGTCGTCGAGACGGCCATCGAGGGCCTCGGAGTCCAGCGCACGCGCTTCGTCTCGGGCGAGCCGCGGGACTAGTCTGGCGGTAGACGGGCCCAGCCGGGCCGCGGAGCGTCGAGAGGATCGAACATGACCGCAACATCGTGGACGGAGCGCAAGCTCACCGACGTCGAATGCTGGCTGACGGACATGGACGGCGTGCTGGTGCACGAGAACCAGGCCATCCCCGGCGCCGCCGACCTGCTCAAGCACTGGACCCAGCAGGGCCAGCGCTTCCTGGTCCTGACGAACAACTCGATCTACACCCCGCGCGACCTGCGCGCGCGACTGCTGGCCTCGGGGCTCGAGATCCCGGAGGAGAGCATCTGGACCTCGGCCCTGGCCACCGCCGAGTTCCTGCGGCGGCAGCGCCCGGGCGGGCGCGCCTTCGTCATCGGCGAGGCCGGGCTGACGACGGCGCTGCACGACGCCGGACTGATCATGACGGACCGGGACCCCGAGTACGTGGTGCTCGGCGAGACCCGCACCTACTCCTTCGAGGCGATCACCCGCGCCATCCGACTGATCAACAACGGCGCGCGCTTCATCGCCACGAACCCGGACGCCACCGGCCCCTCCACCGAGGGCGTCCTGCCGGCGACCGGCGCCGTGGCCGCCCTCATCACCGCGGCGACCAGCCGGAAGCCGTACGTGGTGGGCAAGCCCAACCCGATGATGTTCCGCTCGGCCCTGAACCGGATCGACGCGCACTCGGAGACCACGGCCATGATCGGCGACCGCATGGACACGGACATCATCGCGGGCATGGAGGCCGGCCTGCTCACGCTCCTGGTGCACTCGGGCATCACCAGCAGTAAGGACGTGGGCGCCTACCCGTTCCGCCCGGACCTGACATTCCCGTCCGTGGCCGAGCTGCACGCCGAGCTGACGGGCGCGGGCCCCGACGGGCACGGCAGCACGGACGAGGACGAGACGGCGGCCGAGCAGGGCAACTGAGCGCCACCGGCCACCACCACCGACAGAGCACCAGCAGCAGCAGGACCGGCGACCGGGAGGGGCCGAGATGTGCGGCAGATACGTGATGGCCAGGAGCACGGGCGATCTGGTGGCGGAGCTCGGAGTCGACCGGGTCACCGGCGACGAGGTGCCGCCGAGCTGGAACATCGCCCCGACGCAGAAGGTGCGGATCGTGACCGGCCGCGGAGGCGGCGGACACGACGGAAGCGTGCTCGATCAGGCCGTGTCCGACAGCGCCGTGTTCGATCATGCCGCGTCCGAAAAGGCCGTGTCCGGCCGCGGCCTGGAGACCGCCCGCTGGGGGCTCGTGCCCATCTGGGCGAAGTCTCGCAGCGTCGGCGTCCGGGCGATCAACGCCCGCTCGGAGACGGTGCTGGAGAAGCCGACGTTCCGCTCGGCCGCGGTGAAGCGCCGGGCGCTCGTCCCCGCGGACGGCTACTACGAGTGGTCCGGCCAGAAGGGCGCCAAGATCCCCACGTACCTCCACGGCGGGGACGGCGAGCCCCTGGCCTTCGCGGGCCTGTACGAGCTCTGGCGCGACCCGGAGGTCCCCGAGGGCGAGCCGGACGCCTGGCTGATGACGACGACGGTCCTGACCCGGCCGGCGACCGACGCCCTGGGGCACATCCACGACCGGACGCCGGTCATCGTCCCACCGGGGCTCCGCGACGACTGGCTGGACCCCGGCCTGACGGACCGGTCCCGGATCCAGCAGCTGATCGACGCGATCCCCGACCCGAGCCTGCTCCCGCACCGGGTGGGCCCCGCCGTCGGCAACGTCCGCAACGACGGCCCGGAGCTCATCGCCCCGGTGGCCGAGGGCGGCGGCGCTGCCGACGACGGCGGGACGGCAGGCGGCGGGACAGCAGGCGACGGGACGGCAGGCGACGACGCACTCTTCTACTAGGCGTAGAATTCTGGGCGAGGAACGGCCGGAGAGCGAGGAGCGCATGCAGAACCGACGCGAGCGGATGCTGCGCGCCGTGCTGTCCGCCTCCGTCACCACGCTGGCGACGGCGGCCGCGCACGATCTGGGCGGTGGGCACTTCCCGCACCCGGTCCTGCTGACCGTCGTCTTCCTGATGGCCGTCCCGTTCTGCTTCCTCGCCGGCGGGCGCCGCGTCACCGCGGCCTCGCTCGCCGCCTCTGTCGCTGCCGCGCAGGTCCTCCTGCACGGCGCCTTCTCGATCGTCGCGCCCTCGCTGGACCACTCGGTCCTCGCCGGGGCGGCCGGCGGTGCCGGCCACGCGCACCATGCGAGTGCGGCGGCGCTCCAGGAGTCCGTGCGCGGCGCGCTCGCCACGGATCCGGTCGCGACGGCGGCCGGCCCGGGCGACCTCGCCGCCGGGGGCGGGCCGATGCTCGTCATGCACCTCCTCGCCGGGCTCGCCGCGCTGGCGGCGCTGACGGCCGGCACGGAGGCGCAGCGCCGCCTCGCCGACGCCGTCCTGCTCGCCACGGCCCAGCGTCTCGCGGCCGTCCGCCACTGGCTCCGCCGGCACCGCAGCGCCACCCGCCTGGCCGGTTGGTGCGCCCGCGCCCTCGCGCCGCTGACCGCGGCCCGGGCCGCACGGCTCGCCCTCGCGGACGGGTCCCCCACTGCCAGCCCCGACCCCCGGGGCTCCGCCGGCCGGACCGTGCGGCACCTCGTCTCCCTGTATCTGGCGCCGGTGCGCGTCCTCCGCGGGCCGCCCGCGCCCCTCCCGCACCCCGCCTGACCCCCATCCGAACCCGTCGGCCGACCCGGCCCCGGCGCACGAGCCCTGCCCGTGCGCCCCGCCGTCGTCCGCCGATCCCCTGCGGCGCGCCCGCCGCACACTTCACAGGAGACATCCCCATGCGCAACACCCACCCCCGCTCCACCCGCATGACCACGGCGAGCGCCGCCGTCGTCCTCGGGGCCGCCCTCGCCCTGGCGTTCCCCGCCGCCGCCAGCGCCCACGTGAGCGTGGACCCCTCGACCACGGCAGCGGGCGAGTACGCGACGCTGACGTTCGCGATCGGCCACGGCTGCGAGGGCTCGCCCACCGAGTCCGTCCGCATCGACTTCCCGGAGGAGATCGGCAGCGTCAAGCCGACCGCCAAGGCCGGCTGGGCGGTCGAGACGGCGGAGTCCGGCGGCGTCCGCTCCGTCACGTACACCGCAGAGGAGCCGCTGCCGGACGAGCTGCGGGACACCGTGACAGTCGCGGCGCTCCTGCCGCTCGACGGGGAGGCCGGAGACGTCCTGTCCTTCCCGGTCACCCAGGCCTGCACCGACGGGCAGAACGTCTGGGACCAGGCGCCCGAGGACGGGGCCGAACCGGAGTACCCGATGCCGCAGCTGACGCTCACGGCCGCCACCGGCGGCGGGCACGCCGGCCACACCGGCGCCGGCGCATCGGACGAGCATGCCGAGCACGCGGGCGGAACCGGCGACGCGGAGGCCATGGAGCACCGGGACGACCAGGCGCGGCTCGTCGGCACCGGCGGCCTGATCGTCGGCGTCCTCGGCGTCGCCCTAGCGGCGCTGTCACTGCGCCGCCGCAGCTGAGCGGTGGGCCCGGGCGGGCGCGGTCTTCCGCGCCCGCCCTGGCCCTGGCCGCCACCCCTCATTGGGGCAGTACCGTGGTGGACGATGACTGAGAACCTCACGCGGGTCGAACGGTGGGAGCGCCGAGTGGAGATCCCCCTGATCCTGCTGGCGCTCGCGTTCCTCGCCGCCTATGCCTGGCCCGTCCTCGACGAGTCGATCCCCCGCACCCTGAAGCGGTTCCTCGAGACGGTCTCCTGGACCATCTGGGGCGCTTTCGCCCTGGACTTCGCCGTCCGGCTGGCCCTGGCGGAGCAGCGCGGCCGCTATGCGCTGCGGCACTGGTACGACGCCGTCCTGATCGCCCTGCCGATGCTCCGGCCGCTGCGGATCCTCCGCGTGCTGTCCGCCGCGCGTCTGCTCAATCGCGTCTTCACCCGGCACCTCGTCGGCCGGGTCAGCGTGTACGTCACGACGACGGCGATCGCCTGCGTGCTCCTGGGCGCCATCGCGATCCTCGACGTGGAGCAGGACGCACCCGGCGCCAACATCACGAACTTCGGCGACGCCGTCTGGTGGGCGATCGTCACCAGTGCGACGGTCGGCTACGGCGACTTCTACCCGGTGACCGCGGCCGGCCGGTTCATCGCGGTGGGCCTCATGCTGGTGGGCATTGCCCTGTTGGGCTCGATCACCGCCGGCGTCGCCGCCTGGGTGACGACGGCGGTCGCCCAGGAGGACTCCCGCGGCCCCGCCGTGCGGGCGGAGTCGCAGGACGGCGCGTGAGCGAGTCCGGCCGCGTGCCCCGGGCGCGGCAGGAACAACGCGGCCCGCTCCGCCGTTGCCCCCAGTGGGACGCCGGGACTGCCGGCGCCCGACCGACCGACAGGAGAACATCGTGAAGATCGCCCTCATCGGAGGCCACGGCAAGGTCGCCCTCCTCGCCGCGCCGGAGCTCGTGGAGCGCGGCCACCAGGTGACCTCCTTCTTCCGCAACCCCGAGCACACGGAGGACGTCCGCGCGACCGGCGCCGACGCCGTCGTGCTGGACGTGGAGCACGCCGACACCGCCGAGATCGCAGAGGCGCTGCGCGGGCACGACGCCGTGGTGTGGTCCGCCGGCGCGGGCGGCGGCTCGCCGGAACGCACCTACGCGGTGGACCGCGACGCGGCCATCCGGTCGATGGACGCCGCCGAGCAGGCCGGGGCCAAGCGCTACGTGATGGTCTCCTTCGCGACCGCCGACGAGAAGTACCTGGTGCCGGAGGACGACTCGTTCTACCCCTACATGGCGTCGAAGATCGCAGCCGACGACTACCTGCGCGGCTCTGGTCTGGACTGGACGGTCCTGGGCCCGGGCAAGCTCACCCTCGACGAGCCGACCGGCCGGATCCACCCGGATCCCGACCCGGAGCAGGGTACTGACACGTCGCGCGCCAACGTGGCGCTGACGATCGTCGAGGCGCTGGAGAGCGCCGGCAGCATCGGACGAACCATCAACTACCGCGACGGCGAGACGCCCATCGCGGAGGTCATGGCCGGCTGATCGGGGCCCGGCCCAGCTGAGCCGAGACTCCGGCCCGTCCTGACTACGGGCCCATCCTGCCTTCTGGCCCGGCCCCGCCTGCCGGCGGGGCCGGGGGCTCCGCCGCCGCACCAGCAGGAACACAGCCAATCCGGCGCACGCCGCGTACGCGCCGGCGACGGCGATCCAGCCGACCGCGAACCCGCCCGCCGTGCTGACCAGCCAGCCCATCATCAGCGGGCCGACCGTGAACCCGCCGAACATCCCCGCCGTCACGAGGCCGCTCGCCGACACCATCGACGCCGCGGGGATGCTGCGCAGCAGCGCCGCCATGAGGACCACGGACACCCCGAGCGCCGAGGCGCCGTGCAGCGCGACGGCGATCCACAACAGCGCCGGCGCTCCGGAGGCCTCGGCCGCGAGGAAGGTGCCTGCCCCGGCCAAGGCCAGGAGGGCGAGGGCGAGCAGGAGCGCCGGAGCGGACACGCCGCGCGCCATCACACGGCCCCAGCCCACGCGCGCGGTGACGCCGACCGCGCCGGCGACGGCCGCCGTCGCACCGCCTGCGACGAGGCTGAAGTCCAGCTCGCGCACCGCGAACAGCGGGAGGTAGACGTTGGTCGCCTGGACCCCGATGCCGTTCAGGAGGCCGAACAGGGCCAGTGCGCGGACGACCAGCGCCGGCGAGGGACTCGGCGAGGGGCCCGCCGCGGCCCCGCCGACCGGCCGATCGACGGGCCGCTCGGCGTCGGACCGCCCGGTGACCTGCTCGACGTCGGCCCGGTCGGTGCGCCCGGCCGGTTCGACGGCGGCGAGCGGTTCGACGGCGGCGAGCGCCCGCAGTGCCAGGAGCATCAGGGCCAGCACGAGGGCCAGGCCGACCGCCGAGGCACCGCGCCAGCCGATCCACACCGCGAGGGCCGGGAACGCGAGCGAGGCGACGAGCTGGCTGACCTGGACGCCCGACTGCTTGATCCCGGTCCAGCCGATCCGCTTCTCGGCGGGGACACGCTGCAGCAGGATCCGGTTGGTGACCCCGTTGGGGAACGACTGCGCGAGCCCCGAGAGACCCGCGGCGACGAGAAGCACGGCGAAACCACCGGCGAGCGCGGCGAGTCCAAGGGCCAGCGCCGCCAGGGAGAAGACGGCGATCATCAGGGTCCGGTCCGGCCGGCGATCGGCGAGCCGGGCCAGACCGGCGTTGCCGAACGTCGCGCAGGCGAAGCATGTGGTGGCGAGGAGCCCGAACTGCGCGGCGTCGAGACCGAGGTCGCGGATGACCAGGTCGCTGGTGGCGCTCAATCCGTAGAGCAGCAGCGGGCCGGCCGCGATGGCGCCGAGCAGCGCCGTGAGGAGCCCGGGGCCCGCCGGACGGGACGGGCGGCGGGCTTCGGCGGGCCGGGTCATGCGGCGGCGGGTCGGGTCATGCGGCGGCGACGCCGATCGTGACGTACCCGGAGGTCCGGGGCAGGGGCCGCTGGTAGAAGCTGTCCACAGCGAGCAGGCGGAACCCGGCAGACTCGAGCATCGGGCGCACGTCGCGGGTCAGGTGGCAGCCGCCGGCCAGCGCGCGCTGGAAGGGGTCCAGCCGACGCTGCCACCGGCGCACGCGCTCGTCCGGGGCAAGCCCGTGCTCGAGGAAGTGCAGCCGGCCGCCGGGTTCGAGCACGCGCCGCAGTTCGGCGAGCGCCGCGGTGGCGTCCGGGATGGTGCACAGCGTCAGGCTGGAGACGGCGTGGTCGAACGACGCGTCCTCGGCGTCGAGCCGTTGCCCGTCGAGGCCACCGCGCCGAATCCGGGCCGCAGCGGCGTCGATCTTCGCGGCCGCGAGCCGCCACGCGGTGTCCGAGGGCTCGACGGCGCAGACCTCCGAGACGCCGGCCGGGTAGTGGGGCGCGTTGGCTCCGGACCCGAAGCCGAGCTCGATCACGCGGCCGGACAACCCGGAGCAGAGCCGGCGCCGCAGCGGCGCGATCTCCTCCATGTCCATCGCCCGCGCCATCAGCCGCGGCAGGATGTGTTCACCGTAGAGTCCCATGCGTTCCTCCCTCGCGCTCAGTATGGCCTCGCGCGGCCCCGACGACCAAGGACCTCGGCTCGACGCGGCGGCCCGGCGGCCCGGGAAGCGGGCCTCTTCACACCTCCCTCAAGGTTCTCCACAGGGACTGCGTGTCACTGTGTCACCGCGATGTGGACGGGAGGACACTGGAGCCATTGGGAGGAAGGACGACCGCACAACCTCAATCGAAGGAGATCGTGATGGTTGGCTCCACGGAGCGTGAGGCAGAATTCGAGAAGATCGCCGACCATGCGCCGGCCGGGGCGGTCGTCGCGGTCGACGTCGACGGGGCACAGGCCTGGTGGAATGGCGACGACTTCGACGGCGACACCGCGATCGTCGAGCACGCCCGACGATCCGCCGCCGCCGGACTCCTCGTGGACGTCGCGGGCAAGCAGGTCCTCGCCGGTGCGAACAATCCGCTGGGCGCCGCCGCCGCTCTCGCCCACTACAACGCCGGCCGCACGGCATTCACCCGGCTCAACAGCCGCATCGGCGACTGGCTGTACGGCCGCTGAGCAGGGCCCTCGCCGGGACCCGCCTCGCCGGTCCGCGCCGAGGGTGGCCCAGCACGCAGGGCGGCCCGCCGGGTCGCCGGCACGTCAGGACCGGCGCGTGAGCTGCAGGAACTCGGGCTCGGTGACCAGCAGGATCTCCTGACCGGCCGCCATGTAGGCGTAGGCCTTGCGCTCCTTGCTGCTGCCGCCCGCGAGATCGATCGCCGTCACGCTGCGGCGGCCGTCGCCGATGATCAGGACACCCGTCTTCTTGGTGACGCCCTTCCCGTTGGTGCCGCCCATGGCGGCGATGGCCTCCATCGCCTCCCAGCGGCCCATCGACTCCAGGTCCCCGGTGAGCACCACGTGTTTCCCGTGGAACGGATGCCCCGGATCGGCCGCCGTGCTGGGCTTGGGCAGATCCTGCGTGGACGCGGTGTACGCGCGGCTGAAGTACTTCGAGGCGGCGGAGCCGGCGGACGCGCCCGCCGGGCGGGTCGGCCACAGGTGCTCGACGTGCGAGGCGCCCTCGCGCCGGGCCAGCTCCAGGACGATCTCGGCGGCGATGCGCGCGTCCTCCCCGGCGTCGTGGTGCTGGAACGCGCCGAGCCCCAGGTGCTGCGCGACGTCGGGCAGCCGGTGCCGCTGCAGCTGGAGCAGGCGCCGCGACAGCGCCAACGCGCAGTGGAAGTCGTTGACCGGCGCCGGGAGCCCGGAGACCTCGCAGGCCTGCCGGATGGCGCTCTTGTCGAACGCGGTGTTGAAGGCGACGAGCGGATGCTCCCCCGCCAGACCGGTCAGCGTCCCCACCGAGGCGTGCCAGTCCGGCGCACCGTGGACCATGTCCGGGGTGATGCCGTGGATCTGGACGTTGCGGGGGCTGAAGTCGGCGACGCTCGCGTGGGGGCGAACGTACCAGGTCCGCTGGTCCACCACGCGCCCGGCGCGGACCTGCACCGCGGCCACCTGGCAGATGGACGCGTAGCTGCTGTTGGCGGTCTCGACGTCGACGGCCGTGAAGTGCAGGTCCTGCATGCGTTCGTCCTCTACTCGGCCAGCTGGTCGCGCACGCGGCGCGTGACGTCGGCGGCGGTCTCGGCGGCGTCGTCGGCCCGGCGGATGTCCGACCGGAGCTCCTCGCGGACCTCCTCGTCCTCGACCGAGCGGAGGTTGATCTCCAGGGTCACGAGCGCTGTGGAGGCGGCCGCGCGCGCCGACTCGGCGGCGGCCGCCACATCGCTGAGCACGTTGGGGTTCACGGCGTCGACGACGTCGGAGCAGAGGTCGATGACCTCGGCGGCGAGCCGTGCCAACTCCCGCGGAGGCACCACGGCGCCGCGCAGGGCGCGCTGGATGGCCTCGGAGCGCTCGGCCTGCTGGTCGTCGTCCTCGGCGGGCAGCGCGTAGGCGTCGGCCACGGCCCCGAAGGCCGCCTGGTCGTCGTCGGAGACCTCGAGCGCGGCCGTGACGATCTCATCGGCGCGGCGGGCGACCCGGTCCATGCGCTCGGCCCGGTCCTCGTAGCCCTCCCCCGTGGTGAAGCGGGCGGCCATGCCCAGCAGGGCCGCGCCCTGGGCCGCCTGCAGGGCGCCGGTGGCCCCGCCGCCGGGTGTGGGCCGACCGGCGGCCAGGCGCGCCAGATAGCTGCCGATGGTCTCCGAGCTGCTCATCGCTGACGTCCCCTCGCCGATGTATGCCGTGCCGATGTCTGTCGTGCCGTTGTGTCCGTGCCGCCGCCGTGCTGGTCCGTCGCCGGGTCAGGCGTTCCATAGTCCGTACGAGTCGGCGAGGTCCGCGATCTTCTGCGCGCGGGCCAGACGCGGCAGGTAGGATCCGTCGCCGATCGACCCGCCGGCGGCGTGCGCATCCAGAAGTTCCTTGGCCCAGGCGAGCTCGTCCTCGGCCGGTGAGAGGCCCTTGTTGACGTCCTCCACCTGGTCCACGTTGAGGGCGAGCTTGCCCGTCATGCCCATCGAGGCGGTGACGCGGCAGTCCGCGTGGACCTCTTCCTCGCCGGCGGTGGCCAGGGAGGGCCCGTCGATGGGGCCGGGCAGCTTGCCCACGCGGGAGGCGATGACCAGTCGGCTGCGAGCGTAGGCGAGGGCCATCGGCTCGTCGGAGATGCCGGTGTCCTTGCGGAAGTCGTTGGTGCCGAACGCCAGGCGGAACGTGCCCGGAGCGGAGGCGATCTCGGTGGCGTTCTCGAGGCCCAGCGCGGTCTCGATGAGCGCGAGGACGGGCGTGCCGGCCTGCAGGCGCATCGCTGTGTGCGCCACCTGCTCCGGCTGCTCGGCCATGGCGAGCATGACGCCGCGCAGGCCTTTGGTCTTGGAGAGCCGGGAGAGGTCCTCGGCCCAGTGGTCGGTGTCGATCCCGTTCACGCGGACCCAGGCGGTCATGCCGGAGTTCAGGGCGTTGACGACGTTGTCGCGCGCCTGCTCCTTGCCCGATTCGGGCACTGCGGCCTCCATGTCGAAGATGACCGAGTCGGCCTCAGACGCCAGCGCGGGGGCGAAGAGCTCCGGCTTGGCGGCGTTCACGAGGAGCCAGGAACGGGACAGTTTTGCCGGCAACGCTGCCGCGCGACGATTGCGGAGGGACATGCCACCCAGCCTATCCGGCGAGGCACGGCATCCTCCATTTGCGCTCATATTCGTCATTCGTCGCACGGACGGCCATCCGCCTCGCGCGGTGAGGGGGGTGCGAGGGGCACGACGACGTCGCGACGCCCTCGTTTCCGGCTCAGCCATGGCCCGCCGCCGACATGTACGCAGTGTCGATGTACTGCTCCGCGGTCCCGTCGAACGCGACGTAGAAGTGCGAGCACGCCGGGGCGTCGCCGCCGGCGAAGAAACCGTAGAGGCTGTCGGCCGTGGAGACAGCGACGTGGAGGTTCATGCGGCGGTAGCGCACCATGCGCTTCTGGTTCCACTTCGGGATCAGGCGGTGCTTCGCGCCGGGATAGAGAGCCATGATGGTTCCTTTCCGCCCGGGTTCCGGGCATGAAAAACCCCGACCCTGAAGGGTCGAGGTTGGGAGCGGACAGCGCTGATCCTAAGTAGCCTTCAGGCTCGGAACGAACCGTCCTTCGCCCGGACGACTACGAGTTCGGCGATCTTTTGGCGGTCCCCTCCTATCAAACGAGTTTCGGGATGCCATCAAATACTCGTCATGCGCCATCATGCTACTGAGAAGGCGACCTTCTTTAACGCATTTTTGCTTACTATTCGTGATTGCGTTCGCTCACCCTGTACAGAGTGAGCGAACGCAATCAGCGTATTTTGCTCGACGTTTGCTCCGTTAATTAATACGAACTAGCCTAAAGCCATACCCAAGAAAGGGACAATGACTGAATCCCAGGTCGCAATCTGAAGCACAGTCGCTCCCAAGAATACGGCAACAGGGAAAGCCATTCTCACGCCCCAGTGCATCCATCGAGCGAAAATCCCCGACACGATCATCGCCAGGGCTCCCGCAAGGACAGGCAGTACCAGCATTACTTGTTCGACTACTTCTTCATGGCATCCGTCGCCGCCGCAAATGTCTATGGAAGAACCGATTCCTTCTACATTGATGGAAGACCAGATGTGCAAGTTGAACAGAAGCCAGAGGGCGCCCGCAACTTGGCCGATTCCCCGAAATGGGCCCCTATAGGCAACCAATACGGTCGATGCGATAGCCGCCGCAAGAATCGCTAAATAAGGCCACCAATTTGAGCCAGGGCCTTGCTGAAGACTGTCATAACCTACCGGTACAGTTTCCAGCATCCCCCTGGGTGGAGCGAGATTCAACCCGGAATATACGCCGGCCAATGCGAGTAAGGCTGTCGCGGCGATGGCTTGGAGCACCCATAACGCCCCTCGCAGGAAGTGTCCCGCCGAATTTTGCTCGTCTTGCTCATCCACTACTGTCCTCCAGACGCTGGCCTCCATGACGCTACCAAGCGCACGGCCGCAGGTGCGCGCCTCTTCCGCAGTGGGCAGCGGCTCATTCTCATGGTGGACCCCTCTGCGTATGGTTTAGCTGCAAAGAAGGGGGACAAGCACATTGACCACGACCAACTACCAGAGGAACCCTGACCACCTCGCCAAGCAACTCGGCATACGAGTTCGCAGAGGACCGCTACCCCAGGGGTGGTGGGGACTTTGCGACCATCCGCGACGCACGATCGTTCTGAGGCCAGGGCTTGCACCCATCCAGTACACCTGCACGCTCATGCATGAACTGGGTCATGCCTACTACGGGCACGAAGGCGTCAGCGGCAAACAGAAGCTTCTGCCTGACCGATGGGCAGCCGACGACTACTCTCGTTAGAAGGCCTAATCGAAGCCGCTAGAACGGAACATCGGTGCGGAACCCTCGCAGCCGATTTACAGGTCCTTCCGGAAACTCTGAACGTCTTCATCGACATGCTGACTCCCACCGAACGGCGCCACGTGTCCAACGCTCTCCATCCTGCCCACGATCACATCCCCATTGCATGACTTCTCGCTAGCGAGGCCGTGGTCGCGCCTGGAGTGATCGGAGCCGTGGAGCGGGACGAAGCGCTCTGATTGGTCCCGCTCCACGAACTGCGTACGCGTAGCGCCCTCGACTCTCCCAACAGCAACAAGGCCGTGATCTACTGCCGCCCGACAAGGGACGGCACTCGGAAGAATGCCGTGAGCGAATGGGCTCTCTTTGAGCCCAGTGAACAACTCAGTGGAAGTCCGGCGAGCACTCCGAACTTCCACTGGGCAGTTCCTTGAGTTCCTTCGGCGTCCTACGCGTCGGGGTCGTTGGCGGCGACCTCCGCGACGGCGCGGGCCACCGCCTCCGCGACACGGGGGTCCAACGGTGACGGGACGATAAACCCGGCGCTCAGCTTGTCCTCCACCAGGGCGGCGATCGCCTCGGCCGCCGCGATCTTCATGGCGGGCGTGATGCGGCGGGCACCCGAGTCCAGTGCGCCGCGGAAGATCCCGGGGAAGGCGAGCACGTTGTTGATCTGGTTGGGGAAGTCGGAGCGTCCAGTCGCGACGACGGCCGCGTACCGTGCCGCCACGTCCGGCATGACCTCGGGGTCCGGGTTGGACAGCGCGAAGACGATCGCGTCGTCGTTCATCCGGGCCAGGTCCTCCTCCGCGATCTTCGCGGAGGAGACGCCGATGACCGCGTCGGCGCCCTCGAGCGCCTCGCGCATTCCCCCGATGACGTTTTCGCCGTTGGTGCGGGCGGCGTAGTGCGCCTTGATCTGGTTGAGGTCGTCGCGGTCGCGGTGGATGGTGCCGCGCGAGTCGGTCAGGATCACGTCCGCGACACCGCGCGCCAGGAGGATCTCGGTGATCGCGATGCCGGCCGCCCCGGCACCGGCGACCACGACCCGCAGGTCGCTGAAGGCCCTGCCGGTCACCTTCGCGGCGTTGGTGAGCGCGGCGAGGACCACGACGGCGGTGCCGTGCTGGTCGTCGTGCATGACGGGGCAGTCGAGCGCCTCGATGAGCCGCTGCTCGAGCTCGAAGCAGCGCGGCGCGGAGATGTCCTCGAGGTTGACGGCCCCGAAGCTCGGGCGCAGGCGGACCAGGGTCTCCACGATCTCGTCCACGTCGGTGGTATCGAGGACCAGCGGGATGGAGTTCAGGCCGCCGAACTCGCGGAAGAGCGCGGACTTGCCCTCCATGACAGGCAGGGAGGCCGCGGCGCCGATGTCGCCGAGGCCGAGGACGGCGGTGCCGTCGGAGACGACCGCGACCAGCCGGGACGCCCACGTGTGCGTCGCGTGCTTGGAGGGGTCCTCCGCGATGGCGCGGGAGACCTGGGCGACGCCCGGCGTGTAGGCGATGGAGAGCGCGCGCTTCGAGTCGAGCGGCATGGTGGTCTCGACGCTGAGCTTGCCGCCGAGGTGGGAATCGAAGATCTCGTCCTGGGTGATCGGCGACGACGCCGCGGACGCGGGGGCAGTGGAAAGTGACACGGGGATGCTCCTCTGAGCGGGCGAGAAAGGTCTGATCGGCGCTGTGGGCGGTCGAATTCCGCGGGCGCGCCGGCGAGTCTGCGCTGCGTCTCGAGGTCATCGGCGACGTCAGTGTCGCAGTGGTCAGTACTTTCTTTAGACCGTGCCCTTCCACGGTACGCGGGAACGGGGGCCGAATTCCAGAGTGAACGGCTTCACATTTCCGGCGCGGCCGAGCCGGTCAGCCTCGGCCGAGGATGCAGAAGTCGTTGCCCTCCGGGTCGGCGAGGCATTTCCAGGGCACGTCGCCCTGCCCGACGTCGGCGTCGGTGGCGCCCAGCCCCCGCAGGCGAGCGGCCTCGGCGGCTTGGTCGTCGCCGGGGTACGGGAGGAGGTCCAGGTGGATCCGGTGCCGCAGCTCCTCGGGCGCGGGATCGTGCACGAATTCCAGGTGCGGCCCCACGCCCACGCTCGAGCGGAGCCTCACGAGCCGCTCGTCGTCGTCCACGACCCTCCACCCGGCGGCCTCCGCCCAGAAGCCGGCCAGGGCGCGCGGCTCGGCGCAGCCGACCACCACCGCTGCGATGGGGCCCGTGTCCCGGTAGATCGGCCGGGGCTCCAGGACGCAGAAGACGTTGCCCTCCGGGTCGGCCAGCACGGTCCACGGCACGTCGCCCTGTCCGATGTCCGCGGGCGTGGCGCCCAGTCTCTGCAGCCGCTCGACCAGCTCGCGGTGGTGCTGCTCAGAACTCGTCGCGAGGTCCAGATGCGCTCGATACGCCACCGTCCGCGGGTCCGGGACGCTGACGAGGTCGATGCACAGGGCCGACGGGTCGGGCCAGGTGAAGCCCAGCGGCTCGAGGTTGGTGACCCCGGGCGCCTCGCTGGAGATGCCCCAGCCGAGCGCCTCCGCCCAGAAGCGGCCCAGGGCGTCGTCGTCCCGCGCCTTGATATTGACCTGTACGAGTTGAAGCGGCATACCCCCGGACTCTAGGTCCGGACCGGACGCGCCACAACCGTTGCGCCAGGCTCGGGCTCCGCCCTACCGGCCGCCCGCGAGGAGTCGATCGAGCGTGGAAACGTCCAGCCTGCGGTCCGCGTACCGGCACCGCGTGGCGGAGAGGTCCGCACGGTCGGGGCCGGACTGGATCAGGAGGAATCCGAGCTTCTCGACCACGCGCCGGGAGGCCCCGTTGTGGTGGAGTAGGGAGGCGACCACGGGAGCTCCGGCGTCGGACTCTTTGGCTGCCGCTACAGCGAGCCGGGCCGTCTCGGTCGCGTAGCCGCGCCCCTGATGAGCGGATCCGAACCGGTAATAGAGGTTCCAGAACCCGGGAAGCTTCTTGGCGACACCGCCGATGCCGACGACCTCCCGCGTCGATGCCGAGCGGATCGTCCAGTACCCGAGGCCGTCACGCTGCCAGTCGGCCATCCCCGCTTCGACCAGGGCGCCCGTCTGCCGGACGTCGTCGTGGCGTCCTTCCGGATAGTGCTCCCAGAGTGCCGGGTCCGAGTGCAGCTCGAAGAGGTCGTCCACGTGCTCGGCAGCGACGGGCTCGAACAACAGTCCCGGCGAGAGCGCAATTGCGGACCTCGCTTCCGTCCCCGGTTCCTCGGGCATCTGAGAGGTCTGGGCCATGGCTTCACTCTAGACGCGTCGTCGGCTGGCGGCGGCGACCCTGGGGCCGCCGAACCGGACCGCCTGGCAGGACGGTCAGCCCTCCCGGATGGTCATGAGCGCGATCTGGTCTCCGACGACGTCGAAGCGGAAGCTGCTCCGCCCGTTGGCGTGAGTGCTGCGCCAGTCGCCGACGACCGTGACAGCGCTACCGTCGGCCGAGACCTCCTCCGGAGTGAGCGTGCCGCGGGCGCCGATGAACTCTCGGCTGCTCCAGCGCTGGATCTCGTCGCGGCCGGTGAAGACGCGCCCCCAGTCGTCGACCTGGCCGCCCTCGGCGAACGCATCGAGGAAGCCGGCCTCATCGTGCCGGTTGACCGTCTCGATGAAGGACGCGATCGGTGCGGGGATCTCGGTTTCGGCCATGGTGGTTCCTCCCGGTTGCTCTGGCTGTGGCTGCTCCTGTCCCAGTGTTCATCCCGGCCGCGGTCCTGCCAAGGGCGGGGCCGGCTTCAGCCGGCGGGCGGAACGGCGTCCAGGCAGCCGAGCACCGTCCCGACGCAGACGTCCACCCCGTGGTCCACCGCGAAGACCTGCCGGTCCTGGGCGAGGATGAGCGTCGCGCCGAAGACCGCCGAGGCGGTGACGTCCACAGTGCCCGCCGGCAGGTCGCCGTCGGTGTGGCCGCGCTCGCGGAACGCGTCCTGGACGGCGGAGCGCACGACGCCGAGCACCTCGCCGCGCAGCTCCACCAGGACGTCGCGCCAGTCGCTGGGGGCGTGCCACATCTCGCTGATCCACAGCTGCGCGAACGCCGGGTACTCGTCCACGAACCGCAGGGCGGCCCGCACCATGTGCGCCAGCCGGTCGCGGGCCGCGTCCGGAGTCCCGGACGGCGGACCCGCCGGCCCGACCCCAGTCGGCGACATTCCGCTCGGCGACCCTTCAGTCGGCGACGCGGCGGATCCGGAGTTCGACGGCGAGGCGTCGGCCGAGTGCAGGCGGTCGAGCAGGATGTCCGTGCCGAAGCGCAGCAGCTGGCCGATCAGGTCCGATTTGGACCCGAAGTTGTAGTAGACGCTGCCCTTGGAGACCCCGGCGGCGGACGCGATCTCGTCGACGGTGACCGCGTGGTGCCCGCGCTCGCCGATCAGCGACAGGGACGCCTCGAAGATCTTCAGCCGCGTCGCATTGGTGCGCCCCGGCCGGCGGACGACCTCGCGGGCGGGCGCCGCGCCGCCGTCGTGCTCCCCTTCCCTGCGAGCACCGCCCCCGACCGGGCCGTCCTGGGACCGGGTCTCCTGACTCCGCGCCGCGCTCATGCGGACAGCTCCGGCTGGAAGGTCTTCAGCGTCCAGAACTTGTGCCTGCGCACCGCCAGCGTGCTCAGGACCAGCCCCAGCACCGTGTAGGCGGCGAGCGCGATGACCACCGGACCCATCACGCTCAGGTCCGCCCCGTAGAGCAGGTGCCGCATGCCGGTCACGATGAACCCCAGCGGCAGCACCTGGTGGGCCGCGTGGAGCGGTGCCGGCGTGGTCTCCCAGGGGAACGTGCCGCCCGCCGAGACCAGCTGGAGCACCAGGAGGATGAGGACCACCATCTTGCCCGGCGTGCCCATGAACGCCACGATCCCCTGGATCAGGGACGTGAAGGCGAACGACGAGCCGAGCAGGAGCGCCCACGTCATCCACGGGTGAGCGGCCTGGAGTCCGAGCCCGAAGACCACCACCGCGTAGAGCACCGTGGCCTGCAGGAGCGAGATGAGCAGGAACGGCAGCCAGCCGCCGACCGCGATCTTCCAGTTGGCCGCGTTGGAGGCGAGGGCCCGGCGGGTGATGGGACGCATCAGCTGGACCAGCATGAACGCGCCGATCCAGACGGCCAGAGCGAGGAAGAACGGGGCCAGCTGGTGCCCGTAGTTGGTCGCCTCCGTCTGGCTGGTGGTGCTGATCGAGACTGGGTCGCCGATGACGGTGGAGACCCGCTTCTTCTCGGTGTCGTCCGGGTTGGGGACCTCTCCCGCGCCCTCGCCGAGCTTCTGCGCCAGCTCGGCGGCGCCGTCGTCCGTCTGATGCGCGCCGTCCGCGAGCGTGCCCGCGCCGTCGACGAGGTCACCCGTGCCTCCGGCGAGCGTGTCGGCGCCCTCGGCCAGCTGGCCCGCGCCGTCGTCCAGCTGCTGTGCCCCGGAGAGCGCGGACCGCTGGCCGTCGGCCAGCGTGGAGGCACCGGAGGCGAGCTGCCCGGCTCCGTCCTTCAGCTGCGCCGCGCCGTCGGCGGCGGAGGCGATGCCCTGGGTCAGCGCGGGCATCGAGTCGGCGAGCTGCCGGCTGCCGTCCGCGACCTGCCGGGAGCCCTGAGCGAGCTTGGCGATGTTGGCCTGCGCCTCCTGCAGCTGCGCCCGCGTCTGCTCGATCCGCTGCACGGCCGGCGAGTCCGCGGCCTGCTCCTCGAGCGCCGCGGCGAACTCCTCCCGCTGCTCCTCTGTGATGACCCCGCGGTCCACCAGGTCCTGGGCGGCGGAGTCCACGCGCGCCTTGCTGTCCTCCTCCACCTGCTCGACGGCGTCGGCGGCGGCCTGGACCTTGGCGTTGAGCTGTTCGTTGCCGTCCGCGACCTGCTCCGCGCCGTCGGCCAGCTGCCCGGTCTTGGCCGGGAGGTCTGCGGTCTTGTCCTCCAGCGTGTCGAGGCCCGTGGTGAGCTCGCCGGCACCGGTGGAGAGCTTCCCGGCCCCCGCGGAGAGCTGGTCCGCGCCATCGACGAGCTTCTCCTGGCCGGACACGAGGTCCCCGGTCCCGCTCTTCAGCGTGTGGGCGCCGGAGGCCAGCTCGCCCGCGCCGTCGTCCAGCTGGCCCGCCCCGGTGGAGAGCTGGTCGGCGCCGTCGGCCACCTGGGTGGTGCCGCCGTGCAGCTCGCCGGCGCCGTCGGCGGCCTGGCTGAGCTGGGCATGGATGCGGCCGAAACCGGTGAGGAACTGGTTGGCCGTCTCCTCGCCGACCTCGGCGGCCACGGAGTTGTGGACCTCGCCGGCCAGCTTGTCGGCGATGGTCCCGACCATCGCGTTGTTGGCGTCGTTAGTGGTCAGCTCCAGGATGGCCTGCTCGGCGGCGTTGAAGTCCTCGGGCGAGGCCAGGGAGGCGGAGAAGTCCTCCGGGATGGTCAGCGAGAAGGCGTAGTCGCCGGCGGCGACCCCCTCGGCGGCGGCCTCCCGGGAGTCCACGAGCACCCATCCGAACGTCCCGTCCTCGAGGAGCGAGTCGGTGACCTCGTCGCCGACCTCGAGGCGCTCGTCGCCCTTGTCCGCGCCGTCGTCGAGGTTCACGAGCGCGGCCTTCACGTTGTCCAGATGGCTGTACGGGTCCCAGTTGGCGTAGAGGTACAGCGCGCCGTAGAGCAGCGGCACCAGGGTGAGGGCGACGATCGCGATCTTCGCGAGCCGCCCGTTGGTCATGCGCTTGAGCTCGGAGCGCGCCAGTTGGAACGTGGTCATGCAGTCGTCTCGCTCTCACTGTCCGCGGTGCTGTGCGCCGTCGTCGCGGGCCGGGCCTCGGACCCGCCGCGGTTCTCGTCCTGGTCCTCGTCCTGGTTCTCGCCGTCGTGCTGCTGGCCTGGATCCCCCTCGTCGTCGCGGCTCTCGTCTTCGCGGCCCTCGCCGTCGACCTCCGCCGAGCCCGTGAGGCCCGTGAGGGCGGTGAAGCCGTGCGGCAGGTTGTCCGTCTCGGCGACGGCCGTGCGGCCGTCCCACGCGTCGGGGATGCGCTGCACGACGGCGATCACGGCCGGGTGCCGGCGCCCGCCGGCGACGTCGGCCAGGATCCGCAGCCAGTCGGCGTCGGGCAGCCCGTGGCGGTCCGGGGAGTCGAAGACGAGGACCTTGACGTTGGAGTCCTGGAGGCTGAGGGCGGCCAGCAGATGCAGCCGGTCCTCGGCCGGGATGGCGTCCACCCAGTCCCGGGCCAGATGCTCGAGCCGGTGGGACTCGAGCCAGCGCGACGCGGAGACCGTGGCCCAGAAGGGGCCGGGCTGCAGCGCGAGGTCCTCGGCGACCAGGTCCTTGACCCGGAGGTGCCGCTCGGGTTCGTTGATCTCCGGGGAGTCGACCAGGGCGGAGACGCGGCGCACGGCGTGCGGTCCGGCCTCGGAGTCCCAGGCGACGGAGCCGCCGTCGGACTTCATGCGCGCGCTGAGCCCCAGAGCGAGCGCGGTCCGCGCCTCCTGGGTGGGCGCGGACACGACCGTGAGCTCGGCCGCCGGGGCGGCGAGCGAGGTCGGACGGAGCAGCGGCCCGTGGTGGCCGTCGATAGCGAGGGAGTCGGCGAGTAGCACACTCCAAGGCTATTCAAACTGACTGGTCAGTTCAATTAGGCGGACTGTGACCTTGGAGACGGGTCGAAGCGCCGGAGGGCGCCGGCTCCCCGGATCGGGGTGCCGGCGCCCTCCGGGCGCGGTGCCGTGTGTGCGTCAGCCGCGGATGAGATCTGCGCAGCGCTCGCCGATCATCATGGTGGTGATGTTCGGGTTGACAGTGACCAGCTCCGGCATGACCGAGGCGTCGGCCACGCGCAGGCCCTTGACGCCCTTGACCCGCAGCTCGGGGTCCAGCGGCGACATGGCGTCGTCCACGGCCCCCATCCGCACCGTGCCCGCGGGGTGGTACACGGTGTTGTGGGTGCGGCGGATGTAGTCCTGCAGCTGCTCGTCGGTCTGCGCTTCCTGGCCCGGGTAGAGCTCCTCGCCGGCCCACTCGGCCATCGCCGGCTGGGAGACGATCTCGCGGGCCTTGCGGATGCCGGCGACCATGACGCGCATGTCGTGGCCCTCGGGATCGGTGAAGTAGCGCGGGTCCACCATCGGCTTGTCGCGGAAGTCGCGCGAGCGCAGGCGGACCGTGCCGCGGGACTTCGCGTGCGTGACGTTCGGGGTCAGGCAGAAGCCGTTCTCCGTGGTCGGGTAGCCCTGGCGCAGCGTGTGCATGTCGAACGGGACGGACCCGTAGTGCATCATCAGGTCCGGACGGTCCAGGCCCTCCTGGGTGGGGGTGAAGACGCCGATCTCCCACCACTGGGTGGACTCCTCGACCATCGGCTTCTTGGCCTCCCACTGGATCACGCCCTCCGGGTGGTCCTGCAGGTGCTCGCCGACACCCGGCGAGTCGACCCGGACGTCGATCCCGTGCTCGCGCAGGTGATCGGCGGGGCCGATGCCGGAGAGCATGAGCAGCTTCGGCGAGTCGATCGCGCCAGCGGAGAGGATGACCTCCCTGCGGGCCGTCAGCTCGTGGGTGCGGGCGAACGCGTTGTCGACGACGGCGACGCCGGTGCAGGTTTCGCCGTCGAAGCGCAGCTCCTTGCCGCGGAGCCCGGTCAGCAGGTGGAAGTTCGGCCGGTCCAGGATCGGGTGGATGTAGGACACGGAGCTGGACGAGCGGGTGCCGTCGGCCCGGCGGTTGATCTGGAAGAAGTTGGCGCCGTTGACGACCGTCTCGTTGTTGTTGAACTTCGCCCGCGGGATGCCGGCCTGCTCGGCCGCGTCCAGCAGGGCAACGCCCGAGGGATCGTTCGGCGGGACGTTCATCAGGTGCACGGGACCGGAGTCTCCGTGGTGCGGTGCGTCCGGGCCGGCGTCCTCGTTCGTCTCGAGGCGCTTGTAGACCGGGTACACGTTCTCGGCGTTCCAGCCGGTGGCACCGTACTTCGACTCCCACTCGTCCAGGTCCTCGCGCGGAGCCCAGAAGGCGATGCACGAGTTGTGGCTGGAGCAGCCGCCCATCACGCGCGCACGGGCGTGGCGCATGAAGGAGTTCCCGTTCTCCTGCGGCTCGATCGGGTAGTCCCAGTCGTAGCCCGACTCGAGCAGCTCCATCCACCGGTCCAGCTGGAGGATCTCCGGCAGGTCGCGGTCATCGGGGCCCGCTTCGACGAGGGCGACCTCCACGGAGGGGTCCTCGCTCAGCCGTGCCGCGACGGCCGCACCGGCGGAGCCGCCGCCGATCACGACGTAGTCGAACTCGTTCTGCTTGATATCGCTCATGCCTGCTCCCTTACTTCCCGGTGCGGTCGGCGAACCAGCCGGTGACCGCCGGCGCCGTGTTCTGGTAGATGTGCTTGGCCTCCTGGTACTCCGCCAGCCCGGTGGGGCCGAGCTCGCGGCCGAAGCCGGACTGGCCGAAGCCGCCCCACTCGGCCTGCGGCAGGTACGGGTGGAAGTCGTTGATCCAGATGGTGCCGTGGCGCAGGCGGCCGGCGACGCGCTGGGCGCGCCCCGCGTCCTGGGTCCAGACGGCGCCGGCGAGGCCGTAGTGCGTGTCGTTGGCGATCGCGACGGCCTCGTCCTCGTCCTTGAAGATCTCCACGGTGACCACGGGGCCGAAGGCCTCCTCGACCACCACGGACATGCCCCGCTCGACGTTGTCGAGGATGGTCGGCAGGTAGTAGATGCCCGAGCCGAGGCCCTCGCCGTCCTCGTCGGTGGCGTAGCGGCCTCCGGTGCGGACGCGCGCGCCCTCGGCGATGCCGGCCTGCACGTAGGCGTGGACCTTCTCGCGGTGCTGCTCGGAGATGAGCGGTCCGGTCTCGGCCTTCGCGTCGTACGGGCCGCCGAGCCGGATGTCCTCGGCGCGGCGGACCAGCGCGTTCACGAACTCCTCGGCGATGTCCTCCTGGACCACCAGCCGCGCTCCGGCGGAGCAGACCTGGCCGGAGTGCACGAAGGCGGCGTTGAGGGCGTTGTCGACGGCGGCGTCGAAGTCCGCGTCCGCGAAGACGACGTTGGGGTTCTTGCCGCCGAGCTCGAGGGCGACCTTCTTCACCGTCGCCGCCGCGGAGGCGGCGATGATCTTGCCCGTGGCGAGGCCGCCGGTGAAGGAGACCATGTCCACGTCGGGGTGCTCGGACAGCGGGGCGCCCGCCTCGACGCCGCGGCCCGTGACGAGGTTCGCCACGCCGGCCGGCAGGCCGAGCTCGTCGAGCACGTCCATCATGAGGATGGCCGTCGACGGCGTCAGCTCGGCCGGCTTGAGAATGAAGCTGCAGCCCGCGGCCAGGGCCGGGGCCAGCTTCCAGGCCGCCTGCAGCAGCGGGTAGTTCCACGGCGTGATCATCCCGGCGACGCCAACGGGCTCGTAGACCACGCGGCTGACGACGTCGTTGTCGCCGGCGTCCACGATCCGGCCGGCGTCCTGGCCAGCGAGACGGCCGAAGTACTCGAAGCAGGCCGTGATGTCGTCCATGTCGATCTCGGACTCCACCAGGCGTTTGCCCGTGTCCTGCGACTCGGCGCGGGCGAACTCGTCCTTGCGCTCGCGCAGGCGCTGGGCCACCCGGAGCAGGAAGGCGCCGCGCTCGGGAGCGGGCACATCGGCCCAGACGCGGTCGTCGAACGCCTTGCGGGCCGCCGCGATGGCACGCTCGGTGTCCTGGCGCCCGGCCTCGGAGACGACGGCCACCTCGGCACCGTCCGCGGGGCAGACGATGGTCCGGGTGGCGCCGGAGGCGGCGGCCTCCCATTCCCCGCCGATGAACAGGGTTGCAGTGGTGCTCAAGATTCAGCCTTCCTTCTTCTCGGTCGTTTGGTAGTCATCGTCCCACCCGGTGGTGACGTTGTGGTGCTCGGCCACCGAGGTGGTGTGCAGCGCCTCGCGGGTCTGGTGCAGGAACTCGAGGTGCATCTCGTAGTGGTCCAGCACGTCGGCGATGAGCTGCTCCTGGCTGTAGCCGTAGAGGTCGTAGCCGTAGCTGCCCTCGAGGGAGAACACCTCCATGCGGTAGTACTTGTCGGTCGCCGAGCTGGCCCGCGCGTAGGAGGGGAGGTTCTTGCGCACGGGGTACACCTGGTACTTGAAGGCGCGCTCGGGACCGAAGTCCACGAACAGGTCCACGGTGTCGATGCCGGAGCCGTTGAGCGGCTCGATGTTGAGGGACGCCTCGACGCCCTGGCTCTCCAGCTCGGCCTTCACCTCGCCGAGAGCCGGGCAGGCGGTCTCCAGCATGAAGCGCTGCGCCTGCTTGGGGCCGGGGTACGCCATGGAGCGCGCCAGGCGCTGCTTCCAGCCGCGCCGCTGCTCGCCGGCCGCGTTGGCCCGGGAGGACAGCGCGCCCGGGAGGCCGTTGCGGTAGGACGCCGCCAGGGCGGTCTCCACGCGGAGCGCCTTGAAGAGGCCCATCATGATGAAGACCAGCACCACGGAGAAGGGCAGCCCCATGATGACGGTCGCGGCCTGGAGGGTGGGGACACCACCGACCAGGAGCATCGCCAGGGTCAGGACGCCGGTCACGACGGCCCAGAACACGCGCAGCCAGTTCGGCCCGTCGGCCTCGGAGTCCGGCAGCTTGGACGTGAAGTTGGCCATGACCAGCGCGCCCGAGTCGGCGCTCGTGACATAGAACAGCAGTCCCGTGAACGTGGCGATGGCGGCGCTGAGCGGGACCATCGGGTACTGCTCGAGGAGCCCGTAGAACGCCCGCTCCGGAGTGCTGATCGCCATCTCGCCGAAGGCGGTGTTGCCGTTCATCACCAGGTCGAGGGCGCTGTTGCCGAAGATGGAGATCCACAGGGCGATGAAGGCGAACGGGACCACCAGGACACCGGTGACGAACTGGCGGATGGTGCGCCCGCGCGAGATGCGCGCGAGGAAGAGGCCGACGAACGGTGCCCAGGCGATCCACCAGGCCCAGAAGAAGAGCGTCCACGCGTTCAGCCAGTCGTCCGGCCGGTCGTAGGCGAAGGTGTCCAGCGCCATTCCGGGGAACCGGGCGATCATGTCGCCGATGTTGCCGACGATCCCGTCGGCGAGGAACCGGGTCTTGCCCGCGAAGAAGACGAACAGCATCAGCGCCACGGCCAGGAGCACGTTGAGCTCGGCGAGACGGCGGATGCCCTTGTCCACGCCGGAGACGACGGACGCCGTGGCCATGACGACGGCGACCGCGATGAGGGCGATCTGCATCGCCGTGCCCTCGGGCAGCCCGAACATGAAGTAGAGGCCGTAGTTCAGCTGGGCGACGCCGATGCCCAACGAGGTGGCGATGCCGAAGATCGTGCCGAGCATCGCCGCGATGTCCACCGCGTGGCCGGCCGCGCCGTGGATCCGCTTCCCGATGATCGGGTAGAGCGCCGAACGGATGCTCAGCGGCAGATTGTGCCGATAGGCGAAGTAGGCCAGGGCCATCCCCATGAGCGCGTAGAGCCCCCAGCCGAGGATGCCGTAGTGGAACAGCGTCCAGACCATCGCCTGCCGGGCGGCCTCGATGGTCTCGCCCTCGCCGCGCGGGGGCTGCATGTACTGGGTGATGGGCTCCGCAACGGAGAAGAACATCAGGTCGACGCCGATGCCGGCGGCGAACAGCATGGCCGTCCACGTGAACAGGTTGAAGGCCGGCCGCGAGTGGTCGGGCCCCAGCCGCGTCTTGCCCACCTTGGTCACCGCCACATAGACCACGAACGCCAGGACCGCGACGACGAGGAGGGTGTAGTACCAGCCGAACGTGCCACCGACCCACCCGACGACGGCGAAGATGACCGCGTCCGCGCTCTCGCGGTCGAGAATAGCCCACAGCGCCACGGCGAGGATGCCGACGGAGGATCCGATCAGGACGGGCTTGTTGACTCGGGGCTGCTCCGCTCTGGAGGGCGGTGACGCGGATCCGGCGGGTGGAGCCCCGCTCGAGTCGGCGGACGGGCGGGCGGAATTCGTCATATGCAGTATTGCCTTACGTTTCAGTCAGCTCGTTTCCTCGCCCACGGAGGCGCTATGGCGCCGGCGGGCAGTCATCGCTCAGGCTAGCTGACTAGCTTCGCGCGTACGCGCGTCTACTATCACGCCTCCGATGGTGACGGGAGACACCCAGCCTTGTGAGCTGCGTCTCTGCCGCTGAACCCTACCGCCCCGACGATTCGCGCGCCATCATGGTTCTATGGCTGAACCAACCACGGCCCTGATCAAGGCCACCTCGCACTCCGCACTCGACCCCGCGGAGGCCGGGAGGCTGGCCGACGCGCTGGCCGAGTCGGCCGACGTCACGGTCTTCGTGGACGGCACCGCGGTGCGTCTGCCCCCGGTGGCGGCGGACGCCGTCGTCGATGTCCTGCAGCGGTTGGCGGCCGGCGAGTCCGTCACGGTCAGCACCACCGAGGAGTGGCTAAACACCGGCCAGGCCGCACAGCTCGCAGGCGTGTCCAACACGTATATGCGCAAACTGACGGACTCCGGCGCCATCCCGGTCCACTACCGCGGCAGCCACCGCCGGATCCGCCCGGCGGACGTGCAGGCCTGGCTGGACCAGCGCGCGGCGGTCACAGCGGACGCGCGCCAGGCGGACGGCTGATCCGTCGGTCCGAACGGTCCGGGCCGAACCGCGCGGGAACGCGCGGGAACGCGCGGAGTCGCCGGGCCACCCGCGGCGGCCCAGCGACTCGCGTTCTAGCGGCGACCGGTCTGTTGCTCCGTGGCGAGCAGGCTGATGGCCTCCTGACCGGCGGAGAGTCCGGTCGTGATGGAGCTCTCCGTGTAGAGGGTCCCCAGGTAATCGCCCGCGAGGAAGACGCGGTCTGCACCGCGCACCAGGGTGGGCTGCAGCTTGGCCCGGCCGGGGAAGCTGTAGGGCGTGGCGTTCCGCCAGCGGTCAGACTCGGCCTCGACCACGCTGTCCGCGAAACCGTGTCCGAGGATCTGGTCCAGGTCCGCGAGGTGGGTCTTGATGACTTCCTCCTCCGGCTTCTCGATGAGCGCCCGGCCCAGGGCGGCCGGGGAGAAGGTCATGAAGCTGCCACCGGGCCTGCGCACGGTCTCGGCGCCGCGGACCAGACTCGCCTGATTGAGGGCGATGGCGAAGGAGCGTTTCGGCGCTGCGATCGCGTAGATGTCGTCCCATGGCCGGGCGGTGGCCTCGTCCGTCAGGAACGCAGTGGTCACATGGGGTCCGTACTTGATCTGCGCCAGCGCACTGCGCAGCTCCTCGGGGAGGTCGACGCCGATCCGGTGGGACACGTCGGCGGTGGTCGCCAGCACCACGGTGCGGGCCTCGACCTCGCGGTCGACGCCGTCCTGCTGGTACCGCACGAGCACGGAGTCCTTCCGGCGCACCACCTCGAGTACCGCGGCACCCAGCTCGATCCGGTCCTCGAGGACTGCGGCGATGGAACCGGTCAGGGTGGACGGGCCGCCGACGATGCCCCGGTTGAGTCCTTGACCGATGCCCAGCACCAGGCTGAAGTACCCGAGCCCGGCACCGGCCGAGATCTGGTCCATGTCGCCGCCGGAACGGGTGACGGTGGTCTTGAACAGCGCGGCCGCGTCCTCGGAGACACTGCCCAGGTAGTCCTGGAAGGAGCGATCGTTCTCGAAGCCATAGATGCGCTGCTGCCGGGTCGCCCCGGTCTCCCCGGGGCGCTTACGGACCACGCCGGTGTACTTCGCCACGCCGCTGACGATCTTCAGTCCGGCACGCATGGTGTCGATGCGCGAGGAGAGGGGCATCGGGATGCGCAGCGGATAAGTGGCGATGTGCCCCGAGCGGATGAACTTCCCGTTCATGGAGAGCGCCTTCAGCGAGCCGGGGATCTCCTGCGCCGTCACTCCGGTCTCGTTCAGGAGGGTGTCGGTGGAGGACCCGGGGCCGGCGAAGACGTGGCCGCCCCAGTTCAGCCAGTAGTCGCCCCGGCGCTCCGAGCGGATCCGGCCCCCGACCCTGTCCTTTGACTCGAGGACCACCGTGTCCCAGTGCCGCAGCCGCCAGGCCGCGGAGAGCCCGGCCAGTCCTGCTCCGATGATGACTGCGTCCTTCATGGTTCTTCCTCTCGATGGGTTCACCTGCGCTGGGGCCGTCCGGCCGCGCGCCTTAGACGGTGTCGTCCCCGGGCGCGGCCGGGACGTCGGACCAGGGGTCCTCGACGCCGATGTACTGGGTGGTGGTGTACTCGGCGAGGCCCTCGGCCCCGCCCTCGCGGCCCATGCCGGACTGCTTGACCCCGCCGAAGGGCGCGGCGGCGTTGGAGATCACGCCGACATTGAGGCCCAGGAGGCCAAACTCGATGCGGTCGCCGATGCGCAGGCCCCGGGAGATGTTCTCGGTGAACACGTAGGAGGCGAGTCCGTACTCGGTCGCGTTGGCGAGGGCCACCGCCTCGTCCTCGCTCCGGAACGTCACCACGGGGGCGATGGGGCCGAAGACCTCCTCGGTCACCGCGCGGGCGTCGCGGGGCACGTCGGTGAGCAGCGTGGGCTCGAAGAAGTAGCCGGGCCCGTCGACGCGCCGTCCGCCAACCACGACTCTGGCACCGCGTTCGACGGCGTCGGCGACGAACGCCTCCATGGAATCCCGCGCCTTGGCCTCGATGACGGGACCGACGGCGATCCCCTCCTCGAGGCCGTTGCCGATCTTCAGGGCGCGCATCCGCTCGGCCAGCCGGTCCACGAACTCCTCGGCGACGTCCTCGTGCACCAGCAACCGGTTGGCCGCCGTGCATGCCTCACCCATGTTGCGCATCTTGGCCGCCATGGCCCCGGACACGGCCTTGTCCAGGTCTGCGTCCTCGAAGACGATCAGGGGGCCGTTGCCGCCCAGCTCCATGGAGGTGCGCAGCACGTTGTCCGTGGCGCTCCTCATCAGGTCCTTCCCCACCGGGGTGGAACCCGTGAACGAGATCTTGCGCAACCGCGGATCCGCGAGGATCGGCTCCGAGACCGACGCTGCTGAGGCGGACGCAACGACGTTGAGCACGCCCGGGGGAAGCCCGGCGTCGATCATGATCTGCGCGAAGTACTGCGCCGTCAGGGGCGTCAGTCGCGCCGGCTTGAGGACCATGGTGCAGCCGGCGGCCACCGCCGGGGCGATCTTGCGGGTCGCCATGGCCAGCGGGAAGTTCCACGGCGTGATCAGCAGGCACGGACCCACCGGCTTGCGGGTCACCAGCATGCGCAGGTGTCCCTCGGGAGCGTCGACGTAGCGGCCGTTGTCCCGCACCGCCTCCTCGGCGAACCAGCGCAGGAACTCCCCGCCGTACTTGACCTCCCCGGCAGCCTCAGCGAGCGGCTTGCCCATCTCCAGAGTCATCAGCAGGGCCAGGTCGTCGGCACGTTCCCGGACGAGCGCGAAGGCGCGGCTGAGGATCTCGGAACGGGCGCGCGACGACGTGCGCGCCCACCGCTCCTGGGCCTGCGCGGCCGCGTCCATCGCAGCCTGGGCGTCGGCCCGGGTGGCAGAGGCCAGGGTGGCGATGACCTCCCCCGTGGCCGGGTTCTCGACGTCGAACGTTCCCCCGTCCGAGGCGTCCCGCCAGGACCCGCCGATCAGCAGGCCGGTCGGGGTCCGGGCGAGGACCGCCTCGACGCGGTCGGCGATGTCCGTAGTCGCTGCTGCGGTGTCCATGTCGCTCATGCTTCCGTTCTCTCCGGGTGTCGGGGTCGTGGTCATCCGATGGCCTGCCGGGAGGCGGTCGGGGTGGAAGTCAGCTGATGAACGACGCGTTGGGCCGCCCGCTGACCGCTGCGGATGGCCCCCTCCATGAGGCCGGTGAAGTCGGCATCGGTGTACTCGCCGGCGAAGTACACATTGCCGACCGGCTGCTCCAGCACGTCCCCGTCCCCGGCGAGGACCTGCGGCGAGTGAGAGGAGTACGCGCCGCGGGCCAGCGGGTCCGCGGACCAGTCCGTGACCAGGCCCGGCAGGTCCGTGTCGAAGGACAGGTCCGGACGGGCCGCCCGGGCCGCATCGGCCCAGCGTGCTGGTCCCTCGTGGACGGCCGCAGCCTGCAGTGCCGCCTCCGAACCCATGAACCCGTTGAGCACCGGGGCGACGTCGCCGCTGGCGTCGACGGCGGTCCAGTTCCAGAACCTTCCCTTGACGGACATGGTGGCGCTGGTGGGCGCACTGGAACGCAGCGGCAGATGGAGTTTGGCCGCGTGCCCCTGCAGCACGCGGTCGAGCACCGTCTGCTTCCACTCCGGCAGGGGAAGCTGCACCGTCCTGCGGTCCCGGACGATCTCCAACGGGAGGGCGACGATCACGGCGTCGAAGACGGCGGCGGAATGCGCCGTGTAGACGGCCACGCCGTCATCCAGCTGGGTGACGCGCTGGACGGCCTCGCCGGTCCGCACCGCCGGACCGAGGCGGGTCGCCAGCGCCTTCGGCAGGCCCTGGTTGCCGCCGCCGACACGCCAGCTCGGCAGCTGGCGGAAGGAGGCGATGTGATTCAGCGCCGCTGCGGTCACCTTGTCCGTGCCCACGGTGGTCGAGATCTCGATGCGGGCCCGGAGCGCCTCGACGACGCGCTCGTCCAGGTCGAGGCGGCGGAGCACCTCCTCGGCCGACGGTGCACCCGGGAGGGTCCGTGCGAGCTCGGCGGCCCGCTGGCCGGCAGCGGCGATGTCGTCGGTAGTGATCTCCGGCGTCTCGACCAGGGCCCGGACGTAGTAGCTCATACCGGTTTCGATCAGCGACAGCCCAGTGAGGTCCAGGAGCTCTCGCATGGCGTCGTAGCCGTCCAGGACGAACTCGGCCCCGCGTTCGACGATGCTCGCGAAGTCGTGACCCGTGTTCAGCGCCTCCGACCACACGCGGCCGCCGACGCGGTCGCGCGCCTCGAGCACGGTGACGTCATAGCCGGCCTCGCTCAGGTGCGTGGCGGCAGCAAGACCGGCCAGACCGGCGCCGAGGACCCCGACCGTGGGGTTCCGGGCGGCGCTCATCGGAGTTCTCCCTGGCCCGGAGCGGGAATTGCAGAGCAAGCGTACATGGAAGGTCCTTCGAGGTAACGGCTGGTGCGTGGTCGACCAGGCGGGATGGAAACGTGTTGCCGGCGCTTCGCGCCTCCGGGCGGGAGGGACCCGCTCAGTGCGAGAAGCCGACGGCCGTCTCGGTCAGCGTCTTTCCCTTGGTCTCCGGCGCCAGCCAGTGCGAGAGCATGGCCCCGAGGAGAGTCAGCCCGGCGGCCATGAGCATCGTCGCCTGCGCTCCGAAGTTCTCCATGGAGTACGGCAGCAGGAACGTGCCGGCACCCGCGCCGATGCGGCTGACCGCCGTCGCGAAGCCCGTCCCGACTCCGCGGATCTCGGTGGGGAAGACCTCCGCCGGGTAGATGCCGGTCAGCGTGTTGTAGCCGGCGTTGAGGAAGGAGAAGGCCAGGAAGCAGACGAGGACCACCCAGGCCGGGGCGCCTGCCCAGAGCCCGATGATCGCCAGCAGCGCGAAGCACACGTACTGCGGCGGGACGGTCAGCACCCGACGACCGACTCGATCGACCAGGATGACGGTCAGGATGACGCCTGCGGTGGCCAGGGCGGAGAGCCCGACGCCGCCGGCGAGGCCCTGGCTGAGTCCGTAGCTCTCGAGCACGCTCTCAGCGAAGGTGGCGATCGCGAAGTACGGGGTGACGGCGCAGAGCCAGAACATCGACGTGAACAGGGTGGCCCGCCAGTACCGCTGCGAGAACAGATCCGAGAACTTCCCCTTGCGCTGGTGCTCGTGCTCGACGTCACTCATGTCATCGAAATCCAGGAGGTAACGGTGCGCCAACGCCTGCGCCTCGTCGTGCCGCCCCTTGCTCCAGAGCCAGCGCGGCGATTCGGGCAGGCCGATCCGGGCGATGAACAGGATCACGGCCAGGATGGTGCTCGAGCCGAGGATGACCCGCCAGTCGACCGACGTCGTCGTGGTCAGCGCGTAGCCCACCAGGAAGGCCGTCATGAACCCGGCGTAGAAGGCCACCAGGGTCAGCCCCATGAGCCGCCCCCGCATCCTGGCCGGCGCGAACTCCGACATCATGGGCCAGCCGACGGAGTACTCGATGCCGATCGCGATGCCCATCACCAGACGCACCACGAACAGCTGCCAGGGCTCGTCGATGAAGAACTGCAGGGCCGATCCGACCACGAAGAGTCCCATGTCGATCATGAACAGCGGCTTGCGGCCGAACTTGTCGCCCAGCCAGCCGCCGATCGGCGATCCCACGAGGATGCCGATCAGCGTGGAGGCGACGATGAGGCCCTCCCACAACGGGGTGAAGCTCAGGTCGGTGCTGATCCTGCTGATCACCGTTCCGACGATGCCGAGGATGTACCCGTCCAGGAACATCCCGCCGATCAGCACGGCCGTCAGTCGGACCAGGAAGCGGCGCTTGCGTCTGGTGCTTTCAGGGCTGTCGGCCGGTATCGATTTGCTTCGCGTTGAAGACATGACTGCTCCAGGTTTCGGGGTCGTTGATGGAACTCCCTCACTTCGCCGGAACAGGGAGGTCCTGGGATGATCACTTCTCGTCGCCGTCCGGTCGGCGGCGCGGATCTTGCATTCGACGCCTGCTTTCCCACGGGCAGGCGGATGGAGTGGGCTGGAGCTGCGGCGCCGGGGAGGCGCCGCAGACCGCGCGTGCCGCTAGGCCGCGGGCTCGGGGCTCCGTGGTGCGACGGCGGCCTCCTCCTGGGCGGCCCAGATGTCGCCGACTGTGAATCCCTCGGGGAAGGGGTCGTCGGCATCGAGCACCCAGGTGGTGTAGCCGGTGATCCAGGCCTGCCCGCTGATGGTGGGGACGACTCCGGCACGGCCGGCGATCTCCACCTCCCTGACCAGCTCGCCTGTGTAGACGGTGCCGAGCATGCCCTCGTGCCGGAATGGCTGCCCGAGGGGGAGCTCGCCCTTCGCGTGCAGGGCGGCCATCTTGGCGCAGGTGCCGGTGCCGCAGGGGCACCGGTCGATGCCGCCGGTCCAGGAGGAGGGATCGTCGAAGTCGATGGCCCCGCTAGCGACCATCACCGCGTTCTTCCGGTCGGCCTCCGGGTTGTCGGTGGCACCCGAGAGCTGCGCGATCGTGATGCCGATCCCGGGGTAGTCGGGGTGCTCCACCGGTAGCTGGTCCTGCGCCGCCCTCAGGATCAGGGCCGCGGTGCGGGTGATGTCCCGGCCCCGCTCCGGCACCAGGTCCAGCGACGGGAACTGGTCGACGTCGGCGATGACGTAGAACATGCCTCCCCAGGCGACGTCGACGGTGACCTGGCCGAGTTCCGGCACCTCGATGACGGCATCGCGGTAGACGGAGAAGGCCGGCACGTTCTCGAAGGTCACCTGCTCCACCTTCCCGTCGCGGCACTCCGCCGTGATCCCGATCAGACCCGCTGGTGCCTCGAGGTTGAACTTCGTGACCGGCTCCTGCATGGGGATGATGCCGGTCTCGAGCAGGACCGTGACGACGGCGATGGTGTTACCGCCGCTCATCATGGGGTACTCGACCTGCTCCATGATGATGAACCCGGCGGCCGCCTCGGGGTGCTTGGGCGGGACGATCAGGTTGCAGCACAGCGGCGGGTAGCCGCGTGGCTCGCGGAGCATCAGCTTGCGCAGCTGGTCGTCGTTCTCCTCCAGCCACTTCGCCTGCTCGTAGACGGTCTCCCCGGGGATGTGCCCGACGCCGCCGGTGATGACGCGCATCGGTTCGCCCGAGTGGGTTTCGACGGCCTGGATCATTCGTTTGACTGACATGGTCTTCCTTCGAGGCGATGGATGGATGGTGGGGAGCCGTGTCATTCCACGGGGGTGCCGATGCGCTCGAGGTCGCGGTCCGACTCGGCGATGACCCGGAGCTCCCCCTCCGTGTCCTGGTTCCGGCAGAGGAGCCAGTAGATGACGCAGCCGACCGGGATGCCGACGAAGAACGCGATGTCGACGCCGAGGGCCGCGGCGACGGGACCCTGGAACGAGCCGACGTGCATGAACGGGACCATGAGCAGCAGGGTGAGCAGGTAGGCCGTCATGCCGCGCCAGTTCCACAGCCCGTAGATGCCGTGCTTCTTGAAGATCTCCGCGACGGAGTAGTGGCCCCGCCGGACCACGAAGAAGTCCGTCAGGTTCACCGACGTCCACGGCCCCATGAGGTACGCGACGACGGTGAGGACGGTCGCGAAGCTCGTGTTGATGAAGTCGTCGGGGATCAGGACCGCCGCGACGGTCCCCGTCACGCCGATCAGCAGGATGGTCGTGATGCGCAGCGTGCGGGTCGGCTGGACGTTGCGGATGCTGTCGAGCGCGGTGATGAGCGTCAGCGATCCGCCGTAGGCGCACATCGCCATCAGTCCGAGCAGCCCGAGGCCGCCGCTGATGAGCATCACCTCGCCGAGCCCGGGGAAGACGTAGCCGCCCGTGACCACCAGGCCGTTGATGATGCCCTCGGCGGGGAGCAGTGCGGCGCAGACGGCGCCCACCCCCATGAAGGTGAAGAGGCCGAAGAACAGGCCGAGGGAGGTGACCGCGATGATCGCCGGCTTGCTGGTGCCCGGCGGCATGTACCGCGAGTAGTCGGAGACGAAGAAGGCCCAGGTCAGCTGGTACCCCGTCGCGGCGGAGACCACGATGAGGAACGATCCGAGGTGGAACGACTCCGACAGGTCGAACAGGGTGGCGGGGATCGACCCGGTCGCCAGCAGTCCGGCGATGTAGACGGCGATCGCCACCACGAGGATGCCGGTGATGATGCGCTGCGCGGTGTGCAGCCAGTGGTAGCCGAAGATCGCCAGGAGGGTCGCGACGGCGCAGACGCCGACGATCCACGGCTGCGAAGCTCCGCCGGCGAGTTCCGCCGCCGTCGCCCCGAGCAGGTCGCCGCCGAGGACGATGTAGCCCCAGTAGACGACGATCGCCATTGCCCAGATGATGAGCGCTCCGTAACGTCCGAACTGCGGGCGCGACTGGATCATCTGGGGCAGGCCCAGGTGCGGGCCCTGCGTGGCGTGCGCCGCGACCGGGATCGTGCCGAGCAGCGTGCCGAGGGCGAGCGCGATGAGCGTCCACCCCAGGTTCAGCCCGAGCACGATCCCGATCGCTCCGGTCGCCAGGGAGAGCAGCTGAGCGCTCCCCGCGAACCAGATGGTGGCCTGGTCCGAAAGCCGTCCCCGGCGCTCGGACAGGGGGACGTAGTCGATCGAGCGCGCTTCCACACGGGACAGGACGCCCGAGGTCGAGCGTGGAGTTGAGGTACCCACGGTCTGACTCCTTACAAGGTGCGATGTGATGGATGGGGAGCGCGCTCGATCCGGTCGCCTCAGCGGCCGGCGATCCGATCGGCGATCTTCGCGACAGCGCTCGTCTCGGACGATTCCGACCGGTCCTCGCGCTGGTCGGCCCACCGGTAGGCCGCGTACAGGCCCGTGGCGCCGATCCAGCGCAGCGGCTCGAACTCCCAGCGGCGGGCCTTCCGTCCCGTCCAAGGGAGCCGCGCCAACTTCGTGTCGCGACCGAGGATGAGATCGCGCAGGGTCCGGCCGGCCAGATTGGTGCCGCTGAGCCCGTGCCCGACGTAGCCTCCTGCCGAGGCGAGCCCCGTGCCAGCGTCGTAGTTCACGGCCGCGGACCAGTCGCGCGGAACGCCGAGGACGCCCGTCCAGGTCTGCTCCAGTCCGATGCCCTGCAGCGAGGGGAAGAGCTGAGTCAGCCGCTCGCGGATGAGGTCGACGCCGAACTCGGCCGTCCGTCCGCGGCGGTCGAAGTTCGAGCCGAAGTCGTACGGCTTGCCCCGCCCGCCGATTGCGATCCGGTGGTCCGCGGTCAGCTGGAGGTAGGAGAAGCTGTGAGCGGTGTCGCCCAGGAGTTCCGCGCCGCCCCAACCGATGGTGGCCAGCTGCTGGTCAGTCAGCGGCTCGGTGATCACCAGGCTGCTGTTCATCGGCAGCAGCGTGCGCCGCTCTCCGGGGAGGCTGGCGGTGTAGCCCTCCAGGGCGCGCACCACCACGCGGGCGGAGACCTCGCCGCGGTCGGTGACCACGGTGTGGGGCTTGAGGGCCGTGGCCGTGGTCTGCTCGTAGATCCGCACCCCCAGCCGCTCGACGGCGGCAGCCAGGCCGAAGGTGTACTTGGCCGGGTGGACGCGTGCGCAGTGGGGCGTCGAGTACCCGCCCATGCCCCGGTTGACGTTGACGCGCTGGTTCAGCTCCGAGGCGGTCAGCGTGTGGACGTCGTCCTCGCCCCACCCCTGCTGCTTCATCTCCTCCACGTGGTGGTACGCACGCGCCAGTCCGGCCCGAGAAGTCGCCACGTGGATCAGACCGGTCTCGTCCACCGAGTCGCCGAAGCCCTCGCGCCGGGCGACGTCCACGCTCTCCCTGACGGCCCCGAACATCTCCTGCTGCATGGCCAGGGCCGCGTCGCGGCCCCGGTCAGCGGCGTACCGGCGGAACGGGCCGGCGGGTTCGGCGCTCATCCAGCCACCGTTGCGCCCGGAGGCGCCGAAGCCGCAGAACTCGCGCTCGATGATGGCGATCTCCCAGTCGGGCTGCTCCTGCTTGAGGTAGTACGCGGTCCAGAGGCCCGTCATACCGCCGCCGACGATCGCGACATCGACGTCGATCGGTCCCGGAAGGGGAGCCCGGGGCGTCGGCCAGCCGGCGTCCCGGACCCAGAAGGAGACGTCCCCGTTGATGAGCTCTGCGCTCTGTGCAGACATGTCGGTTCCTCGCATTCTCAGCCGGCGAACCGGTAGATCTTCTTGTTGGCGAACGACTCCATGCCGAGGCGCCCCATCTCGCGGCCGAAGCCGGACCGCTTCACGCCGCCGAAGGGCACGTCCGGCCCCTCCAGCTCGGCGGAGCCGATGAAGACCATGCCGCACTCGAGCTGATCGCCCACGCGCTCGGCCCGCTCGCGGTCGTCGCAGATGATGATCGAGCCCAGGCCATACGGCACGCCGTTGGCGATCTCGATGGCCTCATCGTCGGAGGAGACGCGGTAGAGCTGGGCCACCGGGCCGAAGAGCTCCTGGGACGCCACCTCCATGTCCGGGGTGATTCCGGTGAGGACGCCGGGGGTGTACACATTCCCCTCGGGCTCGTTGTTCCCCACCACCAGCTCGGCGCCTTCGCGCACGGCGGCCTCGACCTGCTCGGTCAGGCGGCGGGTCGCCTGCTCCGAGGACAGCGGTCCGAAGTCGCCGTTCTCGTAGGACGCCTCGCGGATGGCAGCCGTGAACTTCTCCGCGAACTCGTCGTAGTGCTTGTCCATGACGATGATGCGCTTGGTGCCGTTGCACGCCTGGCCGGTGTTCTCCAGTCGCATGCCCACGGCCTGCTCGACGGCGAAGTCCACGTCGGCGGTGTCGAGCACCAGGAAGGGGTCCGAGCCGCCCAGTTCCAGGACGCAGCGCTTCAGGTGCTGCCCGGCCTGGGCCCCGACGATGGAGCCGGCACGTTCGGAGCCGGTGAGGGAGACGCCCTGCACCCGCGGGTCGGCGATGATCGTGGAGATCTGCTCGTGCGAGGCGTAGAGGTTGATGAACGCGTCCTCCGGGAAGCCGGCCTCGTGGAAGATCCGGGCGATGACCGCCGAGGACTCGGGGCACTGCTCGGCGTGCTTGAGGATGACCGTGTTGCCCAGGATCAGGTTGGGGATGGCGAAGCGGGCCACCTGGTAGTACGGGTAGTTCCACGGCATGATGCCGAGGATCACGCCCAGCGGCTGGGTGCGGACGAAGGTCCGCAGCCCGTCGGCGACCGTGAGCGGTTCGTCCGCCAGCCACTCCTCCGCGCGCTCGGCGAACGTGGTGATGATATCGGCGGAGAACTCGACCTCCGCGACGGACTGCTCGAGGGGCTTGCCCATCTCGCGGTGGATGATCTGAGCCAGCTCGTCCTTGTCCTCGGTGAAGAGCTGCGCGGCGCGGCGGGCGAAGCCGGCGCGCTCGGCGAGCTCGGTGGTCCGCCCCCAGCCGGTGTAGGCGCGGTGGGCGGACTCGATCGCGTCGGCGATCTCTGCGTCAGTCGCCGCCGAGTACTCGGTGAGGCGCTGTCCGGTGGCTGGGTCAGTGACGGCGTAGGAAATCATGGTCAACCTCTGGTGATCTCGTCTGGGATGATTCGGTTCAGGAGCGCATGCCGGCGGCGGCCCGGCTGTGCTCGATGACGTGGATGACGGTGGGGCGGTCGGCCTCCAGTGCCTGCAGCACGGTCCGCCCGAGTTCGGTCGGATCGCTCAGGTGCACGCCATGGCAGCCCATGGCCTCAGCCATGGCGGGGAAGTCCGGGGAGCGCAGCGCCACCGAGTGGACGCGGTCGCCGCGGTCGTCCATCTCGTTGCGGATCTCGCCGTACCCGCCGTTGTCGTAGATGATCACGGGGAGGCCGAGGCCGGCCTCCGCGGCGGCGGCGAGCTCGCCGATGACGAACATCATGCCGCCGTCTCCCTGCAGGACGACGACGGGGGTCTCGGGGGACGCCACCTTGGCCCCGATGCCTGCCGGCAGGCCGTAGCCGAGCGTGCCGAAGCCCGTCGGGAACAGGAACGACCGCGAACGGTGCAGGCGGATGGCCGGGACCGCGCCGTTGTAGGCGGACATCGCATTGTCTGCGGCGATCACCGTCTCGGCGGGAAGAACCTCGTTCAGGGAACGGAAGGATTCCATCCACGCCTCCGCGGACGCTTCCTGGGCCTGGGAGAACCGCTCCTTGAGCTCGGTCTGCGAGCGCGGCTCGCTGGCGCCCTCACGGGCCGGGAGCGCCTCCAGGAGCAGCCGGAGAGTCTCCGCGGAGTCGCCGAGCAGCGCGTGGCTGGGTGCGACGTTGGTGAGCAGCCCAGTCGGGTCGACGTCGATGCGGACGAAAGTGGCCGGGAAGTCGGGGTAGCGGCCGAACCAGTCAGCGGAGGCCAGCTCGGTGCCGATCGCCAGCACGGCGTCGACGCTCTCGACGAGGCCCGGGAACGCGTCGATCTGCATGCCGGCGCCCAGTGCCAGAGGGTGGTCCTCGGGAAGCGTGCCCTTGCCGTTGGTCGAGGTGATGACGGGGGCGTCGAAGTACTCGGCCACCGCGGCGACCTGGTCGCCGGCGTTCGCCGCGCCGCCACCGGCGATGATGAGGAGCTTCTCCGCACCGGACAGGGCCTCCGCGGCGCTTTTGATCTGCGCCTCAGCCGGCACGACGGGAGCGGCGGGGGCCAGCGGGGCCACATCCGCCACATTGCCCTGCGCATCGATCAGATCGAGGGGGATCTCGAGGTACTCGGGCCGCGCGCGGCCGTGCCCCATCCGGGCAAATGCACGCGCGACGGCCGTGGGGATCTCCGCGAGGCTCTGTACGCGGTGGCTCTGGCGGACCACGCCGGCCAGGGTGGCGCGCTGGTCCACCTGTTCATGGAGCAGTCCGTCGCCGTCGCTCGGGTGGTCGGTCGGCACGCCGGGCGCGATGAGGAGCACCGGCACCGAGTCCGAGTACGCCTGGCCGAGGGCCGTGGCGGCGTTCGTGGCGCCGGGCCCGGTGGTGGTCACGACGACGCCGACGCGTCCCGAGGAGCGGGCGTAGCCGTCGGCGGCGTAGCCGGCTCCCTGCTCGTGCCGGGTGGTGACGTTCCGGATGCCGTGGTCGTCCATCGCCGCGAAGATACCCAGGTTGTGCGTACCGGGGATCCCGAAGACGGTGTCGACGCCATGAGCGGAGAGGGCTGCCATGAGCAACTGTCCGCCGCTGCGCTCCTGTGGTTGGTCGTTCGTGTTCATGTGCAGCACCCCTCGTGCGTCGTTCAACAATGTGGTCTGCAACACACGCTACGGGAGGGCTGTGACCCGTGCTATCAGACAGATTGCTACATCTGCCTGTCGGTTTATCAGAAGTGATAAACAATGGTGGATTCGGCTAGGAGCCGCGCTCCACGACGTACTGCTCCCAGGCGGTACGGGCGAGCCAGAACTCGGCCAGGTGCTGCGTACGGCGCACGCTGCGCCCTGTCAGCTCCTCGACGCGGTTCATCCGGTAGGCCACGCTCTGCCGATGCAGGTTCTGCGCCTTGGCCGTCTCGTTCCAGTTCTGGTCGTGATCGAGGAACGCGAAGAGCGTCTCGCGCAGCGACGTCATCTTGGGGTCCTCGCCGGCCAGCGGCCCCAGGACGCCCTGCACAATGTGCTCTCGCTCGGAGCGGGACCGTCCCAGGAGGGACAGCCGTTCGCCCCTGAACTCACGCCAGCGCTGGCCGCGTGCCCTGGCGAACTGGTACTCCGAGACCGCTTCCTCGATCGCGCCGCCGAGGTCGCCCTCGTCGTGATGCACGGCCGAGGCCCCGACGACGAGTCCCAGCTCGTCCAAGCGCTCCCGCACGTCCGGAACTCCGGCCACGGGCACGGCGACGACCTGGCGCCCGTCGACCTGGCCGCACACGGCGGGCGAGGAGGTCAGGGCGAGGCTGAGCGGCACGCGGGCCGCGACGTCGCACTCGGTGACCATCACGCGGTAGCCGGGGCGCTCCAGCCCCCAGTGCTCGGTCAGGGCGCGGCCGGCGTCCATCCGGCTCGCCAGGGACCGCGTCAGGACCTCCTCGCCGCGGTCGACGTGGTCGACGGCGGCCTGCAGGAGCTCGTTGGCGTCGACCTCCAGCACCTGGGAGAGGTGGACCATCGACAGGCCGTCCAGGAACTCCTCGCTCTCGAGCAGCAGGTGCGTGGGCCGGAGGGTCCGCAGCGGGTGCCGCCGGCCGCTGGCCGGGGCCACCGTGCCGTCGCCGATGACCACGCACGACGTCTCGTCGTCGACCACGGTGACCTTGGTCGAGAAGAGCTCGGCGAGCGGCCGTCCGGACCGTTTCTCGGCGGTCCCGCGCCGGCCCGCCACGTTGTAGAGCTTGGCCAGGCGGAGCACGCCCATGGACTGCTCCTCGGCGCCGAAGGACGCCACCATGCGGGACAGCGCGACGAACGGCGTCTGCCGCTCCGTGAGCAGCACCGGGAAGCCCCGCGCGTTGGACTCGTCGGCGAGGGCCGGGGTGAGCGGCGGGGCGAACCCGTGGTCGCCGATCGCGATCCCGGCCAGGCCGGCGTCGTCGAGGTCCGCGATGAACGCGCGCTGGGCGTCGCTTCCCGCGGGGACGCACATGCCGACGGTCATGAGGAGCTCGTGCGGCTGGAGCCACCGGGCCGGGTCCTTCAGCTCGCACGAGTGCGCCCAGAGGACCGGGCGGTCCAGCCCGGCCGCGCCGCTGTGCGTGCGCGTGCCGAGGACAGGGCTCGCGACGAGGTCGCGGATCGTCAGGGATTTCGCCATCGGCATTCGAGGCCCGGTGGCAGCTGCGCGCACCGTGACCGCTCCTCCTTGTCCGTGGACGTGGCTGTCAGGTTCATCAGCTTAGCCAGGATCGGCACGGCGGGAACCGCACGGCGTCAGCGCATCCAGGGCTTGCGCGATCAGCGGGACCCAGGCTCCACCAGCCCCGATTCGTAGGCGATCACCGCGAGCTGCGACCTGTCGCGCGCGCCGAGCTTGGCGAGGAGCAGGCCGACATAGGTCCGCGCGGTCTCCAGTGAGCTGTGCAGTGCCCGCCCGACCTCGTCGTTCGACTCGCCGACGCCGACGCACTGGAGGACCTCGCGCGCTCGCATCCTCTGGTACCATCCGCGCCCGCATGGCTCCACGCGAGGACGACGCCGTCGAGCAGCGGTTCTTCACGCTCACCGACCGGTGCATCAACGGACGGCCGATGGACATGGTGCGCGTGGACGACGTGGTCCGGGTCGGCTCCACGGAGGTATGGGAGGTGCGCAGCACCAATCCCTTCCCGCACAACTTCCACGTGCACGACGTCCAGTTCCGGGTGGCGAGCATCGACGGTGCCGCCCCACCCGACCCTGGGCTCAGTGCCGGGGCACAGCCACTAGCCGGAGCGGGTCAGCCGCGCTCCACCAGTCGCCCGTCGGCCAGCACCAGACGACGGTCGCAGGCGCGGGCGACCGTCTCGCTGTGAGTCGCGATGATGAACCGCCTCCCTTGGCGCTGCAGGTCGGCGAAGAGGTCCAGAATGCTGCGTTCGGTGCGCTCGTCGAGTGCGCCGGTCGGTTCGTCGGCGAGCACGACGTCGGGACGTTTCGCGAGGGCTCTAGCGATGGCCACGCGCTGGGCCTCGCCGCCCGAGAGATGCCGGACCGGCTTTCGCTCGAAGCCTTCCAGCTGCACGGCCGCCAGGCACTCCGAGGCGCGTTCCTCCGCGTCCTCTCCCGGGCCGACCCCGAGCCGGACGTTGTGCAGCACGTTTCGATCCTCGAGCAGATCGTAGCTCTGGGTCACGTAGCCGATGTGTCTCATTCTGAAGTCCGCCGATGCCTGCTCACGCTGGGGCACCAGCTCGCCGGCGTGGAAATAGGACCCCGTATAGGCGCCGTCCAGCCCGGCCAGGATTCGCAGCAGCGTACTCTTGCCGGAGCCGCTGCGCCCCAGGATGGCGATCGAGCGATCATGATCCGCCATCGTCATGTGGAGCGCATCGAAGAGTCGCCGCTGCTGGCCGTTCGGTTCGCGGACGGTCTTGGAGAGAGAGTCGAGCTGGAGCATCAGGTGTCCATCCTTCCGGAGGTGTGGTCGATGAGTCGTCGAAGGAGGTGGCTCTCGTGGGCGGCATCGACAGAAACCAGGAGAACCAGCACGCCGGCCGCGGACCAGAGGCCGGCCGGACTGGCCTGTGGCAGAAGGCTGAGTCCGACCGCTGTGCCCGCCGTAGCCGCTGCGTACTGGACGAGGGCCGTGAGCAGCAGCATCCTCCGGATTGCACCGCGGCTGTAGCCGAGCCGCCAAAAAGCGAGGGCCTTTGCCTGCCGACGCCGGAGCAGCTGGGCGTTCGCGAAGCCGCTGGCCACCAGCACGCCGAGGCACAGGAGGACTCCGATCCCCTGCACGAGGGCCAGGTTGTCCTGGATGATGGATTTCACCAGGGAGAACTGGAGTAGGTAGTCGGGGAGGTTGGCCACCGCGTAATGCTCGAAGCCACTGTGGTCCGACGCCTCTGCCAGTTCCCCCAGCACCTGGTCGGTGCTGAGGCCTCGCGGCACGGCGATGTCGGCATTGACCATGGCGAAATAGAGAATGCCGTAGAAGACCTGGTCCTGCGCAGCGAACTGCTCTGCAGACGGGGGATACGGGATCAGCAGATGGTGGTCGAGATAGAAGTTCATCTCCCCCTGGTAATAGAGGGACGCTTCCTCCTCGAGGATTCCGGTCACCTGCATCCGCATCGGCAGCGTGTAGAAGTTGCCGTCGATGACGTCGCCCACCTCGTACACTCCGGCGTAGCTGCTCCCCAGCAGGACGGGCACGGCGCCGTCGGAGTAGTCCACATCGCCCCAGTCCGGCGGAGTCCCTTCGGAGACGGCGAGCCTGTAGAAGTCAAAGGCCTTCTGATTCAGCTGGACCGCCTTGACATCCTGCACCCGGCGCCCGACCTCGTCCGTATAGGGCCCGCCGACGCTCCCTTCTGTTCCGTATCCGGCGTCGAAAGTCTCGTTCCCCCGAAAATCTCGGACAGGAACCGGCTGGTCGAAGACGGACAGGAGGTCGAACTCGTCGGCCTCGTTGAGCTCGTCGTAGAAGGCTCCCAGCTGTTCCAGATTGGTCCGGGACTGCCTGAATTCGTAGAAGTCCTCAGGGTCGGCCAGTCGATCGACGAGCTGGTACATGTTGGTTTCGGCTTCGGCCGAGAAGCTTCGGTTGATCGCGGTGTCGGTCGACTGCGCGAAGGAGGCGATATTGAAGACCGTCACCGCCAGCAGGGCCCAGGTCAGCGCCTTGCAGGTCAGAATGAGCCAGTTCCGGCGCAGGTCGAACACTAGCTCCACGGCGCCACCGGCCTCCGGAGGTGGGCGGCCGTCAGGAAACTGACGACAACTGCGGAGGCCACCAGCGCCTCGACGCCGAGGACGCTGGCGCCGGAGACCATCGGGTCTCCGGCGAGAACGGCCGCAGCGAACGCGGGGAGGCCCGCCATCACCGCGACCAACCCGAGCTGCCCGACGGACCGCACCAGAACTGGAAGGCGCCGATGGCCGAGCAGGTGGAGGACATGGTGTCGACGCTGGAGCAAGGACGCAGCGAGCATCCCCGTGAACACTGCCCCTGCGGTCACGATGGCGGTCCCCAGTCCGAGCAACAGCGGCGAGACGAAGTCGACGTTGGTGCGCCGGTTCGTGTCCTCGTTCATCCGGGCGACGCCCTGACTCCCGAAGTTCTCGACATACCGCGCGTAGGCGTCGACGCGGTCGACGACGATCGGACCGGATCCGTCGAATGCCCGCGCCGGGTCACTCAGGAGTACATCTGCTGCCAGCAGACTGTCGGGGCCCGCTCCGAGACGCCCGATGACTTCGTAGATCTCGCCGTCGTACTCGAAGTACTCCCGTCCGTCCCGGTCGACGACAGGAATTGCCGCCCCGACAATCGCCGCCTTCTCCTCGCCCGCCCAGAAGGACCGCCCCTCATGAAGAGGCAGATTCAACCCGGTCGGGTCGTCGACCAGCAGATTCCGCACCCTTGCCTCGCCGGGCAGCTGGACGTAGATTCGCGTCTCGGGGCCCAGCGTGCGCGCCTTCCGGACGATCTCCCGGGGGTTTCCGGTGACGCGGATGCTCGCTGTCGAGTAGAGCTTGTTGCCCTCCAGCGTGATCGCTTCCTGCTTGGTGTTGTACACCGAGAGAGCCGAGCCCAGGAGCATGAACAACAGCGTGAGCCCTCCGACCATCGCGACGGTCCGACCGGACATGCCAGTACCCCCCCTGAATCACTGCTATTCGCGCCCCACCTCGCGGGACTACCTCCAACGAATAGAGCACCGAGTGCATCCTAGTTCAGGACGGTGACGTTACCGCCAGCGGGCGGGCGGTCTCACGCCGGGGCGATCTCAGATCAGTGCTGGTCGAGCGTCCAGGGCGGCTCCGTCACGTCGAGCCGGAAGCGGCGATTCGGCTCCACGAGTTCCAGATCCATGCCGGCCGCCGCGTCCGCCTCGGCGTCGGGTTCGGCGGGATGCTCGTCGATCCACGCCGCGTCGCCCGCCCACACCACGTACTTCCGGCCGCCCTTCTGGACCATCTGGCTGCGGTACTGCACGGGCGGATCGGCGGCCAGCCCGGCGACGGCGGCGCCCACCGTGGCATACCCGCCGAGGAGGTGCAGCGTCAGCCAGAGCGGCGGGACCAGCACCATGGTGCCGGCGCCGTGGCGCTCGAGCGCCTCCCGCGGGGTGATCCACACCGAGTCGGCGTGCTCGCCGGGGCTCAGCACGACGGCGTCGCTCCCCTCCCCCGGCAGCGGCGCGAGGAAGTACCAGGCGCGCATGCGCCGGGCCTGCTGCCGGGGCGGCACCCAGCAGGACGTCGGCACCAGCGCCGCCTCGTCGATGACCAGGCCGGTCTCCTCCGCGGTCTCGCGGACGGCGGCCCGGCGCGCAGCCCGGATCAGGGCCGCGGGGACGGCGTCGACGGGCAGATCCGGAACGGTCCGGTTCCGCGCGCCGTCGGCGAGCGCCGCCAGCTCGGGGTCGGCGGATCCCTCCAAGCCCTCCAGGCCGACGTAGTCCTCCGGGTCCACGAACCCGCCCGGGAAGACCCAGGCCCCGGCGAACGTGCGGCTGCTCCCCAGGCGCTCGAGCAGGAGGACCTCCAGCCCGGCGTCGCCGTCGCGCAGGAGCACCGCGGTGGCGGCGTCGCCGTCCAGGGTCGGGAGCCCGTCCTGCTGCGAGGGCTCGGCGGGACCGCTTTGCGTCATGTTGAGCTCCTCGGAATCGAATGGCGCGCTCGATGGTTACCGTAGTCGCAATCATTCGATCCCGCAGGCGGCACGGCCCGCCTGCGGACACCCAGGACAAGGATCCACATGAAGATCGCAGTGTACGGAGCCACCGGCATGGTCGGCAGCCAGATCGTCGCCGAGGCGCTGACCCGGGGGCACGAGGTCACCGCGGTGTCCCGCTCGGGTGCCGAGGTCCCCGGGGCGGCCTCGGCGCAGGCGGAGCTGACGGACGTCGCCGCGTACCGCGAGCTCGCCCAGGGCCACGACGTCGTCATGATCTCCGTGCCGACCCCGCGCGACGGCAGCGACCACGGCCCCATCCGGGCCGCGCACGAGGAGATCGCGGAGACGCTGGTCCCGGCACGGGTCTTCGTGGTGGGCGGCGCGGGCGCACTCGAACTCCCCGGCGGCGGACAGCTGCGCGAGACCGAGGGCTTCCCGCCGGAGTACAAGTCGGAGGCGGACAGCTTCGCGGAGATCCTGAGCTACTACGAGGACTCCTCGGGCGTGAACTGGACGATGCTGGCACCGGCACCGGTCATCGCCCCGGGCGAGCGGACCGGCGAGTACAAGGTCGGCGTGAACAACCCGGTGGGCGACTCGATCTCCACCCAGGACTTCGCGGTTGCCGTCCTCGACGAACTCGAGGAGCCCAAGAACGAGAACCGCCGCTTCACGGTCGCCAACTGAGACGAGTCACCGAGCAGGAGTAGGACGGCAGGAGTACGACGGCGGGGTCCCGGCAGGTGCCGAGGCCCCGCCGTCGTCGTCGGGTCGGATCTTTCGACGAACCGGCAGCGTCAATGCGCCGAGGCCCGAATCGGCCCCCCCTCTAACCACTGAACTAGCCACCGAAGGTCACGGGCACCGCGACGACCTGCTCCAGGCTGCCGTCGCGCGCGCTGTGCGTCAGGAACAGCGCCGCGCCATGCCCCGATCCCGGGTCGGTGAAGGGGATCTCGCCGGCGAAGGGCCCGGGGTCCGGTCCCCCGCTGCCGGTGACGGGCGCCTGGCCCAGCACCGTGCCGTCGGGGCCGCGGACCTGCACCAGCACGTTGCCCTCGAACGCCAGGGCGTTCCCGCTCACGCCCAGCGGCGAGGCGCTCCTGGCACCGGCCACGGGTTCGTCCACCTGGATGTCCCGGGTGGACGACCCGATGACGTACCAGGCGTCGTCGGAGAGCTGCCGGACGAGCACCGTGGTCACGAGCCGGCCATCCGCCGGCGTGACCTCGAACTCGCCCGACCGGCTGTCCCCCTGCATGAAGTCGGAGAGCGTAGGGTTCTCGAAGCCGGCGTAGTCGGACGCGAATCCGCTCGCGGCCGCCTCCGGATCGCCGTATTCGCTGGCCCCCGGAGCCGGGTAGACCACCGTCGCTGCCTCCTCGGCCGGCAACGAAGCGGCCGGGGCGCCGGAGCTTGGCGTCGCGCTCGGCGGGGCTGTCGCCGTCGTGCCGGGTGTTCCCGAGGGCGAACCCGCCGTGGTGGGCGCCGCCGACGTCTGCGTCGGCGTGGGGGACGGCGAGACGGTGCCGTCGCCGTCATCCGGGTCAGCACTGCACGCGCCGAGGAGAACGACGGCGGCCACCGCCAGGCCTGCGGTCACCGTCCGGCTGGTGGTCCGCCGACCGCGGACGGCCCCGAGCATCCAGGTGGCATCCATAGTGCAAGCGAACCACCGGGGACGCCGGCACGGTAGCCCCGGCGGGGCTCGATTCGGCCACGAATCGACGGCGATTGGATCACGCCGTCGCGAGGGGTGGCAGCCGGGGACGGCCGCTATAACAGCAGGCGGACCACCGGCGTCGCGATCAGGATGGTCAGGGCGACGCGCTCGAACCAGATGACCACCATGGTCCACAGCGGTAGCGGGATGTCCGTGGCCAGAATGCAGGGCACCAGGGCCGAGAAGAAGATGATCGCGGCGACGCAGACGATCCCTACCACCATGCGCAGCTCGAGCGAGGCGTGGTCGGCGGCGAGCGTGGCCGGCAGGAACATCTCGGCGATGCCCGTCGCCGACGCCTTGCCCACCAGCAGCGGATCCTCCAGCCCGACCACCCACGCGAAGGGGGCGAACACGTAGCCGACCCAGTCGAAGATCGGCGTGTAGCGCGCGAGCACCAGGCCGATCAGCCCGACCGAGAGGATCGAGGGCAGGATGGCCATCGCCATCTTCAGGCCGTCGAGGACGTTGACGGCGACGTTGCGCGGCAGCGACGGTGCCTCGCGCAGGGTGGTCAGCGCCTCGCGCCACGCGTAGGCGAAGCGGTTGCCGGTGGGCTTGAGCTCCGGCACGTGCTCGACGCCCGGGTACGGGACGTCCGGGATGCGACTGAGGGGCGGGATGCGCACCGAGATTGCGGTGACGGCGAAGGTGACCACCAGGGCGGTCAGGAAGTACAGGAGCCAGTGGTCCATCAGACCCAGGGTCTTGGCGACGATCACCATGAAGCTGGCGGAGACGGTCGAGAAGCCGGTGGCGATGATGGCCGCCTCGCGGCCGGTGTAGCGGCCGCGGTGGTACACGCGGTTGGTGATCAGCAGCGCCAGCGAGTAGCTGCCGACGAAGGACGCGACGGCGTCGATCGCCGAACGCCCCGGCGTGCGCCACAGCGGGCGCATGACGGGCTGGAGGAAGACGCCCAGGAACTCCATCAGGCCGTAGCCCACGAGCATGGCGAGGAAGATCGCGCCGATCGGCACGATCAGGCCCACGGGGATCACCAGTGCGTTGAAGAGGAACGGGCCCATCTGCGCGTCCATGAGCCAGGCCGGGCCGACGCCGGCGACCATGGCGATGCCGACTGTCAGGCCGACGATGTTCAGGAACGCGAACACGGCCTTCAGCCGCGAGGCGCGCCAGGCTCCCGTGACGAAGGGCGCCACCGTTCCGGCGAGGATGACCAGCAGGGCGTAGTAGGGCACCACGCCGGCGCCGTGCTCGCGCAGCCAGCTCACTGCGTGGTCCAGCAGGATAGTGCTGGTCCCGCCGAGCGTGACGGGGACGAAGAAGACGAGGAGTCCGATGGCGCTGTAGAGCGCGAAGCGGGCGATGTCGCCGGGGCGCGTGGCCGGCGGCGAGGTCGAAGAGGAGAGCGAGGAGGTCATGAGGCGCTTTCGGGGCTGGGGCCCGGTTCGCGGGGCGGGTTCGGAAGGGGACGGCGACGGGGCGGGCACTCCGTTGTGCGCCGCATCACCGTCGCACCCTTCCATGGAACCGCGCGGGACGCGCCGCAACAACGGGGTCGACGACGTCGGAGTCCGGTATCCCAGACGCGTGCCCTAGCTTCGACGAGTCGCCTTGACCAGAGGCTCCCCGGACTCCTCGAGACGACCATCGCGTTAACCGATGTCGACGGCGCCGGGCTCGCCCGAATCGGACTCAAGGACGAAACCTAGGTCACCGGCTCACTAGCTCGGGCCGCTCGCTGATCCGGCCGGCTCAACTCACACGCTTTCCGGGAATTGACCTCCGGGACGGCCTCAATCCACTCGAAACGAGAAGACGGCCGCGCCGATGAGCAAACCCAGGAAGAGCACGAGTACCCAGACGGTGCCTACCGCACCGCCGAGGCTTCCACCGAGGAGACTGCCGACCAGGATGGAGACCATGGTGACCGTGCGGCGGGTTGCGATGACCCGACCGATCGCATCCTCGGGCACGGTCTGCATGACCAGCGCGGCGACCTGGACGTTGTTCGCCACCACGAACACTCCCCAGAAGAAGAATTGAGCGGCCAGAATCGGAACCGCGATCTCCGGTGCGATGAGGGGGACGAAGAGCAGGAGGGCGCTCAGCATGGTCAGGATGAAGGTCATCCGGGTCAGCCGGACCCGACCGAAGCGCCGCACGAACCCGCCGGAAACCACGCTGCCGATCAACCCGCCCGCCGCACCGGACGAGACCATCAGACCGAAATGTCCGACGGCGACGGCTAGATCCCGCAGGACATAGATCGATTCGACCGCCGAATATGCCGCCAGTCCCGCCCCGAGCAGGAAGGACGCGACCGTCAGATAGCGCAATCGCCGGCTCCCCCAGACCAAGACCCACCCGTCCCCCGCCTCGTGGAGGAACGACACCGCTTCGGCGCGAAGGGAACGACGTCCGGGATCTTCCGGAATCGAGGGGGCGGCAGGCCACGACCGGCTGAGCAGGGAGAACCCGCCGAGTACGGCCAGCGCTGCCGAGCCAGCCAGCATCGTGGGCGCGCCTGCCTCCATCAGGAGAATCCCCGCCGCCGCAGGTACGACGATGCCTGCGGCCGAATCGGTCGCCTGGAGGACCCCGTAGGTTCTGCCCGACGCTCCGGCCCCAGCGATGCGAGACACCGCCTTGGCCTGACCGGTCTCTGCCAACGTTGCCAAGAGTCCCGAGAGCAGGACGAATCCGGCGACCCAGGCCAGCGAGAGCTGACCTGCAGCAGTGACGGCCACCAGGCCGCCGACGAGCACGGCACGCAGGAATTGGGATCCCACGAGCGGGCCGATCGTCGGACGCCTGTCGATCAACACGCCGATCGGCACGGCAAGGAGCATCATCGGCAAGGTCTGCAACAGGTTGAGGATGCCCATCTGCAACGCCGTGGCACCGAGAGTCGTGACTGCGACGACGTCGATCACATAGTCCGCGAGGGACCGCCCGGCGATATCGGCACCGTTGGAGAGAAGGAGGCGTCGCCGAAGGCCAGTGCCCGGCATCCCGATCCCGTCCATGTCAGCCCCCTGTCCGGCTGTCAGACTACGTGAGGCCCGGAAGAACGGGCGGGCCTCGGCGGCGGGGCCGCCCGATGCGGCACAGCCACCAGGACCAGCAGGCCAGCGGCGATGAGCGCCATGCCGACCCATCCGGGGATCGTGACGTGCTCGCCGACCACCAACACGGCGAGCATCGCCGCCACGGCCGGCTCGAGGAGCGTCACCGTTGTGGCGGTACTGGCGGGGACGCGGCTGAGGGCCACCCCGAAGAGAACGTAGCCGACGAACATCGGGATCAGTGCCAGATACGTGGCCACCAGTACATTCTGTGTAGTTGCGAGCAGGGGCGCCCCGAGGGCCAGCAGGACCGGCAGCAACAACAGTCCCCCGGCCGCGAAGACCGATCCCATCGCTGCCCGGCGCGGCAGCCCGGCCGACATCAGCCGGCCGGCCGACCAGGAGTATGCCGCGTAGCTGGCCCCGGCGAGCAGGCCCAGAGCCACGCTACTGGCCACGGAGATCCCACCCGCCTGACCCGATTGAGCGGCCTCGGCGGATCCCAGCAGGGCGCACCCGGCGATGCCCAACACGGCGGCACACCACCAGCGCGACGTCAGCCGGACCCCGTCGACGACGCGCTCCAGCACCCCGGACGCTATCGGCGCCGACCCCAGGGAGATCACCGTGCCGAGCGCCACCCCGCCGAGGTCCATGGAGCTGTAGAAGGCCAGCGGGTAGACGGCGACACCGAGTGCGCCGACGATCACGGTCCTCCGGTGGGCGCGCAGGGCCTGGCGCGCGGCACGGATCGCCCCGAGGGCGATCGCCCCCTGCAGCAGGCCGCCCACCCCGAGGGAGACGGCGCCGATGGCGAGCGGCGACACTCCCTGGGCGAAGCTCGCGGCGGTCCCGGTCGTCCCCCACAGGACGGACGTCACGACGAGCAGCATCACGCCCGAGCGGGCGCCCTGGCTCACAGGTGCCCCACGATGCGGGCGATGATCTCCCGCGCCGTTCGCAACCGACGGTCGCTGCCCTCCAGGCCGGCGCGCGCCATGGCGCCCTCGAGGACGAACGAGATCTCCTCGGCCCCGTCGCGGGAGGCCTTCTCACCGGCCATCCGAGACAGGTGCCCGCGGATCAGCTCCTCGACGTCCGCCTTGTGCTTCGCGACGAGCCTTCGCCCAGGGTCCCCTGCCGGGAGTTCGGCCGCCGCATTCAGGAGCCCGCACCCGCGGAATCCCCGCGCATGGGCGGCATGAGCGTCATCGATGTACGCGTCGACCACTGCGAGGACACCATCCAACGAGGTCTCGGCCCCCTCGAGCCGTGCGCTGTAGAGGTCCAGCCACTCCTGGTGGCGGGCCTCGAGGTAGGCCACGACCAGCTCGGCCTTGGAGCCGAAGTTGTTGTAGAGGCTCATCTTCGCCACCCCGGCGGACTCCACGATCCCGTCGACGCCGGTGGCGGCGATCCCGTCCGCGTAGAACTTCTCGCGGGCGGCCGCGAGCAAGCGGCTCCGCGCGCTGGCCTTCGTCACCGGCATTCCTCCTCGGCAGATCGATCCAACTATACAGATCTGTCTACTCTTCCCCCGGAGTGCTGTGAGAGCTAGGATCGGCCTATCCCACTAGAGAGCGTTCTCTAGTATTCGACCAGGGAGGCCGGCGTGGTGGCACTGTTCTTCAGCGGGCTTCCGTGGGCGTGGGGCAGCACTTTCGGGGCCGAGACCCCGGAGAGCCCCGACAGCCGCGCCGGAGCGCAGCGTCGCCTGGCCACCCGGGCGGTCGCCACAGGTGCCGACCCGGAGACATTGTTCCTCTGGCTGTGCCAGCTCCGGCGCGCCCCGTACAGCTACGACTGGATTGACAATTTCGGGAGGCGCAGCCCGCGCACGCCCGACCCCTCGGCCACGAACCTCGAGATCGGCCAGGACGTCATGACGATCTTCGAACTCGCCGGGTTCGAACCGAACCGGTCGCTGACGATCTCGATGAAGCCGGGCTGGCCCACCCGCCTCTTCGGCGCCATCGCGGTGCGGTACGCGATCATCCCGACCGGCCGCGGCCGCGTCCTGCTGCGCGGCGATCTCTCGATGCCCCCGGCCGGCCGCGTACTGGGGCGGCCGCGCCGCTACCTGCTGGCCTGGGGCGATCTGATCATGATGCGCAAACAGCTCCGGACTCTGAGCTCACTGGCGGAGGGACTCACGGCACGGCCCGGCACGGCCGCACCGGACGCAGCAGCGACGGAGTAGCCCGCAGCGGACGCTGGCAGATTTCTTCCCGAGCACCCTTGTGCAACGCGCCGTGACGTGCCTAACATACAACCAGTTGGTTGCATGTTAGCCGACGAGGCGCCGCGACCCAGTGCAGCGCCGGAACGAGCAGCGGGAGACGCCATGATCACCGGATACCAGGCACGCACCACCGCCGAGCCCGGCAGTGTCGAGTCGGGCAGCATCGAGCCGGGCAACGTCGAGTCGGGCAGCATCGAGCCGCGCAGTGCCGCGCCGATGACGGCCGAGCTCAGCGAGGCCGAGGTGGACCGGATCTTCCGGGCCCTGGCGGACGCCACCCGCCGGGACATCGTCCGCCGCACGCTCTCCTCGGAGGCGACGATCTCTGAGCTCGCGGGCGACTATGACATGAGTTTCGCCGCCGTCCAGAAGCACGTCACGGCGCTCGAGGCCGCAGGACTCGTCGTGAAGGAGGCCCGCGGACGCGAACGCGTCGTCCGCGGCGCCCCGGAGCGCATCGAACGCATCCAGGATCTCCTCCGCGGGTTCGAGGAGATTTGGCGCGGCCGCATCGGCCGCATGGATGACCTCTTCGCCGAGGACCCGCCCACCACCGGATAGCCGCACGGCATATCCAACCAACGCAGGAAGGTCAGAACCATGCCCATCACCGCAGTCGACAAGGACACCGACGCCCTCACCCTCACGGTGACGGCCGAATTCCCCGTCCCGGTGCGCCGCCTCTGGGACGCGTACATGGACCCGCGCCAGCTGGAGAAGTTCTGGGGACCGCCCAGCTATCCGGCCACGTTCACCCGCCACGACGCCTACCCGGGCGGCCTGACCACCTACTTCATGACCGGCCCCGAGGGCGATACTCCCGGCGGCTACTGGGAGTGGCTCAGCGTGGAGGCGCCGTCGTCCTTCTCCGTCCTGGACGGATTCCTGGGCGAGGACGGAGAACCGAACCGGGACATGCCGCAGATCCGGATGGAGTTCTCCTTCGAGCCCACGGAGACGGGCTCGCGCATGACCACCACGTCCTTCTTCGCCTCCGCCGCCGAGCTGGAGCAGCTCAGCGCCATGGGCATGGAGGAGGGCATGCGGCAGGCCATGGGCCAGATCGACGACGTCGTCGCCGACCTGCAGGCCTTCGCCGCCGGCGGGGTCACGGCGGCCGAGCCGCTCGACGACACCCGGCTGCGCGTCACCCGCGTGATCCGGGGCAGCGTGGAGCAGGTCTGGCGTGCACACGAGGACCCCGCCCTGGTCTCCCGCTGGATGCTCGGCCCGGACGGCTGGACCATGCCCGTCTGCGAGACGAGCGTGGAGCCCGGCAGCTCCTACCGCTACGAGTGGGCGTCCGACGACGGCGCCCAGCGCTTCGGCTTCGCCGGCGAGGTGCTGGAGGCCCACGCCCCGTACCGGCTGGTCAGCACGGAGCAGATGGTCGGGGCGGAGGGGATCCCGGACGCGGCGCAGATGGCCGGCGTCACCCGCAACGAGATGACGCTGACCCCGGTGGAGGACGGGACGCTGCTGACGCTGGTGATCGTCTACCCGGACCGCGAGGCTCGGGAGATGGCGGTGGCCACCGGCATGGTCGACGGCATGGAGACCAGCTACGCGCGGCTGGAGTCCGCGGTGCTGGCGGCCTGAGCCGCACGCTCCGCCCGCCGGACGGCGGGTGCGGAGGGAGGACGACGGCGGCGGTCCCCACGGCGGGCCGCCCGCCGCCGTCGCGCGGGCCGCCGCGACTCCGCCGGACCGTCCCGAGTGTCCTGAGCGTCCTGAGCGTCCTGAGCGTCAAAATGCGCCCGCCTCTGGAAAGTCGCAGCGGGTAGTGACAGGATGTGTCGCGTGGCACACTCTCAAGACTCGTTTCAGAAATCGTCGGGCACCGCTGCTGCCGAGCAGACGGCCCCCGACGCCTCCGCCCGAACGCCGTTCCACGACCTGGACCGGTTCATCGGTCTCCGCCGGCTCGGCGGCCTGGCCCTCTCCCCCGACGGCCGCCGGCTCGTCACCGGCGTCAGCGAGCTCGACGCCGAGTCCACCCGGTACGTGACCGGCCTCTGGGAGATCGACCCGGACGGGAAGCACCCCGCTCGCCGCCTGACCCGCGGTGCCCAGCATGTGAAGGACAACCGCGGCGAGTCCCAGGCGCGCTTCACCCTCGACGGGGATCTCCTGTTCGTGGCCTCCCGCCCGCAGGGCGATGACGACGACGCGCCCTCCCTCTGGCGCCTCCCCGCCTGGGGCGGCGAGGCGTACCGGGTCGCCGAGCACCCCGGCGGCATCGGGGCGGTGCTGACCAACGCCGCCCAGGGCACCGCCGTCGGCACCGGCTCGCCGGAAGGCACGGGCGAGGCGACGCCGGCCGCCCCGGCGAGCACCGTCGTCGTGCAGGCGTCCGCCCTGCCCCGCGCCGCGGATCTGGACGCCGAAAAGGAGGGCCGGAAGCAGCGCAAGGACCGCAAGGTCAACGCGATCCTGCACGACGGCTACCCCGTGCGCTTCTGGGACCACGACCTCGGCCCCGACGTGCCGCGCCTCTATGTGGCCGAACACGCCGACGACAGCACGGCCGACGAGCGCGCCGTGCTCCGCGACATCACCCCCGACGCCGGCCGGCACCTGGGCGAGACGGCCTGGGACCTGGCCCCGAACGGCACCTTCCTCGTCTCCGCGTGGATGGTGCCGGAGGGCCGCGGGAGCCAGCGCACCGACGTGGTGCGCGTGGACCTGGCCACCGGCGAGCGGACCACCCTGCTGGCCTCGGACGAGGAGTACGAGTACGAGCCGGTGCGGATCAGCCCGGACAGCCGGCAGCTGCTCTTCGAGCGCTGGATCCGCTCCACGCCGGAGCGGTCCGCGCGGCCCGAGCTGCACCTGCTGGACCTCGAATCGGGCGACCAGCGGGACCTGGCCTCCGGCTGGGACCGCTGGGCCACCGGGGCCGTGTGGCTGCCGGACGGCAGCGGACTGCTGGTGACCGCCGACGAGGACGGCCGCAGCCCGGTGTTCCATCTGGATGCCGGCACGGGCCGGGTGCTCAGGCTGACCGACGAGGGCGCGTTCTCCGAGGTGGTGGTGGCCCCGGACGGGTCCGCCGCCTACGCGCTGCGCGCCAGCTACGAGTACCCGGCCGAGCCGGTGCGGCTGGACCTGACGGGCCTCGGCTCGCTCGGGGACGGCGGCTCCGTGCCGGTGACCCGGCTGATCTCGCCGGTGGAGCGCCCGGAGCTGCCGGGCCGGTTGACCGAGGTGGAGACGACGGCGGACGACGGCGCCCGGGTGCGCGCCTGGCTGGCCCTGCCCGAGACCGCCTCCGCCGAGTCGCCTGCGCCCCTGCTGCTCTGGATCCACGGCGGGCCGGTCTCCTCGTGGAACCAGTGGAGCTGGCGCTGGACCCCTTGGGTGGCGGTGGCGCAGGGGTACGCCGTGCTGCTGCCGGATCCCGCCCTGTCCACGGGCTACGGGCAGTCGTTCATCGACCGCGGCTGGGGCACCTGGGGCGACGCGCCGTTCACCGATCTGATGGCGATCACGGACGCGGTCGAGGCCCGCGAGGAGATCGACGCGACGCGGACGGCCGCGATGGGCGGCTCCTTCGGCGGCTACATGTCCAACTGGGTCGCCGGGCAGACCGACCGCTTCAAGGCGATCGTCACCCACGCGAGCCTGTGGGCTCTGGACGGATTCGGTCCGACGACGGACGCCTCCTACTACTGGGCCCGCGAGATGAGCGAGGAGATGCAGGAGACGTACTCCCCGCACCGCTACGTGGACCGGATCCGCACGCCGATGCTGGTCATCCACGGGGACAAGGACTACCGCGTCCCGATCGGCGAGGGGCTGCGGCTCTGGTACGAGCTGCTCTCCAAGTCCGGCCTGCCGCAGGCCGAGGACGGCTCCACACCGCACCGCTTCCTGTACTTCCCGGACGAGAACCACTGGATCCTGACCCCGCAGCATGCGAAGGTCTGGTACCAGGTGGTGCTCGGATACCTCGCCCAGCACGTCCTGGGCGAGGAACCGGCGGACTTGCCCGAGGTGCTGGGGTAGCCAGCACTGACGGTTCGGCAGGGCCGGGTGGTCTGGGCGGTTGGGGGGCTCAGAGCACCCGGCGAAGGATCAGCAGGCGTCGGCCACCGCGGTGATGGCGTCCCGCTCCGCCGGAGTCACCCAGAGCCGGTACTTCTCCTTCACCTGGACCTGGCGCGCTACGTAGTCGCATCTGAAGGCCTTGTTGGGAGGCAGCCAGGTAGCGGCGTCGCCGTCGCCCTTGGACATGTTCTGAGCTCCGTCGACGGCCAGCAGGTTCAGAGGGTCGTTCGCGAACAGTTCGCGGGTCTCCGGGTCGAGCTGCTGGGCGCCCTTCTGCCAGGCATCGGACAACGCCACCAGATGGTCGATCTGGACGTCCGCGCTCGTCTCTTGGCCTCGCAGGAAGGCAACGTCGTTCCCGGTGAACGGATCCTCGAGCAGGCCCGACAGCACCACGCATCCCCCCGTCGCGGGCTTGACCTCGATGGCGGTGAGGTCGCGCTTGAGCGTGTCGTTGCGCGCGTCGCAACCGTTCCGATCGGGGTCCTTCCACCCGTTGCCGAAGAGATCGCGATCGTACCCGGTCTGAGGCGCTCGCCCCTTCACCTCGAGACGGCCGAGCACGCCGAGGATCTCCTCCCGGAGGATGCGACTCTGCCCGGGCGAGGATCCGGAGGCGGCTGGCTGGCCGGACGAGTCCACGCCCTCTGCAGCGTCGTCGTCGTTTCTCGACGCGGCCGGCGGTGTCGGCTTCTCCCGCAGCGCCACGAGAGGCGTCGGCGAAGCCGCCTCGCTCAGGACGATGAGCGGTTCGCCAGCGGAGACTGCGGGAGCGCAGCCCGTCAACAGGACCGCCAGCAGCACGCTGCCTCCAACCCGCCACGTGCTGAGTGCGGACGTCAGCTCTCGCAACCGATCCCGTCACCGTCGCGGTCCAACTTCCTCGAGTATCCGGGCTCACCCGCATAGATGGGAGCAGCTCCGGCGGCCTTGACGGCCGTGCAGTTCTTGTAGAAGGTCGCTGCGGGCGCCTTCGGGGCGGCCGGTGCAGCGGGTTCCTTCGGCGCAGCCGGGGCGGCCGGTGCTTTCTTCCGCGCCTCTTCCTGCGCGAGCCGCTGTGCTTCGGCCTCCTGCTCGGCCTTGCGTGCAGCCTCAGCCGCTTCGGCCTCGGCCGCTTTCCGCTGCTCCTCGGCGATACGGGCTTCCTCCGCGATACGCGCCTCCTCGGCCGCCTTCGACGCCTCGGCGGCCTCGGCCGCTTTCCGCTCCTCCTCGGCGATGCGGGCTTCCTCCGCGATACGCGCTTCTTCGGCCGCTTGGCGAGCTGCTTCCGCCTCGGCCTCGGCAGCCTTCCGTTCCTCCTCCGCGGCCTTCTCGGCTTCAGCGAGCAGGACCTCATGCTGTGCCGAACTCACCCAGACGAGGCCGTGACCGGAATCTTCGTCGCAGTACGCCCTCTGCTCGCCCTGCTCCATGTAGAGGTCGTCGCTCTCGCAGGCAGCGCCGATGTGACTCTCCAGAGACCCGGCGAGTTCCGATGCCTCATTCGACAGGCCCGCACTGGCGATGCTCACGGACTCCGCACCGCGCCCCATTTCGATTCCGGCAGCGCAGAAGACGACGAAGGCCGCCCCGAGCGCCGCCAGGGCTCCCTTTCGATGCGGAATCCGGGCCCAGCGGAGATCCCCCTTGACCAGGGCGATAATCGCCAGGATGACGGCGACAAACGCGAGGAAGAAAAGAGCCGCCGGTGCGACCATCAGCAGCAACAGGACCAGGACGATCGCGATGATCCAAAAAATCAAACGCTTCTTGCTTCGACTCGACGGCACGACAGACGTGCCGGAGTGCTCCGATTGAGCCCCCAACGATTTCCCCCAACTCTCAAGTTTTTATTAAGGCGAAAGCATAGTCCCTCCCGCGTGAATTGTCTGCGAAACTCTTGCCTGTCTATCTCACCTCGACGGAGCGCATGACCTCCAGGATCGTCCGGTACTCCTCCGACTCCAGGAACTGGGTGATCCGCCGCTCGTCCGCCTGAGCGTTGACGCCCTCGAGCTCCAGCAGATCGTCGTCCGTCATGAAGATGGCCGCCGTCTCGTCATTGGTCCGGAACCAGAACGGCTGGCCGCCGGTGTCGCCGAGCACCGTCTCGACGTTCGCCGGCTCCAGGATCTGCACCATGAGCTCCCGCTCGGCGTCGTCCGCGCCCTCATCGCTGCGCTGCTTCACGCTCGTCAAAATGACTTGCTCCTCCGAGGCGTTGGTCGAGAGCGTCTCCCGGGCGACTTCCTCGGCGGACCACAGCTCTCCACCGGTGTCCGAGTCGCCCCGGAACTGCCCCTCGGAGACGTACGCGACCGTCTCGCCCTGCGAGTCGGCCAGCTCGTACCCGATGGAATCCCCGTCCGGCCGGAACGTCCAGTCCTGCGGATGCTGGAACGTGAACAGCCCGTTGTCCGCGGTGGCCCACTCCGTCGTGTCGATCGGCGGCGTCGAGGTCTCCTCCGCGGGCGTCCGGCTCGCTGGAGCGTCGCTGGCCGTCGCGTCGCTGGACGCGGCGTCACTCGGCGGGGTGGTGGCTGGCGAGTCGGATGCGGTCGGCCCGGCGTCGATGGGCTCCTCCGCGCCGCAGGCCGCGGTGGCGAGCAGGAGCGCCAGTGCTCCGACTGCCGCGGAGGCCCGCCTCGGTGCCCGCAGCCGGACCGCACTGCCCTGGACTGCCCCGCGCGGAGCGGTGCTGCCCCGGGTACTGATGTCCTGCGCAATGCTGGTCTGCGTAGTGCTGATCGGCGTGGTGTTGATCGACATGATGCCCTCCTGTGCGCTGCCCGTGCTCTGCCGCGTGCTGGTGGTGCTGGCCCCGCCTCCGGTCACCGCCGGACGCCGGCCATCACGGCGACGAGCCGGCGAAAGCGATCGGTCTCCATGAATCGGGCGATCTGCTCGTCGTCCGGGGCCGCCACGGCCTCGCCGTCGAGGCGGACGAATCCGTCCGCGCTGAAGAAGACGCCCTGCTCGTCGCCGGCCAGATCGAATCTCAGCGACTGCTCGCCCGTCTCGACGAGCCGATCCGCCGCCTCCGGAGAGAGCAGGCGCAGCGCGAGCCCCCGTCCGACGCCCGGCTCCGCGCTCGGCCCGGCGACGAATCCGAGCAGCACCTGCTCCTGGTCAGCGCCCGTGTCGACGGGGATGCGGAGCATCTCCTGCACATGACCGTAGCGGACCATGTCCCCCGTGTCCGCGGCGAAGGGCTCGGTGGAGAGGTAGGCAACCGCCTCGCCCGTCTCGTCCCGCAGCTCGCCGACCGGCGCACCCGGTTGCTCCGCCACGGTCCACCCAGGAGGCTGCGGGAAGCTCAGGAAACCGTGGTCGACGCGCGGCCAGGCGCTGGCGTCCGGTGGTTCCGGGACCGCGGGGACGGAGGACGACGCCGTCGGCCGTGTCTCCGGGCTCGCCTCGGATGCGTCCGGTCCGGCGCAGGCCGCGACCACCAAGCCTCCGGCCACCGCCGCGGCGAGGACGGCGCCCAGCCGCCGGGCACGGGCCGGCCCGGGGCGGTCCGTCCGTTCCTCGATGCCGGCCATGGCATCCTCCGCTCGGCGTGGCTGTGGCCGTGGGGCCCTCTCTGCGCAGTGTGGCATGCACGCAGGAGCCCCTCCAGAGCCGTCGCCGAATAGTTATACCGGCGCAACCCCGACGCCGCAGCGCGGAGGATCAGTCCAGCAGGAGCGCCGGCTCCTCCATGATCGCGGCGACGTCCGCCATGAACCGGGCCGAGAGGTCCCCGTCCACCACGCGGTGGTCGAAGGACCCGCCGAGGGTGGTGATCCAGCGCGGGATGATCTCGCCGGAGACCACCCAGGGCTTCTGCCGGACGGTGCCGAACGCGACGATCGCGACCTCGCCCGGGTTGATGATCGGCGTGCCGGTGTCGATGCCGAGCGCGCCGATGTTGGTGACCGTCATGGTGCCGCCCTGCATGTCCGCCGGCGCCGTCTTGCCCGCGCGGGCGGTGGTCGCGAGGCCGTTCAGGGCCACCGCGAGCTCCTTCAGGCTCAGGTCCTGCGCGTCCTTGATGTTCGGGACCAGCAGGCCGCGCGGGGTGGCGGCGGCGATGCCGAGGTTCATGTAGTGCTTGACGTGGATCTCCGCGCCCTTCTCCGTCTCCACCCACGAGGCGTTGACGTTCGGGTTGCGCGCCGCCGCCCAGATGACGGCCTTCGCCAGGATCACCAGCGGCGAGACCTTGATGCCCTCGAAGTCCTTGCTCTGCTTGAGCCGCTGGACGAACTCCATGGTCCGCGTGGCGTCGACGTCCACGAAGATCGAGACGTGCGGGGCGCTGAAGGCCGACTTCACCATCGCGTTCGCCGTCGCCTTGCGCACGCCCTTGACCGGCTGGCGCTCGATCCTGTCGTCCATCCCCGGCTTGGCGCTCCAGAACGCGGGCGCGGCCGCCTGCTCGGCCTCGCGCTGCGCCTGGTAGGACATCAGGTCCTCGCGCGTGATCTCGCCGTGGCCGCCGGAGGCCGGGACCTTGGACAGGTCGATGCCGAGCTCCTTGGCGATCTTCCGCACCGGCGGCTTGGCCAGGACGCGGCCCAGCAGGCCGGCGCGGCGCTCCGTACCCGCGGGGACGACGCCGGCGCCTCCCGCCGCTGCGGCCGCACCCGAGGGACGGGCCGCCGGGGCCGGTTGCGCTCCGCCGCCGGCGGTGCCGCGCTGGGTGCGCGGGGCCGCCACGCGGGAGACGGCCGCGCGTGCGGCGTCCATCCGCTCGCCGATCCCGCCGAGCACGTTCCCCGAGGGACGGGGCCGGTTCACGCGGGTCCGGCGCTTCACGGGGTCGGCCTTCGGGCCGGAGCCGACGAGCGGGCCGACCTGCTCGACGTCGTCCCCGGCCCCGGCTCCCGCCGCACCCGGTGCGGTCGGTGCGGCCGCAGCGGGCGCGCCACCCCGGGCCGATCCTCCGGCGGAAGGCGCGGCGGACGCGGAGTCCGCGGCGGCGTCGTACTCCTCCCCCTCGTCGTCGAGCGAGCGCTCGGTGACCTCGCCCAGCCACGACTGCGCGGCCGGGTCCTCGGGCATCGGGCGCTGCGCGGGCGGGGCCGGGTCCTCGAGGTCGGCGGCGGGCTGTGCGCCGGCCTCGTCGATGGTGACCAGCGGCTGCCCCACCTCCAGGGTCTCCCCCTCGGCGGCGTGGAGCTCGGCCACGGTCCCGGCGAACGGGCTGGGCAGCTCCACGAGCGACTTGGCGGTCTCGATCTCCACGAAGACCTGGTTGACGGCCACGGTGTCTCCGGGCGCGACCTTCCAGGAGACGATCTCCGCCTCCGTCAGGCCCTCGCCGACATCGGGAAGGTTGAACGTGCTCATCGAGACTCCTTGGGCTGGTGATCGCCGGGGCGATCGAGCGATTCGGATGACGACGCCGGCCGTCGGCCCGGGGGCCGCGCCGACGGCTTCGTCAGTACGAGAAGAGGCGGTCCAGCGCCTCGAGCAGCTTGTCGATGTTGGGGAGGTAGTCCTCCTCCACCTTGGCCACAGGGTAGGGCATGTGGAAGCCGCCCACGCGGAGCACCGGCGCCTCGAGGGAGAGGAACGCCCGCTCCGCGACGCGGGAGGCGATCTCGCCGCCGATGCCGCCGAAGGTCGGGGCCTCGTGGGTGACGATCAGGCGGCCGGTCTTCTCCACCGAGGCGACCACGGTGTCGAAGTCGATGGGGCTGATGGAGCGCAGGTCCACCACCTCCACGCTGTAGCCCTCCTCCTCGGCGGCCTCCGCCGCGGCCAGGGCGACGGGGACGAGCGGGCCGTAGGCGACGATCGTGGCCTGGGTGCCCGGGCGCACCACCTGGGCGCTGAACGGGTCCAGGGTGGGCCGCTCGGTGTCCACCTCGCCCTTGAGCCAGTAGCGGCGCTTGGGCTCGAACACGATCACCGGGTCGTCGCACTCGATGGCCTGCTGGATCATCCAGTAGGCGTCCTGCGCGTTGGACGGGGTGATGATGCGCAGGCCCGCGGTGTGGGCGAAGAGCGCCTCCGGCGACTCCGAGTGGTGCTCAATCGAGCCGATGCCGCCGCCGTACGGGATGCGGATGACCACGGGGACAGTCAGGCGGCCCTCGGAGCGGGCGCGCATCTTGGCCAGCTGGGTGGTGATCTGGTTGAACCCGGGGAAGACGAACCCGTCGAACTGGATCTCAGCGACCGGGCGGTAGCCGCGCAGCGCCAGGCCGATCGAGGTGCCGACGATCCCGGACTCCGCGAGCGGCGAGTCGATCACCCGGTCCGCGCCGAAGTCCTTCTGCAGGCCGTCCGTGATCCGGTAGACGCCCCCGAGGCGGCCGATGTCCTCGCCCATGAGGAGGGTCTTCGGGTCCTCCTCGAGCCGCTTGCGCAGGCCGGAGTTGAGGGCCTTCGCGATCGTCATGGTGGTCATCGGTTGCCTCCGGTCTGGTGGTCGGCGAAGCCGGACTCGTACTGGCGGAACCACTCCGATTCCTCGCGGATCAACGGGTGGGCCTCGGCGTAGACGTTGTTGAACGAGTCCTGGAGGCTCGGGTCCGGGAAGCTGAAGGCCTTCGACCTCAGGTCGGCCGCCAGCGCGTCGGCGTCCCGATCCACCTGGGCGAGGAACTCGTCGTCGATCTGGCCGGTGTCCCGCAGGTGCTTCTCCAGCCGGGTCATCGGGTCCCGGTGGACCCAGGACTGCTCCTGGTCCGAGGTGCGGTACTTGGTGGGATCGTCCGCCGTCGTATGCGCGCTCATGCGGTAGGTGACGGCCTCGATCAGGGCCGGGCCCTCGCCGCGGCGGGCTCGCTCGAGCGCCCAGCGGGTCACGGCCAGGCAGGCGACGATGTCGTTGCCGTCGACGCGGACCCCCGGGAAGCCGTAGCCGGCCGCGCGCTCGGCGAGCGGGACCTTGGACTGGACCTCGAAGGGAACGGAGATGGCCCACTGGTTGTTCTGGCAGAAGAAGACCACGGGGGCATTGAAGCTGGCGGCGAAGACCATCGACTCGTGCACGTCGCCCTCGGAGGAGGCGCCGTCGCCGAAGTACGCCACGACGGCCTCGCCGTCCCGCTCTCGCTGCTCGGCGGTCCAGCCGGACTGGTCCTGCGCGACGCCCATGGCGTACCCGGTGGCGTGCGGGACCTGGGCGGCCAGCACCATCGTGTACATGTGGAAGCGGTTCTCTCGTGGATCCCAGCCGCCGTTGGAGACGCCCCGGAAGATCCGGAGCATCTCGGCGAAGTCGACGCCGCGGGTCAGGGCGACGCCGTGCTCGCGGTAGGTCGGGAAGATGTAGTCCGTCGGCCGGGTCGCCCGGCCGGAGCCGATCTGGGCGGCCTCCTGGCCCCGGCAGGGGACCCAGAGCGCCAGGGCGCCCTGGCGCTGGAGGGCCGTGGCCTCGGCGTCGAACCGGCGCGTCAGCGCGATGTCCCGGTAGAAGCCGCGCAGCATCTCGCCGTCCACGTCCTGCGCGTACGCGGAGAACACGGGGTCGTCGCGGAGCCGACCCTCCGGGTCCAGGAGCTGGATCATGGGCGCGGGCGAGCTCTCGGCGGCGGTGCCGCCGGTCTCGGCCGGGCTGGGGGAACCGGTGTTCGCCATGCGTGGTCCCTTCGGGGATGGGTCGACGTCGGAACGTGAGTGGCCGCCCCACTAAATATGCCTTCTGCGGAATACATTCCGCAGAAGGCATATGGGGCGGAAGTCCGGGTCCAGCCTACTGGGCGGACCCGGCTCCGCGGGAAATTTGTCCTACTCAGACAGACGGGGCGGGTTTGGATAGTTCCTACAAATCTCCAGGAACCGGGTGTTCGCCTCGACCTCCCCGATGCTGACCCGGACGCCCTCGCCCGCGAAGGCGCGGACCGAGAGCGCGTGCCGTCCGGCGTACTCGGCGAAGCCGACGGCGTGCTCGCGGAGGTTCAGCCACACGAAGTTGGCCTGCGTGGTGGGGATCTCCCAGCCGAGCTCCTGCAGGCCGGCGACGACCCGCTCGCGCTCGGCGACCAGGGAGTCGACGCGGACCAGGACGTCGTCGACGTGCTCGAGCGAGGCCAGCGCGGCCTCCTCGGCCACCGTGGAGACGGCGAACGGCGTCGCGATGACGCGCAGGTGCTGGGTGATCTCCGGCCGGGAGACGGAGTAGCCCACGCGCAGGTTCGCGAGCCCGTGCGCCTTGGAGAACGTCCGCAGCACCACGACGTTCGGGTACTTCCGGTACATCTCCAGCCCGTTCACGGCGTCGTCGTCCCGGATGAACTCGGTGTAGGCCTCGTCGATCACCACCATGACGTTCGCCGGCACCGACTGCACGAACTCCTCGACCTCGGCCGTCGTCAGGACGGGGCCGGTCGGGTTGTTCGGGGTGCACAGCACCACGATCGTGGTGCGCTCGTTGACGGCGGCGGCCATCGCGGCGAGGTCGTGCCGGCCGTCGGCCAGGAGGGGCACCTCCACGGCGCGGGCACCCGCGGTGCCCACGACGATCGGGTACGCCTCGAACGAGCGCCAGGCGTAGACGACCTCGTCCTGCACGCCGTCCTCGTTCTGCCCGGCGAAGGTGTTGAGAATCTGCGTCAGCGCGCCGAGCGAGCCGGCGCCGGTGACCACGTCGTCCGCCGGCACGTCCAGGTACCGCCCGAGGGCGACCCGCAGCCGCGTGGACAGCGGGTCCGGGTAGCGGAACAGGTCCTCCCGGCCGCGCACTGCGTCGAGCACGGCGGGGAGGGGCGGCAGCGGGTTCTCGTTGGAGGAGAGCTTGTAGGAGATCAGGCCCTCGATGGGCGCGGGGGGCTTGCCGGCGGCGTACTTCGGCAGGCGGCTGAGCACCGGCCGGGGCTGCACGGCGTGAGCCTGCTGCGTGTGCGGCTCCACTTCCAGGTGGACCGCGGTGTTCTCGTCAGTCATACAGACAGGGTATCGCCCGCCCCGAAGCGCCTGTGATGACGGCCACGGGCGGCCCCGGCCCGGCACGCACGGGGCTGCATCCCTTGCGCGGCAAGGGCACCGGCGCCGGCTCACGGGTCAGGCCGACGCCGGTGAGACCACCTTGAAATGGATGCAACAGAGGGAAACCGGAGACGAAACGTCCCCCGTGCAGGCTGGTGCCCATCATTCTGACGCGGAGGTAGCCATGAGCACGACGGAACGCACCGGCCAGTCCGGCCCGACGCCGCACGACGCCCCGGCCGCGGCGGCGGCCGCCACCACGCCGTCCCCCGCCCGACCGGCGGGAGCGGGACGGGCTGCGGACCAGATCAGGCCTGCGGGCCCGGCCCGGCCGGACGCCGAGCTGGCGATGCGCCCGGGGCGCTGGGTGGAGAACTGGGACGCCGAGGACCGGCACTTCTGGGAGACCGTGGGCCGGCGGACGGCCGCGACGAACCTCAAGTGGTCCATCCTCTGCGAGTTCCTCGGCTTCGTGGTCTGGCAGCTCTGGTCGATCGTCGCCGTGTTCCTGCCGGAGGCCGGCTTCGACCTCACCACGGGGCAGATCTTCCTGCTCATCTCCATGCCGTCGCTGGTCGGGGCGACCCTGCGCATCCCCTACACGTTCATGGTGGCCCGGTTCGGGGGCCGGAACTGGACGGTGGTCTCCGCACTGCTGCTGCTGATCCCCGCCGTGGGGCTCGCCCTGGCGGTCTCCGACCCGACCACGCCGTTCTGGGTCCTCGTGGCCCTGGCGGCGAGCGCCGGCTTCGGCGGCGGCAACTTCGCCTCCTCGATGGCCAACATCACCTACTTCTACCCGGCCCGGGAGAAGGGCTGGGCGCTGGGGCTGAACGCGGCCGGCGGGAACCTGGGCGCCGCCGTCGCGCAGCTGCTGGTGCCGATCGCCGTGACCGCCTTCGCCGCCGGGGCGCTGAACCTGCCGCTGGCCGGGTGGATCTGGGTCCCGTTCATCGCCTTCGCCGCTCTCGGCGCCCGCCGGCACATGCACAACCTCTCCCACGCCCGGGGCGACGTCTCCGGCGCGCTCGCCGCGCTGCGGGAGAAGCACCTGTGGATCATCGCGTTCCTCTACATCGGGACGTTCGGATCCTTCATCGGGTTCTCCGCCGTCTTCCCGAAGCTCATCGCGGACACGTTCCCGGAGTTCTCCTCCTTCGCCGTGCTGGGCGCCTCCCTCTCCCTGGCGTTCCTCGGCCCGCTGGTCGGCTCGCTCTCCCGCCCGTACGGCGGACGGCTGGCAGACCGCCGCGGCGGCGCCCGGATCACCGTGGCCGCGTTCGCGGTCATGGCCGCCATCACCGTCGCCGTCGTCCTCACCCTGCCGCTGGGCAGCTTCTGGCTCTTCCTGGGCCTGTTCCTGCTCCTGTTCACCGCCAGCGGCATCGCCAACGGCTCCACCTACAAGATGATCCCCACCGTGTTCGCCCTCCGGTCGGTGGAGCGCGCGGCCGCCAGGCGCGGCCCCGGCGAGCGGGCCGCAGGGCAGGACGACGGCGCCCCGGCAGCGCCGACCGTCTCGCCGGAGCGTCAGGCCTCGGCGGCCCTGGGCCTGGTCTCGGCGATCGGCGCCTACGGCGGCTTCCTGATCCCGCAGGCCCTGGGTCACTCGGCGACCTCCACGGGCTCCTACACGTCGGCGTTCGTCGGGTTCGTCGCGGCCTACCTGCTCATGATGGGCACGGCCTGGTTCTGCTACCTGCGCCCCGGCACCGCCTTCGCCCGGCAGGGCGTCTGACGTGGCGGGGACCCCGCGGACCGGGCCGTCCGGCGGCGCCGGCGGGACGGCGTCGCACTGCCCGTACTGCGCCCTGCAGTGCGCCATGACCATCACGCCCGCCGCCGTCGGGGCGGCCGGCACCCCGCGTGGCGCCACGGTCGAGGGCCGGGACTTCCCGACCAGCACGGGGCGCCTGTGCCGCAAGGGGTTCTCGGCGGCCGAGCTGCTCGACTCGGGCGAGCGCATCACCGCTCCCCTGCTCCGGGGCCCCGACGGGCGCTTCGAGGAGGCGCCCTGGGACGACGTGCTGGATCTGATCGCCGCGCGGGTCCGCGGCCTGCGCGCCGAGCACGGACCCGACGCCGTGGCGGTCTTCGGCGCCGGCGGGCTGACCAACGAGAAGGCGTACCAGCTCGGGAAGTTCGCCCGGCTGGCCCTGCGCACACGGCTCATCGACTACAACGGGCGCTTCTGCATGTCCTCGGCGGCGGCGGCCGGCAACCGCAGCTTCGGACTCGACCGCGGGCTGCCGTTCCCGCTGACCGACCTGCAGGCCGCGGACGCGGTGCTGCTGCTCGGCTCCAACGTCGCGGACACGATGCCGCCGTTCCTGCAGCACCTGGAGCCGGCCCGCCGCGCAGGCGGGCTGATCGTCGTCGATCCACGCGCCTCGGCCACGGCCCGGCTGACGGACGACGGCGCGGGCCTGCACCTGCAGCCCGCGCCGGGCACGGACCTGGAGCTGCTGCTCGGGCTGGCGCACGTGGTGCTCTTCGAGCAGCTCGCGGACACGGACTACCTGGCCGCGCGGACCACCGGACTGGAGCAGCTCCGCCGGACGCTGGCCGGATGGTGGCCGCGGCGGGCCGAGCAGGCCACCGGCGTGCCGGCCGAGTCGATCCGCCGGGCGGCGCACCGGCTCGCGGACGCGGCCCGGCGTGCCCGCGCTGCCCTCGCCGCGGGCCGGGAGCCGGGCAGGGTCTTCGTGCTGACCGGCCGCGGGGTGGAGCAGCACGCGAACGGGACGGACACCGCCACGGCCGCGATCAACCTGGCGCTCCTGCTCGGGCTGCCCGGCACGCCGGCCGGCGGCTTCGGCACGCTGACGGGCCAGGGCAACGGGCAGGGCGGACGGGAGCACGGGCAGAAGTCGGACCAGCTGCCCGGGTACCGGAGGATCGACGACCAGGAGCACCGCGCGCACGTCGCCCGCGTCTGGGGCGTCGAGCCCGACGCGATCCCGGGGGCGGGCGTTCCAGCGGCGCAGCTGCTCCACGCACTCGGCGGGACACTGCCCGACGGCGGACCCGGTCCTCGCATGCTCCTGGTGCACGGCTCCAACGTGGTCGTCTCCGCGCCGGACGCCGGCCGCGTCCTCGCCGGTCTGCGGGCCCTCGACTTCCTGGTGGTGGCCGACTTCTTCATGTCGGAGACCGCGGCCGAGGCGGACGTGGTCCTGCCGGTCCTCCAGTGGGCCGAGGAGGAGGGCACCCTGACGAGCCTCGAGGGCCGGCTGCTGCGCCGCCGCCGTGCCCTGGACGGCCCGCCAGGGGCCCGCGACGAGCTGTGGATCATGGCCGAGCTCGCCCGCCGGCTCGACGCGCCGGGCACGTACCCGACCGTCGCGTCGGAGGTCTTCGACGAGCTCGCCGCGGCCTCCGCCGGCGGACTCGCCGACTACTCGGGTATCTCGCACGCGCTCCTCGACGCCGCCGAGGGCATCGTGCCAGCCTCCGCCACGGGGTCCGCCGTGGGGACAGCCGCCGGGATCGGCACCGGCACCGGCACCGGCTCCAACCGGGGGCAGGGCACGGGACCGGCCGGCGGCACGGGCGTCTACTGGCCCTGCCCTGCCGGGGCGCCGCAGAACGACGACGGCTCCCTCGGCACACCGCGCCTGTTCCTGGACCGGTTCGCCCATCCGGACGGGCGGGCCCGGCTCGTGCCCGTGCGTCCCGGCCCCCCGCCGACCGGCGACGCCGCGGGCCTGCGGGGCCGGGCCGTCGCCCCGGCCCCCGCGGACCGCACGGGCCGCACGGGCCGCACTGGCCGCACAGTGGGTTCCGAGAGTCCGTATGGCCTGGACCTGACGCTGCTCACCGGGCGCCTGCTGGAGCACTACCAGTCCGGTGCGCAGACCCGGCGCACGGCCGCTCTCGCCGCGGCGCAGCCCGAGGCGCGGGCCGAGCTGCACCCGGCCGCGGCATCCCGGCTCGGGATCGCCGACGGGGACTGGGTGCGGCTGGAGAACCGGCAGGGCACCGCCGTCGTCCGCGCCGAGCTGAGCACGGCGGTCCGCACCGACTGCGTCTTCGTGCCGTTCCATTTCGCCGGCCTGGGCAGCGTGAACCGGCTCGTCACGGGGGTGACGGATCCGGTGAGCTCCATGCCGGCCTTCAAGAACGCGCGCGTGCGCGTGGCCCGGGTGGAGGAGCCGTCGGAGCCAGATCTCGTCCCGGCCGGGCCCGGCCGGGCCGATACCGCGCTACCGGAAGGAGCCTCCAGATGAGCGCACCGGATCACTGCAGAGCAGGCATGAGCATGCTGGGCGCTGGCGCACCGGACGCGGACCGGCCGGAGCGCGTGGTGGTCGTCGGGTTCGGCCCCGTCGCCGCGCGGCTCGTCGAGGACCTCCTGCCCGCCGTCGCGGCGGGCACCCTGGCCGTGACCGTCCTCGGCGCCGAGCCGCGCGCCGCCTACAACCGGGTCCTCGTCGCCGAGGTCGCGGTCGGGAGGGCCACCGCCGAGTCGATCGCGCTCGCCGACGCGGACTCACTGCGCGCCGTCGGCGTCGACGTCCGCCTCGGGGTGGCCGTGCGCCGGGTGGACCGCTCCCGCCGGGCGGTCCTGCTCGAGGACGGGGACCCCGTGCCGTACGACCGTCTCGTCTTCGCCACCGGCGCCCGGCCCACCCTGCCGACGCTGCGCGGCCTGGACTTCGCGCCGCATGCGGAGCCGCGCCTGCCGCGGGGCGTCACGGCCCTGCGCGACCTCCGGGACGCCGAGGCCCTGCGGCGCGTCGTCGCCGACGGCGGCCGCGTGGTGATCCTCGGCGGCGGCGTCCTGGGCGTGGAGGCCGCGCTGCTGGTGCAGGAGCACGGGGGGCACGCGGTCCTGGTCCACCACGGCCCCCACCCCCTCGCTCGCAACGTCGACGACGACGCCGGCCGCCTCCTCGCCCGCCGGCTGTGCGACGCCGGCGTGGAGCTCGTCTCCGACGCGCGCGCGGTGGCGGTCCGGCAGGAGGCGGAGGCCTTCGCCGCCCTGGAGCTGTCCGAGGGCACCCTGGTCCCGGGCGATCTGCTGGTGATCTCCGTGGGGGTGCGGGCCCGCGACGAGCTGGCCGCGGGCTGCGGGCTCACCGTCGGCGACGGCATCCACGTGGACGAGCGGCTCCGCGCGGACACCGAGGACCGCGTCTTCGCGATCGGCGACTGCGCCGCGGTCGCCGGCGAGCGCCCGTCCGGCCTCATCGGTCAGGGGTGGGCGCAGGCCGAATGGCTGGCGGCATACCTGTCCCGGCATCAGGTCACGTCGCCACTGGAGGCCGCGGCCGCCGGGCACGAGCCCGTGCGGGCCCTGCCCGCCGAGCAGCCCGGCGCCATCCTGCTCAAGGCGCGGGGCCTCGAGTTCTCCTCTGCCGGCGATGTCTCGCCCGGCCTGTGGGACGCCGGCGGAGCGCGCGTCTCCACGTGGGCCGATCCGCAGCGCGGGGCGTACTGCAAGATGGTCACGGTGAACGGGGTGCTGACGGGCTTCGTGGCCCTCGGCCTGCCGCGGACCGCGGCGGAGCTCGTCCTCCTCTACGAGCGTCGGCGCGAGCTGCCGGCAGACCGGACCACCCTCTTCCGGCTCGACGACGTGGCCTCGGTTCCTGCCGCCCAGCCGGGGCCGGACGAGGTCCTGTGCCGGTGCAGCGGCGCGACGCACGGCCAGGTCTCTGCCGCACTGGAGGCCGGCTGCTCCACGGTCGAGGAGGTCGGGCGGGCCTGCCGTGCCGGGACGGGCTGCGGGGGCTGCCGGGAGCGGATCGAGACGGTCCTGCGGTCGGCGGCGGCGGATCCGGTCGGCGTGTAGCGGCCGCCGGGTAGGGACGGGAGCGGGACCGGCGTGCAAGACTGATCCCATGTTCGGTTTCATCGTCCGTGTCCTGGTGAATGCGCTCGCCCTGGCGGCGGCGGCCTGGCTGCTGCCCGGGATCTCGGTGACCTCGGGCAGCGGGGGCCCGGCCACCGGCAACGAGACCGCCGACGTCGTGCTGGCGTACGTGCTGATCGGCCTCGTCTTCGGTCTCGTGAACGCCGTGGTCAAACCCGTGCTGAGCTTCCTGTCACTGCCGATCACCTGCCTCACCCTGGGCCTGTTCGCGATCATCATCAACGCGGGCATGCTGGCCCTGACCGCCTGGATCACCCAGTACACCCCGATGACGCTGAGGATCGACTCGTTCTTCTGGGATGCGATCCTCGGCTCGATCATCGTCGCGATCGTGTCCGCCCTGCTCGGCTGGGTCATCCCCGACCGCCGCGACTAGCGGGACGCCGTGAGCGCTCCCCCGCCGCGCCTCCCGCCGGTTCCTCCCGTCCGCCGCCCTTCGCCGTCCGGGGCCCGACGGCTCCGGTGTCCCGGCGCAGCCTGACGCTGTACCTGCGCGTGGACGTCGCTCCCGCGTAGATGCCGGCCAGCCCGCCGTAGACGCGTTGGAGATCCGGATCGTCCGAGAGCGCGCCGGTCAACGCCAAGTGCCTGTAGTTCTCCAGTGCGTGGGCGTCGCTGAGGATCGAGTCCGCGTCGACGCCCGGCGACTGGCCGGGGGCGTACTCCACGGAGCTGACGACGAGTTGGTTGTAGGACGTCTCCGTCAACTCGCCCGTGGCGCCGGGAACGGCATCGTGCGCGTGCTGGAAGTGCAGTGCGTACGCGTCGTCCGGAACATCGGTCGCCCCCACCGGCGCCCCGAAGGTCAGGACCCCGGCGACGTCGTACTGCTGCTGGAACAGTTCATTCGCGGCGATGTTGGCCGCGTGGATGCCGCCCTGGCTGTAGCCGGTCAGGACCACCCGGTCCCCGGGAGCGGCGCCGACGCCCTGCAGTGCCTCGAGGACGGCGGCGGTCGCGTGCCGGCTGTCCCCGGTGAGTCCGTCGACCAGACCGCCGGTGCCCCATGGGTTCTCCTCCGACGCGTTGCCGTCCCCGGTCTGCGTTCCCGGCAGGCTCACCGTGTGCACGGTGCCGGAAGCGGTCTCCGTGCTGGAGACGGCGATGGCGCCGGGCCCGCTGCGCCTCTCGTCCGCCGCATCCTGGTTCGCGAGCATGGCCTGGATGCTCCCGGGCTTCGTCTCCTTCGCTGTACCGCCCTCGGTGCCGGCTGCCGCCCCTTCTATCTCGTGGATCCCAGCGACTTCGACGCGCGCAGTCTGCCGACCGATCTGGGCGCCCCAATCGAGGGCCCGGGCGAATCGCTCCGTCGGGGACGGCGAGGCGACGCCCCCGTGCTCCTCGTCCCGGGTGAGTCCGCTCATCCGCTCGAAGATCTCGCCGCGGCCGGCGGTGGCCCCGGTCCGCCCGAGCCGCAGCGTGAGCGTCGCCGTCAGGTAGACCGGCCAGTGGTTGGCGAGGTCCCGGGCGAGCCGACCCGACGGGTACGGGCCGGCGGATTCGAGCACATAGCTGACCAGCAGGCCCTCCAGCTGGTCCCGGGAGACCACCACGTCGTTGTTGATCTCCCACTCCGTCTGGTCGTAGTGGCCCTCCGCGAGCGCGAGGAGCGGGATCAGCGACCCGACATCCGACTGGAGGTAGCGCAGTCGCGTGAGCGTGCCGGACAGTCGGCCGGACAGCTCTGAGGAGATCATGGCGTCGAATCCATGGAGGCCCTGCGCGGCCCGGTACGCCTCTCCGAGTGCGTCCGCGGCCGCGTCCAGGTGGCCGACGACGACGCCCAGCAGCTGTTGCGCCTGCTGGAGTTCGTGCTTCGAGTAGGAGACGACGGCGGCCGGGTTGTCGCCGCGGCTCCCGCCGCGGATGATCAGGTCCGTCATGGCAGGTCTCCCATCACAGGGCGCCGTGCCGGGTGCCGATGCGCGCGATGCGCTCGGCCTCCAGAGGGCGACCACGCTCGACTGCGTGCTCTGCTGCCTGCTCGAGGGCGCGCTCCTCGGAACGCGCCTGGAGTGGCACCGCGTCGTTGCGCTGGTCGGCGATCATCCAGGACAGGCTCTGCGCCTCGACCGCCATGTTCCGCACCGTCTCCTGGAACGCCCGTCCCGCGATCGAGTTCCATTGCGTCTCGTCGAGCACGTGCGACAGGGCGCGCTGGGCCTCCCCCAAGCGGTCCATCGCCACCTCAGCCTGCACGATGATCCGAGCCCACTCGTCCGCTGCCACCCACATGCCCCGCTCCTCCCCGATTCGCGCCCGCACCGTGCCCGACGGCGGCCCGCCGCCGGGCGCCGCCGCCCGGCACCGCCACCCGAACGCGGCGACCCCGCGGCCATTCGGCGCTGCGCATTCCTGTGACGACGACGCTAGCGATCCGGCCCGAAGCTCCGCGCGTCCCTCAGTGGGGCTGTGGACGCCGGAAGGTGCGCCGCTGGCTGTGGAGGAGGAGTTCTGTCCCGAGCGGTGCGGGCCGACGCCGGAGGGACCGGAGATCCCCCTAGGACCTAGGCGGCGGAGCCGGTGCGCCCCGCGGCGGCGCGAGCTTCGCGTAGCCCGTGGCCGGCGCGTCGCCACTGCCCGCGGCAGGCGCCTCGCCCTCGACAGCCCGCGTCCGATGCGGCGACGGGTCCCACCCGCGGTCCACGACACGCCGCTGCATCAGGACGGCCGCCCCGAGGACGGCCAGCCCGAGCAGGGCGATCGCGATCAGGCCTCCGACGGAGCCGATCCGGGCGCCGTAGCCGATCAGGATGCCGAACCAGCCGAAATCGGTGTCGCCGAAGGTGGTGTTGGCGGAGCCGAAGTCGCCGAGGACCGAGAGCAGCACCGCGGGCAGGAAGGTGATCAGCAGGCCGTTGACGAAGCCGCCGGCCACGGCCCCGCGGCGACCGCCCGTGGCGTTCCCGTAGACGCCGGCCGCGCCGCCGGTGAAGAAGTGCGGGACCAGGCCGGGCAGGATCAGGGCGAGCCCGAGCATCGGGTTGAGCCACACGGACAGCAGGGCCAGGCCGATCAGACCGCCCGTGAAGCTGGACAGGAAGCCGATCAGGACGGCGTTCTGGGCGTAGGGGAAGACGATCGGGGCGTCGAGCGCCGGCTTGGCGCCGGGGACGATCCTCGCGGCGATGCCCTGGAAGGCGGGGACGATCTCGCCGAGGATCGTGCGCACACCGAAGAGGATCACGGCCACGGCGATGCCGAACTGCAGTCCCTGCGTCAGGGCCTGCATGAGGAAGTCGCCGAGGTTCTCGGCCCCGCCCTCGAAGGCCTCGTAGGCGGTCTCCCCGGCGCGGGCGTAGTAGATCGCCGCGACGGCCACATACATCAGCACCATGGACAGGGCGGTCGCGACCATGGAGTCGCGCAGGAACCGCAGTCCCTCGGGCAGCTTGAGGTCCTCCGTGGAACGGCTCGTCCGGCCGCCGACGGCGCGCCCGACGGCACCGGCGGCGATATAGCCGGCGGTGCCGAAGTGCCCGATCGCGATGCTGTCGTCCCCGGTGATGCGCCGCGTCCACGGCTGGGCGAACGCCGGCAGGGAGACCATCAGGATGCCCAGCAGCGCCCCGCCGACGAGGACCGTCACCGGGCCGGAGTAGCCGGCGGTGGCCAGCACGATGGTCAGCAGGGTCGCCATGAACAGGATGTGGTGCCCGGTGAGGAAGACGTAGTTCAACGGCGTGAACCGGGCCAGGACCAGGGAGACGACGAACCCCAGGATCATCAGCCACGCCACCTGCGCGCCGTACTGCTCCTGCGCGATCCCGACGATCGCCTCGTTCGTGGGGATGACACCCTGCGCCCCGGTCGCCCCCTGGATCATCACGCCCAGCGGCTCCAGCGACGCCACCACCAGACCGGCGCCCGCGCCGATCAGCAGGAAGCCGAGGGTCGCCTTGACCGCCCCGCCGACGATCTGGCCCGCGGACTTCCGCAGGGCGCCCAGGCCGATGGCGACGATGATGCCGATGAGGAACGCGGGAACGGAGAGGACCTCGTTGACGAGGAACTGCGGGATCGAGACGAGCCAGTCCATGGTGCTCTCGCTTTCAGACGTCGTAGAGCTCGCGCAGGGCCGCGTCGAGCTCATCGGTGCTGGTGAAGTTCTCGACGACCCGGACGGGCCGGCCGACGTCGCCGAGGATCTTGGCGATCTCGCCGGAGGTCAGGATGGCGGCCGCCTCGTGGGCACGACCGCGCGCCGAGATGGTGTCGGTGGCCTCGACGGTCACGTGCCGCGACCAGCCCCACCGGTCGAGGACCTGCTCCAGCGTGTTCTTCAGGAAGAGCGAGGTACCCAGTCCGTTGCCGCAGACTGTGAGGATCAGGTGGCGGTCCTCTCCGCCAGTCCCGGCCGCCGGCGACTCGGAATCCCGCGCCTCGGATCCCCGCCCCTTGGACGCGGACGACGGCGTCGTCCCGCCGCCGTCGAGGACGTCGAGGATCTGCCGGGGCGACTCGGCGGCGTCGACGGCCGCGCGCTTCTCGCGGCTGCCGAGGATCCGCGCGAGCTCGGCCATCGCCCGCGTGTGCGCCTTGGAGTCCTGCGCGGCGAGGGCCACGACCAGCGTCACGGGGTCGTGCTTCTCGTGACCGAACGCGATCGGCTCGGCCAGCCGGACCCAGGACATGCCGGTCCGCAGGACAGCCTCCGACGGGCGCGCGTGGGCGAACGCGAAGCCGGGCGCGACCACGATGTAGGGCCCGTTCTCGGCCACATTGTCCACCATCGACTGCGTGTAGGCCCCGGTGCAGACGCCCTGCTCCTCCAGGAGCCGGCCCGCGGCGCGGACGGCATCCTCCCAGTCCGTCGCCGTCACGTCCAGGGCGATCGCCTCCTCGGTGATGAGCTCTCTCAGGGACGGCATTCTCGACACTCCTGTTCCGGGCTGGGTCGCTGCGGTCGGCCGGTCGAGGCTCATCCTAGTGACCCGATCCGGCGCCGGATACGGTGCCGTGAAAGAATATGGGCCATGGCTGATTCCGCGCGCTTCTCCCTCGCATCCGAACCCCTCGCCCTCGGTGCGCTCGACGGACGCTACCGTCCCGCCGTCGCACCCCTCGTCGACTACCTCTCGGAGGCGGCGCTCAACCGCGACCGCGTCCACGTGGAGGTCGAGTGGCTGATCCACCTGACGGACCAGTCCGTCCTGCCGGGCGCGGGCCCGCTGACCGAGGAGCAGCGCGCCGGCCTGCGGAAGATCGTCACCGACTTCGACGGCGACTCGGTCTCCGAGCTCGCCGAGATCGAGGCCGTGACCGTGCACGATGTGAAGGCCGTGGAGTACTACATCGGGCGCCGTCTCGAGGCCCTGGGCCTGGCGCACCTGACCGCCATGGTGCACTTCGGCTGCACCAGCGAGGACATCAACAACCTCTCCTACGCCGTCGGCGTCAAGGGCGCCGTCGAGGACGTGTGGCTTCCCGCCGCCCGGTCGCTCGTCGAGCAGATCGGCCGGATGGCCGAGGAGACGCGCGACGTCCCGATGCTCTCCCGCACCCACGGCCAGCCCGCCACGCCGACCACGCTCGGCAAGGAGCTCGCGGTCCTCGCCTGGCGCCTGACCCGCCAGCTGGACCGCATCGCCGCCACCGAGTTCCTCGGCAAGATCAACGGCGCCACCGGCACCTACGCCGCCCACTACGCCTCCGTCCCGTCGGCCGACTGGCAGCACGTCTCCAAGACGTTCGTCGAGGGCCTCGGCCTGACGTGGAACCCGCTGACCACGCAGATCGAGTCGCACGACTGGCAGGCCGAGCTGTACGCGGACATCGCCCGCTTCAACCGGATCCTGCACAACCTCTGCACCGACGTGTGGAGCTACATCTCCATCGGCTACTTCGCGCAGATCCCGGTCGCGGGCGCCACCGGCTCCTCGACCATGCCGCACAAGGTCAACCCCATCCGGTTCGAGAACGCCGAGGCCAACCTGGAGATCTCCAACGGCCTCCTGGACACGCTCGCGGCCACGCTCGTGACCTCCCGCTGGCAGCGCGACCTCACCGACTCGTCGTCGCAGCGCAACATCGGCACCGCGTTCGGCCACTCGCTGCTGGCGATCTCCAACGTCGTCAAGGGACTCGAGCGGCTCGACGTCGCCGAGGACGTCCTCGCCGACGATCTGGACCACAACTGGGAGGTGCTCGGCGAGGCCATCCAGATGGTCATGCGCGCCGAGGCGATCGCCGGCGTGCCGGGCATGGAGAACCCGTACGAGCGGCTCAAGGACCTCACCCGCGGCCACCGCGTGGACGCCGAGCGCATGAAGGAGTTCGTGCAGTCCCTCGGCCTCTCCACCGAGGCGGAGGCCCGTCTGCTGGAGCTCACCCCGGCCAACTACAACGGCATCGCGTCGCAGCTGGTGGACCACCTGAAGTAGCAGCGCCCGCACTGCCGCCGGCCGCCGTCGTTCTCCCGCTGCAGGGAGTACGACGGCGGCCGTCGCCGTCTCCGAGCAAGTCGCCCGTCCCCGCGTCGGCGGTGCGTCCGGCGGACCGCTTCCGCCGATAGTCTGGCCGTATGTTCTCGCTGATCCTCGCCGCCGTCTGCGCCGTGCTGTACGTCCGCTGGCGGAGCCGGGACCGGCGCATGCTGCGCAACGGCGTGGTGCTCGTGGCCGGCATCTGGCTGGCGTTCAGCGGGGTGGCCGAGCTGCTGACCGACCTGGTCCCGGCCTTCGGGTTCGTCTGGCTGATCCTCCTCGCCCTCGTCCCGCTGGCCGCGCTGGTCCTGGCCGGCTTCCTGATCGCCAACGGGCTGACGATGCTCCGCCGCGAGGGTCGGCGACTCGGGAATCTGCTCTCGCTACTGCTCGGCGTCGCGGTGTTCGCGCTGCCGATCATCGCCGTCGCGCTCCTCATGACGGACCAGGCGTGGGCGATCGGGCTCGCGGCCCTGCTGTTCGTCCTCTCCGGCTACTTCGGCGTGGTGTTCGTGGTCTTTCTGGCGTACGCCGTCGCCTACAGCCGCATGGGCGTCGAGGCCGAACCGGCGGCCGTGGTGGTCCTTGGCTCGCGGTTGATCGACGGAACGCCCCCGCCGCTCCTCAAGAGCCGTCTGGACCGGGCCCTCGAGCTCTACCGGGACACGGAGCCCCGGCCGTTGCTCGTCCCGTCCGGAGGGCAGGGCGCGGACGAACCGCGGCCGGAGGGCGCCGCCATGGCCGACTACCTCGTGGCGGCCGGCGCGGACCGCGGCGACGTCGTCGCAGAGGAGCGCGCCCGCACCACGGAGGAGAATCTGCGGTACTCGCTCCAGGTGCAGGCCGAGAGCGGGCGGCCGGGACCCGCCGTCGCCGTCACGAACAACTACCACGTGCTCCGGGCCGCGCTCCTGGCGCGGAAGCTCGGCATCCCGGCCGAGGTGGTCGGCTCCCCGACCGCCGCCTACTACGTCCCCAGCGCGTTCCTCCGCGAATTCGTGGCCGTGCTGGTGGAGCACAAGTGGCTCCACGCACTGCTGCTCCTGCCGTTCGTGGCCTTCGTGGGGTTCCTGGTGTACGCGATCGCGATGACCTACTGACCAGCTTTGGCGGCGCCCGCGGGGTGTTCCGCCCACCGTCGCGACGTGCTAACCCCAGAGGCAGAGATAGGCCATGCCGAGGACGCCTCGATAGCCCTCCTCATACGCAGCGCGCTGTTCCTCGTGTCGCCGCCGTACCTCGGCCGCGGCCGGATGATCGACACCATGGGTTTGGATCCATCGCGTGAACCTGTCCCGGAAGCCGGCCTCGAAGACGTCCCATTCCCCGAGGTCCGCCTGGTCCTGGTGCACTACCTCGAACCCCGCGGCATGTACTTCTTCAAGGAGCGCTTCAACGGTGAGGTACTCGTCATCACGCCCAGCCAGTGGAGCCGTCGCGGCGGGATGAGGTGCTGTCGACCAGATGGCCTCGCCATAGACCAGTCGGCCGCCGGGACGCACCAGTCCACGTAGGGCCCGCAGAGCTGCGCCGTAGTCGAGCGGCTGGGCGTCTTCAACCGGCGGTCCCCAGATCTGGCTCGCTCCGATACAGATCACCGCGTCCGCTGGTCGGACTTCGACATCGAGCCCGGGCATCGCCTCGAACGTGGTTCTATCGGCCAGCCCACGAGCCGCTGCCTGTTGCGTAGCCCGGTCGATCGACAGCACCGCACTGTCGACGCCTCGGCCGCGCGTCCCCGGTGCCTCGGCCAGGACCCGGAGTAGTAGCTCACCCCACCCGCACCCCATGTCGAGGACCTGCGCGGGCGTCGGTTCTGACAAGAACGTCACGAGCCGCGCAGCGCGTTCCTCCGAGAGCGGGGTGAGCCACGTCAGCGACTCGTAGAGGGGCGGCAGTCGGGGCTCGCTGTCTTCGGTCATGGGGCAACCATCTCGCACTTCCCCGGTGTTGTCCGGAATCAGCCGCTACTGACTTCGACGAATCCACAGCTCGCACGGCTGGCTGCTGCCCCGCCGGACGCTCAAACAGGACGGAGACCAGACGATCCGTTCGTCCTCGCCCAGATCGACCAACGCAGGATTCGGAACATAGACGTTCCAGAAGATCTCGCACTCGCAGCAGCATCCACCCCAGCCGCGCAACCGTTCCAGGAGCGACGTGGCGCGAGGGGCGGAGATCCGCTGGTAGTGCCGCGTGAATTGGTGCCGGGCACAGCCGTAGTCCGCCATCCGCTGGAGGTAGCAGACCAAGCACTCGCGATCGTGGGGCTGGAAGCGAGGCTCGCTCAAATCCAGCGGCTCGAGGCGCGGCGGGTAGGCGGGGAACTGATTAGTCGGGGTTCTGGAGTCGTCGTCGAACATGCCCCGAGCCTCGCCCTCGGGCGCATCGCGCTGAAGGGCGGAGCCGGGCGCTGGGGACCGCCGTCGTCCGCGAACGGCCTGTGGAGCACAAGTCACCCGCCGGCCCGCCCGCGGACGGTCGCCCTACCAGCGCGGGTGGATGGCCTCGCGCAGCTCGCGGTCGTAGAGATCCCGCACCTGGGCATCGAACTCGCTCGGCAGCTCCAGCGAGCCGGCGGCCGCGTTGCCTCGAGCCTGCTCGGGATTCCTGGCGCCTGGGATGATCGAAGAGATCTCCGGTCGCGAGCTCAGCCACGCGAGGGCCACCTGCGCCGCGGTGGCGTCCGGCGCGGCGCGTCGGGCGAGCTCCGTGAACTCCCCGGCCGCACGTACGCCGGTGGCGTAGTCGACGCCGGAGAACGTCTCGCCGACGTCGAAGGCGGAGCCATCCCGGTTGAAGTTGCGGTGATCGTCCGCGGCAAACTCGGTGTCCAGTGTGTAGCGCCCGGTCAGGAGGCCGCTGGCCAGCGGAACGCGGGCGATGATGCCCACGCCGGCCTCCGCGGCGACAGGCAGCACCTCCTCGATCGGCTTGAGCCGGAACGCGTTGACGATGATCTGGACGGTGGCCACGTTCGGACGGGCGATCGCCGTCAGTGCCTCCTCTACCGTCTCCACGGAGACGCCGTAGTGCGCGATCCGCCCCTCGTCGACCAGCGTGTCCAGCGCGTCGAAGACGGCGTCGTCGGAGTAGACGGAGATCGGCGGGCAGTGCAGCTGGACCAGGTCCAGGGTCTCGACGCCGAGGTTCTCCCGCGAGCGGTCGTTCCAGGCGCGGAACGCGTCCAGGTTGTAGTTGCCGTGGACCTGCTCGACGCGGCGGCCCATCTTGGTGGCGACGGTGACGCCCGCCTCCGGGTTCGCCTTCAGCCAGCGGCCGATCAGCTGCTCGCTGCGCCCGTCACCGTAAACGTCGGCGGTGTCGAAGAAGGTCACCCCGGCCTGGTGCGCGGCGTCGAGCACGGCGAGAGCCTGCTCCTCGTCGACGGCGCCCCAATCGGCGCCGAGCTGCCAGGTTCCGAGGCCGATCACAGAGACGTTGCGGCCAGTGCGTCCGAGAGTTCGTTTCATCATGTTCCCAACCTACCGCCGGCCCAGAGTCGCCGTCTCGGCCCCGAACGAAGAACATCATCAGTACAGGAAGATCGGCAGCCATTCGCGGTTGTGGGCGTGGACCAGCGTGAGGAAGAGGACGAAGTCGAAGAGCAGGTGCACCGAGACCACGTAGGTCAGCGACTTGGTGAGCTTGAACGTGTAGCCCTGCAGCAGCGCGAACGGGAAGGTCAGGAGCGGCCCCCACGCCTGGTACCCGATCTCCCACAGGAACGAGGAGAAGATCACGGCCTGCAGGAGGTTCGCCAGCCAGTCGGGAAAATGCCGGCGCAGCAGCGTGAAGGTGGTGCAGATGAAGAACAGCTCGTCCCAGATCCCCACGGCGTTCACGCCGAGGAACAGCCGCCAGAAGATGGTGGGATCGGAGGCGTCCGGCCAATTCTGGTAGACGCCCGTGCTGATCAGGTACACGGGGAGGATGAGGTAGCCGAGCGCGACGACCCCGAGCAGGTAGAGCTTCCCCGCGAGCGGCCACTTGCGCCCGGTGTTCACGGGGAACCTGATGACCTCCTCCCGGTAGAGGAACCGGTGGACCACCCACGGCACCACGACGGCGAGCGCCAGCGCACCTCCCATGAGCGCCATGTGGGACAGACTGAGGTCCGCGTTGAGTGGCACCGTGCTGACGATGACCATACCGGCCGCGACCAGGGAGAGATCTCGGAGCAGCGCGCGGTCGAACAGCGCCGCGAGGATCAGCCCGGCCGCGAGGAGCCCGTAGCCGGCGACGTCGTTCTCCAAGCCGAACAGCAGGATGGCGGACACGGAGACCAACCCGGCGGGCAAGAGCTTCCAGCTGGCGGCGGGGCGGAGCGGATCAGCCGGGGTCGACGTCATGGGGAAAGAATGTCAGGCCCGCGGCCGGAGCGGAACAACGCCCCGCCGCCACTACGGCTGTTGACCTGCGAGACTCGAGTCATGACGGTGAGATTCGAGTGCAGGACCCGGACCAGCATGCCGGTACGGGAGCTCTTCGACCTCTCGCGCAGCATCGACGCCCATACCGGCTCCATGGCCTCCTCGCGGGAGCGTGCGGTCGGCGGGACCACCTCGGGGCTGATCTCCTACGGCGAGGAGGTGACCTGGCGGGCCTGGCACTTCGGCGTCCCGATCCGCATGACCAGCCGCATCACCGCCCTGGAGGCCCCCGACTACTTCGTGGACGAGCAGGTCCGGGGACCATTCCGCCGCTTCCGGCACGTCCACGAGTTCGCCCGCGACGGGGAGGGGACGCTCATGGTGGATCGCATCGAGTTCTCGGCGCCCTTCGGCGTGCTCGGCCGGATGGTCGAGCGCCTGTTCCTGGGGCGCTACCTCCAGCGGCTGATCGAGACGCGGAACGGGTACCTGGTCAGCGGTCGCGCCCGCTAGGTCCTCGGCCAGTCGCTCAGCCGAACCGCACCATTCAGCGACGATGGTGAGTCGATGCGCACAGCGCATCATGCCTCTACGCGGCGACCAGGTGTTGCCAGAAGCGGTGGGTGACCAGGCGGAACACCCTCGACTGCATTGCTGACAACCAACTTGCGCGCGTGCTCGCTTCGGCGATCATGCTCGCCAGAGTGCCTCTGGCGTAATGAAGATGCCGCGGGTTCGGAAGGCTTTCGGGCTCTGCTCATCCGCCTGGGCGCGGAAGATCACGGGCGTATTGGCGTACCAGTGCTCGACGCGCCGTCGTGGATCGTTGACCCACGTGGCGGGTTCCCATCCATCCTGTTCGGCCAGGTGCTCAGCCAGAGCGGCGTAGGCCGCGTCGATTTCCGCGGCACCCGTGGCCGGTGGCTCCTGCGCGAAAACGCCCCGAGCCAGAACGGGCCCGCCTCTTCGCCTCGCCGACAGGTACGAGTCCAGCGCCTGCAGGACGCCGAACCGCCAGAGTTCAGCGAGGGGCTCCCCGGCCTTGTGGAGGCGAGCACACTCCGCCGCGGTATCGGCTGCGGTTCCCCGCAGACCCACATGCCCGTAGAGGTCCCGCCAGTCCGGTTCCGGCTCGGCCTGAGCCCGGCGCCATAACTCGCTGTTGGTTACGAAGCTCTCGTTCTCCACTCAAATCGCCTCCTCGAGCCCGCGGATGACAGGCCTCTCCTACCCATCCTTGGTATCAGCTCCGACTGCGCCTCCGGGCCGACCCTCGGCCCTCGGCCCCTCAGCCGAGCCGAGCCGTGCGGCGCGCCAGCAACCAGCGGCCCACCGCCGTCGCAGTGATCACGAGTGCCGCCACCAGAGCCACCGTCGGCATCAAGCCGAAGAGCGTCGGGAAGGCGTAGACGAACCCGACCGCCGTGAACGCCGCAGCCGCCGTCACGGCGACCAGCACGTCGCGCAATTTCAGGGCCCAGACCATCAGACCGGCCCCGAGATACCAGGTGAAGACGCTGCCCACATTGATCTCCACGAGCGAGATCACGAACGCGATGATCAATTGCAGAACGGCGACCCCGGCGAGGTCCCGGCGCGACTTGACGGTGAGGAACACCGCGGCGGCGACCAGCAGATTCACCGCGAGCTGCGCGACCGTGCCGGAGATCGGCAGTCTCACGGTGCCGGACCACATCATCGCGAGCAGCGCCCAGGTCAGCAGGGCCCCGCCGGCGAACAGCGCCAGCACCCGGGCTGCGTAGCGGCCGTTCGAGTCGTCCACGGCGGACTCGCTCGGGGTTCCGGGCTCGGTCATGGGTGCGCTCCTGCGGGGGTGAAGAGTTCAATCAGTACGACGGCGCCGCGCGCCTCATCGAGGATACGTCCCGCGCGCGGGTGCGGCCGGACCAGCCAGCTTCCTAGGTCGTGGACAGCAGGCGCCGCATGGCGACGCGGGGCCAGGCGTCGAGCCCGTGCTCGCGCTCGCCGGCGACGAGGAGGCGGAGCTCCTCGGTCCACTCGGTCTCGGGCACGGGTCGGAAGCCGAGCCGTCTGTAGTACGGGGCGTTCCACGGGACGTGCTCGAACGTGGTGAGCGTGAGCGCTTCGAAGCCCCGGGAGCCGGCCCAGGCCGCCGCGTGCTCGATCAGTCGGCGACCGATCCCCTGCCGGGCGTGCGCCGGATGCACCGAGACCTGCTCGATGTGGGCGTCGGACCCCAGGACCTCGATCAGCAGGTAGCCGATCGGGAGCCCGCTCGCATCAGCCGCCACCCAGACCCGTCCGTCGCTCTGGTAGCCCGCCAGATCCTCGAGCGACGGTGGGGCGTCGTCGGCGATCGCGTCCATGCCGAGATCCCTGAAGCCCTCCCCTGCGGCCAGCTCGATCGTCTGGAGCCGTGGGAGATCATCGGTTCTGGCCGACCGGATCATCGCGTGCGGCGGCTGCCCGCCGCCGGCCCGGCGCACGTCGGCCTTGGGAGCGATCAATCGACCGGAACTTCCCGCGGCTCTCCGGTCGGTTCCTTCCGGGAGAAGGTGGCTGCGCCCACCGCCAGCAGGAGGAAGGACGTCAGGTAGCGCCCCTCGTGGCCCGTGGCGAGGCCTGCGATCCCCACCGCCATCGAGACGATGGCGACGACGGCGGCCACCCGCCGGATGAGGTGCTGCCGGTTAGACTCCGCACACCAGGCGAGCACCGCGAGGGTCAGGATCAGAACCCCGAGGGATCCGAGCAGCAGGGGGTGCAGGTGCGTGGAGAGGGACCACATCAGCACAGGAGTCACCACGACCATCACGGCAGCCCAGATACGCATGCCCCTCATCCTCCCCGGCTCCTGCCCCATGTCAAGGCCGGTCCGCGGGTCACTGCAGGTCACTGCGTCTGGAAGCGGACGATCCGGTCCACTGCGGCCAGCACCTGGTCGCGCCCGGCGGCGAAGCTGAGGCGCACGGCGGTCCGGCCGCCGCCGTCGTCGAAGTCGGATCCCGGCGTGAGGGCCACGCCCTCCGCCTCCAGCAGCGCCGAGCAGTACTCGGCGGAGTCCGCGAAGCCGCGGAGCTGCTCCCCCAGCTCCGCGTAGAGGTAGAAGGCGCCGTCGGCCGGCGCCGCGTCGCCCCACTCGAGCCGCGGGAGCTCGGCCAGCAGCGCGTCCCGCGTCTCTGCGAACTCGGCCAGGAAACCGTCCGCCTGGCGGTAGGACTCCTCGCTGAAGGCCTCCACCGCGGCGAACTGCGCGGGGGCCGGCGGGCAGAGGGCCACGTTCCCGGCGAGCGCGTCGACCGCGCCGAGCAGGCTGTCCGGCACCAGCGCCCAGCCGAGCCGCCACCCGGTCATGCCCCAGTACTTGGAGAAGCTCGAGATGACGATCGTCTCGCGGTCCAGCTCCCACGCGCAGACCCCGCGCGGGTCTGCGGCGCCGGCTTCCGGGTACGTGATGCCGTGGTAGATCTCGTCGCTGACCAGGCGTGCGTCGTTGATCCGGCACCAGTCGGCGAGGGCCGTCAGCTCGGCCCGGTCCACCATGGTTCCCGTCGGGTTGGCGGGCGAGGCGAGGACCACGCCGGCAAGCGGCCCGTGCGCCTCGGCGGCGGCGTCGAGCAGTTCGGGGGTGGGCTGGTAGCGGGTCGCGGGGCCGCAGGCGATCTCCACGACCTCGATCCCGAGCGCCTTCAGGATGTTGCGGTAGGCGGGGTAGCCGGGCTTGGCGAGCGCCACCCGGTCGCCCGGGTTGAAGGCGGTGAGGAAGAGGAGCATGAACGCCCCGGAGGAGCCCGTGGTGACGGCGACGTTGCGGGGTTCGACGTCGAGGCCGTACCAGCGGCGATAGTGGCCGGCGATGGCGTTGCGCAGCTGGGCGACGCCGAGCGCCGGCGTGTAGGTCAGGGCGGTGCCGGACGCGTGAATCTCGGCGGCCCGGCGGGACACCGGCGTCGTGGCCCCGCCGGAGGGCTCGCCGGCGCAGAGCGAGATGACGTCCCGCCCGGCCTCCCGCAGCTCGGCGACGCGCTGGAGGACCTCCATGACCTTGAACCCGGGGACCTGGGATCGACTGGACGCGGGCTGCGGCATGGAGTGACTCCTGAGACTTGGTGCTGATGCGGCGGCGGTACGGGCCGTCGCGGCTCTCACCTCAGAATTTCACACCCGGGAGACGGCGGGGGACTACGCACCCGCGTCGACGACGGTGGCCCACCGACTGCCTCGCGAGAATCAGACCCGCGGCCGAGCCGCGACCGGCTCGGCCGCACCGCCGTCCTACCCGGCGAAGAGCTCCACCGGGACGTGGATGAGCCGTACCCCGCCCGCGCGCAATGCCTCGCGGATCGCCGGTGCGAGCTCGTCCGCGGCGGAGATCCGAGTGCCGTGCCCGCCGAAGGCGATCGCCAGCGCCGCCCAGTCGGGCTGGACCAGCTCGACGCCGACGGGCGGGATGCCCCGGTCCGCCTCGTTCTGCTGGATCTCCGCGTAGCCGCCGTTCTCGGCGCAGACCACCACCAGGTCGAGGCCCTGCTCGACGGCCGTGGCGAGTTCCTGGACGGCGAACATCAGCGCCCCGTCGCCTACCACGCACACCACCGGACGGTCCGGCGCCGCGATCCGTGCCCCGATCGAGGCCGGCAGGCCGTAGCCCAGCGTCGCGTAGGCGGGCGTGTAGAGCAGCGAGTGCGGCCGGTCCTGGGGCACGAAGCTGGCCGTGCCCAGATAGGTCGCCTGCGAGGAGTCGCCGCCGATGATGGTCTCCGGCGGCACCGCACGGGCCACCTCCTCCGCGAGGGCGGCGAACTGCGGCGAGAGCGCCCGGGCCTCCTCGCGCAGCTGGGCGCGGAGCCCCGCGAGGTCCGGCGCCCGGCCGGGCGTGTGGCCCGCCAGACCGCTCAGGAGCTGGGGCACGACGGCGGCGCTGTCGCCGATCAGCCCGATGTCGCAGCGGACGTTCTTGTCCAGCTGCGAGGCGAGGAGGTCCGCGCGGATGACCGTCCCCTGCGGTTCCAGGGCACGGAACCACAGCTCGGCCTCGCCGACCTTGGAGCCCAGGATCAGCAGGGCGTCGGCCTGCTCGAGCAGGTGCTGTGCCGGTTCCAGCCGGATGTCCGAGCCGAGGGACAGCGGATGGGACTCGGGGATCGCCGCCTTGCCGTTGAGGGTCGTCACCACGGGCGCCTGAAGGGCCTCGGCGAGCCGGAGCATGTCGTCGCCGGCGGCGAGCGATCCGCCGCCGGCCAGGATCGCAGGATGGCGGGCGGCGCGCAGGGCTGCGACGGCGTCGTCCACCGCACCGTCGGGGGCGCTCTGCGGCTCGCGGCGGGGGCGGGCCCGGAGCTCCGCCGGCCGGGCGTCGGAGGGTCCCTCGAGGATGTTCAGCGGGATCTCGACGTGGACGGGGCGGGGCCGGCCGTACCGGAACAGCTCGAAGGCGTCGTGGACGGCCTGGACGGCCTCCGCCCCGGAGCCCACGCGGCGCGACCACTCGACGATCGCGCCCACGGCCCCGGTCGCGTCCTTCGTCTCGTGGAGGGAGCCGCGGTCGGCGAACTCCTCGCCCTGGGGCACGCCCGGGGACAGGATGAGCAGCGGCCGGGACTCGCAGTACGCCGTCCCGGCGGCGGAGAGCGCGTTGAGGAGCCCGGGACCGCTCGTGGTGATCACCACGCCGGGAAGACCGGTCTGCTGCGCCCACCCGTCGGCCGCGTAGCCGGCTCCCTGCTCGTGCCGGGCGGTCACCGCCCGGATGCCCAGGGGCTCCAGGTGGCGGTAGAACTCGAGGTTGTGGGTGCCCGGGATGCCGAAGACGGTGTCCACCCCGTACGCGGCCAGCAGGGTCAGCACGTCGAGCCCCACGTTCTCGCGGACCACGCCGGCGGGCAGCTCGATCACTCCGGCGGTCCCGGTCTCCTGCTCAGACATGCTGTGCCTCCTTGGCGGTGGTGGTGGTGCGGTCGGCGGTGAAGCGGCGGACGCCGTCCACCCACGTCTCCCGGACGCTGATCTCGGCGATGCGGTCCGGCTCCACCTCCAGCGGGTCGGCCGAGAGCACGGTGAAGTCGGCGCGCTTGCCGCGCGTGAGGGAACCCAGGTCGTCCTCGCGGCCGAGGGCGCGCGCGGCGTTGATGGTGTGGGCGGCGAGCGCCTGCGCGGCGGTGATGCGCAGGCCGTCGGGGCCGAGCCGGTGCCCGTTGCGGGTCACGCGGGTCACGGCCGCCTGGATGGCCTCGAGCGGCAGGGGCTCCGCCACGGGCGCGTCGGAGCTGATGGTGACGGGCACACCGGCCTCGACGAACTCGCCCAGGGGGTTGAAGCGCTCACCGGGGGTGCCGACGGCCTCCTGCACGCCCTCGCCCCAGTTGTAGTAGTGCTGCGGCTGGTTGACCGGGTAGATGCCGGCCTCGGCCATGCGCCTGATCTGCTGCGGGGTGGGCAGGCCGCAGTGCTCGATCCGGTGCCGCGCGTCGGCGTCGGGCCGTTCGGCCTGCGCTCGCTCGATCGCCCCGATCACCATGTCGAGGGCCGTGGGCGACTGGGCGTGGGTGGCGGTCTGCAGCCCCAGCCCGTGGGCCCGGGAGATGAGGTCTGCGTAGTCCGCCGGGTCGTGGTAGAGCTGACCGGTGCGGCAGGGGTCCCCGACGTACCCGTCGGGGAAGTAGGCGGTCCACCCGCCCAGCGTGCCGTCCGCGTAGAACTTGAAGCCCGCGAAGCTCAGGAAGGCGTTGCCGAACTGGCCGTGCAGGCCCATCTCCGCGGCCTCGTCCAGCAGGTGAGACAGCAGGTACATGTTCACGCGGACCTTGAGCTGGTTCTCCTCCGCCAGGCGCAGGTACATGTCGAACTCGCGGCGGGAGACCTGGCAGTCGCCGAGCGTGGTCACGCCGCCGGCGAGGAACGACTCCTGGGCGATCCGCAGCTGCCGCAGGTGCTCGTCCGGCGCGTCGGCCAGATGGAAGTTGGGCCCGTGGTGGCCCACCTTGACGCCCTCGACCCCGGTGAGGATGTTGCAGGCGGCGTCGGAGAGCTCGCCGGTCAGCTGCCCGTCGGCGTCGCGGAAGTACTCGCCGCCGGCCGGATTGGGGGTCTCGTCGGTGATCCCGTGCAGCTCGAACGTGTAGCTGTTCACCACGCCGCCGTGCCCCGACGCGTTCATCAGGTAGACCTCGCGGTCCGTCGCCACTCGGTCCAGCTCGTGCCGGGTGGGATGGCGCCCCTCGGCGAGGTTCACATGCTCGTAGCCGTAGCCGCGCACCGGGAGCCCATTGGGGGTCTCGGCCGCGCGCTGGCGCAGCAGGTCGACGATCTCGGGGATCGACGACGCCCGGTCCGGTCCGCAGTCCACCCAGGTCTTCAGCTGGCCGTACATGAGGGGGTGGGCGTGGGCGTCGATGAAGCCCGGGACCACCACGGCGTCGCCCAGGTCCTGCTCCGCCGGAGCCGGGAGCCCTAGCTCCGCTGCGGCCAGCAGGCAGTCCGCCGCGGTCCCGACGGCCAGGATGCGGCCGGCGTGGAGGAGCATGGCGCCGGCCACCGGGGCCCCGGGGTCCAGGGTGCGGATCGTGGCCGCGTGCACGAGCTGCGGCACATAGTCCACTGGCATCGCTTCGAATGTGCGGAGCTTTCTCAAGACGTCCTCCGAGGGCTTCTGGGATCAGCGGATGGAATCGGCGCGGGCGTCGACGGACGGGGCGGGGTCCGCGCCGTCCGCGGACGTGTCCGTCACCGGGTCGATGTACTGCGGGGCGAAGTGGAGACTGACGGCGGAGACCGCCACCATGGCCAGGAAGAGCACGATCACGGACCAGATGGTCCCGGTCTGCACGTACAGCCAGGTCGCCGTGACCGGGCCGAGCCCGCCCCAGATCGCGGCGGCGATGCCGTTGGAGAGCGACATGCTGGTGTACCGGGCCTGCGGGCGGAACATCTGCGCCATCACGGTCGCCACGGGGGCGTAGGTGGCCGTCATGACGAGCCGCATGCCGATGAACGCGGCGAAGATGGCCCAGACGGATCCTCCGTCCAGCGTGAGGAACTGCGGCACCACCAGGACGCCGGAGCCCAGGACGCCGACCATGACCACCTTCTTGCGGCCGTACCGGTCGCCGAGCCAGGCGATGCCCAGCGTCGTCACGAACTCGACGAAGGCGGCCGCCGAGAGGGCGTTGAGGATGAGGGTCTCGCTGAGGCCGATCTCCGGCTCGGTCCCGTAGGCCGTGGCGAAGGAGGTGACGATGTAGTAGCCGCCTGTGGAGACGCCGGCCATGCCGATGCCCAGCAGCATCGGGAGCCAGTTGGTCCGTACCGCGTAGGTCAGGGGCAGCTGGGTCGGCTGCTCGTCGCGGAACTGGTCGAAGACCGGGGACTCCTCCAGCCGGAAGCGCACCCAGAAGCCCAGGCCCACCAGGGGCAGCGAGAGCAGGAACGGGATCCTCCACCCGCCGTCCACCAGGAAGGTGTCGCCCATGGTGGAGAGCAGGGAGAAGATGCCCGTCGCGGCCAGCGCGCCGGCGGAGTTGCCCAGCTGCGGGAAGCCGCCGTAGAACGTCTTGTGCTTCTCCGGTGCGTGCTCGACCGCCATGAGGACGGCGCCTCCCCACTCACCGCCGACGGCGAGTCCCTGCACCACGCGCAGGAGGATCAGCAGGGCCGGCGCCCAGGCGCCCACCTGGCCGTAGGTCGGCAGGAGGCCGACCATGACCGTGGCCAGCCCCATGCCGAGCAGGGTGATGACGAGGGACGGGCGGCGGCCGAAGCGGTCGCCGATGTGGCCGAAGATGATGGCGCCGAGCGGCCGGACGAAGAAGCCGACGGCGTAGGTCGCGAAGGCCGCTGCGACGGCGACCATCCGGTCCGACTCGGGGAAGAAGACGGGCCCGAACACCAGGGCGGCCGCCGTCGCGTAGATGTAGAAGTCGTACCACTCGATCGCCGTGCCGACGAAGGCGGCGGTGCCGGCACGCCGCGCCTGCCGGTGGTCGAACCCGGGCTTGCTGGTGTGGCTCGTATCCATTGCACTCTCCTGAGGGGAAGCGCCCCGATCCTCGAGGCTGTGCCCCCACGATAGGAGCGCGTGACCGTCCTCACAACGCACTTCAATGGCCAGATCATGCTTCAGGCTTCAGATCTGCCGCACGGTGCGACACAATCTACGCAGAACTACGTACATTGTCCCTCTTGTACTTCATTTCCGCCTCGCACGACCGACAGAACGGGGTTTCTGAGTGTCTCCTGACCGTGACGGCTCCCTCGACGCACGCCTGGTGCGCGCGCTCCAGCGCGACGGGCGAGCGAGCATCCAGCGCCTCGCCGCGGACCTCGGCGCGCCCCGCTCGGTGGTGTCGGAGCGCCTGCACGCGCTCACCGGCAGCGGCACGGTCCGCGTGGTGGCGGCCTACGACCCGGCGTTCGTCGGCCAGACCGTGATCGCGCACCTGTCGGTGGCGATCGACCGGGCCGCCCTGCCCGTGGCCCGGGCGCTGGCCGGCATCGAGGAGGCGGTCCTCGTCTCCTGTGTCGGCGGGCTGCACGACATCGTGGTGGAGATCCGGGTCGACTCCAACGCGGCCCTGGCGGCGGCGCTCCACCGGGTGCGGTCCACGCCGGGCGTGACGGAGGTGCGCACCCAGCGCTACACGGACATCGTCAAGGGCCTCTTCATCCCGAGGTACGACGGCGTCTCCGGCACCGACGCGATCGACCGCCACCTGGTGGAGCTGCTGCAGCGCGACGGGCGCGCGAGCTACAGCTCGCTCGCGCGCGCGGTGAGCCTCTCCGCCCCGGCCACCCGGGCGCGCGTGCAGCGGCTCCTCGCCACCGGCATCGTCACCGTCAGCGCCGTCGAGACGCGGGGCGCCCTGGGTCGGCAGCTGTCCATGGGACTCGGCATCACGCTCGGGGCCGACGCCGGCGACGTCCTGGCGGCGCTCCGTGCCGAGCCCGCGGTGGAGTTCGCCGCCGAGTGCATCGGCTCCTTCGACGTGGTCGCGACGATCGCCGCACCGACGTCGAGCGACCTCCTCGGCCACCTCGACGCGCTGCGGGCGCTGCCGGGGATCCTGCGCCTGACGGCCTGGCAGCACCTGGAGCTGGTCAAGGAGGACTACTACCGGCAGATGCTCTGACCCCGACGGACGGCCTGTTGATAATTTCAATACACTCAACTTATGCTGTGCGGACCCCACCGTCCCGGGCCGTCGCAGCGCGGTCCCGACCCTAGGAGACACCGGTGTCCCACCCCTTCCTCTCCGACGCCGCCGTCGGATTCCTGCCCTCCCCCGTCCGCGACGTCTGGGAGCTGTCGATGCAGCCGGGCATGGTGTCGCTGGCCGGAGGGAACCCGGACCTCCGCCTGAACGATTTGGGCTGGATGGAGGAGGCCGCCGCCCGCGCCATCGCCGAGCGGGGGCCCGAGGTCCTGCAGTACGGCGCCGGGACCGGCCTCGCCGGCCTGCACGAGGCGATCGTCGAGGTCATGGCGGCGGAGGGCGTCCACGCGGCGCCGGAGTCCATCCAGGTCACGGCCGGCTCGCAGCTCGCCCTGGACCTGCTCACCAAGCTGCTCTTCGCCCGCGGGGACACGGTGCTCGCCGAGGCCCCCACGTACGTCGGGGCCCTCGGGGTCTTCGGCGGCGCCGGCGTCGTCGTCGAGCACGTGGGGATGGACGACGACGGCCTGCGGCCGGACGCGCTGCGGGAGCAGATCGACCGGCTCGCCGCACTGGGACGCCGCCCGCGCGCCCTCTACACGGTGCCCAACTTCCACAATCCCACGGGGATCTCGCTCGCCGCCGAGCGCCGACCGGAGATCGTGGAGATCTGCCGGCAGGCGGGGATCCCCATCATCGAGGACAACCCGTACGGCCAGCTGGCCTTCGGCGAGCACCGGGTCCCGTCGCTGCACTCGTTCGATCCGGAGCTGGTGATCTACCTGGGCTCGTTCTCCAAGATCATGGCGCCGGGCCTGCGCGTCGGCTGGGCCAGCGCCCCGGCGTGGCTGCGCCGCCCGCTGCAGCTGGCCAGCGAATCCGCGGTGATCTGCCCCTCGGTGCTGAGCCAGGAGCTGGCCCGCGCCTTCGTCGCCCGCGGCGGCTGGCGGGAGACCGTGGCCGGCGCCGCCGCCGAGTACGGACGGCGGGCCGAGGCCCTGCAGAGCACGCTGCTGCCCCTCCTGCCGGCGGGCGCGGCGCTGACGGCTCCGCGCGGCGGATTCTTCAGCTGGCTGACGCTCCCGGAGGGCTGGAGCTCCGCCGGGCTCCTGGACGACGCGGTGGACCAGCGGGTGGTGTTCGTCCCCGGGGCGTCCTTCTACGCGGACGGCAGCGGGGAGCGCCAGTTCCGCCTCGCGTACTCCCTGGAGGCGCCGGAACGGCTGGAGGAGGGCGCGCTCCGTCTGGGCCGGGCCCTCGACGCCTACGCGGGCACCCTCGAGCCAGCGGGTCTGTGATGCCCGGGGCGGAGGCCGGCGAGCGCGGGCGGTACGCCGTCACGGAGACGCAGATCGACTCCCGCCGGCGGACGATCCTCGACGCCGCCGCGGAGGTCATCGCCGACGACGGCGTGGACGGCTGCACCCTCGCCGCGGTGGGCCGGGCCAGCGGCTGCAGCGTCGGGATGATCCAACACCACTTCGGGGCCCGCTCCTCGCTGATCGGGGCCGCCCTGCGCCAGCGGCTGCACGAGTCGGAGGAGGAGTGGCTCTCGATCGCCCGCGCCGAGGCCGAGCCGATGGACAGGATCCGGCGCCTGCTGGTCTTCGCGGTCCATGGGGACCGGCCCTTCCTCCAGGCGTGGTCCTTCTGGCTCGAGCTCTACGGGGCCGCGCGCCGGGACCCCGCGCTGCGCGCCGAGATCAACACGGCCCTGGAGGTGTGGCGGCGGTTCTTCCTCGACGTGCTCGAGGAGGCCCATGCCGGCGGCCTCGTCTCCGCCCGTCGGCCCGCCCGGCACCAGGCGCAGCTGCTGCTGGCCCTGGTGGACGGCCTGGCGCTGCAGGCCGCCAACGGCACCTACGGCCTCACGGGCGACGACATGCTCGAGCTGCTCTTCGACGCCGCCTCGGACCTCCTCGGCTATGAATTCGCCCGGCCGTAGTCCAGTCTCTCTGTGTGAACGGAAACCCACTCGGCCAGGACCCCGGCATGCCTCCCACCCCCGCCCCGGACGACGACGTCGTCGACCGCCTCCGCGCCGCCCTCCCCGGGCGGGTCGAGACCGATCCGGCGCTGCTCGCTCCCTTCACCGCGGACCGCTCGGGGCACCGCGCCGCCGGGGTGCCGCTGGCCGTGGTCCACGCGGCCAGCGTCGAGGACGTCCAGGCGGCGTGCCGGATCGCGTCCGCCGCGGGCGTCCCGATCGTCACGCGCGGTGCGGGGACCGGCCTGTCCGGCGGGGCCATCGCCGGCGACGGGGAGATCGTCCTGTCCCTCACGGGCATGGACCGCATCCTGGAGATCTCCGCGGACAACCGGCTCGCCGTGGTCCAGCCCGGCATCCTCAACGGGCGGCTCAACGAGGTCCTCGCCGAGCACGGTCTCTGGTGGGCGCCGGACCCGGCCAGCAAGGACATCTCCACGGTCGGCGGGAACATCGCCATGAATGCCGGTGGCCTGCTGTGCGCCAAGTACGGCGTGACGCGGGAGGCGGTCCTCGCGCTGAAGGTGGTCCTGGCGGACGGCACGCTGCTCTCGGTGGGCCACCGGACCGTCAAGGGCGTCACCGGGTATGATCTCTGCGCCCTCATGATCGGCTCCGAGGGAACGCTGGGCGTCATCGTGGAGTGCACGCTCAAGCTCCAGCCCGTGGACCGCGGGGCGACGGTCACCCTCGGCGCGTTCTTCGACTCCCTCGAGGCCGCCGCCAGCGCCGCGTCCGCGGTGACGCGCGCCGGGCTGGTCCCGGCCATCATGGAGCTGATGGACCAGCGCACCCTGGAGGCCGTGGCCGCGCACACCGGCCAGGACCTCGCCGGCCGCGGCGCCTACCTCCTGGTCCAGTGCGACGGCGCCGACGCCGTCCAGACCGCGGACCGGGTCGCCGACCTCGCCCGACGGGCGGGCGGGACCGTGGACGTCACCACCGATCCGGACGAGGCCGACCGGCTCGTCGCCCTGCGCCGCGCGGCGTTCCCCTCCCTGGAGTCGCTCGGCACACTGCTGGTGGAGGACATCGCCGTGCCGCGCAGCCGGATGGCCGAGGCGTTCGCCGCCGTGCGCGCGCTCGAGGAGAAGTACGGGGTCGCCATCCCCACCACCTGCCATGCCGGGGACGGGAACCTGCATCCCACGTTCGTCTACGACGGCGGTGCGGGCGAGGTGCCGGAAGCCATCTGGGCGGCGGCCGGCGAATTGTTCGGCACCGCGCTCGAACTGGGCGGCACCCTCAGCGGCGAGCACGGCATCGGCCTGCTCAAGCGGGCCTGGCTGCGGGACGAGCTCGGCGACGAGCAGTTCGAGCTGCAGCGCCGGATCAAGCAGGTCTTCGACCCGGCGGGCCTCCTGAACCCCGGCAAGGTCTTCCCGGGCCCTGCCTCTCCGGGCACGCCTCCGGTCGGCTGAGCGCGGCGGCGGCTTCGGCGACAGTTGCTACGGCGATTCCTGATCCCGGGACGGGGCAGCGGCCGCCGCCTTGACGACGTCGTACGCGTCCAGCGCCCTCCGGCGCGACGCACCGAGATCCACCAACGGCTCCGGGACCGGCGCGTCGCCGGCCACGTACTCGGGCGCCCACCGCTGGATGTAGCGGCGCTCGGGATCGAACTTCTTGGCCTGCGTCTCCGGGTTGAAGACCCGGAAGTAGGGGGCCGCGTCCGCGCCGGAGCCGGCGACCCACTGCCAGTTGAACGGGTTGCTCGCCGCGTCCGCGTCCACGAGCGTGTCCCAGAACCACTGCTCGCCGTGCCGCCAATCGATCAGCAGGTTCTTCACCAGGTAGGACGCGACCACCATCCGCACCCGGTTGTGCATGGTGCCGGTCGCCCAGAGCTCGCGCATCCCGGCGTCCACCAGCGGGACCCCGGTGCGGCCCTGCTGCCAGAGCCGCAGGTGCTCCGCGTCGAGCGGGGGCCACGGGAACGCGTCGAACCGGGCGTTGAGGTTGTCATCGGCGAGCGCCGGGAAGTGGAAGAGCGTGTGCCAGGCGAATTCACGCCATCCGATCTCGGAGAGGAAGCCGCCCACGCTGCGCCCGGACGCCACCGCCTCCCGCCAGACCGTGTGCGGGCTGAGCTCGCCCCAGCGCAGGCGCGGCGAGAGCAGCGACGTGGTGCCCGCCGCCGGGGCGTCGCGGGCACGGTCGTAGGCGTCGGCGTCCGCCGCGAGGAACTCGCGCAGCCGTCGCCGCGCGGCCGGCTCGCCCGGCTCCCAGGCCTCGCGGAGGCCGCCGGCCCAGTCCGGCGCGGTGGGCAGGAGGCCCCAGTCGGCGAGCGCGTCGGTCTCCGGGTACCGCACCGGTCCGGGAACCCGCCCCGGCTCCGGCAGCGGCGCGCGGGGCGGCGGCTGCTCCAGGCAGGCCCTCCAGAACGGGGTGAACACCTTGTAGTGGCCGCCCTGCCCGGTGCTGACGGTCCACGGCTCGAACAGCAGGTTCCCGGCGTAGGACCGCGCGTCCACGCCGGCGCCGCGCAGGGACTCCTTCACCGCCGCGTCGACCTCCCGCTCGGGGCCGCCGTAGCGACGGTTCCAGACCACCGCGTCCGCACCTGCCGCGGCCGCCACCTCCGGGACCACGTCCGCGGCGGGGCCGCGGCGCAGGACCAGCTGCGAGCCGCGCTCGCGCAGCCGCTCGGCGAGGGAGGCGAGGGAGTGGTGCAGCCACCACCGGGCGGCGCCGCCGAGCGGCCGGACGCCGGGCGACTCCTCGTCCAGCACGTACAGGCCCAGGACCGGCCCGCCGCGGTCCAGCGCGGCGTGCAGTGCGGGATGGTCGGCGAGCCGCAGGTCGTCCCGGAACCAGACGAGGGTGGTCATGCGTTCATCGTAGGCGGCGGGCCCGGCCGTGGCGTGTTGCCGTCGAGGGCCCTCCCGGGAGAACCTGAAGCATGGCAATCCAACGGTCCTCCGTAGTCAACGCCCCCATCGACGACGTCTTCGCCTGGTACTCCCGGCCCGGCGCCTTCCAGCGCCTCACTCCCCCGTGGCTCCCCGTCAGCGTCCACGCGGAGACGGGCTCGCTCCGCGACGGCACCGCCGAGCTGAACCTGCCCGCCGGCCTGAAGTGGGTGTCCCGGCACGAATCGGTCGGGTACGTTCCGGGGCGCCGATTCCTCGACGAATCGGTCGCCACCGACAAGCGCTCGCTCGCCGCCGGCCGGCTCCCCTGGCGCCACACGCACGACTTCGAGCCCCTCGGCGATGACCGGACCCGCGTCATCGACCGGATCGACACACCGGTGCCCGCTCCGCTGCTCGAGTCCATGCTCGCGTTCCGGCACCGCCAGCTCGCCGACGATCTCGCCGCCCACCGCCGGGCCGCCGAGGCCGGGACCGGGACCCTGACCGTCGCCGTCTCCGGCGCGTCCGGCCTCATCGGGACCGCCCTCACCGCATTCCTGACCACGGGCGGGCACCGGGTGGTCCGGCTGGTCCGGGGCGAGCCGAACGGCCCCGACGAGCGCCGCTGGAACCCCACTGACCCGGCTCCGGACCTGTTGGAGGGGTGCGACGCCGTGGTGCACCTCGCCGGCGCGTCGATCTTCGGGCGGTTCTCGCCCGAGCACAAGCAGGCCATCCGCGAGAGCCGGATCGAGCCCACGCGGCGGCTCTCCGACCTCGCGGCCGCCACGGGCGTGCGCACCTTCGTGAGCGCCTCGGCGATCGGCGTCTACGGCGCGGACCGCGGCGAGAAGCTCCTGACCGAGGACAGCGCGGGCCCCGCCGAGGCGGACTTCCTGGCCGACGTCGTCGCCGACTGGGAGGAGGCCGCGCACTCCGGCGCCGCCCGGTCCACCGGCTCCGACGGCCTGCGCGTGGTGACGGTCCGGACCGGCGTGGTGCAGAGCCCCTCCGGCGGCCAGCTGGCGGTGCTGCGGCCGCTGTTCGCGGCCGGCCTCGGCGGGCCGATCGCGGGCGGCATGCAGTGGATGTCCTGGATCGGTCTGGACGACCTGGTGGACGTCTACCACCGCGCCCTGTGGGACGAGGAGCTGGCCGGGCCCGTCAACGCGGTCGCGCCGGACGCGGTGCGCAACCGCGAGTACACGCGGGTGCTGGCCCGGGTGCTGCGCCGGCCGGCGCTGGTGCCCGTGCCGGCAGCGGCCCCGGCCGTGGTCCTGGGCCGGGACGGGGCGGAGGAGCTCGCACTGGCGAGCCAGCACGTGGCGCCGCTGCGGCTGCGGCAGGTCGGTCACCGGTTCCGTACGCCCGAGCTGGAACCGGCGCTGCGGCACGTCCTGGGGCGGCATCCGCGGCGGCGCTGACCGTAGACTACGGGGATGCTCTCCGCCTCCTCCGCCCCCGGCAATCCCGTTCTCGAAGGGGTGCTGACGGCCGCGCTCGCCGCCTGGCTGCTCGCGGTGGTGGTCGCCATGGTGCGGATCGAGAAGACCCGGCACCGCCGCGAGGCGACGGGCACGCTCGGGTGGGTGGTCGTGGTGCTCTGCGTCCCGCTGCTCGGCGCGCTGTGCTGGTTCTTCTTCGACCACGCGGCGACGCAGACGGAGAAGGAGGCCGCCGCCCGGGCGCGCGAGGCCTCGGGGGCAGAGCCGGAGTAGCCCGCGCCCGCGCCGGGTCCGCGGCTACGACTCCGCGATGCGCTTGATGGCGGCGAGCGTCTCCGGGATGCCCTCGAGCGCCTGCTGCGTCCTGCTCTCGATCTGCGCCGGCGCCTCGTCGCCGTAGCGTGCAGCGAAGCGCTCGAGCCCGACGGTCGTGAACTCCCAGGTCTCCGTCAGGCGCGTGGTCCCCGGCTCCTCCCCCGGCTCGAAGACGTAGCCCCAGCGGACGAACCCCTGGCCGACCATCCACGCGAACTCCCGGCCGGGCTCGGCCACGACCACCTGGGAACGCGTCTCCCAGGTCCGTTCCGGCAGCACGTTCCGGCCGGTGAACCAGGCGCCCTCGCGGGGTCCGTCGCCCTCGTCCCACCAGCACTCGCGGCAGATCGGCGACCACTCGCCGGTCCGGGTGACGTCGGAGAGCATCGCATAGAGCTCCTCCGGTGCGGCGTTGACCAGGATCGATGCGGCGTGTGTGCGCGGTGCAGTCTCCATGGACCCGAGCCTACTGTCGGACGGACGGTCCTTGCGTCAGTCCTGCTTGAAGGCGGCGTCGAAGGACGTCGTCGAGGCCGGGAAGTCCAGCTTCTTCAGCGCGGCCAGCGACTCGGGCGCTCCGTGCAATCGATCCATGCCGGCGTCCTCCCACTCGATCGAGATCGGCCCGTCGTAACCGATCGCCGCGAGCGCGCGGAACGCATCCTCCCAGGGGACGTCGCCGCGGCCCGCCGAGACGAAGTCCCAACCCCGCCGCGGGTCGCCCCACGGCAGGTGCGAGCCCAGGACGCCGTTGCGGCCGCCGCCCATCCGCATCCGCGTGTCCTTGCAGTCCACGTGGTAGATGCGGTCGGCGAAGTCGGAGATGAACGCCACCGGGTCGATCCCCTGCCACATCATGTGGCTGGGGTCCCAGTTCAGGCCGAACGCCTCGCGGTGGCCCACGGCCTCCAGCGTCTTGACGGTCGACCAGTAGTCGTAGGCGATCTCCGACGGGTGGACCTCGTGCGCGAACCGCACGCCGCACTCGTCGAAGACGTCCAGGATCGGGTTCCAGCGGTCGGCGAAGTCCTGGTAGCCGGCCTCGATCCGCTCGGCGGGCACCGGCGGGAACATCGCGACGTACTGCCAGATCGAGGATCCGGTGAATCCGACGACGGTGTCCACGCCGAGGCGCTTGGCGAGCCGGGCCGTGTTCTTGAGTTCCTCGGCGGCCCGCTGCCGGACGCCCTCGGGGTCGCCGTCGCCCCAGACCCGCTCGCCGACAACCGCCTGGTGGCGGAAGTCGATCGGGTCGTCGCAGACGGCCTGGCCCTTGAGGTGGTTGGAGATGGTCCAGACCTTGAGCCCGTGGCGCTCGAGGATGCCGAGGCGCTCGGCGATGTAGTCGTCGTCGTCCCACCTCCACGCGTCCAGGTGCTCGCCGGAGACGGCGATCTCGAGGCCGTCGTAGCCCCAGCCGGCGGCGAGGCGAGCGACCTCCTCGAGTGGCAGGTCGGCCCACTGGCCGGTGAACAGGGTGAAGTTGCGTGCCATGCGGTTGCTCCTCGCGTCGGTAGATCCTGGTGTCGTCGTGATGGGTCTCGTCGAAGTGGGCTTCTGCGGGTGGGTCTCGTGCTGATCGAGCGCTAGTCGGCAACGGTCCAGGCGCTGGCCTGTCCGGCGCTGCGCTCGACGGCGTCGAGGACGCGCTGGACCTGGTAGCCGTCGGCGAAGGAGGGCTCGGGCTGGCGGCCCGCGGCGACGGCCTCGACGAAGTCCTTGGCCTGGTGCACGAACCCGTGCTCGTAGCCGAGGGCGTGGCCGGTGGGCCACCACGCGGACATGTAGGGGTGCTCCGGCTCGGTCACCATGATCTCGGCGAAGCCCTGCCGCGTGCCCGGTGCGGTGGCGTCGTAGAACCCGAGCGAGTTGTAGTCCTCCAGATCGAAGGAGATGGCCCCGGCGGAGCCGGCGACCTCGATCCGCAGGGAGTTCTTGCGGCCGGTGGACATGCGCGTCGCCTCGAAGGAACCGACGGCGCCACCGTCGAACCGGCCCGTGAAGAGCGCCGTGTCGTCGACGGTGACCGCACCGCGCTCCGACTCGGTACCGAGCACCGGGCGCTCGTCGACGAACGTGTTGAGGATGCCGCTCACCCCAGTGACGCGCTGCCCGGTGATGAACTGCGAGAGGTCGACGGCGTGGGCGCCGAGGTCGCCGAGGGCGCCGGAGCCGGCGTGCTCCTTCTTCAGCCGCCACGTCAGCGGCGCCTCGGGGTCCACCAGCCAGTCCTGCAGGTAGGCGGCGCGGACCTGCCGGATCTCGCCGATGGCACCGGAGCGGACGAGGTCGCGGGCGAAGGTCGCCGCGGGGACGCGGCGGTACGTGAAGCCGACCATCGCGTAGACGTCCTGGCCGGCCCGCTCCGCGGCCTCGGCCATGGCGGCGGCCTCCTCGAGCGTGTTGGCCAGCGGCTTCTCGCAGAGGACGTGCTTGCCGGCCTCCAGGGCGGCGATCGCGATCTCGGCGTGGGATCCGCCCGGGGTCACGATGTCCACGACGTCGATGTCGTCGCGCTCGATGGCGACGCGCCAGTCGTCCGCGCTCTCCTGCCAGCCCCACTTGGCGGCCGCGGCCTCGGCGCGGCCCGCGTCCCGGCCCACCAGCAGCGTCATCTCCGGCCGGGCCGGTAAGTCGAAGAACCGCGGCGCGACCCGCCATCCCTGCGAATGGGCCGCCCCCATGAACCCGTTTCCGATCATGGCGACTCTCAGCGGCGGTACTTCGTTCGGCATCTTTCCTCCTGCACCCCGGCGGGGCTGGTTGTTGACGGAGCTGTTCGTGGGATCGGCGGCGGCACGCGCCGAGGGGAGGGCGGCGCCCCGGCGCGGGGCGCCGCCCTCCCCTGCCGCTAGGACGCGAAGGCCGTCGGCAGGTACTGGTCGACGTTCTCGCTGGTGACCACCGGGGCGTTCAGGACGATGCGCTTGGGCACCTCGACCTCCACCAGATCGCTCATCGCCTTGTCCTGGGCGATCAGGCGGGCGAGGCGGACGCCGTCGGCGGCCTGCGTCGACGGGTACACGACCGTGGCCTCGAGGACGCTCTCGCCGCCCTTGATCAGCTCCATGGCGTTGGCCGAGCCCGCGCCGCCGACCATGAAGAACTCGTCGCGGCCGGCGGTGTCGATGGCGGACAGGACGCCGTGGCCCTGGTCGTCGTCGTGGTTCCAGATGGCGTCGATCTCGGGGGCTGCGGCGAGCAGCTGGGAGGCCGCCGCCTCGCCGCCGGCGACCGTGAAGTCGGCGGCGACGCGGTTGTCGACGTCGAGCCCGCAGGTCTCGAGCGCGTCCGCGAAGCCCTCGCTGCGCTCGGTGGTCAGCGGCAGGGAGTCGACGCCGGCGATCTCGGCGACGACGGCGTCTGGGTTGTCGCCCAGTCGCTCGCAGATGTAGTTTCCGGCGCTCTGGCCCATGCCGTAGTTGTCGCCGAGGATCGTGGTGCGCGCCGCGGCCGGGCTCGAGAACTCGCGGTCCACATTGACGACCGGGATGCCGGCCTCCATGGCCTTGGTGGCGACGGCCGTCAGTGCGGCGCCGTCCGTCGGCAGAAGCACGATCGCGTCCACGCCGTCGTTGATGAACTGCTCCACCTGGCTGATCTGGAGGTTGGCGTCGTTGGTGCCCTCCGCCACCCGCAGGTCGACGTCGGCGAAGTTCTCGCCCTCCGCGATGGCGGCGGAGTTGATGGCGCCCAGCCAGCCGTGGTCGGCGGCGGGGCCCGAGAAGCCGATGACCACGGTCTCGCCCTCGGCGGCGTTTCCGTCGACCGTGGCGTTGGTCGGCTGCGCGCCCCCGCCCTCGGCGGACGACGAGCATCCGGTGACGAGTGCACCGACAGCCAGGAGGGCGCCGGTGGTGACGAGCATTTTCCGTCCCGTTCGAACTGCAAGCATGTGTCTCTCCTCAGTGAGTTAGGTGCGTCGACGCCAGATCCGAACCCCAGACTCGAAGGCCGACGTATGCGTGACTCCAGTCACAATAACAGAACCCTGGAGAAAATCGACGGGCTTCTACCGAGCGCCGACATAATGTGTTAGGTTCACCACATGTTGCAAGAAGATCAGCCACGGCCCCTGCTCGAAGTCCGGGGAATCTCCAAGCGCTTCGCTGCCGTCCAGGCCCTCAAGGGCGTGGACCTCGACGTGCGCGCCGGGGAGGTCCACTGCGTCATGGGCCAGAACGGCGCCGGCAAGTCGACGCTCATCAAGACGCTCTCCGGAGTGCACCGGCCCGACGAGGGCCAGATCTTCTGGGAGGGCGAGGAGGTCGAGCTCCACAGCCCCACGGCGGCGCTGGACCTCGGCATCGCCACCATGTACCAGGAGCTCGACGTCGTGGACGGCCTGACCGTCGCGGAGAACATCTTCCTGGGGCACGAGCGGGCGACCAGCGGCGTGCTCCACGTGAAGCAGGCCAACGCCACGGCCCGCGCCCTCCTGGAGCGGCTCGGGCACGGCGGACTCTCTCCGTCGCGCGAGGTCGGCTCGCTCTCGGCCGCCAACAAGCAGATCGTCAGTATGGCCCGCGCCCTGTCGCGCGACACCAAACTGATCATCATGGACGAGCCCAGTGCCATCCTCGACGCCGGCGAGGTCGAGAACCTCTTCCGCGTGGTGCGCGAGCTGACGGGGCAGGGGATCGCCGTCGTCTACATCTCCCACCGGCTCGAGGAGATCCGCCAGATCGGCGACCGCATCTCCGTCATCAAGGACGGGCGCAGCACGGCCAACGGGCTCCACGTCACCGAGACCCCGAAGGCGGAGCTGATCCGGCTCATGACCGGCCGCGACGTCGCCAACGTGTTCCCCGACCGGACGCCCGTGCCGGCGGATGCGCCGGTGGTGCTCGATGTCGACGGCCTCGAGCTCGAGGGCCACTTCGACAAGCTCAGCTTCACGGTCCGGGCCGGGGAGATCATGGGCTTCGCCGGGCTCGTCGGCTCGCAGCGCTCGGAGATCGTGGAGACCATCTACGGCGCGCGGAAGGCGACCGCCGGGCGCGTGTCCGTGAACGGCAAGGTCCTGACGCCCGGCTCGGTCAGCGCGGCGGTCGACGCCGGGATCGGCCTCTCCCCCGAGGAGCGCAAGAGCCAGGGGCTCATCCTCGACGAGCCGATCTACCGGAATGTGAGCCTGTCGACGTTCGAGCGCTTCGCGCGGGCGGGACTGCTCGACGAGCGGGCCGAGCGCCACGCTGCCCGGGAGCAGATCGAGGCGCTGGAGCTCCGCCCCGCGGACCCCGACCGTCCCGCCCGCACGCTCTCCGGCGGCAACCAGCAGAAGATCCTCCTGGCCCGCTGGCTGGTCCACGGGACCTCGGTCCTCCTGCTCGACGAGCCGACCCGCGGAGTGGACGTCGGCGCCCGCGCCGAGATCTACACGCTCATCCGCCGGCTCGCGGAGGCCGGAACGGCCATCATCGTCATCTCCAGCGAGATCGAGGAAGTCCTCGGCCTCGCGGACCACGTCCTCGTCATCGACGACGGCAACGTCCTCACCCAGACCACAGCAAGCGATATCGACGAGCACGGCGTGCTCGACCTCGTCATGAAGGGAAGTGCCGCGTGAGCGAGCAGAAGACCCCGGTGGCCGAACAGCCCTCCGCACAGACCACGGCGCCGAGCCCCTCGGGCGGCTCGGGCGGCTCGGCCCTCCAGAGCCTGTTCCACGGGTCCAGCGCCCGCAGCCTCGGCCTCGTCATCGCGCTGGCCGCCATCTTCGTCATCGGCATCATCACCACCGGGGACCGGTTCCTGTCCGGCGACAACATGCTGGTCATCCTCCGGCACGCCTCGATCATCGGCGTGATCAGCATCGGCGTCACGTTCGTCATCACCGCCGGCGGCATCGACCTGTCCGTCGGCTCCGTGATGGGCCTGACGACGGTGGTCGCCAGCCTGGCGAGCGTCCAGATGGCCGCGACGCAGTCCACGTGGCTGCTCATGGTGCTCGTCGCCCTGGCCGTGGGCGCGCTCGCGGGCCTCATCAACGGCGTGATCATCGCCTACGGCAGCGTGGTCGCCTTCATCGCCACGCTCGCCATGCTGGTCGGGGCCCGCGGCCTCGCCGAGATCATCTCCGGGCGCCGGACCCTCCTGGTGACCAACACGGACTTCACCGGCGTCATGCGCGCCGACGTCCTCGGCATCCCCGTCCTCGTCTGGATCTTCGCGCTCGTGGCGGCCGCCGGATGGTTCCTGCTGAACCGCACCACCTTCGGCCGCCGCACGGTCGCCATCGGCGGCAACCTCGAGGCGTCCCGCCTGGCCGGCATCAAGGTCAAGCGCCACGTGGTCTCGCTCTACGTGCTGGCCGGGGTCACGGCCGCCATCGCGGGCCTCATGATGATGGGCCGCACCACGTCGGGCACCTCCACGCACGGCCTGCTCTACGAGCTCGACGCGATCGCCGCCGTCGTCGTGGGCGGCACCCTGCTGGCGGGCGGGCGCGGCACCATCATCGGCACCGTCCTGGGCGTGCTGATCTTCAGCACGCTGACCAACGTGTTCACGCAGAACAACATGGACACCTCGGTGCAGGCGCTGATCAAGGGCGCCATCATCGTCCTCGCGGTCCTGCTGCAGCAGCGGTTCGCGGTCCGCAAGGAGCGCAAGGCCAAGGCGAAGCCGATCAGGGCGTAGGCCCCGCGATGGACCTCGCCGCGGGCCCGGGCACCGCCCCGGGGCACGACGTCGCCCAGCGCCGGCACTGCCGCCCGGGCCAGCAGCCCGGCCCGGTCCACGACGGACCGGACCGGCCCGAGCTGGACCACCCGGAGCTGGATCGCCCCGGCCTGGACCGGGTGGAGGAGGAGTTGGCGCGGTTCTTCGCGGACGCGAAGCTCCGTGCGGCGCGCATCGGGCCGCCCTACCTGCGGCTCTGGGAGGCCCTGGAGCGGGCGGCCGCCGGGGGCGGCCGCTCCCGGCCGCAGCTCGTCCTGCTCGCCTACCGCCACCTGGGCGGGACGGACGCACAGTCGGCGGCGCTCCTCGCGGCCTCCTACGAGCTCCTCCACACCGCCCTGCTGGTCCATGACGACGTCATCGACCGCGACACCGTCCGCCGCGGCGTCCCCAACGTCTCCGGGCGCTACCGGAACCGGGCGCTGCGGGCCGGCGCCGACGCGGCGGAGGCCGAGCACGCCGGGACCTCCGCCGGCCTCCTGGCCGGCGACCTCGCGCTGGCGGGCGCGTACCGGCTCCTGCGCCGGATCGAGGCCCCGCGCGAGGTCGAGCAGCGCCTCCACGACCTCCTCGACGACGCGGTCTTCTCCTCGGTCGGCGGGGAGGTGTACGACGTCGAGCTCAGCCACGCGGCCGCGCCGCCGTCCATGGAGGACCTCGCCAAGACGGCGCACCGGAAGACCTCCGTCTACTCCTTCGAGGCGCCCCTGCGCGCCGGCGCCGTGCTGGCCGGGGCGCCGGCTCCCGCCGCGGACGCGCTGCAGCGCTTCGGCCGGGACGCCGGCATCGCCTACCAGCTGGTCGACGACGTCCTCGGTGCCTTCGGCGACGCGAGCAGCACCGGGAAGACGGGCTGCAGCGACCTCCGCGAGGGCAAGCGCACGGTGCTCCTGGCCTACGCCGCGTCCCGGCCCGGGTGGGACCGCATCGCCGGGCTCGTCGGCAGGCCGGACCTGACCCCGGCCGACGCCGAGCGCATCCGACGCGTCCTCGTCGACTGCGGCGCCCGCGACCACGCCGTCGACCTCGCCGCCCGGCATGCCGGACGCGCGCTCGCGGCCCTGGAGTCCGACGGCGTCCCGGCGCCCCTGCGCCAGCGGCTGGGCGGCCTGCTGCGCGCCGTCGTGGGACGGGTCCGCCCAGGTGGGCCCGGCGCGGCGCCGGGTCCCGCCCACCGCCCCGCGACCTGAGCCGCGCCGCCGCGGATCCCGGATCTCTGCGGCTCCGCCCGGATCCTTGCGACTACGATGGGACGGACCAGCACGGGAGACCGGCCAGAAAGGACCTATCCGGGTGCAAGAGAGAGCGTCGGAGCGGGTCGCCGCCCGTGCCCCCACCGGACCGCGCCCGGTCCCCCTCGGCCGGGGCGCCGGCGGTCCGGGCGGCACCGTGGCGACCGGCAGCCGCCTGGGCAGCAACCGGGACTCCACCCGCCAGCACAACCTCTCCGCGGTCCTCGGCCTGGTCCACTCCACCTCCGGCCTCTCCCGCGCGCAGCTCACCCGCGCCACCGGACTGAACCGCTCCACCATCGCCGCGCTCGTCGGCGAGCTCGTCCAGCTGGGGCTGGTGGTGGAGAGCGACCTGGACCAGACGCAGCAGCAGGGCCGCCCCAGCATCATGATCGAGCCGAGCCCGGACGCCCTCGTCCTGGCGGTCAACCCGGACGTGGACGCCGTGAACGTCGCCCTCGTCGGCCTCGGTGGGCGGATCCCGTCCCCGGTCCGCTTCAACACGGTGCGGCCCCCGTCGGCGGACGAGGTCGTCAACATCGTCACCGCCGTCTACACGGGCATGCGCACGTCCCTGCCGGCCGGCCGCCGGGTCCTGGGCGCCGGCCTCGCCGTGCCCGGGCTGGTGGACCCCGCGGACGGCTCGGTCATCGAGGCACCGCAGCTCGACTGGCGCGGCGAGCCGCTCGCCGCGCGCCTGGCCGAGGCGCTCGGGCTGCCGTTCAGCGCCGCGAACGACGCCGTGGTGGGCGCCCGCGCGCAGGCCGCCTTCGGCGCCGCCCGGGACGTCCCCGACTTCGCCTACGTCTTCGGCGGCGGCAGCGGCATCGGCGGCGGGCTGGTCACCGGCGGACGCCTGGTCCGCGGCGCCACCGGCTTCGCCGGGCAGCTCGGCCACACCCTGGTCCGGACCGACGGCGCGCTCTGCGCGTGCGGCTCGCGCGGCTGCCTCGAGGCGGAGGTCACCCGGCGCGCGCTGCTGGAGGCCGCCGACCTGCCCCGGGGAGAGGTCGAGGACCTCGAGGAGATCGTCCTGGAGCGCCTGCGCTCCGACGGGCCGGGCTCCGCCGGCCTCCGCGAGGTCGTCGAGCGGCAGGCCGGTCTCCTCGGCGTCGGGCTGCGCAGCGTCGTCAACCACCTCAACCCGTCGATGATCGTCCTCGGCGGCTTCCTGCGGATCCTCGCCCGGACGGTCCCGGATGTTCTCGACGGCGCCCTGCGCGCCGGCGGCGGCCACGGCCCCCGGGAGGACGTGAGGATCGAGCTGGCGCCCCTCGGCACCGACTCCATCCTGCTCGGCGCCGCGGAGCTGGCCTTCGAGCCGCTCCTGGCCGACCCCGCCGGCAACGCAGCGGGCCCCGCCCCAGCCTGAGCTGGAGCGGGGCCCGCTGCCCTGCAGATCGTCCGCCCGGTGGGTTCCGGGCCGATCCCTCGGTGCGTCAGTTCTGGTACAGCACCACCTCGGCGGTGCCGGTTAGCGGATCGGAGGTCTCGTCGCCGAGGTCCGTGTAGCTGGCGTTGAAGACGGCCGAGAGGTCGTCGACCGCGGGGTCGTGGCCCTCGGGGACGGTGGTGGTCAGCGTGCCGGTGCAGCCCGACGTGGTGGTCTGCGGGTGGCCGTGCGTGTGGTGGCCGAGGATGTAGGTGACCTCGACCCGGGCGCAGTCGACCGGCTGGTCGTCGGTCACGACGACCTCGTAGCTCACGGTGTCGCCGAACTGGAAGTCCTGGCCCTCGACCGGGCTGATGAACTCGATCACCGGCGCCTGGTTGCCGACCTCGATGGCGACCTCGGCCGAGGAGTGGCGGCCACGGTCCTTGCCGCCGATGTCCGTGACCTTCAGGCTCGCGGTGTAGGTGCCGACCGCCTCGTAGGTGAAGGTCGGGTTCGCCTCCTTGGAGTCGACCGTGCCGTCGGAGTCGAAGTCCCAGGCGTACTTCAGCTTGTCGCCGTCGGCGTCGGCGGTCCCCTCGCTGGAGAACTCGACCGTCAGCGGCGCGGCCCCCACGGTCGGGGTGCCGGACGCGACCGCCACCGGGCTGTGGTTGCCGCCGGTGCCGATGTAGTCGATGCGTGAGACCTGCGCGTCCTCGTTCTCCCCGAAGTAGCCGTCGCCGTACTCGAGGACGTAGAGGGCGCCGTTCGGGCCGAACTCCATGTCGATCGGGTTGTCGGTGACGATGGAGCCGACGACGTCCTCGATCGAGGCGTCCTGGTTGTCCTCGATGTCGAAGGCCTTCACGTAGTCGCGGGTCCACTCGTAGAAGAACGGCTTGCCCGCGAAGTACTCGGGCCAGGCGACGCTGGCGTTGCCCTTGGCGGCCTTCGCGTCGAAGGCGTAGGCGGGGCCGGCCATCGGGCCGATGCCGCCGGTGCCCAGCTCGGGGAACTCGGCCGACTCGCCGTAGGAGTACCAGACCTGGGGCTGGTCCACCGGGGGCAGCTCGGTGAGGCCCGTGTTGTTCGGCGACTCGTTCACCGGTGCGGCGCAGTCGAACGGCTCGCCCGCGGTCCCGGTCGCGAAGTCGTAGTCGTTGTACGGCAGCTCGGCGGTGGCGCAGTAGGGCCAGCCGTAGTTCGCGGGCTCCGTGGTCACGGCCCACTTGCCCGTGCCGGCCGGGCCGCGCTCGGGATCGGCGGAGCGGGCGTCCGGCGAGTAGTCGGCGATGTAGAGCTCGCCGCTGGCCTGGTTCAGCTCAATCCGGAACGGGTTGCGCAAGCCCATCACGAAGATCTCGGGACGGGTCTTCTCCGTGCCCGGCGCGAAGAGGTTGCCCTCCGGGATGGTGTAGCCGCCGCCGTCCTTCGGGGTGATGCGCAGGACCTTGCCGCGCAGGTCGTTGGTGTTGGAAGAGGTGCGCTGGGCGTCGAACGCGGGGTTGCTGTCGGGACGCTCGTCGAGCGGGGTGTAGCCGCCGGAGACGAACGGGTTCGTGTCGTCGCCGGTGGAGAGGTAGAGGTCGCCCGCGGCGTCGAACACGATGTCGCCGCCGACGTGGCAGCAGAGGCCGCGGTCGACCGGGACATCGATGATCTCCTGCTCCGTGGAGAGGTCGATCGTGGAGCCGTCGAACTGGAAGCGCGAGAGCGTGAGGTGGCCCGCGAACGGGGCGAAGTCCTCGGCGGAGCCCGTGGTCGGCGCGTCGCCCTCATTGACGTCGGTGGTCGCCGGGTCGTCGACCGGCGTGTCCAGCGGCGGCGAGTAGTAGAGGTAGACCCAGTTGTTGCCCTTCGTCCCGAACTCCGGGTCCAGTGCGATGCTCTGCAGGCCCTCCTCGTCATGCTCGTAGACGTCCAGCGTCGCGGCCAGCGTGTTCAGGCCGGTCTCCGCGTCGTTCAGCCAGACCTCGCCGTCGCGGGTGGTGTGCAGGACGTCGTTGTTGGGCAGGACCGCCAGGTCCACGGGCTCGCCCGGGCCGTCGTTGAGGGTGACCTTCTGGAACGCGGAGTCCGGCGGCGCGGTCGGAGCGGCCGGCTCGGCCTGGGCGGGTACGACGGCGACGGCGGTGGCCGCCAGGGCCGCCACTGCCAGGCCGGCGCCCGCTCGCAGAGCGCGTCTCGTGGTGGAGCCCGCGGCACGGGTGCGATGCCGGTCGAACTCGTCTTTCCGGTGTCTATTGACTGTCATCGTTGAACTTTCTTCTCGTCGTCGAGGACCCGGTCCAGCCGGATTCGGGGTCACTCGCAACGCTAGTGGCGCGGCTCACAGATTGCTAGTGGTTTCACAGAACAAACTCGGAATATGACCGGGTTTCCATGGCGAGCAGTACCATGACCAACGCACCACTACGGGGCTTTACGCTCGGGAAGCGCAGGCCTATCGGGTATGTTGTTTGAGACTCTAAAAGCGCGTAGTGAGTCGGCTCTTGAGGTACCTCAGCCGCCGGCGCGGGTCGCCTCCGCCCGGTGCTGGAGCCCCTGGGTCTCGAGGACGAGTCCCTTCACCGCCGCCGCCGGGACCTGGCGGCCCGCCTCCACGAGACCCGCGACCGAGGCGGGGATGCGGTGGTCGGAGGCCAGGATCAACGGCGTTCCCTCGGCCGAGTCGGGCAGTCGGCCGTGGGTCCCCCGCACGTGCGAGGGGTCGAGCGGGACAGTGCTCATGGCGTAGCGGAGCCCGGCCTTCTTCTTGACCAGGTTCAGCCCGGCCTTGGCCTTGGCGAGCCGGTCCGCCGGGTCGAAGAAGAGCTCCGCCGGGTCGTAGCCCGGCTTGCGGTGGATGTCGACGCCGCGGGCGTACTCGGGCGCGGCGTCGTCGTCGAGCCAGAAGTAGTAGGTGAACCAGGCCCCCGGCTCGGCGACCACCACGAGCTCCCCCGCGCGCTCGTGGTCCAGCCCGTACCGGGCCTGCGCGGCGCGGTCCAGGACTTCGTCCACGCCGTCGACCGATCGCAGGAGCGCCGCCACCCGGTCCACGTCCGCCGGGTCGGCGATATAGACGTGCGCCACCTGGTGGTCCGCAACCGCGAACGCGCGGGAGGTCCACGGGTCCAGTTGCTCCCGCCCGTCCTGGACGTAGACCTCCAGCAGTCCCTCGCGCCGCAGGACCCGGTTCACGTCGACCGGCTTCTGCGCGTCCTCGATGCCGTACTCGGCGACCGCGACCACCGCGTACCCGCGCGCCTCGGCCTCGTCGAGCAACGGCGTGAGGGCGGCGTCCAGGTCGGCGGCGGCCTGCGTCGCCTGAGGCGAGCGCGGGCCGAACCGCTGCAGGTCGTAGTCCAGATGCGGCACATAGGCCATGAGCAGATCCGGCCGCTGGGTGCGCATGACGTGCCGGGTGGACTCGGCGATCCAGCGGCTGGAGCGGATGGCGGCGGTGGGCCCCCAGTACTGGAAGAGCGGGAACTCGCCAAAGTGCCCCACCAGCTCGTCGTGCAGCTCCGGCGGGCGCATGTACGCGTCCGGGGACTTGCGCCCGTCCGCGTGGTAGACCGGCCGAGGCGTCACGGTCAGGTCCGTGCTCATGCCCATCGCGTACCACCAGCAGATGTTGCCGGAGCGGTAGGAGGGGTCCTGCCGGCGGGCGGCCTCCCAGAGCTTCTCGCCCCCCACCAGCCGGTTGTGCTGGCGCCAGAGGAAGACCTCGCCGAGGTCCCGGAAGTACCAGCCGTTGCCGACGATCCCGTGCTGCGCCGGGGACAGCCCGGTCAGCATCGTGGACTGCACCGAGCAGGTCACGGCCGGCAAGACGGTCGCCAGCTCGGCGGACCAGCCCTGCGCGGCGACGCGCGACAGCCGCGGCATGGACGCCAGGGCGCGGGCGGTCAGTCCGACGACGTTGAGCAGCAGTACGGGTTTCACGGATCTCCTCCGAGTTTCGGCGGGCGGGTCAGGGAGCGGTACGGGCGGGTGCGGGGGCGAGCAGGTGGGACCGCGCCCACTCCAGCTCCGCCGCGACGCCGTCGACGAGTCCGACGGCGGCGCCCGGCAGGACGCTCCAGGTGTAGGTCTCGACGTCGAGGTGGACGTCGTCGGCGTAGGGCAGCCGGTCCACGGCCGCGACGGTGCGGCGCAGCACGTCGGCGGTGGTCTGCAGCGGCGGCGCGGGGACGTGGTGCAGCGGGATGTGGAAGTGCACCCGCCACGGTCCCGCCCCGGGGAGGTCGGCGAGCGCCGCGTCGAGGTCGTCGGCGGCGAGCACCCCGGTGGGTCCGTCCTCGCGGACCTGGTGCAGGTACCGGGGCTCCACGAAGCGCTCGAGCGCGGCCCGGGCCGCCGGATCGCGCGGGTCGTCGACGTGCAGCGCGGCCGAGGCCTGGACCTTGACGATCCGCAGGCCGGCGGCGTCGATCCCCGCGACCGCCTCCGCGGGATCCGCGAAGGACACGGCCAGGTGGCAGGCGTCCACGCACAGCCCCACGAACTCGGGGTCGATCCCGCGGTCCAGCCTGGCGCCGAGCCAGCCGACGACGTCGGACACGGTGTCCAGCACGCACCCGGGCTCGGGCTCGACCGCCACGCGCACGGTCCGCCCGGTGCGCTCGCGCAGGGAGCGCAGGCCCGCGGACAGCTCGGCGAACGCGGCGGTCGCGGCGTCGTCGTGGCCCTCGGTCCAGGGCTCCCGCCACGCCAGCGGCACGGTGGAGATGGACCCGTCGGCGCCGGCGGGGAGCAGCGCGGCGAGCACCTCGGCGCAGTCCAGCGTGTACTCGAGTCGGGACCGCTCGGCCCAGGTGGGCTGGTAGACGGCGTGCTTGACCACGTCGTCGTGGAAGCCGCCGTAGGGGAACGCGTTGACCGTGTGCAGGACCAGTCCCTCCGCCTCCAGCACGCCGCGCAGGACGGCCCGGTCCTCGGCGCTGCCGGCGAGGCGGGCCGCAAGGCCGGCGGGCAGCCAGAGCCCGACGCCGAGGGTCCCCAGCCCCGCGGCGCGACGGATGGGCCCGGCGTACTCGCGGAGCTGGCGGAGGACGCCGTCGAGGTCCTCGGCGGGGTGGACGTTGGTGCAGTAGGACAGCAGCATCAGACGCGCGCCCCGCGGAGCACCGAGTTGCCCTCGAAGCCGGCGGCCGGGTCCGGGTGCCCGGCCGCGTCGAAGCCGGGGATCGGGTCGAGGATCAGCTGCCCGCTCTGACCGTAGAACTCGACGGGGTTGCGCCACAGGACCCGGTCGACGTCGTCGTCGGAGAAGCCGGCGGCCAGCATGGCGTCGGCGGTGCGCCGCGTCTTCAACGGGTCGGAGCGGCCCCAGTCGGCCGCTGAGTTCACGAGGATCCGCTCGGTCCCGTACTGCTGCAGCAGGGCGACCATGCGGTCCTCGTCCATCTTGGTGTCCGGGTAGATGGAGAAGCCCATCCAGGCGCCGGCGTCCTTGACGATCCCGATGTTGGTCTCGTTGAGGTGGTCCACCAGGACGGTCTCCGGGGCGATGCCGGACTCGCGGACGACGTCGAGGGTCCGGTGGGTGCCGGCGAGCTTCTCGCGGTGCGGAGTGTGGACCATGACGGGCAGCTCGTACTCGCGCGCGAGCTCGAGCTGGCGGCTGAACGCCGCGTCCTCGGCGTGGGTCATGGAGTCGTAGCCGATCTCGCCGACCGCGACCACGCCCTCCTTCACGAGGTAGCGCGGCAGCTCGTCGAGGACCGGCACGCAGCGCGGGTCGTTGGCCTCCTTGGGGTTCAGGGCGATGGTCGCGTGGTGGCGGATGCCGAACTGCGCGGCGCGGAAGCGCTCCCAGCCCAGCAGCGCGTCGAAGTAGTCGATGAACGAGCCGACGCTGGTGCGCGGCTGCCCCAGCCAGAACGCGGGTTCCACGAGGGCGCGGACGCCGGCGGCGTACATCGCCTCGTAGTCGTTCGTGGTGCGGCTGGTCATGTGGATGTGGGGATCGAAGATCCGCATGCTGGTCCTTCCTCTGACGACGGCGTACGGGTGGCGGGGCGGGCGTCGGCCCGCAGGAGCAGGTCCAGGTCCGCGGGGACGGTGCGGCCTGCGGCGCGGCGCTCGGCGGCGAAGTCCTCCGCCATGCGGGCGAGCTCCGCGTCCGCCCGGTCGCGCAGGCCGGCGACGGCCTCCAGCCCGACGCCCATGAAGACGAGCTTCAGCACCGCGTGGCGCCAGGCGTGCTGGTCCAGATGGGCGGCGGCGAAGGGCCCGACGGCCGCGGCGACGAGGCTCGTCTCGTTGGCGCGGAGGGCGTCGGCGGTGACGGCGAGGCCCATCGAGACCAGGTCACTGGCACCGGCCCGGGTGCCGAGAGGACTGGTGTCGATGGCGGGCTCCCCCAACAGGCCGACTTCAGCGAGTGCGCCGAGGCCGCGGAGGACGCCGCGCCGCTCGGCGGAGTCGCCGCGGGTGTAGAGCTCCTGCAGTGCGGAGGCGAGGTCGCCGGGCTCCAGCGTGCGGCCGAGCCGGACGATCAGGTCGGCGCGGGCGCGGTCGTCCGCGGTCCCGAAGAGGATCCCGGCGGGGTCGACGTCGGGATGCAGCGGGGCGCGGCCGACGTGCCGGCCCGCGACCGCGAAGACCCGGGCGAGGGCGCCGGGATCGGCGGCGACGGCCGCGGCGCCCTCGCGTACCCAGGTGGCGGAGCGGCGCTGCGGGGCGCCGTCGGCCCAGGCGGTGCGGAGTGCATCCAGGCTGCGCTCGGCGAGGCCTGGTCCGTCGAAGGAGTGACGGGGCAGCTCGACAGCGGCCACGCCCCGGTAGTCGAGCTCGGCGAGCGTGGCCAGGGCCAGCGGGAGGTCCACGATCCCCTCGCCGAAAGGCAGGTGCTCGTGGGCATGCGGGCGCATGTCGTCCAGCTGGACGTTGGCCAGCAGGTCCCCGGCCTGCAGCAGCGCGCCGCGGACCCCGCCCGGCTCCACCACCACGCAGTGCCCGATGTCCACGGTCAGCCGCAGGCGGTCGGGGTCCCCGAGGGCCGCGCGTAGGCGCAGCGCGTCGGCGACGGTCTCCACGAGCATGCCGGGCTCGGGCTCCACCGCGAGGACCACGCCGCGGGCATCCGCGTGCGCGACGACCTCCGGCAGGCGGCGGGTCAGCCGCTCCCAGCCGGTCTCCGCGGAGTCGCCGTCCGGGAGGACGCCCGAGAAGAAGGAGACGCACTCGGCGTCGAGGGCGTGGGCGATGTCCACGGCGCGGCGGAGGAAGTCGACGCGGGCCTCTGCGTGCTCGTCGACCAGCGTGGGGCGGTGCTTGCGCCGGGGGTCGAGGAGGAACCGCGTGCCCGTCTCGACGACCACGCGGAGGCCGAGCCGGTCGAGCCGGGCCCGGAGGGCGCGCAGCTGCTCCTCGAGGCCGTCGGCGAACGGGTCCAGGTGCGGGTGGCCGAGGGTCAGCGCCACGGCGTCGTACCCCTGCTCGGCGAGGAGCTCCAGCGCCACCGGGAGCGGGTGGTCGGCGAACCCGTTGGTCCCGTACCCGAGCGCGAAGGGCAGGCCGGCCCGCTCGGCGCGGTCCCCCCGGGCGCTGGTCACCGTCCCCCCGGTGGGTCCCGCGGGGGTCGTCTCGGTAGGGGTCGCTTCGGTGCTCACGACTCGCTCATCTCCCTGTTCGTGCCCCGGGCGGAACGCGCGCGGAGGACCTTCCCCAGCACGTCGACGGCGGCGACCGCCAGCCCGGCGGCGGTACTGCCGTGGCGGAACGCGAGGGCTGCCTGGAGCGGGACCATCGCGCGGATGCCGCGCTTCGTCGCCTCGAGGGCGTTCCGTGCGGCGGGGTCCCGCGCCGCCTCCACCTGCGCGGGTGCGCAACGTGCGGCGTAGACCCCCACGGCCGCGAGGACCGGGAGTGCGCCCCGCCAGGAGCGGGGCGCTCCGGCGAGGACCGACGCCGAGACCAGGGCCGTCGTGGCGGCGGCGCCGGCCGCCGTCGTCGTGTCGGTGCCGTTGACCTCACCGCGGGACAGGGCCGTGACGGCGACGGTGTGGCCGCCCATGGCCGCGGCCGCGGGCAGCGCGCTGCGGAGGTCCGCGGTGCCGGTGCCCATGAGGACGTCGAGGGCCCGGCAGACGCCCATCGTCAGGGCCGCGGGGACGGGGTGCCGCTTGGCCGCGAGGTCGTAGGACCAGATCGCGGCGGCGAGCGGCGCGCCGACGGCGAGCGAGCGGCGCCCGCCGCCCACGGCACTCAGGCCCAGGCCCAGGACGGTGAGGGCCGCCGCCGCGCCCAGCGCCCGCTCGGGGCTGATGCGGCCGGAGGGGACGGGCCGCTCGGGTCGCTCGACGGCGTCGATGCCGCGATCGGCGTAGTCGTTGAGCGCCATCCCCCCGGCGTACAGGCAGGCGCTCGCCAGCGGCAGCGCGAGCCGGCGGCCGCCGACCGGGTGCCCGGCGGCCGCGCCGCCGGCCAGGGTGTCCCCGAGGACCGTGAGGACCGCGGGAGCGCGCACGAGCTCGAGGTAGTCCCGCATGGCGCTCGCGGAGGGGCCGCTCACGGGCGGCTCCCGCCGCCGGCCCCGCTGCGGGAGGCGACCCGGGCGCTGGCGGCCTCCGCCCACTCGGCGAGGAGGCGGGTCTGCTCGGCGAAGGAGTGCTCGTCGCTGCCCCAGGGGTCCTTGAAGAAGAAGCCGAGTGCCGCGATGTGGCCGCTCTCCCCCGCCGCGTCGGCGAGCGCCAGGAGCCGGGCGAGGTCGAGGAGCATGGGGGCGGCGAGCATCGAGTCGAACGCGGACCACGTGGTCTGGAGCGACAGGCGGGAGCCGAGGAAGCCCTCCACGTTGATGTGGTCCCACGCGACCTTGGTCTCGCCGAGGTCCTGGACGTTGTCGATGTGCAGGGGCGTGGTGGCGCCGCCGGTCAGCTGCTGCAGGCCGCGATTCTTGGACTGCAGCTTGCCGGCCACCGCCTGCGGGTCGGCGAGGGTCGCACCGTCGCCTCCGCCGAGGAGGTTGGCGCCGGCCCAGGACAGCACCCGCAGCCCGCGGGCGGCGAAGGCCGGGGCGAGGACGGAGCGCAGCCACGTCTGTCCGGTCTTGCCGTCCTGCCCGGCGGTGGGGAGGCCGCGCTCCTCGGCGAGCCGGCGCAGCGCGGGAATGCCCAGCGCGGCCGAGGGCGTGAAGCAGGCGTAGGGGGCTCCGGCGAGGATCGCCGCGTAGGCGCCGAGCGAGCTCGGCGGGAGGATCTGCCGCGACGGGTCTTCCAGGGCCTCGAGGAGCAGCGCCGGATCGGCGAACTCGGGCCGGTCGTCGATTGGCGGCTCCGTGGACGCGACGTCGATGACGACCACGCGGTCGAGCCCGTGGTCCTCGCGGAACGCGGTGATGTCCCGGGCCAGCCGGCGCGCGGCGTCCGCCTGGGAGACCGCGGCCGCCCCGCCGGGCGCGTGCCCCGCGGCGGATCCCGGCCCGGCCGGGTAGTAGCCCGGGCGCACCCGCTCGTCCGCCTCGTCCAGCTCGTCGCGGACGGACTCGACCAGCCGCAGCGGGAGCATGCCGGACTCCACCAGGAGCTCCGCGCGCTTGGCGATGGAGACCTCGCTGATGTCGTGCCCGCCGACCACCAGGTCGCCGAAGGCAGTCAGGGGGAGGGCACCGAGCCGGCCCTGCTCGGTCACGCAGCCGGTGGCGGGGGCCAGGCCGCCGGCGATCGCCGCCAGGCCCGCCGTGGCGGTGGTCGCGACGGAGCCGCGTGCACCGATGAGCCAGAGGCCGGTCCTCCCCGGTGCCCGGGCGCTCCCGGGCGCGGTCCCGCCGGGCCTCTCTTCGGCTGTTATGCCCACGTTGGTTCTTCCTTTCACGGTGGGGTGGCGCCCTGCCGACGAGCAGGGATGGTGCGTGCGCAGGCCGGGCCGCGCGGCGGTCAGTACGTGTAGCAGGTCAGGAAGTCGAAGCTGTCCTGCGCGAACTCGGCGGTGGCCGGCGCCCCGTCCCGCTCGACGATGTAGTACTTGACCTTGCCCTGGGCCGCGTCGAGGATCGGCGCCCAGTCCAGCTCGCCCTCCCCGACGTCGGTCGGAATCGCGCGCTCGTCGCCGTTGAGGAGTCCGTCCTTCACGTGCAGGAGCTCGATCCGGTCTCCGTGCTCCTCGATCAGCTGTGCGACATCGATGCCGGCGTCGGCGGCCCAGAGGACGTCCAGCTGGAAGGTGACGTAGCGCGGGTCGGTGTTCTCCACGAGCAGTTCCCAGGCGCTCTTCGTCTCGCCCGACCCGGGGTCGACGTACTGCGTGGTGAACTCGCTCTGGTGGTTGTGCACGAAGATCTTGCCGGTGCCGGACTTCTTCGACCTCTCGCCGAGCCGGTCGAGCGCCTCGGCCGTGGCGAGCGTGTCCTCGAGGGATCCGATCCCCGGCGACGCGGACCCGCCGGAGCCCATGTACTTCTGGCCGACCGTCTTGGCGAAGGCGATGGTGTCGTCGAAGCGAGCCTCGTCCGTGCTGCCGTGGGAGGTCGGCGCCTTCAGCCCGTACTGGTCCAGCAGCTCTCTGAACTGCTCGGCCGTGCGGCCCTCGTACGTCCCGCCGAATGGCTCCACGTTCTGGTAGCCGATCTCTGCCAGCTCGGCGAGGACGGCCTCCGTGCCCGCCTCTCGGCTCCAGCCGAAGTAGCTGAACATCTGGATCGAGATCTTGCTGGCCGGGATGCCGCGGCCCGCGCACTGCGAGGCAGCGTCCCCGGCCGGTGCGGCCGGTGCGGCGGTGGCCGGCTGGCCCGCCAGGGCGGCGCCGGCCATCAGGGAGAGGGCTGCGACGGCCCCAAGACGGCGGGACCTCCGGCGTCGGGTGGTTCCCGCAGGGGCGGTGGCGTGGTGAGTCAAGACTTCCTCCTCGAAGTGCGTCTCTGCTGAGCCGACGGCCGCGCGGCGCATCGGTCGGCGCGGCGGGATCGCCGCACTCCGGTCGCCAACGAGACGTTGATCACAGAACGTAGCACGACTAATGACGGTGAACAACGAATCTTCGACTTGTCGCGATATATCCACGGCCTGAGTCTGTGATGTTCCGGCGAATTGAATCGATCGCTGTGTCGGCGGGCCGCACCACTACGTGCATCAACCCGACTGCGGGGCCTGCGGGGTGGGAAGTTTCTGAATGTCAACCAAAGCCGGAGGTGTTTCGTCGATCAGTATGCTGTAATGAGTCGGTGAGTGACATAAGCAACTTCAGCGGCCTCGGCGGCTCCGGCGCCAGCGAGCTCTTCCAGCTCCTCCGCGACGGACGCCCGAGGACCCGGACGGAGCTCGCCGAGCAGATGGGGCTGGCCCGCTCCACCGTGACCCTCCGCATCGAGGCCCTCATGGAGCTGGGCCTGATCGGCTTCGTCGACGAGGCCGTCTCGACCGGCGGGCGCCCCTCGTCCCGCATCGCGCTGCGGGCCGGCAGCAAGGCGGTCCTCGGCGTCGACATCGGAGCGTCCCACCTCCGCGTCGCCCTGACGGACCTGGCCGGGCACCGGCTCCGCGAGGCGGGGCGCACCCTCGAGGTCAGCCAGGGCCCCGACGTCGTCCTGGAGGCGGTGGTCGAGCTGTGCCACGAGCTGATGCAGGAGTCGGGCCGCGCTGCCGGCGACCTGCTGGCCATCGGGGTCGGCGTCCCCGGACCCGTCGAACACCGGACCGGGCGACCGATCAACCCGCCGATCATGCCCGGGTGGAACGGCTTCGACGTCCCGGGATTCCTCCAGGACCACTTCCACGTCCCCGTCCTGGTGGACAACGACGTCAACATCATGGCGCTCGGCGAGCGCAATGTGGCCTGGCCGGACGTCGACAACCTGCTCTTCGTCAAGATCGCCACGGGCATCGGCGCCGGCATCGTCTCCAGCGGCATGCTGCAGCGCGGCGCCGACGGCGTTGCCGGCGACATCGGGCACATCCGGGTGCACAGCGGCAACGGGGTCCCCTGCCACTGTGGGAACCAGGACTGCCTCGAGGCCGTGGCCTCCGGCCCAGCGGTCGCCACCAAACTGCGGGCCCAAGGCCTGGACGCCCAGACCGGCGAGGACGTGGTCCGGCTCGTGGGGGCCGGGAACACCGAGGCGGTCCACGCGGTGCGGCAGGCCGGGCGGGACGTGGGCGAGGTCCTCTCCGCATGCGTCAGCCTGATCAATCCGTCGGTGATCGTCGTGGGCGGCTCCATGACGCTCACCGGGGAGCACTTCATCGCCGGGATCCGCGAGATGGTCTACTCGCGCACCATTCCCCTCGCGACCCAGCACCTGCGCATCGTGCAGTCGGGCTCTGGGCTCGACGCGGGCGTCCTGGGCGCGAGCATGCTGGCCATCCACCACGCGATGTCCCCGGAGCGGATCGACGAGATGGTCAACGGGCTGACCGGCAGCTGAGCGGGCTCGACGGTCTTTCGAGGATTGCCGACGAGTTTTGCTTGACAGACAACAAAAGCCGGAAATGGTGTAACGGTGGTCACATCATCCGGACGTCGAAGCTCTCGCCGAGCCGGGCGTTCTCCAGAATTGCCAGAAAGGCAACCACCATGTGCTTCGGTTTCAATGCTTCTGCCGCCCTGAACAAGTCCCTCGAGCAGAAGGGCGTCGACCGACGCGGCTTCCTGCGCGGTGCCGCAGCCCTCGGCCTCGGGGCCGGCCTCGCCACCGTCGGCGGGGCGGCGGCCTTCGCCGCTCCGGGCGGCGGCGCCGGGAAGCCCGTCCCGCCGGGTCTGATCAGCATCCAGCTCTACACGCTCCGCTCGATCATGAACGGCGAGGGTGTGGACGCGACCCTGGCCAGCCTGGCGGACTACGGCTACCAGAAGGTCGAGCTGGCCGGGCTCTACGGCCGCACGGCCGAGAGCATGCGTTCGACGCTGGACGCGCTGGGCATCCGCCCCTCCTCGAGCCACGACGGCATCAGCCGCGACTCCGCGTCGCTGGAGGGCAAGATCGCGAACGCCCTCACCCTCGGCCAGACGCACATGAACGTCCCCTATCTCGTCTCGAGCAATGGTGACGACTGGCGCCGGTGGGCGGACGAGATGAACGCCGAGGCTGCCGTCGCGCAGGCCGCAGGCCTCAAGTACGGCTACCACAACCACGCGCACGAGTTCACGACCGACGTCGGCGGCGGCGTCACCCCGTGGGACATCTTCACGGAGCGCCTGGACCCGAGCCTGGTGCACTTCGAGATCGATCTCTACTGGGCCGTCACCGGCGGCGTCGGCGTCGGCGCGGCGGATCCCGTGCAGTTCGCGATCGACACCATCCTGCAGTCCCCGCAGAAGGTCCTGCAGTACCACGTGAAGGACCGCGACGCCTCGGGCGACTTCGCGGACCTCGGCACGGGCACGATCGACTTCGCGCGGATCTTCGCGGCCCACCGGCCGAAGGAGTTCATCGTGGAGAACGATCGGCCGGACGTCACGCCGCTGCAGACGGCCGAGGTCGGCTTCAACTACCTCCGGAACCTGCGCTTCTAGGACCACCGAAACGCCGAACGCCGGGCGTGCACCTCAGGACGAGGTGCACGCCCGGCCTTTTTCATGGCGCCGGCGACGCGGCACGGCCGCGCTGGGCCGAATCGGCGGCTAGACGGCGCTCTTAATGAGTTTCATCGTGAGCCGTGAGTCAATGTGGCGCACTCCAGGGAGTTTCGTCATCTTCTCGGTCTGGAAACGTTCGTACTCGTTGCCGTCGGCGACATCGACACGGATGATGTAGTCCGGGACTCCGTAGACGCGTCGTACCTCTGTCACTTCCTCGAGCGCTGCGACGGCCGTTTCGAAGTCCTCCACCGTCTGCCGGTCCGTCATGGTGATCTCGACGTTCATGACCACGCTGAAGCCGCGACCGACGGCCTTCGGGTCGATGACCGCCCGATAACCGGCGATCACTCCCTCAGCTTCGAGCCGCTGGACCCGCCGCAAGCAGGGCGCAGGCGTGAGCCCCACCCGTCGGGCGAGCTCCAGGTTGGTCAACCGGCCGTCTTGACTCAATTGGAATAAAATTTCTCGATCAAGCTCATCCAGTGCGCGTTTGTTGTTCATTAGGTCCCGCCTCAGCAGTATCTGGCAATCATATTCCGCGAATATTTTCATATCATTGTCCTATGCGCCCCGAATGTTCGCCACCCAAATTAGCTGGACGGCCACCCGCGCCGCGCGGGGAGGTCACTTCCGCGATCCGCCTCTGCCTCCCCGCCGTCCTCGGGCTCATGCCGATGGGCGTGGCGTTCGGCGTCGCCGTCGCACAGTCCCCGCTGGCGTGGTGGTGGGCGCCGGTGTTCTCGACAGTCATCTTCGCGGGCTCGCTGGAATTCATCCTGCTCGGCCTGGTCCTGGCGGTAGCGCCGCTGACGACCGTCGCGCTCACCGCGGTCCTCGTGAACTTCCGGCACGTGTTCTACGCTCTGACGTTTCCCATGCACAGAGTCCATGGGGTCGGCGCGAAGCTCTACAGCACGTTCACGCTGACGGATTCGGCGTGGGCGCTGACCGCGTCTCCCGGGGCGCAGAGCTGGTCTCGTCGCCGCATTCTGGCCGTTCAGGCCAGCTTCCAGGTGGCCTGGGCTGGGAGCGTAACGGCCGGAGCCCTGGGCGGGACGTTGATCCCCAGCAGCGTTGTGGGCCTGGACTTCGCGCTCACGGCATTCTTCCTCGTGCTGTGCATCGACATGTGCCGCGCCCGCCGGACCGTCGGTTTCCCACTCGTCGCTCTCGGATGTGCGGTCGCCGCCGGCTCCCTCCTGGGCGATGCGATGCTCGTCGGCGGGATGCTCCTGTACGTTGCCCTCCTGCTGGCCCACTACTACTTCATCCGGAAAGCCCAGCCAGATGCCTGAAACCCCCTACATTCTCGCCGCGATCCTGATCAGTTCCGGCATCACCTGGGCCCTGCGGGCACTGCCGTTCGCCTTCCTGGGCCCCATGCGCCGCAGCGCATTGCTCCCATATTTGAACGACTACATGCCCCCGGGCGTCATCGCGATCCTTGTCCTCTACACAGTGCGCGAGACCCCTATCGCTCTCACCAGCACCACAGTCGCGGTGACAGCGGGGCTGATCGCCACCACCGGACTCCACCTCTGGAGGCGCAACGCGACGTTGAGCGTGCTCGGCGGTACCGCGGTCCACGTGCTGATCTCATCGTTGTTGCCCCACTGAGACGTCGTGATAAACCACGACCTAAGGCGGACCATGTGGTAGGCCAAACGCAGGGGGCGTCGCCGGCGCCGGTGCCGAGTCGAGCTACTCAGCCAACCCCATTCCCGAGCTCCTCGAGAATCCGTCCTCCCTCGAAATCGATTGGCGCCGCCCACCACTCCGCTGGCCAGGATCGGACGGATGTACGGCACGGACGGCACCATCGAAGGAATGCCATGGATGACCGGCCGTCGAAGCAAGTGAACCGCTTCGCGCTGCAACTCGACGACAGCGGCTCCTACGACTTCGTGATCGACGGCGTCAGACTTCGCGGGCAAATCTACGGTCCCGATGATGCGACTGGCGCCGACGTAACCCTGTTGAGCGTTCAGCATGCCCTGACCTGAGGCGAGGACCAGACTCGTCAGCTACTGGGGGAATTGCCGGGGGAATTCATTCCGGATCGAGTGTGGCTCTACTTCTGCCCTGCCTGTGGCGACGAAGACTGTGGCGGGTCCAGTGTTGCCATCGACTTTCACGCTGACTGTGTCGTGTGGCACGACTTTGCCCATGATCCGGGCCCCGAAGGGGGCAGGATCCAAGGGTGGACCTTGGCTCCAGACGACATCATCGAAGCGTTGGGCCCGTATACGTTCGACCGCAACGAGTACACCACCGCCCTCCGCGAGCTACTTCGACAGTTGCAGGACGAGCACCGCGCCGAGCAGACCCGGCTGGCCCGACTGTCGGAGGAGCTCGGGAACCGGGCGGGCCTCTGGGCGAAGTGGCGAGGACGGCACCGCGCTATCGACGAATAGCCGCCGAGTGCGCCCGGCAACTCCCACAACGGCTGCCGCGCGGCGTCTACTACTCGGCGGCGGCGAGCTGGCCGCAGGCTCCGTCGATCTCCTTGCCGCGGGTATCGCGCAGGGTGGTGGGCACCCCGGCGTCGTTCAGGATGTCCAGGAACTCCTGCATGACCTCCGGCTCCGACGACGTCCAGATAGACCCGGGCGTCGGGTTAAGCGGGATGGGGTTCACGTGCACCCAGCCGCGGCCGCGCGCGTTGAGCTTCTTCGCCAGCAGGCCGGCGCGCCAAGGGTGGTCGTTCATGTCCTTGATCAGCGCGTACTCGATGGAGACGCGGCGCCCGGTCTTCCGGTAGTAGTTGTAGGCGGCGTCGATCGCCTCATCCGCCTTCCAGCGGGAGTTGACCGGGATCAGATCATCGCGCAGCTCGTCGTCCGGCGCGTGCAGGGACAGCGCGAACGTGATCGGGATGTCCTCCTCGGCGAGCTTGTTGATCGCCGGCACCAGGCCGACCGTGGAGACGGTGATGCCGCGGGCACTCATGCCCAGGCCCTCTGGCGCCTCGTCGATCATGCGGTGCACGGCGTTCATGACGCGCTTGTAGTTCGCCAGGGGCTCGCCCATGCCCATGAAGACGATGTTGGTGACGCGCTCGGCGTCGTGCACGCCCTCGCGGCCGCTGCCCTTGAGCCCGCCCTCCGCGATGACGCGGTTGGCCTGGACGATCTGGTCCAGGATCTCCGCGGCGGACATGTTGCGGGTGAGGCCGTTCTGGCCCGTGGCGCAGAACGGGCAGTTCATGCCGCAGCCGCACTGACTGGACACGCACAGCGTCACGCGGCCCGGATAGCGCATGAGCACGGACTCGACCAGCGAGCCGTCGAACAGGCGCCAGAGGAACTTGATGGTGTCGCCGTTGTCCGTGACCAGGCGCTTCACCTCAGTCAGGAGGGTCGGGAACATGGCCTCCGCCAGCTCCTCGCGCTGCGCGGCCGGCAAATCCGTCATCTTCGCCGGATCCGTGGTGAAGTGCTGGAAGTAGTGCACGGAGAGCTGCTTGGCGCGGAAGCCCTGCAGGCCCATCCCCTTGAGCTTCTCCTGCCGCTCGGCCAGCGTCAGGTCCGCCAGGTGCACGGGCGGCTGGGAGACGCGCGGCTTCTGGGCGAACTGCAGCTGCGGGCGCCCATCGGGGCCCATCGGCTGCTTCCACCCCTCGGGGGTGGGGCGGACCTGCGGACGGGCGCGGTTGGGTCCGGCCGTGGAGGGGGTTTGAGAAGTCATCCTTCCCATTGTCCCACGCATCCTTAGCACATCACACGTGTTCTCCCCGACATCCTGACGCTCGCGTGACGGCGCGCCGCGGCAGGGGTGCGGACGATCCGGCTTGACCACGCCGCACAATAGAAATCTCCGACCTCCAGGGTGGAATCTATGCCAGGGATGAACTGGCTCGGGAAGGCAGGGGCAACCATGGCTCGGATCGACGTCAGCCTTGTCCCTTGGAACGATGCCCCACTTCCTCTCGGCCTGGAGGACGGCTGGGCCTCTACGTACGTCACGCAACGAATCGAGATCTCCGTCGACGGTGTTAGGCTCATCGACCTCGCTGGCGCTGACGAGGTGATACCGACGCGAGTAACCCCGTTCGACACCCTTACGCCGGCCGAGGCGTTAGAGGTTCTGCTGGGACAGGCACAGTACCCAGAGGACTTCGTCCGGCGCCGCGACGTCCCCCTGTTGTTATGCCCTTGTGGTGAGGCAGCCGAAGGGTCCTTGCTGGCAACTCTCATCGTCACCGATGAATCCGTGTGCTGGGAGAAACTGCGTTGGGAAAGTGATTGGCCGGACGCTCCTGCCACACCCGTGTGCGACGTCATTCAGTTTCATCGCGACGAATACACATCTGCACTGACGGCGGCGGCTCGCCTGAGCGAGGAGTTCGGCGGACGATCGACGAGTTTCCTGCGAGTCAGGGAGTTCGACCCTGGATTGCGTCACCGACTCCTGCGCCGATGGAGGGGTGAGCTAGCTGACCGCCTCAAGCACTTCGACATTCACGTGGTCGAACTTGCGGACGGACCGTGGAAAGACGAAGTCGATCGGCTTGTTGACTCCTCAATGAACCTGGTCGGGCTGATTCCACGCGATCATCGTGGCGAGCCTCATCTCCCCGCAGGCAGCGCAGCAGGTGAGATTATTCGCCACGCGATGATCCTTCTTGAATCGACCGAGTCATTCCGGCTGCCATGGCCGACTCTGGAGTCAGCTCAATGGCTACTGAAACAGCTGCGGCCGCCATCAGGTCGGGCCTAGGCGGGTTCCGAGCGCGAGGCCGCCCGTCCGGCGTCACACGACAGCACGGGAGGCCTCGGCCCGCGGAATCGCGAGCCGGGGCCTCCAGGGAAATTGCCCTATCCCTCCGTGATCGCGATGCGGCGCGGCTTGACCGCCTCGCTCTTCGGCACGCGGATCCGCAGCACGCCGTCGTTCAGCGTGGCGCTCACTGCGTCGGCGTCGACGGCCTCGGCCAGACGGACCCGGTAGCTGAAGCGGCCGGTGCGGCGCGTGCGGTGCCGGAGCGTCCCCTCACGCTCCTGCTCCTTCAACTCCCCGGCGACCACCAGATCCTGGCCGGACAGCTCGATCGAGACGTCCTCGCGCTTCACTCCGGGGAGCTCGACCTCGACCAGGTAGGCGTCGTCGGTCTCGCTGACGTCCGCCAGCGGGGCCCAGCCGGCCGTCGACTGGTCCGAACGGCCGAAGGTCGAGTCCATCCAGTGACCCATCTGGGTGTAGAGGTCCTCGATCTCACGGAACGGATCCCAGCGCTCCGGCGTGCTGTTGGATCGCAGTACGGGCAGTGCCATGATTTCCACCTCCGTCATCTTCGACGATTCTCGTTTCGGGCGACCTGCGCGGTGCATGCGCAGTCGATTATTCGAACGGCTCCTGCGCGGTTCCTATTCCCGGACTTGAGTACCTTCCGCCCAAGTTTTCATTCGGGGGCGACCGCCTGTGCATACAGGTTCTGAACTGCTGACAGCCAAGTCCTGCAAGCACTCTTTTGGACGCTCGCACGGCACTGCTAGTCGCCCGGGCGTCAAGGGCGTAGCCTCCAAAGCAAGCGAGGGGCCTCAGGGCCACTACCGGCCTACGTCGAAGAGCAGGGAGTCGTGGTGAGTTCAATGACAGCGAACGGCGTGAGCTCTTCCCCGAAGTCGATCACAGCGATTCCCGTGGGCCTAGTCTCGGGAGTCATCGCTTTCTGGCTGGGGAACCAGATGTTCCTCTGGATCTCCGACTCCCCTCTGATCTGGATGCGGGTCGCGGCGTCGATGTTGCTATTGGGTCTGGTCGCAGCGCTCGTCTACCTGGCCGGACATGCCATCTCCGCAGCGGCTGCCTGCGCAGCGGCCTTGCTCCTCCTCATGACTGTCGGCCTCTCGACCGAAGTTTCGCCGGTCGCCGGCAATGTTCTCCTCGACACGGGCAATCTGCTCGGATACGGGGCTCGGACCCCTCTCCCGACAGTCCTCCTCGGGGCTCTCCTGGGAGGGGTACTCCTCCGGCGCCGGAGCTCAAACGCAACCGCTAGTCGTATCCACAATTCATGACCCGTGTGGGGTAGCGATCTAAACCACATAAGCTAGGGTGTCATTATGGGAGCGACAGTCCTCTCGGGGTCAGCCATGAGCCAACAGAACACAATTTCGCGTGTAGGCTTCATTCACGCGATCGGTGCTCTACTCGCCTACGCAATCTGGCTGATCGAGTTTCAATCGATACGCCCGACCGTCTTCTCACTTACCGGCTGGTGGCCCCTACTCATGGGCGTTTCCGTGGCCGTCTCCGCACTGCTGCTTCTCTACATCAACGGCTCTAAAAAGGCTCGAATCGGCGCCTTCGGGAGCCTGCTGATCGCCGCACTGTGTGGAGTCTTCGAGGCGGGCGGCTTCGTTGTCTACAGCGCGTTCTTCGGGCTATCTCTGCTCCTGTGGGCGATCCTATTCAGATCAGCGCTTCTCGCGATTGCCGCCGTCCTCAATGTCGGTGCCCCCTCGGCGGCATTCTGGTTATCCAACGAGCCTGTGCTGGCGCTTCAGCTGGGAATACTCGCACCCCTATCGCTGATCCTCGCGGCGTTTCTCTCCAGATATTTCCGGGCGGGCACAAGGACAGGAGACTCCCTGGGCATGTCGTCCTTTCCCGACGGCACCAAGGCGGGCTCCGACCAGCGCGTGAGAACTGGCCATTAATGGCAGATGCAAACCGATGCGCAGTGATCGCTACTCGCTCGACTCTCCTTGCGCTCATGGCTTGCACTCCGGTCCTCGTCGGGTGCACGCCCCCCGCTGCTTCGGAATTGGAGGGCCCTTGGGCTCAGGAGTTCGAGCAGGCACTGGACTCCGTCTCCTCTGATTTTCAGCGCGAAGTCCTGTCTGACGGGGAGGTCACTCCCGCCGAGTACGCCGAGGCGCAGCAGCGCTTCAGGGAGTGCGCCGCCGCGTCGGGCCTCGACGTGAAAACTCACCAGGAAGGTGGGTTCTCCTTCAGCCACCCGAACCAGCAGGAGGGCGAGTCCATTGCGGAGTCGTGCAGTTTGAAGACTCTGAACTATGTCGAGGCCCTCTACCTTGATCCACTCGCCAACCCGGAGAACGTTCCCTGGGATGAGGCATATCTGAGGTGTCTGCAAGCGAGCGGGGTCGTGGAGGAATCCATGACTGCAGAGGACATGGCCAATTGGGAGTGGGACTACGACGATCCCGCCCAGCGCGCCTGTAGCGAGGACCCCCTGGGGTCCGACAGCGCGGCCACGGGCTGATGACGGACCCGCAGCGCTCACATCGATTCCGCGAGGTACTGCCCTCGTCGGCATCCCGACCGACCTGGGCCCTCGGCATCGTTGTGTCCCTGGTGCTCGGCGCCCTTCTGGGGTTCGCCTTCGCCCCGGCGCCCCTGCCGGACGAGTTCAAGCAGAGCATCGATCCCACCATCGACGTCGTGGCAGAGCCATTCGACGACGCACGCGAGCTACCCGTGGAGATCACCACGAGGCCGGGCCAGACTCTTCGTTCGCCGATCGACGGAACGATCACACGGATCGACTGTGCTCCCGGTGGGACGTGGTCCTCCGGGAGCGCGCCAGTGGCTATCGATGGATCTCCATTGCTCGCCCTAGCCACAAGCATTCCGCCCTACCGCAGCATCTCACCCGGGACAACGGGCGCAGACGTCGAGGCACTGCACGCAGAACTGCGCCGGCTGGGCACCGAACCACCGGAGGGATCCCTCTTCACCGCGGAATCTGCGGGCGCGCTCTCCCAGGTGCAGGGCAAGGCAAACGCGCCAACCACCGGAACACTCGACCCGGGGGCCGCCATCTGGATCCCCGCGCCGGACACGCCCGTAACGGAGTGCCCAGCCCAGACAGGGCAGCGCGTCACGGCCGGCGAACCACTCGCCGCATCACCCGATACGCTCGAGAATCTGAACCTCGCCTCGGTCCCCGAGGACGGCGTCCCCGGTGAACGCGTCGCCGTCCTGGGGGACCTCCGGCTCCCCGCACGTTCGGACGGAACCTTGGAACTGAACGCCGAGCAGATCGCTGAGCTGCGCGACATTCCCGTCGTCGAGGCGGCACTGGATCCGGAAGCCGGCGTTCCCCTGACCGTGACCTGGCGGTTGTCGGAACCTGTTCAGGCCGCGCCGCTCCCGCCCTCGTCCCTTCTCGGCCACGGCGAGTCCGCCTGTGTGGTCGATCTCGACGGGGGTGTACACGCCGTCGATGTCCTCAGCTCCGAGCTCGGCCGCACCTACGTGTCCTTCCCCGAGCGAGCCCCTGAAGCTGTGCGGACCGATCCGGACCCAGGGACACCATGCCGGGGCTGATCATGGACAATCGACCGGCGGCCCACGTCTCGCTCCGGGCTGTCGGACATCGCTTCGGAGAAGGCACCTGGCTGTTCCGTGGCATCGAAAGCACGTTCGGTGCCGGCGATCTGGTCGCGGTCACCGGCCCTTCCGGTAGCGGAAAGAGCACCCTCCTCTCCCTCGTCGCCGGGGGAACCCCCACCGAGGGGACCATCGAGCGAGGAGAGGGCCGTACCCAGTGGGTCTTCCAGAACCCCTACGGGAGCGCACATCGAAGCACTGCCGACCACGTCGCCCTGCCATTCCTGGCACGGGGCATGAGCCGTACCGAGGCAGAACCGCAGGTGCAAGGGCTGCTCGAGAGGTTCAACCTCTCGGAGTCTTCGGCGGCTCCGTTCCGCACGCTCTCTGGCGGGCAGGCGCAACGCCTCATGCTCGCCCGCGCCCTGGCGGCTGAGCCCGCGTTGATCCTCGTCGACGAACCCACCTCGCAACTCGATCCGGTCAATGCCGGTATGGTCATCGATGTCCTGCAGGAACTCGCGGGCGAGGACCGCACGGTCCTCATCGCGACCCATGATCCACGAGTCGCCGACCGGGCCACACGGCGTCTCGTCCTCGGGGACCCCGATGGCGCCTCGTGAGCAGACGGGCCCACAGCGGTCGGGAATGAGATTCAGCTCGATCCTTGGCGAAGCGACCCGCAACCTGGCCGGCGGCACAAGCCGGCTCGCTGCATGGTCCCTCCTCGCCGCGGCCCTCATCGCAGTCCTGGCAGGCTATGCCGCCCACCAGTCGGCAGCGCAACTCAGGGCTGCCGACGAGTTCGTCCACGACGGTGGGTCCACCTACGTCCTTGAAGCCGAGGGATCGGTCAGCGGAACGGCATGCCGGGCACTGGCGACCCACCCCGACGTCGTCGCTTCGGGAGCTCTTCGCGACCGACCCGACGGGCTCCGTGCGCGATTTCTGCCCTCGACCCCGCTTCCAGCATTCGAAGCCGGGCCCGGCTTCATCGACATATTCGGCTCCCCGGACACACCAGACACTGAAGCGGCACGTCGGCCGAGCGGGCTCGCCCTCTCTGCCGACGCGGCCCTGACGCTCGGGCTCCACCGTGGGGACCACCTCGACGTGGTCAACTCGGACGGCACCATCCAGACGACCTCCGTCGACCAGGTCTACGACTTCCCAGACGGCTCCTCACTACCCGCCCTCGGCTATGCAGCCATCAGCACCGTTCCGTCCAGCGGAACGTTCGACGCCTGCTGGCTGCGCGCAACGACCGCTGCGGCACGCCCCGACTCCCCCGTGCTGGCCCTGGCCCGGACTGCGCTCCTCGGACCCGACGCAGGACAGAGCCAGATCAGCCAGCTGAACGGCCGACTCGGAGACACCGCGCCCGGACCCCAGACGACCAGCTACGCAGCCGGTGCCGGGCCGTCGCTTCTCGCTCTCGTCGTCGGGGCCCTCCTGGGCACGGGCATGATCCAGACGCGGCGGTTGGAGCTCGCCTCCGCCCTGCACTTGGGTGCCCGCCGCGCGGATCTAATCCAGCAGCACCTGATCGAAGCGGCCACCAAGGTGGTCACCGGAGCGATCATCGCTGCCCCCATCGTCATCTATCTTGCAGTCGACGGAGTGCCCGGCCCCTCGACGGCGCTGCCTCTCCTCGCAGGGACCAAGACGGTCACTGCCTTGGTCGCCGGTGTTCTCCTCGGCACCGGTACCCGGGCCGCCACCGTCCGCGAAAGCGACCTCTACGCATACTTCAGGGAGCGATAGCTTCCTAACCGGTCAGCAGATAGCCCGGCACGATCAATGTGGCCGCGATGCGAAAGGCGTCGCGGGCGATCTTTTGCTCCGCACCATTGGCCAACGCGGCGCGATCCGTGGCTCTAAACGCCATTTACCGCCGGCCCCTCGAGCGGTAGATTCCGCCGTACCGACTCGGATGGGAAGGACCGGCGATGCCTCAACTGGTGCGCGTCCAGAACTTCATGCTCTCCCGCGACGGCTTCGGCTCCGGCGAGGGTCAGAGCCTCGAGCGCCCCTTCGGCCACGCGGACCCGGCGCAGCTCGCTTCCTGGGCCGGCGCCACCGCGCACTGGCCGAACCGGACCGACCCCGGCGGGACCTGCGGCCTTGACGACTACTTCACCCGCGACTTCCACAACAACATCGGCGCCGAGATCATGGGCCGCAACAAGTTCGGCCCGCAGCGCGGCCCGTGGGAGAACGAGGACTGGCAGGGCTGGTGGGGCGACGATCCACCGTTCCGCACACCGGTCTTCGTCCTGACGCACTACCCGCGGCCGTCCTTCTCCCTCTCCGACACCACCTTCCACTTCCGGGAAGGCTCGCCGCAGGAAGTGCTGGAGGAGGCGTTCCAGGCGGCGGACGGGAGGGACGTGCGCATCGGCGGCGGCGTCGAGACCGTCCTGGAGTTCCTCGACGCGGACCTCGTGGACACGATGCACGTCGCCGTCGCGCCCGTCGAGCTGGAGCGCGGCGAGCGGCTCTGGCGTAGCCCGGAGGATCTCACCGACCGATTCCACCTGGAAGTGGTCCCGAGTCCCAGCGGGATCGTCCACCACCTCTTCTGGCGGAAGTAGCGAGGGAACGACGGCGTCAGGTCGCCGTCCGCCGCCAGACGTCGTCGAGCGCTGGATCGTCCTCGGGGTCGCGCTCGAAGAGCTCGACCTCGAACTGGTCGACCTGCTGCAGGGGTGCGTCGAACCAGTACGTCTGGTCCGGGTCCCAGCCCGCCAGCATGGTGTGGCCGCCGGGCAGCCCGTGGCCGGCGAGCGGGATCGGGCGCGTCGCCGTGGCGAGGTACCCGCCCACCGTGACATGGACGGCGTCGTACTGATCGGCCACCTGCTGCCAGTCGGGCATGAACCACCCGACATCGAGACCGGTGACCTGGTAGTACATGTGGCGGCGGGCCGGCGTGACGTCGAGCGGGAACGCCGCGACCAGGCGCGCCCACGCGTCCGGCGAGTCGACCTCGTAGACCCGCGGGTCCGCCTCGGGCGCCAGATGAAGAACCCGGACTGTGCCCGCCGTCAGCCCGAAGGAGTCCTCGATACCCTGCAGCAGCAAGGGAGTGCCGATCTCGACGCCCGGCGCGAGCGCGTCGGCACCGGGCAGCGGAGTCGTCGTCAGCAGGTCCACCCTCGCCGGCGTCGCCCACCATTCGCCGCCGAAGTTCGCACGCACGTCCCGGGGCCGGTCACTGCGGGCGCGGCGCACGCCCGCGTCCACGTGGCGCCGCCAGCGCTCGAGCTTGTCCCGGCCCTGCGCGTCGGTGCGGGACAGGTGCGGAGGGAAGCGGCGGTCGGGAGAGGACGGATCGATCCAGTCGATGTGCGCGGCAGGGTAGTTCAACCGTCCGGACCAGGCGAGCAACGGCCGGTCCAGGGCAGCGAATACCGGATGCTCCAGCAGCGCCTCGGCGGCCGGGCGCAGCTCATCGGCCCTGCCCGGCTCGGCGAGGAACACGTCCTCCGGGTGCGGCGGCTCCCAGTACATGGCCGAGGACACCGAGTCCACGAGGCTGCCCATCACATCCGCCTCGGACAGGCCGCGCAGGGCTGCGGGCTCCGCGGTCGCCCAGCGGCCGGCGAACGGCTCGAGCGGTCCGGACTGCCACCCGATCGTTCCCGGCTCTGCCTCTGGTCCGTCCGGTGCCTCGGGCTCGGCCGGAGTTCCGGCGCGCAGGATCGCCTCCATCACGAACCGTCGCCCGCGTGGCCCGGCGAGCAGCTCGGCCGGTTCCATCATCGGAGTCCACCCCGGCCGCCGGCTCCACGGCAGCCGCGCCCGCCGGCCCACGGCATCCGTTCGGCCTCCACGGGCTGGCCCGCGTCCGCTGCCTCGCGGACCAGCAACTGCAGGTACTGGTCCTGGGCGGCCTCCGCCACCTCGTACGGCGCCGGGCCCTCGGCCAGGACATGCTCGGCCATGCCGGCCAGTTGCTCCGCGATGGAGAGCTCCTCGTCCGCCAGCCGGGCCGGCCGGAAGCGGTTCAGGTACTGCCATTCGCCGTCCAGCCGGTAGCCGCGCAGGAACAGGCCCTCGTGGTTGCCCGCCCCGCCTGCCGCGACGCGCTCGAGCCGGCCGAGCGCGGGCTGACCGGAGACGTCGACGGAGCGCACGGTCCCGTCACGGATCTCGCCTCGCTCGCCACGGACCAACAGGCTCGGCGAGCGCACCCAGGAGCGGTACTGGACGTCGTCGAACTCGTACACGCCGAGCCGGGCGGTGCCGTCCCGGCCGGCGGGGAAGTCGAGCCAGGCCAGCGCGTGCACGGTGTCCACCGGGGCCAGGTCGGTGGGATCGGCGTACCGGCTCGGGCTGGGCAGGACCCGGCGGCGATCCCGGCGGGCGGTGATCACCGGCGGCTCGAACCCCGCATCTAACGCCCGGCGGAGCACGGAGATCCCGTGGTAGTCGTGTGCGATGCTGACGTGGGCGTCGGTGACGGCACCCAGGCGGCCGGAGGCTGCGACCGCGAGCTGCGCGGCCACGAGCGGCTCCAGGTGGTACTGCTCCGCGACGTGCACGCAGGCACCGGACTGGACCCGGTCCGCGAGCGCCGCCAGCTCGCGGACGGTCGCGGCGGCGGGCGTCTCGGTGAGCGCGGGGACACCGGCGTCGGCCAGCCGGTGCAGCACCTCCTGGGACGGACCGGCCGGGAGCGTGTCCACCACGAAGTCCGGGCGCAGTCCCACCAGCTGGCCCACCGTCTCCACGGCGGCGAACCCGTGATCGCGCAACAGGCCGCGGGCCTCCTCGGCGCGGGCCGCCACGCCGACCACCTGGAACCACGCCGGCAGTGCGTCCATGACGCGCAGGAGGGTCCGCGCGCGGAACCCGGACCCGACCACGCCGACGCGGGCCGGGCGCGGGGGCACCGGGTGCTCCGCGTCCGGGGAGACGGCTCGGCGCTGCGCCGGGGTAAGGAACAGCCCGCTCACGACGGCGTCCCCCTCACGACGGCGTCCTGCCGCCGTCGTCCTGCGTGTCCGGGGCGCCCCAGATGCCCTGCTGGACCTGCAGGACGAGCCACGGGCTGAAGGCGAAGGGGGTGGCGAGCACGGCGCGGCGCGCCTCGGACGGGTCCACCCAGGCCCACTCGACCACCTCGTCCGGGCGCGGTTCCGGGTCGCGGGCCGCGACGGCGGTGAACACCGGGCAGACCTCGTTCTCCACGATCCCGCTGGCGTCGCGGGCCCAGTAGCGGAAGTCGGGCAGCGCGGGCTCGATCGCCCCGAGCTCCAGGCCGAGCTCGTGCTCTGCACGGCGCGTCAGCGCGTCCTCGAACGGCTCCCCGGGCCCGGGGTGCCCGCAGAACGCATTGGTCCAGACGCCGGGCCAGGCGACCTTGTCCAGCGAGCGGCGGGTCAGCAGGACGCGGCCGTCCGCATCGAAGACATGGCAGGAGAACGCCTGGTGCAGCGGGGTGTCCAGCCCGTGCACCAGCGCCTTGGGGTACGTCCCGGCGGGCGTCCCGTCCTCCTCCAGCAGGACCACCACTTCCGTCATGCGCCCGTCCCCTCCGCGTCGGCCTCGGCCCGCGCGGTGATCCGCCGGGCCATCCCCGAGAAGATGGTGCCATGGAACGGCACCAGCGCCCACCAGTAGAGCCGGCCGGAGAGGCCCCGCGGGAAGTAGACGGCCCGCTGGCGGCAGATGCAGCCGTGGCCGTCGGGCTCGATCCGGAACTCCAGCCAGGCCTTCCCGGGGACGCGCATGTCCGCACGGAGCCGCAGCAGCCGCTCCGGATCGAGGGCCTCCACGCGCCAGAAGTCGACGACGTCGCCCACCCTCAGGTCCGCGCGGCTGCGGCGCCCACGGTTCAGGCCGACCCCGCCGACCACCTTGTCCAGCAGCCCGCGCAGCCGCCACGCCAGCGGCAGCGAGTACCAGCCGGTCTCGCCGCCGACGGCCACCACCACCCGCCAGAGGGCGGCCGGCGACGCCGACGTGCGCACCTCCTTCAGGTCCGTGAACACGGTGCGCCCGGCCCAGTCCGGGTCTGACGGCAGCGGCTCGGCCGGCTCCCCGAGCACATGCGCGGAGGCCCAGCTGGTCTCCACCGAGTCCAGGTCCAGCCGCTCCAAGGCGAGGTCCAGGGCACGGCGGTAGCTCGTCAGCCCCTCTGCCGGGGGTGGGACCACCTCGTCGATCCGCCGGTCCCGCGCCACGCAGTCGTGCTGCAGGGACTCCACCAGCGGCACGGCCAGCGTCCGCGGGATCGGCGTGACCAGGTTGACCCACTGGGCGGCCAGCCACGGCGTGAGGACGGGCAGGGTGAGGACCCGGGGCCGCCGGATCCCGGCCGCGTCCGCGTAGAGCCGCATCATGTCCTTGTAGGTGAGGACGTCCGGCCCGCCGATGTCGTAGGTCCCCGCCCGCCCCGGATCGGCCTCGCCGACGGCCAGCAGGTAGTGCAGGGCGTCGCGCACCGCGATGGGCTGGATCCGGTTGAGCACCCAGCGCGGCGCCGGCATGACGGGCAGGACGTCCGTCAGGTGGCGGACCATCTCGAAGCTCGCCGAGCCGGATCCGATGACCAGCCCGGCCTGCAGCTCGAAGAGCGGCACTCCGGAGCTCTGCAGGATCCGGCCGACCTCGAGCCGGGACTCCAGGTGCCGGCTCAGCTCTCCCTCCGGGTGGAGTCCGGACAGGTAGACGATCCGCTGCACGCCGGCGTCGCGGGCGGCGACGGCTGCCGTCAGGGCGCACTCGCGCTCCAGGCGCCCGAAGTCCCGGGTGCTCGCCATGGAGTGGACCAGGTAGTAGAGCGTCTCGGCGCCGGAGCACAGCTCTGCCGCTGCTTCCGGGTCCTCCAGTGCGCCCTCGACGATCCGGACGTGCTCCGCCCAGGGGAAGCCCCGCAGCCGCCCGGCGTCGCGGGTCAGGACGGCGACGCTGTGTCCGGCGTCCAGCAGGCGCGGCACCAGCCGGCCGCCGATGTAGCCGGACGCACCCGCGACGGCGATCCTCACGACTCCTCCTTCGCGGCCCGGAGCCGGGCCCAGACGGTCGCGGCGGCGATGACCGCCGCGGCGAGGAGGGCGACGACGGCGGTGCCCGGCAGCGCGTCCGGCCCGGCGAAGCGCCCGACGGCCAGCCATGCCAGACCCCATACCATCGCGGCCGCGGGGGCCAGCCGCCCCCGGCCGGCCGCGGCCAGCAGCACGCCGAGCACCGCGACGCCCGCCAACGCGGCGCCGGCGGCGATGGCCACCGGTCCGGCCCAGGCGGCTTCCCCGGCGGCGGCTCCCTCGGTTCCCCCGCCCTGCGGGAACAGGCCAAGCGAGCCGAGCCAGGCGGCCGCGTTGGCGACGGCCGCCACTGTCACCCAGCCGAGGTAGAGGCCGAACGTGCTGTCGACGAGGAGCGCGTCCCACCGGGACGCCGGCCGGGTGCGGGCCGTGCGGACGAACACGGCGCCGAGGACCGCGAGCAGCGCCAGGATCACCACCAGACTGAGCCCCAGCCAGCCGGCCTGGACCACCCAGATCCAGACGGCGTTGAGGATCATCGAGCCGACGGCGAGGACCCGCAGCGACCGGTGGCGCGGGTCGCGGCGACGTGACGGCAGCAGCTGCAGGACCGCGTAGCCGAGGAGCCCGGCGTAGACCGCGCTCCAGATCGAGAACGCGCCGCTGGCCGGGGCCAGGGGCGTCGCCTCGGCGCCCAGCCAGCCGCCGGCGGCCTCGGCGATCGGGGTGCCGCCGGCGGCGCCGGAGCCGATCGCGGCCGCGGCGATCGCCGCCACCGCGCCGACCAGCGCCAGGACGGCGGGCAGGAGCGTGCCCGCGGCGAGGCGTCCCTGTGCCCTGCTGGATGGCCCCTGGGCCCGGGAGGGCGGGAGCGTCGGCTCAGGCACCGGTCTCCACCGGCCGCTCGTCATCGGCGCCGCCGGGGCGGCCCCAGTCGGCCCAGGAGCCGTCGTAGACCGCCACCTCACGGTGGCTGGCGAGCGTCGCGGCCAGCGCCACCACGCTCGCGGTCACGCCGGAGCCGCAGCTGGTGACGAGCCGGCGGTCGCCCACCTCGGCGTCGAACACCCGGCGCAGCTCCTCGACCGGCAGGAACTTGCCCTCGCGCTGGAGCTCGGTGAACGGCAGATTGCGCGAGCCGGGCATGTGGCCGGCGCGCAGACCGGGGCGCGGCTCGGGTGCCTCGCCGACGAACCGGTCGCGGCTGCGGGCGTCCATCACCGCGGTTCCCGGGTCGGCGAGGAGCGTCGCCACGGTGTCGGCATCGACGAAAGCGTCCGGGTCGAGCACCACACTCGCGTTGCCGGCCGGCCCGTCGTAGGCCGGCGCGGAGTCCTGGACGGGGTGCCCGGCCGCCTTCCAGGCGGGGAGGCCGCCGTCGAGCACGGCCACGGCGAGGCCCGCCGCGCGCAGCATCCACCAGGCGCGCGGCGCGGAGTAGAGGCCGGCGGCGTCGTACACCACCAGGGCGTCGCCGTCGTCGACGCCCAGCGAGCGCAGCGCGTCGGCGAACTGCTCGGCCCCGGGCATGGTGTGCGGGAGGTCGCCGGGCGCGGAGAAGCGTCCGTCGATGTCGAAGGGGCGCGCTCCGGGGATGGATTCGCCGTCGGGCAGGTGCGGGGCGATGGACGCATCGAGCACCACGACGCTGCCCAGGTGGGCGGCGAGCCAGTCGGTGTCGACGAGCGGGCCGGGGAGGATCGGAGTGGTTTCGGACTGCTGCGGAGTGGACTCGGTCACCATGGGCCGATCCTACTCACGAAACATCGGAGCTGGCCCGGAGACGGGGACGCCGGGGTCAGCTACGCGGCGATGTGGTCCGGGAGCTCGGCGCGCCGGTGCCGCAGCTCGCGCTCCGCCCGGTTCAGCGGCGACCCCGTGTAGCCGAGTTCCGCCAAATCGATGCGGCCGGCGGCCACCGTGGCCGTGCGTGCCGCAGCCGGCACCGCTGTCTGCGGGAGGCCGATCGCGTCGGCGAATTCGGTCCAGTGCCGCCAGCGCAGCCTGCTCGTCCGGCCTGACAGCGGCACCGCCAAATCGAGATCCAGGTCCGGGTACGGTGCGGTCGACAGGACGTCGTAGACGGGCGCCACCCGCCAGACGCCCTCGCCGTCGCGGAGCACCGAGATGTTCTTGGCATGGAGATCTCCGTTGCCGGTGAGCCAGGCGAAGAGGAACTGCAGGAACACGTTGCGGGCCGCCACCGGTCTCGCCCGGCAGACCTCGACCACGGATACCGCGATCTCCTCCGCGGACACCCGGTACTTCGCTGCCGGGAGGATGCCGAGCAATTGGGCCGCGTCCTCCATGGCCCGGCGTACGGGACGGCCGTCCACCGTGGCCCGATCGAAGCGCTCCACCAGGAGCCCGTCCGCCCCGCGTCGATCCCGGACGATCTCCGCGTGGGCGGTCGGCAGCTTCATCGACCGTGCAGCGAGCAGGTGGGCGGCTTCGTTGCGGACCAGACCGGGGTACTCGGGCGGATCCAGTTTGAGGATCGCGTCCCGCTGACCCAGCCGGAGCGGTCGCGTGAGCATCACTGCGCTCGCCTTGCGCTGCACGCCGGGCAGGGCATGGAGGTCGACGGCGTCGGCCAGAGCGGCGACGTCGAGCTCGCCGATCGGCCCGGACGCTGCGGACGGCAGGGTCCGGGGCGGCTCGCCGGCTGGGACCACCCGCACATCTCCCGGCGTATCCGCGCCGACGGCCAGCAGCAGGGTCAGTTCGTCGTCCGGGCTGGTGCGGGCCGCCCGCCGGAGGACCGTGAGCCGGTGCCCCTCGGGCAGCAGTCCGGCGAAGAAGGCCGGCAGGCCCCCACCCGGGGTACGGACCGGTGCCTCCCCCAGCGGGAGGGTCGTGGCGACCGGCGGCCCCGCGTACTCCGGGCGGTAGACGAAGGAAACTGCTCCATCGTCCGCGCGTTCCAGGCGAGCTGCCAGGGTGCCGCCCTTGTAGACGTCAGCGGCCCCGACCTGTCGGAGATCGGCGAGGGACGCAGCTGTGCGTGTCACGAGGCCACCACGGTCAGGCCGACGGCATGGGCGGCGGCGACGACGATCCTGAGCGCCTGTCCGCCGGTTCCGCGTTCGACCTCGCGCACGGTGCGCTCCGAGGCGCCGATCAGCTCGGCCAGGTCGCGCTGGGTCAGCCCGTAGCCCTTCCGGGCACGGCGGATCCGATCTCCGATGCGCTGCATGTCGTCCATCGAGCCTCACCCGTCGTCACGACGTGAAATCAGCAGAATCCTGCCGCTTTCGGTTCTCCTCGAAGTCATTCTGACTTAGAGGGCGAGTTTCGGCAAGATCCTGCCGGTTCGACCCGCCTGGGGCGACGCCGGCGGGCTACTCGGGGTGAACCGGCAGGATCCTGCCGCTTCGAAGCCTCCTCGAGCTGGCGGCCGCGATCCCCCGGCCGCGATCCCCCCAGCCGCTCAGCCCTCGAGCTCGTCCAGCCCCGGCGGGTTCGCGCCGGCCCGGCTGACGGTGATCGCGGCGATGCGCGCGCAGCGCTCCAGGACCGCCCGCAGATCCTCCACGCCGAGCGCCTCCAGCGCGGTGCGGGCCTCCGCCTCGCCCTCGCTGATCCGCTCGCCGGCCCAGACGCCGGCGTGCCGGGCCAGCCCGTCCAGCAGGCCGCCCATGAAGGAGTCGCCGGCGCCGACCGTGTCCACCACGTCGACCCGCGGCGCGGGGACGTCCACCCGGGCCCCGTCGCGGTGGACCGCCAGGACGCCGTCGCCGCCGCGGGTGACCACCACGATCCGTCCGCCGTCGGCCCACTCGGCCGCCACGTCCGCCGGGTCCTGCCCGGGCCGCAGCCACTCGAGGTCCTCGTCGCTGACCTTCACCACGTCCGCGATCGCGACGAGCCGCTCCACGCGCGGCCGCACCTCGGCGGGCTCGCCCATGAGGCTGGGCCGCAGATTCGGATCGTACGTGATGACGGCGCCGGCAGCCTGGGCCCGCTCCAGCAGGTCCGCCGTCGCCTCGAAGCTCGGGGCGTCCACCGCCGCGATCGACCCGGTGTGCACCCAGCCGACGTCGTCCCCCACCTCCACCCGGGGCAGCTGGTACCGCACGTCGAACTCGTAGTCCGCCGCGCCGCCGTCGTTCAGGGTGGCGATCGCCACCGAGGTGGACTCGGAGGAGTACGACGCCGGGTGCACGCCCACGCCGGAGTCCTCCAGGTGGGCGCGGATCGCCTGGCCGCGCTCGTCCTCGCCGATCCAGGTGACCAGCTCCACCCGCTGCCCGAGGCGGCCGAGGCCGAGGGCCACGTTCGCGGGGCTCCCGCCGGGGTGCTCGACGCTGCGCCCGTCGGTGGAGCGGACGACGTCGATCAGCGCTTCGCCGACCACGAGGAAACGGGACATGGGACCTCCGGGGTTGGTGCGGGATTCGTGCAGCTGTCGGCGGCTCGGGGCCGCGACAGGCTCGGCACGAAGCCTAGTTCGCCCCGGCCCGGGTGTCATGGTTCGTGTCGGAGGCCGGCCCCGCGAAGGAGGGCGGGCGCGGGTCGGGTCAGACCAGGTCGCGCGGGATGCTGCGCTGCCAGTTCTCCGAGTAGACGCGGGGATCGCCGCGCGCCGGATCGAGCTCGTACGCGTCCAGTTGGGCGCTGATGAGGAACTCCTCCGGCGTGGACGTCAGCACGGTCCGGGTCACCACCTCCGTGCGCCAGCCGGGACGCTCGAAGCGGCGCACGGTCCGGGTCTCGCCGCGGACCGAGTTCACGTCATTCCAGCGGAAGCTGTACCACTCGCTGGTGGCGCGGCGGATCACGGTGCCCGTCTCGTCGATGCGGAACGCACCCTGGTCGTTGACGATCTCCATGGTGGAGACGTTGGTGGCCAGATCGCGGGAGACGGTCCAGCGGTGCTCGCCGGGCTCCAGGTGCGTGACCTCGAGCTCGGGCGCCGACTCCGGCTCGCCGAACGGCCGGAGCTCCGCGTCCCCGGGGCGGGCCGCGCGGATCGGCAGAGTCAGGGTGCTCGAGCCGGTGGCGAGCGTGACGGTCGCCGCCTCCGGCGACGGCCAGGCCAGGGGCCAGTAGGACGTGGAGACGGAGAGCCGGAGCCGGTGGCCGGCGGGGACGCGCTGGGCGATGCCGTTCAGGGGGATCCGCACCCGGTACTTCCGCCCGGGCTCCAGCGGCTGCGGCTCGGCGCTGCCGTCCCGGTGGGTCAGGTTCAGCAGCCCGTAGGTGATCCGGGTGGCCTCCCCGCTCGGGGCGACGTCGGAGAGTCGGACGGCGAGCATGGCAACCGGCTTGTCGGAGGACACCAGGAAGCTGCACTCGGGCAGGCCCAGGATCTCCGTGGGCTCGGCGAACGGGTCCGTCTCGTAGATCAGGGCGCCGCCGTCCTCCTCCCGCTGGTCGAAGGGGAGGTCCGGGGTGGCGGCGTAGGACGCCCATTTGCCGGCGAACATGCCCACGCTCAGGGGCGACTTCAGCTGCACCTCGTGGCCCGGCTCGTCCGTGGCGCTGCCCTGCTCCATGCCGTGGCGCCGCAGCACGTAGGTCCGCGGCTCGATCCCCGGCGCGGGCCAGCTCGGCTCGCCGACCCAGCGGCCGGGCCGGTCCTCGTAGGACGTCTCCGGCGGCACGCTGTCCTGCATCCAGGCGCGGAGCATCGGCTCCTCCCCCAGGCCGGTGTCCCGGCCCTTGAGCCAGTGGTCCCACCAGCGCACCACCTCCTGGAGGAAACCGATGGCGGGCCCGGGCACACCGGTGTGGGGGTACTTGTGCCCCCAGGGCCCGATCAGGCCCCGGCGCGGCACCTCCAGGTGCTCCAGGAGCCGGAAGATCGCGTTGGTGTAGCCGTCGGCCCACCCGCCCACGGCCATGACCGGGACCTGGATGCTGCTGTAGTCCTCGCAGACGGAGGCGGGCTTCCAGTAGTCGTCGCGGCGCTGGTGCTCCAGCCACGTCTCGAGCCAGAGCCCGCTGCCGCGCAACCGCTCCAACCACATGTCCCGCCACTGCTCCCCCACGATCTCCGGGTCCGGCGGCAGGCTGTTGAAGGCGAACATGACGGTGGCCTCGGACAGGTTGTCGCCGAGGAGGCAGCCGCCCATGTAGTGCATGTTGTCCACGTACAGGTCCTCCGTGGCGGAGGCGCTGATGATGGCCTTCAGCGCCGGGGGACGGCGCGCGGCGACCTGGAGCGAGTTGAAGCCGCCCCAGGAGATGCCCATCATGCCCACGGACCCGTCGCACCAGGGCTGCTCGGCCAGCCAGGCGATGACGTCCTCGGCGTCCTCGTGCTCCTGGGGCCGGTACTCGTCCACCAGGACGCCGTCCGAGTCGCCGCTGCCGCGCATGTCCACGCGGATGCTCGCGTACCCGTGCCCGGCGATGTAGGGGTGGTTCATGGCGTCGCGGCCGCGCGTGCTGTCCCGCTTCCGGTACGGGATGTACTCCAGCACCGCCGGGACGGGCTCCTGCTCGGCGTCCTCGGGCATCCACAGCCGGGCCGCCAGCCGGGCCCCGTCGCGCAGGGGGATGAAGACGTTCTCGACGGTACGCACGGGGTGGGGGAGCTCCTCGACGATCCTCACGCCGTCCCCCTCCCGCTCGCGTCCTGGCCGCCGGGCGGGACCGGCCGGAAGTCGAAGGGCAGCTCGGCCAGGATCGCCTCGTAGCGCTCCACCAGCTGCTCCCGGTTGTCCGCCCCGATGTACAGCTTCCCGACGATGTACCGGTAGCTGTCCTGCCCGGGGAGGTCGGCGAGCCGGTCGCCCTCCTTCACCTGGAGCGTGAGGGTGGTGCCCGGATACCGCTCCCTCAATCCGGCCCGGTACTGCTCATCGGGCACCCGGGCGACCACCGCGTCCTCGTCGTGGAAGACCATGCACTGCGCCGCGACGGCGAACGGTCCCTGCCGGTGCGGCATGCGCGGCTCCCGGCCGAGCGCGATGTCGATGGCGACCTCGTGATTGGACGCGCCGTCCACCAGCGCGAAGAGCTCGCTGTGGGACTGCGAGATGCGGGTGTTGACCTCGATCAGCCAGAGCTGGTCCTGCGCGGCGTCCCACATGAACTCGGCATTGAAGCAGCCGTTGTCGAAGCCGATGTGGCGCATGAACCGCTCGGTCAGCTCGATCATGCGCTCCTGCACCGCGGTGGGGACGCTGGCCGCCGGGTAGTCCAGCCGCTCGAAGCTGGTCCCGGCGGCGTCCTTGCGCATGTCGAACACGCCGTGCGCGTTGAAGGACCCGCGGAACATGGTTCCCTCGGGCGCGGCCTGCGTGCCCTGGACGAACTGCTCGGCCAGGCACGTGTTGCCGTCCACGGCGGCGACCTCCGGCGGCAGGTCCACGCGGGCGAGCACGTCGTTGAACGCGTCCCCGACGTGGTGGATCTCGTCGCGGATCTGCCGCACGGCGGCCTCGAAGTCCCCGGCGTCCGTGATCTTGAAGCCGAGGTTGGACGAGTGCGCCTTGACCGGCTTGACCCAGAACGGGAAGTCGAGCCCGATCGTGGCCAACGCGTCGTCGTCGAACGGGTCGAAGACGTCGAAGGCGGGGACGCACTCCGGCACCACGGCCCGTTGCTCCAGCCGGCTCCAGTACTTGTGCTCGCATTTGAGCAGGCTCGACAGGGTGGGCGCCGGGATGCCGAACTCGTGCGCGAGGAGCGGCGCCATGACGCTCACCGGGAAGTCCCAGTGCGCGACGACGGCGTCGACCGTGCCGTCGAAGTCCTCGAGCTCGCGTCGGGCCGCGGCCAGCAGCTCCTCGAAGTCGATCTCGGCGCTGTTGACCAGCCGCTCGTAGTCCAGCACGCCGTGGAAGGCGTACCCGTCGGCGCCGGGGAGCGCCTGGAGCTCCCGTCGCTGCACGTCCGTCAGCGCGGGGACGAAGATGTTCTTGACGTCCATCTGGAGTTCCTCCGGTCCCGGCCGGCGAGCGACCGATCGCTCGCCTCGGCCCATAGCTCCGTGTGAGGGGCCACTGCCCCTTCAGTCTGCCCCTTTCGGTCTGTCCCTCTGGGTGGCGTAGTGGGCCCCACGCTAGGCACCGCCCCGGATGCTCTCAACCCGTGCGCGGAAGTCCACACGAAGCTCTGAGATCGCGTGTCGGGCCCTCCCAGTCGAGGCCCGGGAGGTCTGGTCGGCGGAGGCGGGGCACGGCATCATGGGACCCACAGGCCCGCGAGGGCGCTCCCCGCGATGCAAGGACAGGCACCATGGCAGCCAACGGCACTCCGACGTGGGTGGATGTCTCCCTCCCGGACGTCGACGCCTCCAAGGACTTCTACTCATCCCTCTTCGGCTGGACCTTCGAGGACCAGGGCGAGGACTACGGGCACTACTACATGGTGCAGACGGCGGACGGGCACGTCCTCGGCGGCGCCATGGCCGCGGCGCCCGACGATCCGACGCCGCCCGCGTGGACCGTCTACCTGGCGACCGACGACCTCACGGGCACCCTGGAGCGGGCCAAGGAGGCCGGCGGCACGGTCCTCCTCGACGCCATGCCCACCGGCGAGCTCGGCACCATGGCCGTGGTCGCGGCGCCGTCCGGCGCCGTGTTCGGGCTGTGGGAGGCGAGGACGTTCGAGGGGTTCGACGCCGTCGACGCATCCGGCCACCCCGTCTGGTTCGAGACCATGTCCGGGGACTACGACGCCGACCTGAAGTTCTACACGAGGACGCTCGGCTGGGAGCCGGCCGCGATGGACGGCGTCCGCTACTCCACCAATCGGGCCGGCGACGCGGCGACGGCGGGGATCTGCGACGCGGACGAGTTCCTGCCTCCTGGCACGCCGTCGTACTGGCGCGTGTACTTCCGGGTGGACAACACGGACGACGCCGTGGCCCGGCTCCTCGAGCTCGGCGGCCGGGTGCTCGACGGCCCGCAGGACTCGCCGTTCGGGCGGCTCGCGACCGTCGCCGACCCGAACGGCGTGTCCTTCCAGGTGATCATGCCCCCGGAGGCATAGAGCCTCGTCAGCCCATGATCTCGCTGCGGATCAGGAACCGCTTGCCCTCCGGCGCCTCCACCGAGAAGCCGGAGCCGCGACCCGCCACGACATCCACCGTCAGGTGGGTGTGCTTCCAGTAGGCGAACTGCTCCACGGACATCCAGAAGTCCAGCTCGCCCAGCGGCCGGCCGGCCGCGTCGGTCAGGTCGAACGTCCCGAGCAGCACGTCCGCGTCGCCGGTCTTGAAGTCCCCCGCAGGGAAGCACATCGGCGACGACCCGTCGCAGCATCCGCCGGACTGGTGGAACATCAGGGGCCCGTGCCGTCCCCACAGCCGCCGCAGCAGCTCCACCGCTGCCGCGCTGAGGGCCACGCGGGAGACCTCCTCGCCCTCGATCCGCGGGCGCGCTTCGAGCTCATGCTCCATGGGTCGGTCCTCTCGGTCGGGGGGGGGGGGGGGCGGGCCGAGGCGTTCGCCGGCCCGCCCCGATGGGGCAGGATCCCGCGTCGATGGGGCCGGATCCCGCCGCCGGACGGCGGGTGACTAGGACGTGGCGACGGCCTGCGCGTCTCGGTGCGCGGACGCCGCGGAACCCGCGCCTGCGTACTCGATGACCGCGCGGCCCTCGATCTTGGCGTGGCGCATCTCGTCGAACACCGCGTTGACGTCCTCCAGGGGCCGCCGGTGGAACGTCGGATGGATCAGGCCCCGCGCGTAGAAGTCGAGCGCCTCGTCCATGTCCTGTCGCGTCCCGACGATCGAGCCGCGGATGGTCAGGCCCTTCAGCACGATGTCGAAGATCGGGGCCGGGAAGTCCCCGGGCGGCAGGCCGTTGAAGACAATCGTCCCGCCCCGCCGCGCCATGCCGATGGCCTGCCCGAAGGCGGCCGGATGGACGGCGGTCACCAGCACGCCGTGGACTCCTCCGGTGGCCTGCTGGATCGCCTCGGCCGGGTCCTCGGCGAACGCGTTGACCGTCACCTCGGCACCGTGCTGGCGGGCCAGCGCCAGCTTGTCGTCGGCCACGTCGATGGCGGCGACCCGGAGCCCCATGGCGACGGCGTACTGCACCGCGATGTGGCCCAGTCCGCCGATGCCGGAGATCGCCACCCACTGCCCGGGCCGGGCCTCGGTCATCTTCAGCCCCTTGTACACGGTCACGCCCGCACACAGCACCGGGGCGATCTCGTACGGGTCAGCGCCCTCCGGGATGCGGGCGGCGAATCGCTCCTCCACCAGCATGTACTCCCCGAAGGACCCGTCCACCGAGTAGCCGCCGTTCTGCTGTGCCTCGCAGAGCGTCTCCCAGCCGGTGCGGCAGTACTCGCAGGAGCCGCATGCGTTGGCCAGCCAGGCGTTACCGACCAGCTCCCCGACCGCGATCCCCTCGACGCCCGGGCCCACCGCCTCCACCGTTCCCACGCCCTCATGGCCGGGGATGAAGGGAGGCGTCGGCTTGACGGGCCAGTCGCCCTCGGCGGCGTGCAGGTCGGTGTGGCAGACGCCGGAGGCGATCAGCCGGACGAGCACCTGGCCCGGGCCGGGCGTGGGGATCTGCTGCTCGGTGATCCCGAGCGGCTCGCCGAACTGCTGGACTACTGCTGCTTTCATCGTGCTCATGGGTTCTCCTTCGAACTCTGTCTCGAATGGTGCCTCGAACGGTGTCTCGAACTCAGGGGCTCGCGGGTCGAGCCGGCGTGAAATGCGCGGTGCGGCCGGGGGCGTGGCTGGCGTTCCGGGTCTGCTCTGCCTAGAAGAAGCCGAGCTTGTTGTGGTTGTAGCTGACCAGGAGGTTCTTGGTCTGCTGGTAGTGCTCCAGCATCATCAGGTGCGTCTCGCGGCCGATGCCCGAGGACTTGTAGCCGCCGAACGCGGAGTGCGCCGGATAGGAGTGGTAGTTGTTCACCCAGACGCGTCCGGCCTGGATGTCGCGACCGGCCCGGTAGGCCACGGACCCGTCCCGGGACCACACGCCGGCGCCGAGCCCGTAGAGGGTGTCGTTCGCGATGGCGAGGGCGTCGTCGTAGTCCTTGAACCTGTCCACCGAGACCACGGGACCGAAGATCTCCTCCTGGAAGATCCGCATGGAGTTCTGTCCCTCGAAGATCGTCGGCTGGACGTAGAACCCCTCCGCGAGGTCCCCGCCGAGGTCGGCCCGGCCGCCGCCGGTGAGGACCTTGGCCCCCTCCTGCCGGCCGATGTCGATGTAGCTGAGGATCTTCTCCAGCTGGTCGTTGGAGGCCTGGGCGCCCATCATCGTGTCCGTGTCCAGCGGGTTGCCCTGGACGATCGCCTCGGTGCGCGGCACCACGTCGCCCAGGAACTTCTCGTAGATCGACTCCTGGACCAGGGCGCGCGACGGGCACGTGCAGACCTCGCCCTGGTTCAGCGCGAACAGCGTGAACCCCTCCTGCGCCTTGTCGTAGAACGCGTCGTCGGCAGCGGCGATGTCCTCGAAGAAGACGTTAGGGCTCTTGCCGCCGAGCTCCAGCGTCACGGGGATGAGGTTCTCCGACGCGTACTGCATGATCAGCCGGCCCGTGGTGGTCTCGCCGGTGAACGCGATCTTCCGGATGCGCTTGTTGGCCGCCAGCGGCTTGCCCGCCTCGAGGCCGAACCCGTTGACGATGTTGAGCACGCCGGCCGGCAGCAGGTCGCCGACCAGCTCGGCCAGGACCAGGATCGAGGTCGGCGTCTGCTCCGCGGGCTTCAGGACCACGGCGTTGCCCGCGGCGAGCGCCGGCGCCAGCTTCCAGACCGCCATCAGGATCGGGAAGTTCCAGGGGATGATCTGGCCGACCACGCCGAGCGGCTCGTGGAAGTGGTACGCCGTCGTGTCGTCGTCGAGCTGGGACAGGCGACCCTCCTGGGCGCGGATCGCACCGGCGTAGTACCGGAAGTGGTCCACGGCGAGGGGCAGGTCCGCGTTGAGCGTCTCGCGGACGGCCTTGCCGTTGTCCCAGGTCTCGGCGACGGCGAGCATCTCGAGGTTCTCCTCCATCCGGTCCGCGATGCGGTGGAGGATCAGGGCACGCTCGGCCGCGCTCGTCTTCCCCCACGCCGGTGCGGCCGCGTGGGCGGCGTCGAGGGCGGCCTCGATGTCCTCGGCCGTGCCGCGGCCGACCTCGCAGAAGCCCTGCCCGGTCACGGGCGTGACGTTCTCGAAGTACTCGCCCTTGATGGGGGCCCTCCACTCGCCGCCGATGTAGTGGTCGTACCGCGGCTTGAAGGTGACGAGCGATCCCTCGGTGCCGGGATTGGCGTAGACGGTCATGACAACTCCTTCGTCGTGTGGTGTGCCGTGGATCACGGTCACTTGACGACGAAGCTACGCCCGGGCAGGTTGCACCAACGTTGCAACGGCGGGACGGTGCGGGTCAGGCCCCGTGGGCGGCGTCCAAGCGCTCCAACCGGGAGACGACGACGGCGCGGCGCGGCGATCTGGGCGGCAGGATGCGCAGCGCGGTCCGCAGCGCCTCGACGTCGTCCGACGCCTCCGGCAGCTCCAGGTACTGCATCAGCACGTCCGGCCCGGCGTCGGAGAGCATGGCCTCGCGCAGCGCGCCGGAGAGCTCGGCCCGGAGTGCGACGACGCCGGGCGCCGTGGACCGCGGGAGGACCTCACCCGCGTAGGACTCCAGGGCGCGCCGGTAGTGCCCGCGGCCGACGAACTCCAGCACGCGCCGCGCATCGCAGTCCGGCGCCGGCTCGAAGCGGTACGGCCGGGAGGCGAGCCCGACGGCGGTTCCGCTGGCATCCTCCGCCAGGCCCGCGCGGAGGGCCTGGCGCAGCCGGACGAGTTCGGCCCGGAGCGTGACGGTCCGCGCGTCATCCCCGAAGAGCTCGACGGCGAGCCGGTCCGCCGTCAGTCCCGCCTCCCCATGCCAGGCCAGCAGCGCGAGGATCTCGCCGTGGCGGCCGCCGAACCGGACCGTACCGGCAGGGCAGTCGAGCACCACGTCGTCTGATCCCAGCAGGCGCAGGAACGGCCGGCCGGCCGGCTGTGCGCTGCCGCCGCCCCTCACCGCCACCGGGCGGCGGGCGCGCACCGGGCCGCGCCCGCGGATCGTCCCGGTCGAAGCGGCCAGCTGGAGGCCCTGCAGGCGCAGCTCGGCCTCCGCTGCGGCCACAGCCGCCCGCACCAGGCCCATCGAATGGGCCGCCACCGCCTCCGGGCCGCCGGTGAGGTCGACGACCCCGAGGAGCCGCCCGTCCGGTGCGTGGATCGGCGACGCGGTGCAGCTGAAGCGGTGGGCGATCTCGCTGAAGTGCTCGGCGCCGCTGACCTGGACGCCCTGGCCGGTCGCGAGCGCCGTCCCCGGGGCGGATGTGCCGACGGAGCGCTCGGACCAGTCCGCGCCGGGGACGAACGCCATGCCCTCGGCGCGGCGGACGGCGCCGCCGTCCCCCTCGATCCAGAGAAGTCGGCCGTCCGCGTCTCCCACGGCGACGAGCAGGCCGGTATCGCGGGCGGGCTCCACCAGCAGGCGGGTGATGACGGGCAGGACGGTGGCGAGCGGGTGGTCCCGGCGGTACGCGGAGAGGTCCGCGGACTGGAGCGCGACCGACGGTTCGATGCGGCCCGGGGCCAGGAAGCCCAGTGAGCGGCGCCAGGACTCGCCCACCACCGGCCGGAGCAGCTCGAAGGCCTGGCCCGCCGCGGAGCCGAGGGCCCCGTGCGCAGCCAGGGCGGAGCGCTGGAGGGCCGGCTGGGCCGGAGTCCTGGCGGGCATGGCGCACCCCCTCGAATTATGACGGGCATCACATTGCGGTGCTGGCAGTCTAGCCCAGCCGGATCGGGGCTCAGTCCGCGAAGTAGAGCGAGGAGTGGAGCCGGCACCCGGGATTGAAGTGAGCGCCGCAGCACGGGCAGGCGTCGGTCGCCAGGTAGGCGGAGATGCTGAGCTCGGCCCGGCAGACGCCGCAGAGGATCGCCTCGGCCTCCCGCTGGTCCGGCGGCCAGGGGGCGGCCGCATGGTCGGCGTGCTCCTCGTGGCAGAGGTGGCAGGGGTAGTAGGCACGGCAGCAGTAGAACTTGATCGCGACGACATCGAGCGCCGAACGGTAGTGGACGCACCGCGTCTGGCCGTCCACCGCACTGCCGAGAACCGTTGGCATTCGCCGGCTATCCTCCGAACTGGCCGGCGTCGCGCTCGATGAGGTCGTCCACGTCCTCGCCCTGCCACGTCTCCGGCTGCCCGTTCAGCCCCTCGCGCCCGTCCGGGACGCCCGGCCGCTGGGCGAACAGGTCCCGCGGAGAGAGGGAGAAGCCCTGCCAGTGCATCTCCATCGGGGACTGATCCTCGTCCCGGGGGACGTGGTGGAAGCCGACGGCGACCCAGGACACCACGTCCTCGAGCGGCTCCTCCTTGCCGTTCGCGATGAAGTCCAGCACGCCGCGGCCGCAGTCCGCCGGATTGTAGGTCGCGTACAGCTCGCAGTCCTTGGCGTTGGTGAACGCCACGTCGTAGCCCGAGTCGGCTCCATGGTGGTGCTCGTCGCGCAACGCGGTGAAGGAGTCTGTCTTCTCCAGGCCAATCTCGTAGGAAATCGGATGGCCGTCCGCGTTGAGCGTCTCCGGCGAGAGGACCCGCCACCAGCGGCGATCCTCCTTCCTCGCCACGGCTGGATGCTCGATCGGCATCAGCGAGCCCTCGACGATCCGGGACTCGTCGCCCTCGTCACCGGTGTCGACGGCGTCGTACTGCTCCACGGCCTGCGCGCCGTCGCCGAGTCCCCAGTCGACCCGCCACACGGCGTTGTGCGAGTGGCTGGCCGCATAGTCCGCCTCGCCCTCGCCGACGGGCCAGCCGTGCTCCTCGTCGGCGTAGTCCACCGGGGAGAGGTCGCCGGTGGCGCCGAGCTGCGGACGGATGGCACCGGAGGATGTGAAGGTGTACTGGCTGATGTACTCGTACCAGCCCACCTTCGAGATGGCGTACACGTTCCACTCGCTCGTCTGGGCGGTGGTGAGCGTTCCGTTCTCGAACGAGCGGTACCCGAGGCGCGCCTCCACGCTGGTGGAGCAGAGGACCTCGCGCTCCGGCGAGGGCCCGTACTCGCCCTCGCCGATGTTGGGGATCTCGGTGGCGTGCCGCTCGCCGGAGCATTCCTGCTCGGTGAGCGTCTTCATCCGGGTGCCGCCGAAGCCGGCATCCGTGATGTCACTCGTGAGCCGCTCGCCGCTGTCGTACGGGACCTCCAGCTGGGCCAGGGCGATCGAGTCGATGATCCGGTGCTCGCCCTGGTCGGGCGAGGAATAGACGACGTCGGTCAGGACGAGTCCCCGGTCGGCCCCGACGCTCCAGCACATCGTCCAGGCGGCCCCGTTCTCGAACTCGTGGATCAGGGACTCCCCCGTGGCGCACTCCGGAGCCGTTGCAGCCGCCTCGCCCTGGTCCGTCCCGGTCTCGGCCGGCGCGTTCCCACCGCAGCCCACCACCATCGAAAGAAGCGCGGCCGACGCTGCGCCGACCAGGATCCGCTGCTGTGCTCTCATCGGTTCCACCTTATCCGGGGGCCGTCGCGTGCCCGTTCTTCTACTCTCGCGGGGCGCCCTCCCCCAGCGCTCGCGCACGAGGGCCGCCCTCCCCGTGTGGGGAGGACGGCCCTCGCTCCGAACCGCTCAGCTAGAGCGGAGCGTCATCCTTCGCAGGATTACGCCTCGCCGATGCCGTTCTTGCGGCGGCTGTGGCGAACCAGGAGCGCGCCACCTGCCAGCAGCATCAGTGCCAGGATCGACAGGGCAACCGACGTGGCGCCGGTGTTGGCGAGACCGCCACCGTTGCCGCCGTTGCCATCGTTCCCGCCGTTGCCGCCACCGTTGGTGCCGTCACCGTTGTCTCCACCGTTGTCTCCACCGTTGTCGCCACCACCGTTGTCGCCGCCACCGTTGTTGCCGCCACCCGTTCCATCGCCTGCGGCGATGGTCAGGTCGGCCTCATCGGTGTTGCCCTCGTCGTCGGTCGCGGTCGCGGTGTAGTCACCGGGGCCGGCCTCCGCCGGGAGCTCGACGTCGATGCTGAACGTGCAGTCGTCGCCGACGGTCGCCACCGGTGCGCCCGAGGCGAAGATCGATGCCCCGTCCGCGTCGGCGATGTCGACCTCGACCTCGGAGCCGGCAGTGAAGCCGACGCCCGAGACCGTCACGGTGCCGCCGACGGTCGCCGTGGACGGATCCACGGTGATCTCCGGCTCGACGCCGCAGGTGCCGGCGTTGGGGTCGAGGACCTCGTAGCCGGTCTCGCCCGTGTTGCCCGACTCGTCGGTGCCGATGATCGTGTAGTCACCGGGGACTGCGTCCTCGGGGATCGTGATCTCGGCGGCGATGGTGCCGTTGTCGTCAGCGGTGGTCTCCACCGTGGCGACCACGTTGCCGTCGCTGTCGACCAGCTCGACCGTGACCTTCTCGCCCGGCTCGAAGCCGGAGCCCGTCACCTCGGTCGTGTCGCCCGGCAGGCCGGAATCCGGATCGGCGGACAGTGCCACCTCTCCGTCCTCGAGCGCGAGGACCTCGAACGGCGTCTCCGCCATCCCCTCGGTCTCCACGTCCGTGCCGCGGATCGTGTAGTCCGCGCCCGCCGAGGCGTTGCCCGGAACCGTGAGATCCGTCAGGATCGCACCGTTCTCGTCGGCGGTGACCTCCTCGGTGGCGACGACGTTGCCGTCGGCATCCACCAGCTCGACCGTCACGTCGCCGTTCGGCGTGTAGCCCTCACCGGAGACGCTCGTCGTGTCACCCGGCTGCGCGGCAGCGGGATCAGCAGCGATCGTCAGGTCGGTGGCCGAGGCCTCCAGGACCTCGAACGGCGTCTCCGCCGTGCCCTCGGTCTCGACATCGGTGCCGCGGATCGTGTAGTCGGCACCCACGGCTGCACCCTCGGGGACCGTCAGGTCCGTCTGGATGTCGCCATTCTCGTCGGCCGTCACCTCAACCGTGGCGACGACGTTGCCGTCGGCATCCACCAGCTCGACCTTGGCGGCGCCTTCAGGCGTGAAGCCCTCACCGGTCACCGTCGTCGTGCTCCCTGCCGGCACTGCCGTCGGATCGGCGGCGATCGCGAGCACGCACTCCATCGCGGTGACATCCACCGTGACGGTTGCGCCCGTGGCGATGTCCGTGGCCGTCACCGTGTAACCGGCGTTGACCAGGGCGTCGTCCGGCAGTTCCACGCCGGCCGAGATGTTGCCCTCGGCGTCTGCCGTGGTCTCGACGGTCTTGACGACCTCACCAGCGGGGTTCTTGACCTCGAGGACCACCTCGCCGTCGGCGGTGTAGTTCGCCCCCTCGGCCGTGGGCTGCTCGTCCGGGGCGAGGCAGGAGGTGTCGATCACCAAGGTGATCTCGCCCGTACCCGCGCCCGCCTCGAGGACCTCGAACGGCACGTCGATGGAACCGTCCGTCGCGGGGTCGGTTGCCTCGATCGTGTAGTCGGGGCTGGCCACCGCGTCATCGGGGACGACGACGTCGACGGCGATCTCGCCGTTCTCGTCGACCGGAGCCTCGACCGTCGCCACGACGTTGCCGTCGGGATCCATCAGCTCCACCGTGGCCGTCTCGCCCGGGGTGAAGCCCGTGCCGGTCACGTTCGTGGTGTCGCCCGGCTCGCCCGAGGTCGGGTTCGCGCTGAGCGTCATGATCGTCGCTCCGGGCTCGAGGACCTCGAACGCCGTTTCCGCGGAGTTCGTGGTCTCGACGTCGGTACCGCGGATCACGTAGTCCGCACCCGCGGCAGTATCCGCCGGGACCATCAGATCCGTGGTGAATGCGCCGTTCTCATCGGCCGTGACCTCGAGGGACTCGACCACGTTGCCGTCGGCGTCGAGCAGCTCGACCGTGACGGCACCGCTCGGGGTGTACCCGGCGCCGGTGACGGCGGTCGAGTCCTCCGGGGCGGCTGCTACCGGGTCAGCGGAGATCGCCAGCTCGCCGGCGGCGAGCGGCAGGACCTCGAAGGAGGTCTCCGCCGTGCTGCCGGTGGCGCTGTCGGTACCGCGGATCAGGTAGTCCGCGCCTTCGGCGGCATCCGCCGGAACCGTGAGGTCCGTGGCGAGTGCACCGTTCTCATCGACCGTGGCCGGCACCGTGGCGAGCACGTCGCCGTCGGCGTTGACCAGTTCGACCGTCGCATCGCCGTTGGGGGTGTAGCCCTCACCGGTGATCGCCGTGACGTCGCCCGGGGCAGCCGCCGCGGGGTCCGCGGCGATCGTCGGATCGATCGCACCCGGCTCGAGGACCTCGAGGGGCGCGTTGCCCTCATTGCCCTGGCCGTCCACGGCCTCGACCGTGTAGTCGCCCGGGGCCGCGTCAGCGGGAACCGGGAGCTCGGCAGCGAAGTCACCGTTCTCATCGGTCGGGACCGTCACCGGATCGCCCACCGGGTTGCCCTCGGAGTCGACCAGCTGGACCTCGACCTCGTCGTTCGGAGCGAAGTCCGAACCGGTCACCTGGGTGGAGTCGCCCGGCTCGACAGCAGCCGGATCGACAGCAACCGTCGGGTCGCCCGCGGCGGCATCGTCGATCAGGCCAGCATCAATCGTGAGCATGACCGGGGCCGCCGACGTCAGGGTCACCACACCGGTGCGCCCGTTGTTCGGATCGGCGTCCGAGTCCGTAGCGTCCTCACCCGAGGCATCCTGCGGCGAGAAGGCCTTGCCCTCCGGCAGGTCGGCGAACTCGACGACGTAGTCGCCCAGCTCGAGACCCGAGAAGGTGTAGATGCCGCTCTCGTCCGTCGCCGTGGTCATCGGATTGCCATCGGCATCCACGAGCGGGTTGCCGTCGGCATCGAGCAGGTTGACCGTGACGCCGGCAACGCCGACCTCACCCTCGTCCTGCACGCCATCGGCATTCGTGTCGTCCCAGACGAAGTCACCGAGCTGACCCGGGCCAACGCCCGGCTCCAGCACGACGAGGGGCGCGTTGCCCTCGTTGCCCTGGCCGTCCACGGCCTCGACCGTGTAGTCGCCCGGAGCCGCGTCAGCGGGAACCGGGAGCTCGGCGGCGAAGTCACCGTTCTCATCGGTCGGGACCGTCACCGGATCGCCCACCGGGTTGCCCTCGGAGTCGACCAGCTGGACCTCGACCTCGTCGTTCGGAGCGAAGTCCGAACCGGTCACCTGGGTGGAGTCGCCCGGCTCGACAGCAGCCGGATCGACAGCAACCGTCGGCGTGGTCGCGCCTGCCTCGGTCACCGTCAGCGGCGCCGAAGCGTCGTTGCCGGTCGTGTCATCGGTGCCGACGACCGTGTAGTCGCCCGGAGCCGCATCAGCAGGAACCGGGACCTCGGTGCTGAAAGCACCCGTTCCATCCGTCGGGACCTGAATCGGATCGCCGACCGGGTCACCGGCCGGATCCGTCAGCTGCACCGTCGCCGTGGCATCCGGCGTGTAACCCGAGCCATCGGCCGTGGTCGGCGTGCCGGCCGGAACCGTCGCCGGATCCACCGTGATCGCCGGAGCGACCGTGCCCGCCTCGATCACCGTCAGCGCCGCCGAAGCGTCGTTGCCGGTCGTGTCATCGGTGCCGACGACCGTGTAGTCGCCCGGAGCCGCATCAGCGGGAACCGGGACCTCGGTGCTGAAAGCACCCGTTCCATCCGTCGGGACCTGGATCGGATCGCCGACCGGGTCACCGGCCGGATCCGTCAGCTGCACCGTCGCCGTGGCATCCGGCGTGTAGCCCGAGCCGCTGGCGGTCGTGGATTCACCCGCGGGAACCGTCGGCGGGTCCAGGCCGATGTTCAGTTCCTGAACGTCGGGCTGGGTCACCGTCAGCGGAGCCTCAGCGGGGGTGTCCGTGGCGACATCGGTCGCCTGGATGATGTAGTCGCCCGGGGCCGCGTCAGCGGGAACCGGGAGATCCGTGGTGAAGTCGCCGTTGCCGTCCGTGGGGACGGTGGTCGGCTCGCCGATCGGGTCACCGGCGGCATCGATCAGCTGCACGGTGGCCTCGTTGTCCGGGGTGAAGCCCGTACCGGAGACCGTCGTGGAGTCACCGGCCGGAACCGAGGCCGGGTCGACGGTGATCGACGGATCGATGGCTGCGAACTGGTCGCAGGCGTCGACGCGGGCGCCGGCTGTACCCAGGTTCAGGCGTGCTCCGCCGATGGCCGGTGCTGCGCCGATGCTCAGGGCCGAGACCTCGAGGCTACCGGTCGTCTCACCGCCCGCAGGGAGGGCGCAGGTCTCAGTGGTCTGGTGGTTGAGCTGCACGGACAGGACATTCGCTGCGATCTGCTCGAGGAACGGCTGGACCACGGCACGCGCCGGAGCGGTGATGGTGTCCGTCTTGATGAGCGTGAACAGGTCGTAGAGGATCTGGCCGTCGTTCGCCAGGAGGGTGTCCCGCACCGTGGTCGCCAGCGTGGTGACCAGCGGCTCGATGACCGTCTCGAGTCCGTCGAGGGTCGTGCACAGCACCGTGCCGCCAAGGCCCGATGCAGCGCAGTCGGTCGAGGAGTACGTGCCGTCCAGGCTCGCCGAGAAGGTCTTCGCGGCCGAGCTGCCGGCCGCCGAGGCCTCGGCGTCCAGGTGCACCGTCACGCTGCCCAGCGACGCGTTGAACGTGCGGAACGCGATGTGGATGACCTCTTCGATCACGTCGTGGATCGAGTCCGCGATCATGGGGTAGAGGTTCGAGTCGATCAGCTCGGTGTTCGGGTTCTGGCTGTTCAGGCCCTCGGCGTTGGTGCCGGCGCCCTCGTCGTTGCCCATGAACTTGGCCATGTCGATGTACATGGTCCCGGTGGCCAGATCGAGATCGATGATGCTGGTCTCGGTGGTGATCGGCTCCGCCAGCAGGGCTTCGCGGATCGCGCCGGAGACGTTCGACTCGATGCGCGGGGTAACCGACACGTTGGCCGGCAGCGCAGCGAGGATCGGGTCGAGCAGACCCGCCGATTCGACGATCCCGTTGATGGAGTCCTCGATGGCGCCGTCCACCTGCGCGGTCGTGTCGACCAGCTCAGCAGCGGCGTCGCCGACCTGCTGCGAGCGGAGCGCGAGGATCAGGTCGGCGACCTTGTACTGGCCCGGGCCGCCCACGGCGTCCGGATCCTGGAAGACGCCGTCCACGGCCTCGACCTCGGCGCCCAGGGCGCCGATCTCCAGGTAGGCCTCGTCCATGAGGGCCGCGACGTCGCCGAACCCGAGGGAGTTCGCCAGCTGGAGGACGTCCAGCCGGGCGTTGCCCATGGATGCGCCGTCGATGGTGTCCAGCGTGAGGGAGCCGTCAGCGCCGGCCACCGAGGTGATGGCCCGCGCGTCCTTGGGTGACGTCGCCTCCGACTGGGACTGCAGGACGCCGGCCTCGCCGAAGTCCAGGAAGTCAGTCAGCGGGATCTCGATGCCGCCGAGGGAGATGACCTCGCTGCCGAGTGCCCCGACATCGAGCGCTTGATTGTCCGGGCCGGGAGCGGACGGGAAGGTGGCCCTCGACTGTCCGCCGCCGACCAGAGCCTGCTCGAACAGGCTCGTATCGATGATGCTTGCGGCGGACTCCGCCGGCTCCTCGGGAGCCGTGTTCACATCCGCAGAGGCTGGAAGGCCGTATCCCGCTACCGCGAGCGTCGAAGCGACGCCGATAGCGAGTGACCTCCTTAACCCTTTCTTGAGCCCCGCACCCTTTCGGCGCGAGCGTGGTTGGTTCTCACTCACTAGTATTTCCCCTCTATCTAGGAATGCTGGAGTGGCTGAGCATGCCGACGGCAAACGCCACCCGCCCCCACTCAATACAGTGGATGCACAGATTTCAAGTGCTCACTCCAAATGACCTGAATATTCGCTCAGAAGAATTGAAGGTTCACGTGAAAGGCATCACCGAGTGGCATCTAGCGACACGAACGCCTCTGACTAGGATGAATGATCCGAACGCACATCGAACGACCGGATCGCCCAGCGCGGCGGCTGCGTCAATGCTTCGATATTTACGTGAAAACTAAAGTAAATGGACGTGATCCATAGCATGGTCGATCTCTGGCTTCAAGGGATCTCCGCGCACAGAAATTTAATCTGCGCGCCGCGCCCCAGTGAGTCACCGTTAAGAGGGAACTCATGGTCCGTTAAGAGTGCGACCGAATTAGCGCACCGCCGCCGATGCATTCTTTACTGGGCACGGTGGGCAATGCGATAGTGACGCCGTGGATGACACCGCGACACCGCAGCCGCCCGACTGCATCGTTGTGGGCGGCGGCCCCGCCGGGCTCATTGCCGCCCTGCTCCTGGCGCGCTCTGGAGTGCGCGTCACCGTGCTGGAGAAGCACGCCGACTTCCTCCGCGACTTCCGGGGCGACACCGTCCACCCGACCACCCTGACGCTGCTCGACGAACTGGGCCTCTTCCCCGAGTTCGCCGAGCTGCCGCAGAGCCGCATCGAGGAGGCCAGGCTCCCGGTGAGCGACGGCAGTACCGTCCGCCTCGCCGATCTCCGGCGGCTGCCCCTGCGCCACCCGTACATCGCGATCACGCCCCAGTGGGACCTCCTGAACCTGCTGGCCGCCGCCGGCGAGCGCGAGCCGAACTTCGAGCTGCGCATGAGGGCCGAGGTCACGGAGCTGATCTGGGAGGGCGGGCAGGTGGTGGGCGTCAGCTACCGCGACGGCGCCACGGGCCAGCAGCAGCGACTGCGCGCGCTGCTCACGGTCGCCGCCGACGGCCGCACGTCGCTCGCCCGGGGCGCGGCGCAGTTGCCGGTGCGCGAGTTCCCGGTGGGCATCGACGCCTGGTGGTTCAAGGTTCCGACGGACGAGACGGCGACGGAGCGGCTCGGCAGTCGGCTCATGCCGCGCAACGCCAACGGCGACTTCTTCGTGGTGATCCCCCGCCGCGGCTACGCCCAGGTCGCCCGCCTGATCCCCAAGGGCGCGGACGCCCGGCTCCGCGCGGAGGGCATCGACCGGGTGCGCGCGGCACTCGCAGCGGCCGTGCCCGAGCTGGCGGGCTGCGTGGACCAGCTGGAGCTCGACGACGTGAAGGTCCTCGACGTGCGGCTGAACCGCTTGGAGCGCTGGCACCGCCCCGGCCTGCTCTGCATCGGCGACGCCGCGCACGCGATGTCCCCGATCGGCGGCGTGGGCGTCAATCTCGCGATCCAGGACGGCGTGGCGGCGGCGCGCCTGCTCGCCCGTCCCCTGCTGCAGGGGCGCCTGGGCAACACGCACGTGGCGGCGGTGCAGCGGCGTCGCACGCCGCCGACCGTCTTCACCCAAGGTCTCCAGCGGGTGATGCACCGGGGATTCGACGCAGCGCTGGCCCGCGGTCGGGACTTCGCCCTGCCGACGGCGGCCGCACGGGTCCTGCGGGCGTTCCCCGCGCTGTCCCTGGTGCCCGCCTGGGCGATCGCCGTGGGACTCCGGCCCGAGCACGCCCCCGCCGTGACCCGACGCCGACCGCAGCAACGGCGCGGCCGCAGGGCACGGCACGCCACCGGACCGTCGGAGCCGTCCGCACCGTCGGGGGCGACAGGGCCGTCGGGGGCGGCAGGGCCGTCGGGGGCGACAGGAGCATCAGGGGGTTCCTAATCCGGGGATTCCTGCGATGATCTCCCCATGAGCGAGCAGCACCCACCTCAGGCCTCCGGCGACGGCCCCGACGAGCAGCACCGGCGCGGCGCCGGGATCGACGACGCCACCGTGGAGGCGCTCGGCAAGCTCTCCGAGGCACTGGAGGCCGTGGAGCACGCCCGCGGCCTCCTGTACGGGTTCCACCGGCTCACCGGGACCGCCGATCTGGCACTGGACGACGCCGTCCGCCTGTTCCGCGAGGCCGGCCACCCGGAGACCGCGGACCGCGTGGAGACGGAGGTCCTGGGCCGCAACGTCATCCGCGGCAGGTGGACCTTCCAGATCGTCGAGGACTACGACGACAACTACTACGCGGCCTTCAAGGCGGTGGAGCGGCAGGCGCGCGACGAGCTGGCCGAGGGCAAGCGGCACCTGTACGAGGCCGAGATGAAGGAGGCGCGCCGGACGCACGGACGCCCGCACCACGAGGCACTGCCGCCGGAGGACGAGTCCGGCTGAAGGTCTGGCGGCAGCACGTGACCGGTGCCATAGTAGGCCCCATGAGCCGCATGATCTTTGTCAATCTGCCGACTGCCGACCTCGCCCGCTCGGACCGTTTCTACGAGACGATCGGCCTCACCAAGAACAACGATTTCTCCGACGGCAACGCCAGCGGGTGGATCATCGACGAGAACATCTTCCTGATGGTCCTCAAGGAGAACTACTTCGCGACGTTCCTCCGCAACGGCGACAAGCCGGGCAGCGGGGAGGGGCAGAAGGAGGTCCTGACCGCGCTGTCGGCGGAGAGCCGTGAGGACGTCGACGAGACTGTCGCCCGCGCCGTGAACGGCGGCGGCTCGGTCTACCGGCCCGCTACGGAGGAGATCCCGGGCATGTACGGGGCGGCGTTCGCCGACCCCGACGGCCACGTCTGGGAGATCGCCTGGATGGACATGGCCGCGATGCAGGCGGGCCAGCCCGACGACCAGTGAGCAACGCAGGGCAGTGAGCAACGGACAGCCAACGGGCACCTGGGCACCAGCTCGGTCCCAGCATCCCCGCCTAGAGTCGTAGACACCTCATGAAGGTGCGAGTGATGAGTGAAGACCCCCGGCCATCGGCCGGGGGTCTTCGTCGTCCGCAGGACTCCTCAGGACCCCGCCCCGCGGGTCGGCGGGGTCCGGCCGACGCGGAGGTGCGGCGGCCACGAGATGGGCCGCAGCCGGGCACAGTCACCTGTCACCGGAGCACAGAGGCGGCGAAGGCGGCGGCCCGGTGCCGGAGTCCCTCGATCCGCTCGGCGATGAACGCCTCCATGTCGAATCCCTTGTAGGGCAGGGGAGGCCGTTTGCGCGCGTTCTCCGAACACGTGAAGTTCTCGCAGATCAGCGTGCCCACGGTGGAACCATCGCGACCCGCCTGCCCGGCTCGTCGTGCCACGTACAGGACGGCGGAGTCGGCCAGGTAGACGTCCTCGCACCACGCGCACATCGCCGCCCGGGCCCTGCCTCCGGGCACAGCTCCTGTCTGCAGGACCAACCCCACGGGTCCCTCGGATGTGGGGACGACCGCGAAGCCGCGCCGGGGATCCTGCCGGTCACGCCAGCCGAGGTACTCGAGCCGAGACCAGTCCAGCTGCCGCAGGCCGGGCGGCAGAGGGAGGTTGGCCGCATCCTTGCGCGAACAATTGACGAAGGACTTGCGGATCTCGTGATCACTGAGCGGATTCATCGGTGCTCTCCTCGAGCGGATCGGTATAGAGAACGGTCGCGAGCGACCTGCGGGGACGTGCGGTGCCGGCGGAACGGGCGTCGACCTCCGCGATCAGCGCTTGGATTCGCCGGCTGAGCTCCCGCAGCTGCTCGTCCGTGGCTCGGAAGGCGACGTGCCCGAAGCTGACCTCGTCAGCCTCCAGATGCTCGATTCGATCGTCGACACGCGCTGCCACGTCGGCAAGGAACGCCGTGAAGAGAGCGCGCCGCTGCCCGGGCGGCAGGCCCCGCATGCCGTCCTCCGAGATGAGCGCGGCCTCGCGGCCCAGGCGATAGGTCCGCTCGACCCCTCCGCGCACGGGACGCTCCCGGGCGACGGCCAGCGCTCCGCCGTCGTGAAGGGCTGCCACGTGCCGGTAGAGGCTCGCCGGCGGCACGTCCGGCAGCCGCGCGCGTAGCTCACCCGTCGTGAGCTCGCGACCACCCAGGAAGGACCGCAGGACCTGGAGGCGGACCGGGTGCATGACCAGTTCCGTGGGACTCGTTCGCTCCTGCATGTTGATTATCATAGCTGATAACCAATGAAGCGAGGCGCGTCGGTCCGGGGCCGACCCGCGCGGCAGGCGCCGCCAGCACCCCGTTCAGCGCGCCGTCCAGACCGTCCAGTGATCGGTCTCCCTGGGGCGGGCGGCGTCGGGGTACTTGGACGCGACGAAGTCGACCAGATCGGCGAGTTCTGCGTCGTCGAGCTCGTGGAGGATCGACCGGCCGGTCCGGGACCGCAGGTCCCCGGCCAGCTCGTCGACGGACGCGTACTCCCGTCTCACCTCCGCGAGGGCGTGCTGCCGGACGACGTCGAACCCCGCCTCCGCGAGCGCGGCCTGCAGGCCCTCGGCCCTGGGGCGCCGGGCCCGCTCGACCTCGAGCAGCCGCGGATAGCGCTCGAAGAAGTAGCCGCGCGGGTGCTCGGGCGAACCGGGACGGGCCACATCCGCCATCGTCCGGTCCTGGACGATCAGGGATCCGCCCGGCCGCAGGATCCGGCGCGCCTCGGCGAACACTGCCCGGAGGTCGGCCACATGGTGGATGAGGGCCCGTTGCAGCACCGCGTCGAAGGCGCCGGCCGTCAGCCCGGTGTCCGCGGCGTCGGCGACGACGAAGCGGAGGGCTCCGCCACCGGCACGGCTCCCACGGGCACGGCCAGGCGACGCTGCCCGCTCGCGCGCACCGGAGACCATGGCCGCCGAGCCGTCGACGCCGACGAACCCGGCCCACTCCCGGTCGGCGGTCCGCGCGGCGTAGGTGCGCCGGTTCCCCGGGTCGGCGAAGTCGATGCCCATGGGTGCTCCTGTCCGGCGCGCGCTCCGGCGGCGGTCTAGTGCCGGTCGCGCGCCTTCATGTAGAGGTCGAACGCCTTGGCGAGCGGCCGGTTCAGCGGATAGTCCCACTCGCCGAGGGTCTGCACGACGTCGCACCCCAGCGTGGTCTTGAAGAGCGTGAGCCCGGCCAGGTGGTGCTCCTTGTCCAGGGTGGCGGAGACGCCGCCGTGATCGAGGAAGGCGCAGCCGGCGGCCAGCGAGTCGGTGATCATGCGGTGGATGAGGGCCTTGGGCCCGAACAGCTTCCGCTCCGCCGACGACGACGCGCCGTAGACGTACCAGGACCCCTCGCCGGACTGGACGCGGACGGCGGAGGCCAGGTCCCGCCCCTCGTGCACGGCGAAGTACACGGTGCAGGTCCCCGGGGCGTGCGTGTTCAGCTCGTTGTACATGGTGGTGAAGTAGGACGCCGGCCGCCCGGTGAAGCCGTCCCGCTCGGCCGTCTCCTGGTACAGCGCGTGGAAGCGGGCGATGTCCTCCACCCCGCCGACCTGCACCTCCAGCGGCCCCGAGGCCGCCTTGCGGGTCTCGCGGCGGGCGTTCTGGTTCATGCCGGCGAGGACGCCGTCGACGTCGAGCGGCTCGCCGGCGGGGTCGCGCAGCGGGATCCGGGCCTGGAACTCGGGCTGACCGGCGGTGAAGTCCTCGCTGACCTCCGGCTTGGACCACCCGGCGGCCGCCAACTGGGCGGCCGTGAACTCCGCCTGCTGGTCGCTCTGGAACGCGGGCAGATCGCTCATGAGGGCGTAGGCGGGGCTGTCCTCGCCCTTCTTGCCGGACATCGCCTTGCGGACGTCGGCGGCGCGCCAGGCGTTGCGGACACCGGGCACGCCCATCCGGACCAGGAAGACCCCGCGCTGTCGCAGGTGGGCCAGGAGCGGAGCGGTGACCTCCGCCGTCGTATGGGCGGCCCAGTCGAGGACCGGGCCCTCGGGGATGTAGGCCAGCGTGCGCTTCAGGACCGGCAGGGGCCGGTGCAGCAGCTGGGCGCTGCCGACCTGCTCGCCGGCGGCGAACCAGCCGAGGTACTCGGGGCGCCACTCGCGCTTCACGCGCGCCCACGCCGGCAGCTGCAGGAAGCTGGCGCCGGGCCGGTCGGCGAGGAATGCACGGTGCTCGTCGGCGGTGATCGGACGGACGGAGAGCTGGGTGGCAGGCACGGCATTCAGCATAGCCCGGGCAGAACTTTCGGCCGGGACCCCCTAGCCTCGGTGCACTGAAGTAGCTACTCTGGTGTAAAAGGTTGCACTGGCACCGCGGACGCGGCGTCCACGCGAAGCCGCAACGATACGAACCGAAGGGAACAACGATGTTGACCACGGATACCACCCGCATCCCCGCCCAGGAGCTCCCGGGCCTGCCCGCTTGGAAGGACCTCAAGACGGCGGCCACCGCCCTGCAGCAGGTGCAGGTCAAGGACGGATCCATCCCGGAGCCCGCGGACCACGCCGCGGCCCGGGCCTGCATCGAGACGATCGTCGAGTCTATCGACCAGCTCCGCCCCCATCTGGAGCACGACGGCGAGTACCTGGGCCTGGTGCAGCAGGACCTGCGCCGCTGGGAGCAGGACGGCTTCGGCGTCCCGGACTTCCTCGACTCCCTGGTGGCGTTCCACCCGGAGCAGGCGCGCGTGGACGGGCTGCCACACCTGGTGCTGTTCCCGATGTACACGCAGAACGGCAGCACCAACCGGTTCGTCGAGGCCGTCCTGGTGCAGGTCATCTGGCCGGAGTTCATCGCCGACCTGGAGGCGGGCGACTACTCGAACAAGCTGTTCGTCCCGATCCGCTTCCTCGACTTCACGCCCGGCTACGACACCAACTCGGCCGTCCTGTTCCCGGAGAGCGTCGCGGTCCGCAGCACGCCGACGTTCACGTGGGGCGGCATCTTCGCCGACCGCGAGGCCGCCCGTTTCCGCCGCGTCCTGAAGGCCGCCGCCGACATCACCTCGCTGGAGCTGCCGCCGGGCGCCGACGAGCTCGCCGAGGACCAGCACCTGGCGGAGAAGACGTTCGTCATGTGGGACCTGATCCACGACCGCACCCACATGCGCGGGGACCTGCCGTTCGACCCGTTCATGATCAAGCAGCGCATGCCGTACTTCCTGTACTCGCTGGAGGAGCTGCGCTGCGACCTGACCGCCTTCCGCGAGTCGGTCCGGATCGAGCGCGACGAGAAGCGCGACGACGCCACGCGCCGTTACGCCAAGCTGGTCCAGTACGCGGTGATCTTCGACCGCATCTTCCGCTTCGCCGTCACCGGCAACCGGGTCCGGAACTACGACGGCCTGGGCGGCCAGCTGCTCTTCGCGTGGATGCACCAGCACCACGTCCTGCACTGGACCGACGGCGAGCTGAGCATCGACTGGGACGAGGTGACCGGCGTCGTCGTCGAGCTCGGCGCCCGGATCGAGGACCTGTACTGGCGCTCGATCGACCGCCCGAAGACGGCCCACTGGCTGGCCGCGTACCAGATGATCTCCGAGACCCTGACGCCCAACCCGGCCTCGGTGTGGGCGAAGGGCCCCGACGCGCTCCCGCTGGACGGCCCGCCGCGCGGCCTGACGGACCAGGTGCTCGACGACGAGTTCCCGCTCTCCATGTTCTACGAGGCCCTGGAGCGCAAGATCCGCCCGGTCATCGAGTCCACCTCCGGCATCACCGGCGAGTCCCCCGAGCTGGACGAGTCCTCGGAGCCGGGCGGCGCCGCGCGGGAGTCCGCATGAGCCGCACCGTGGTGATCGCGGGCGCGACCAGCGCATCCGGCGTCGCCGTCGCCACCGCCCTGGCCGAGGCCGGGATGCGCGTGGCGGCGGTGGGCAGCAGCGCCGGGCGCGTCGAGCCCGTCGCGGCACTGCACCCGCAGATCACCGGGTACGCGTGCGACCTCGCCGACCCCGACGCCGTCGCAGGCCTGGCCGACGCCGTGCGCGCCGACCACGGTCCCGTCGACGGGCTGATCCACCTGGTGGGCGGTTGGCGCGGCGGCAAGACGCTGGCGGACCAGTCGGACGAGGACTGGGACTTCCTGCACCGCCGGGTCCTGACCACGCTGCGCAATACCACCCGTACGTTCGACGCCGACATCGCCGCCTCCGACGCCGGCCGGGTCGCGATCGTCTCCGCCGAGTCGGCCGGCGCACCCACGGCGGGCGGGGCCAACTACGCCACCGCGAAGGCCGCCGCCGAGACCTGGACCCGCGCGGTGGCCCAGGGGTACGACGGCGGGCGTGCGGCCGCCGTCGTCCTGGTGGTCAAGGCGCTGGTCGACGCGGGCATGCGCGCCGCGCAGCCGGAGCGGCGCTTCCCCGGGTTCACCGACGTCGAAGTCCTCGGGGCCGCCGCGGTGCAGTTGTTCGAGCTCGACGCCGCGGAGATCAACGGACAGCGCCTGCGTCTGGGAACATCGTTGTCGACGGACCATTCCTCCGAGACAGGAGTCTTCGCATGACCTCGACCGCCACGGAACCCGCAGTGCTCGCCCAGCCGCGCGGCTTCGCCTCCGACAATTACGCCGGCGCCCACCCGGAGGTCCTCGCGGCCGTTGCCGCGGCCAACTCCGGCCACGCGACCGCCTACGGGGAGGACGGCTGGACGGCCCGCCTGCAGGACGTGGTGCGCGGCCACTTCGGCGAGCAGGCGACGGCCTTCCCGGTGTTCAACGGCACGGGCGCCAACGTCCTCTCGCTGCAGGCGCTGCTGCCCCGGTGGGGCGCCGTGGTCTGCGCGACCACCGCCCACATCAACGTGGACGAGAACGGCGCGCCGGAGCGCGTGGGCGGCATGAAGCTGCTGGCCGTGCCGACCCCGGACGGCAAGCTCACCCCCGAGCTCATCGACCGCGAGGCCTGGGGCTGGGGCGACGAGCACCGCGCCCAGCCGTTGGCCGTCTCCATCACGCAGACCACCGAGCTCGGCACCTGCTACACGCCGGAGGAGGTGCGCGCGATCGCGGACCACGTGCACGCCCGCGGCATGCGCCTGCACCTGGACGGTGCGCGCCTGTCCAACGCGGCGGCCCACCTGGGCGCACCGCTGCGCGCGTTCACCACGGACGCCGGGGTGGACGTCCTGAGCCTGGGCGGGACCAAGAACGGCATGCTGTTCGGCGAGGCCGTGGTCTGGCTGGGCGAGGACGATCCGGGCCTGCAGTACCTGCGCAAGATGGACATGCAGCTCGCCTCCAAGATGCGCTTCCTGTCCGCGCAGCTGATCGCCCTGTACGAGGGCGACCTGTGGCTGCGCTCGGCCGGGCACGCGAACCGGATGGCGCAGCGGCTCCGCGAGGGCCTGGAGGGCCTCGACGCCGTGACGCTGACGCAGCCGACGCAGTCCAACGGCGTGTTCGCCGTCCTGCCCGACGGCGCCGCGGACCGCGTGCGCGAGTCGTTCCGGTTCTACGACTGGGACCAGGAGACGGGCGAGGTCCGGCTCATGTGCTCCTGGGACACCACCGAGGAGGACATCGACGGCCTGGTCGGCGCCGTGAAGGCGGCCGTCGCGGGCTAGAGGGCCGCCCTAGGCAGCGGTCGGCGGCGTCGGGATCGTGAGGATCTCGGCGCCGTCGTCCGTGATGGCGACCGTGTGCTCGCTGTGCGCGGTCCGGCAGCCGGTGGCGCTGCGCAGCGTCCAGCCGTCGGGGTCCGTGACCAGCCGGGCGGTGTCCACCATGGCCCAGGGCTCGAGGGCGAGCATCAGGCCGGGCCGGAGCGTGTAGCCGCGGCCGGGGCGGCCGGTGTTCGGCACGTGCGGGTCCTGGTGCATAGTGGAGCCGATCCCGTGGCCGCCGAACTCCGTGTTGACCGGGTAGCCGGCCTCGCCGAGCACCGTGCCGATCGCGTGGGAGATGTCGCCGATGCGGGCCCCGGGGCGGGCTGCGGCGATGCCCGCCTCCAGCGCCCGCTCGGTGGTCTCGATGAGCGCCACGCTCTCCGAGGGCCGCGCGTCGCCCACGAGGAAGCTGATGGCCGAGTCCGCCGCGACCCCGTCGAGGACCACCGCGAGGTCGACCGTCAGCAGGTCGCCGTCGGCGAGCGCGTAGTCGTGCGGGAGGCCGTGGAGCACGGCATCGTTCACGGCCGTGCAGACGTAGTGGCCGAACGGGCCCCGGCCGAAGGACGGCTCGTAGTCGACGTAGCAGGAGCGGGCGCCGGCGGCGAGGATCATGTCCTTCACCCAGCGGTCGATCTCCAGGAGATTGGTGCCCACCCCCGCGCGGCTCCGGACGGACTGCAGGATGTCGGCGACCAGGCGGCCGGTGACCCGGGCGCGGGCCAGCTCGGCGGGGTTCAGGATCTCGATCACGCGGTGCTCCTCCAAGGGCGGTTCCAGTCCCCGCCACCCTATCTTTCCGCGGCGCCGACGACCTCGCCGCAGGGGCCAGCACCGGGAGCACTGTGGTCCCACATACCCCCAGGGGGTACTTGACACTGATACCCGGCAGGGGTATGTTGGCACCATGGAGACGACGACCACGGACACCACCACGCCCACCGGAACCGCGCAGGACGCCGGACCGCACGGCTACTCGGCGGACAAGGAGGCGCTGCTCAAGCGACTCCGCCGCATCGAGGGACAGGTCCGCGGGATCGCCCGCATGGTCGAGGAGGACACCTACTGCATCGACGTCCTCACGCAGGTCGCCGCGGTCAACGCCGCGCTGCACAAGGTGTCGCTGAACCTCGTGGAGGATCACATCGGCCACTGCGTGGTGGGCGCCGCGGAGCGCTCGCAGGCCACCGGTGACCCCAGCATCGTCGACGAGAAGGTCAAGGAGGCCTCCGCGGCCATCGGCCGTCTCCTGCGCTGACCCCCGAACCACCGACAGCACCACCACGAGGAGAACCCCATGAGCACCACCACCCTCACCGTCGATATCGCCGGCATGACCTGTGGCCACTGCGTCGCCTCCGTGACCGAGGAGATCGAGTCGATCGCGGGCGTCGAGTCGGTCGACGTCGACCTCAACGCCGGCGGCGTGTCCACCGCCCGCATCACCTCGGCCCGCGAGATCACCGAGGCCCAGGTCGGCGAGGCCGTCGCCGAGGCCGGCTACACCCTGGTCAGCAACAACGGCTGACCCGCTTCGCGGTGGGCCGGGCCCGCTCCGGGCCCGGCCGACTGCCACCTCCTTCCCTCCCCTGCCATCATCGCGCCCGCGCGGCGCGTCGATGCCCTCTGCCCACCGGGAGCCCACATGACCAGTCACCACACCACCCAGTCCAGTCCCTCCGGTGACACCGCCGCCGGCCCCACCACGCACGGCACGGACACCCGGGTCGTCGAGCTCTCGATCGACGGCATGACATGCGCGTCCTGCGTCCGCCGCGTGGAGCGCAAGCTCGGCAAGCTCGACGGCGTCGAGGCGACCGTGAACCTGCCGCTCGAGACGGCGCGGGTGACGGCCCCGGCCGGCCTGGCCACCGACGAGCTCATCCGCGCCGTCGAGGCCGCCGGGTACCGGGCGGAGGAGATCCGGCACGAGGGCGGCCACGAGCACGAGGACGTCCCCGCGGACGTCCTGCGCACCCGCCTGATCGTCGGGGCGATCTTCACCGTCCCCCTGTTCGTCATCTCCATGGTCCCGGCCGCCCAGTTCCCGCACTGGGGCTGGGTCGCCTTCGCGCTGGCCACCCCCGTGGCCCTCTGGTCCGGCTGGCCGTTCCACCGCGCCGCCGCCGTCAACGCCCGGCACGGAGCCTCCACCATGGACACGCTCGTCTCGATCGGCGTGCTGGCCGCCTACCTCTTCTCCGCCTGGCAGTTGATCAGCACGCCGGACCTCACCGCGCACGCCGGCGGCCAGATGGCCTCCATGGCCGATCACCAGCTGTACTTCGAGACGGCCGGCGTCGTCGCGACGTTCCTGCTGCTCGGCCGCTGGCTCGAGGCCCGGGCCAAGGCGCGCGCCGGCGATGCCCTGAAGTCGCTCCTGAGCCTGGGCGCCAAGGACGCGACCGTCCTGCGCCCCGGTCCGGACGGGCGCGAGCACGAAGAGCGGATCCCGGCCCAGGACCTCGTCCCCGGCGACGTGCTGGTGGTCCGCCCGGGGGAGAAGATCGCGACCGACGGCGAGGTGCTGGACGGTGCCTCCGCCGTCGATACGTCCCTCCTCACCGGCGAGTCCGTGCCGGTCGAGGTCGCACCCGGCGACGCGGTCACCGGCGCGACCATCAACGCCTCCGGGCGCCTGCTCGTGAAGGCCACCCGCGTCGGCAGCGAGACCACGCTGGCGCAGATGGGCCGCCTCGTGTCCCAGGCGCAGACGGGCAAGGCGCCGATCGCCCGCCTGGCGGACCGGATCTCGGGCGTCTTCGTCCCGATCGTCCTCGCGATCGCGCTGCTGACGTTCGCGCTGTGGCTGGTCCTGGCCGGCGACCTGCAGTCCGCCTTCACGGCCGCGGTCACGGTCCTGGTCATCGCCTGCCCGTGCGCCCTGGGCCTGGCGACCCCGGTGGGCCTGCTCGCCGGCACCGGCCGCGGCGCCCAGCTGGGCCTGCTGATCCGCGGACCGGAGGTCCTCGAGGACACCCGGCGCGTCGGCACCGTGGTCCTCGACAAGACGGGCACAGTCACGGCCGGCCAGCTCGAGGTCACGGGGGTCCACGCCTTCGGCCCCGCGGAAGACGGCCCGGCGTCCGACGACGACGCCCGCCGGCAGGTGCTTCTCCTCGCCGGGGCGGCCGAGTCGGGCTCCGAGCACCCGATCGCCCAGGCGATCGTCGACCACGCCCGCGAGGTGGCCGGCTCCCTGCCGGACGTCCGGGACTTCGCCTCCTCCGCCGGCGGCGGCGTCCGCGCGGGCGTCGAGGGGACGGCCGTCGTCGTGGGGCAGGCCGCGTGGCTGGCCGAGAACGGCGTCAACGTCCCCGCGGAGGTCCGGGACCGGCTGCGCGCCGCCCAGGACTCCGGCTCCACCGCGGTCCTCGTCGGCACCGCCGGAACGGACGCCGGCGCGGGCCGGGCGACCGGGATGCTCGAGCTGCGCGACACCGTCAAGGACGGCTCCGCGGCGGCGATCGCCCGCCTGCGGGAGCTGGGCCTGCGCCCGGTCCTGCTCACCGGCGACAACCCCGGCGTGGCCCGGCAGGTCGCCGCCGAGGTGGGCATCGATCCGGACGACGTCTACGCGGGGGTCCTGCCCTCCGGCAAGGTCGACGTGGTGAAGGAGCTCCAGGCGGACGGCGCCGCGGTCGCCATGGTGGGCGACGGAGTCAACGATGCGCCCGCGCTGGCGACGGCCGACCTGGGCATTGCGATGGGCTCCGGTACCGATGTGGCCATCGAGGCGGCGGACATCACCGTGATGGGCAGCCATCTGGGCCAGGTGGTGCAGGCGATCGAGCTCTCGCGGGCGACCCTGCGGACCATCAAGACCAACCTGTTCTGGGCCTTCGCGTACAACACACTGGGCATCCCGGTGGCGGCGTTCGGATTGCTGAACCCGATGATCGCCGGGGCCGCCATGGCCGCGAGCTCCGTCCTGGTGGTCCTGAACAGCCTCCGGCTGCTGCGCTTCGGCCGCCGGGCCGCCGGGCCGGAGGAGTAGCCCCACCGCCCCGGCAGGTCGGTCGGGCAGATCAGTCGGGAAGGTCGGTCCGGCAGGTCAGTCCGCGGGACCGGGGCGCGACGGCACGATCGGGATCGGCGCCGTCGCCTCGGGTCCGCTGAGCAGCGGGTCCGGGCCCTCCGGCTCGCCGGCGGCCCGGGCCCGGCGCAGCTCGTCGGTGCGGACCAGCAGCACCCCGCCGACGATGCAGACGCCGCCGAGGATCTGGATGAGCGCCGGGACCTCCGCGAGCAGCAGCCAGGCCCAGAGCACCGCGAACATCACCTCGGTGAGGGCGATGAACGAGGCCAGCGTGGCGCCGAGGAGGCGGGCCGCGATGATGCCGGAGACATAGGCCAGCACCGCGGCGACGACGATGAGTCCGGCGAGGGCGACCCACCAGGGGGTCTGGAAGCCGCTGAACTCGACCATCCCGAAGGTGGCGCGCAGGGGGATGAGTCCCACCGCGCCGAGGCCGAACATGAGGCAGGCGCCCAGGAACAGGCCGCCGGTGGTCAGGACCAGCGGGTGCAGGGTGTCGTTCTGCTGGGCGCTCACCACGAAGTACACCGCGAGGCCCACCGCCGCGGCGAGTCCCCAGAGGACGCCCGCCGGGTGCACGGATTGCGAGCCGGTCACGTCCAGGACCAGGACGAGGCCGGCCACGGCCAGGAGCACTCCCCCGGCCCGCATCAGCCGGGGCCGCTGGCGCGTCACCGCCCAGGAGGTGAGGACGATCAGCACCGGCGCCATGTACTCCAGGAGCAGGGCGACCGAGACATCCAGGTACTGCACGGCCTGGAAGTACGCGAACTGGCAGACGGCCACGCCGAAGACGCCGAAGAGGACCACGGGCTTCCAGTTGCTGGCGAGCGAGCGCCACTGGCCGCGCAGCACGAACAGCGTCGGGACCAGGAGCAGTGCGGCGGCCCCGAGCATCCGGGCACCGACGGCCGCGCCGCTGGTCCACCCGGCGTCGAGCAGGGGCTTGGCGAAGGCGCCCGACGTCGCGAACACGGCCGCGCTCAGCAGCGCCACCCAACCCCCGGCCATCGTCGGCCGGCGCGGCGCCAGGGCGGCGCCGGCCGCCGCGTCCTGCCCCGCCGTACCGGACGCCAGCCCGCTCTGCTGCTCCACAGCTCCTCCTCGATCCCGAGCCACCGCTCGGCTGCTCCCCTGCCACTCCGCCACGAGGGCGGCATCCGGTCAGGGGTGAAATGAATTAGACTCCTGACAGTCGATGATACGCGTACGCCACCGGAGGTTCACAACCGTCATGCATTTTGCCCCTGACACGCTGCTGTCGCTGAGGACGGCCGTCCACCTGGTCAACACGGCCGCAGGCCCGGGCGACCAGCTGCGGACCATGGCCGATCTGGACCACTTCCTGCAGCAGGAGGACTTCACCGGCTCACGGACGCGGACGGTGGGAGAGCTGCGCGAGGTCCGCCACCTCCGGACCGTCTTCCGGACCCTCTGGACGGCGGACGAGGACCGCGCCGTCGAACTGGTGAACAACATCCTGCGCAACGCGCGCGCCCTGCCGCAGCTCGTCAAGCACGACGGATGGGACTACCACCTGCACGCCACGACCCCCGAGGCGCCGCTGGCCGAGCGCATCGCCGTGGAGATCGCCCTGGCCGTGCTGGACGTGATCCGCGGCGGCGAGCTGGAGCGCCTGCGGGTGTGCGCGGCGCAGGACTGCGAGGCCCTGCTGCTGGACGAGTCCCGCAACCGGTCCAAGCGGTTCTGCAGCACCGGCAACTGCGCCAACCGCGAGCACGTCCGCGCCTACCGGGAGCGCAGGGCCCGCGCCTAGCCGTGCCCGGCCGCACCGCTGACATCATCCGACACGCCCGCACGCCGCGGGCGGGGCCGCCGGTAGAGTCCGAGCTGCATTTCCCGCACCCCACCGCCCGGACGGCCGCACCGTCGTGCCCCGGCGGGATACGTCGACCGCCAGGAGGCCCCTTGGAACACGCTTCGCCCGCCCTCGCGGCACCGGCCCGGACCTCCCCGGATGAGCCGGCGACGGGCCTGCGGCGGTCGCTCGGCCCGCGGCACCTGGTCATGATCGCGATGGGCGGCGTGATCGGCTCGGGGCTCTTCGTCAGCTCCGGCTACACGATCTCGCAGGCCGGCCCCCTCGGCGCCGTGATCGCGTACCTGATCGGCGCGTTCGTGGTCTACCTGGTGATGTCCTGCCTCAGCGAGCTCGCGGTCGCCTACCCCGTCTCCGGCGCGTTCCACGTCTACGCCACCCGCTCGATCGGCCCGGGCACGGGCTTCGCCACCGCCTGGCTCTACTGGCTGACCTGGGCGGTCGCCCTCGGCTCCGAGTTCACGGCGGCGGGCCTGCTGATGCAGCGCTGGTTCCCGGGCGTCGACGTCTGGGTCTGGTGCCTGGTCTTCGCGGGCCTGCTCTTCGGCCTCAACGCGGTCTCGTCGAAGTTCTTCGGCGAGGCCGAGTTCTGGTTCGCCCTCGTCAAGGTCGCCGCGGTGATCGGGTTGATCGTGCTCGGCGGTGCCGCACTCCTCGGCTTCCGCCCGCTGAGCGAGGGCGGCGACCACCCTTTCCTCCTCGAGAACTTCCAGACCACCGCCGGCCTCTTCCCGAATGGCTTCACGGGCGTCCTAATCACCACCCTCGCGGTCTTCTACGCGTTCTCCGGCTCGGAGCTGATCGGCGTCGCCGCGGGCGAGACCAGGGATCCGGCCACCAGCATCCCCCGGGCCATGCGCAGCACCGTGATCCGGCTCCTGATCTTCTTCGTCGGCGCCATCGCCGTCATCGCGGCGACCGTCCCGTACCAGGAGGTCGGTGTGGACGAGAGCCCCTTCGTGACGGTCTTCTCGACCATCGGCATCCCGTGGGCGGCGGACCTGATGAACTTCGTCATCATCACGGCGCTGCTCTCCGCCGGCAACAGCGGCCTGTTCTCCTGCGCCCGGATGCTCTACTCGCTCGCCGATGAGGGCCAGGCTCCCGCCGCCCTGCGCCGGGTCACCCGGCGGGGCATCCCCCTGGTGGCGCTCTCGGTCAGCATGCTCGGCGGCCTCGCCTCCCTGGTCAGCAGCGTCGTCGCCCCGGAGACGGTCTTCCTGGTCCTCGTCTCGATCTCGGGCTTCGCCGTCGTCGGGGTCTGGATGTCCATCACCGCCTCCCACTTCTTCCACCGCCGCGCGTTCCTCCGCGCCGGTGGAGACGTGGCCGGCCTGCCGTACCGGTCGCCCCTCTTCCCCGTGGTCCCGATCCTCGGCTTCACCCTCTGCCTGGTCTCGATGATCGGCATCGCCTTCGATCCCACGCAGGTCGCGGCCCTGTACTTCGGCATCCCGTTCGTCGCGGCCTGCTACGCGTACCACCACTACCGGATCGCGCCCCGCCAGCGGATGCGGTCCGCGTAGGCGCCCGCTGCGGCCGTCTCCCCGGCCGCGGCTCCCGCTCCCCGCCCGGGCGCGCTCCCGCCGCCCGGCTCCAGCACCGACATCCCGGAGGTCATCCGATGCCCCGCAGCAATAGCCTGTCCCGCCTGCTCGCCGCCGGCGAGGACCTGGCGGTGGACGGCGCGCTCGCCACCGAACTGGAGCGGCACGGCTGCGACCTCGCGGACCCGCTGTGGTCCGCCAAGGTCCTCCTCGAGCAGCCGCACCTGATCGAACGGGTCCACCGCGAGTACTTCGCGGCCGGCGCCCGAATCGCCATCACGGCCAGCTACCAGGCGACGCCGCAGGGCTTCGCGCAGCGCGGCATCGGCCACGCGGCGGCTCTGGACCTGGTCGCCTCGAGCGTGCACCTCGCCGACGCAGCCCGCACGGCCCACGCGTCAGGGCACGCGGGATCCGCGGCGCTCGTCGTCGCCGGCTCGGTGGGGCCGTACGGCGCCTATCTGGCCGACGGGTCGGAGTATCGCGGCGACTACCGGCTGGACCGCGAGGCGTTCAAGGACTTCCACCGTCCGCGCATCGAGGCGCTCGTCGCCGCGGGCGCCGATGCCCTCGCCTGCGAGACCCTGCCCTCCGCCGCGGAGGCCGCAGCCCTGCTGGACCTGGTGGCGGAGTACGGCGTCGAGGCGTGGTTCTCGTTCACGCTGCGGGACGGGGGACGCATCAGCGACGGGACGCCCCTGGACGAGGTGGCCGCACTCTGCTCGGCGGAGCGGCGGGTGGCCGCCGTTGGGGTGAACTGCGTTCCGCTGGAGCTGGTCACCCCGGCGCTGACGGCGCTGCGTGCGGCGACCGATCTGCCGCTCATCGCCTACCCGAACTCGGGCGAGGAGTACGACGCCGCGACGAAGACCTGGTCCCCCGCGCCGGCGACGACGTCCACGGGAGCGGAGCTCGCCGGGCCCGCGGACGGCGTCGCAGAGTGGAGGGCGCTCGGTGCCCGGCTCATCGGCGGCTGCTGCCGGACGACCCCGCAGGACATCGCGGCAGTGGGCGCGGCGATCGCCGGCCACTAGCCAGACCCTGGGTCGCCCCTGAGTCGACCCGCCCCCGCGATGCGGCGAGGGACGGGCGCCGTGAGACAGGGCGCAGTGGGACAGGGCGCAGTGGCGAAGGGCGGCCCACAGCCTCAGCCGTGGGCCGCCCTTTCGCGGTGGACGAGCTGCCGCGTCAGTAGCGGCCGGCGACGTCGAGCATGTTGGCCGGGTTGTAGTTCACATCGGTCACGGCGACGCCCATCTCGGCGTTGCGCGCGTGGGCGATCTGGCCGTCGCCGATGTACAGAGCCACGTGGTAGATGCCCTCGGCGGTGCCGTCGTTGGACCAGAAGACGAGGTCGCCGACCTGGAGCTGGTCGAGCGAGACGTGCTCGCTGGCCGCGGCGAACTGGTCGCTGGAGGTGCGCGGCGCCTCGATGCCGGCCTCGGCGAGGGCGCCCTCCGTGAAGCCGGAGCAGTCGTACTTGGACGGCCCGGTGCCGCCCCAGCCGTAGTAGATCCCGGGATCGTTGGCCTTGTCCACCGCCCACTGGGCGGCGTGCTGCCACGCCGCGTCCGCGGAGTCGGCAGCGGCTGGCTCGGCGTAGCTCGCCTGCTCCACGGACTGTTCGGTGGAGCCCGTCTCGTGGGCCGAGGCCGGTGCCGGCCCGGCGAGGGCGGCGCCGGCGATGGTGAGGACGCCGGCCGCCCCGAGCGCCAGGGAGCGCAGGCGGTGGCGCGGGGACAGGGCGTCCCCGGTCGGCGTATGGGCGTCATGGAAGAAGTGGGACATTGGGATTACCTTGATAGACGGCGGTCGAGCGCTCCGGCCCAGCGACGCAGAGGTGCCCCGCAGAGGCGCCTCAATCCCCAACCCTGTTACCGGAACGTTATTCGACGATACAGGTTCGTTATCAAACCGCAACCTTTACACGTCCGAGGTGCGACGACGCCTCGCCCGGCCCGAACGTGCCCCGGGACGACGGAAGGCCGCTCTGGGGCGGCCTTCTGCGAGGTCGTTCGCGGTCCGGTCACGGAGCGCGCCCGGCCCGTCGGAGGGGGTGTCGGCTCTGTCGTCGGGGGCGGTCCTTGGCGCGTCCGCGGCCCGCCGTGGAGCTAGTGGCCCTTCTTCTGGCCGTACTCGCCGCCGCGCTTGTCCGCGGCCCTGCGGTCCGGGTGCTTCGACGAGCGGTTGACGCCGGAACCGGTGCCGAGGTCGGTGTCGTTCTCCCGCCCCGCCATGATCATCAGGGAGATGACCACCAGGGAGACGATGAAGGCCACGCCGAAGGCGATGAGGCCGATGTCGAGCCGGAGGCCGTTGTCCGTACCGCCGGCGGCTGCGAAGGTGGCGACCGCGCCGGCGATCAGGGCCATGACCAGGGAGAAGACCAGGGGTGCCTTGATGCCCTGCTGCCACGGCGCTTTGGGCTTGTTGGCCACGGGGAATGCCTCCAGAAAAAGGGGTTGCTGAACGGATCCAGTCTACCGGTCGCCCGAGGCGACTCCACCTCGGCGGCGGGCATCGAAGAGCAGGCCGAACGCGGCGATCAGCGTGAAGACGGCCACGATGATCTGTCCGCCGCCGGCGATGCCGAACACGCCGTGCGCGTCGAGCCCCGGGATGATGAACAGGCCCGCGCCGATCCCGATCTCCACGACGGCCGGCACCAGCCAGTCCCGCGCGGGCCCGAAGGTGGTGCGCAGCCGGAACCACGCGAGCAGCTGCAGCAGCCCGCCGAGGATCCACGCCAGCCCACCGGCCCAGACCAAGCCGTCGACGCTGCCCAGCAGCACCAGGGCGATGGCCCCGACCAGCCAGGAGACCACCACGAGGGCCCAGTAGGCCTTCGCCGCGGGCGGCGTCTCCTCCAGCATGGCCATCCGCCGCACGGACACCCCGGTGGCCACCAGGAACAGCGCGACGATCCAGCTCAGGGTGTCGGCGGGCGGGTCCGCCCAGAACACGCTGGTCAGGCCGAACGCCGCGGCGAGCAGGCCGCGGTAGAGCGTCGGCTTCCAGACGGAGGCGGCGAGATCGGCGGGGATGGGGGTGGCAGGCACGCTACGAGTCTAGGCGTTGCCGCCTACGCTGCTCCCACCCGCATCCACGCGTCGTTGCGCACCCGCCAGACCAGCGTCACCGCGCGGGCGCAGATGTAGCCGACGCCGAACGCCAGCCACAGCGCCAGGATCGGCTGCGCCACGTCCGCCACCGCGGCGAGGGCCAGCAGGGGTGCGTAGAGGCCGAACGCCACCAGCCCGGCGAGCGCCAGGTAGCGCGCGTCGCCGGCGCCGATCAGGACGCCGTCGAGCACGAAGACCAGCCCGCACACCGGCTGCGACGCGGCGAGGACCCACAGGCCCACGGTGGCGGCGCGGGCGACGTCCTGGTCCTGCGTGAACAGCCAGGGCACCCACGGCGCGGCGACCGCCAGCACGGCGCCGGTGACGAGCCCGAAGAGGACGCCCCAGCGCATCATGGTGCGGGTGAGCTCGTGGGCCACGTCGGTCCGGCCCGCGCCGAGCTCCTTGCCGATGAGCGCCTGCGCGGCGATCGCGAGCGCGTCGAGCGCGAAGGCGAGGAACGTGAAGAGGGTGAAGACCAGCTGGTGCCCGGCCAGCGTGACCGCGCCCTGCGCCGTGGCCACCCAGACGGTGGCGAGGATCGCGACGCGCAGGCTGACGGTGCGCAGCATGAGCCAGGAGCCCACCTGCGCCATGGCGATCATGCCCGCGGCGTGCGGGCGCAGCCGGACGCCCTCGGCGCGGGCGCGCGGCACCAGCAGCGCCAGGTAGACCGCCGCCATGGCCCACTGGACCACGGAGGTGCCGATCGCACTGCCGGCCACGGACAGTCCCGCCCCGTAGACCAGGAGCCAGTTCAGGCCGATGTTCGCCCCGAAGCCGACCGTCGCGACGAGCAGCGGCGTACGCGTGTCCTGCAGGCCGCGCAGCACGCCGGTGGCGGCGAGGACCAGGAGCATCGCCGGCAGCCCGGGCATGGACCAGCGGATGTAGTCGACGGCGAATCCGGCCACCTCGCCCGTGCCGCCCATGGCGGCCACGAGGCCGGGCGCCGTGAGCCACCCGGTCACCGCGAGGACGATCCCGAGCGCCACGGCGAGCCAGACGCCGTCGCGCCCGGCGGCGAACGCGTCGGGGAGGCGCCCGGCGCCCACGTGCCGGGCCACGGCCGGCGTGGTGGAGTACGCGAGGAAGATCAGGAGTCCGACGCCGGTGCTCACCACGGTGACGCCGAGTCCGGCGCCGGCGAGCTCGGGCACGCCCAGGTGGCCGACGATCGCGGTGTCCGCGGCGAGGAAGAGGGGCTCGGCGATCAGGGCGCCGAGGGCGGGGATCGCGAGGGCGAGGATGGCGCGGCCGAGGTCGCGGCGCGGCTGCGTGGCGGGCTGGGAGGCAGTCACCGCATCAGCCTAGCGGCGGTCGGCGTCCCGGCGCTCCCGGCCGGCTCCGGGCTGGCCGCGCAGGGTGTGCGCGGCCCACGCTGCGGCCGTCAGGGCCAGGGCGCCCACCGCGGCGACGACGCCGGGCCAGCCGAAGGGCGCGAACAGCAGGCCCACGGCCCAGCCGAAGAGGCTGGACCCGCCGTAGTACCCGAGGTTGTAGAGGCTGGTGGCCTGGGCGCGGCCCTGCGGGGCGAACGCGGAGATCCAGCCCGTCGCCACCGAGTGGGCCACGAAGAACCCGGCCGTCAGCAGCAGCATGCCGACGACTATCGCGGGCAGCCACCCGACCAGCGTGAGCAGGAGGCCGGCGGCCATGACGGCCGTGCCGCCCAGCAGGGTGCGCAGGCGCCCGAAACGGCGGACCGTGCGGCCGGCGCGGCTCGAGGACCAGGTGCCGGCCAGGTAGGTGACGAAGATGAACGCGGTCAGCTCCGGCGGCACGTTCAGCGGGCGGTCCTCGAGCCGGAAGCCCAGGTAGTTGTAGACCGCCACGAAGCCGCCCATGAGCAGGAACGCCTGCCCGTAGAGGGCCAGCAGCCGGCGGTCGCGCACGACGGCGCCCAGTCGCCCCACGAAGGAGAGCCCCGGGTCCGCGTCGGCGCGGGAGGCGGGCAGGAAGCCGCGCGGGCGGGGCGCGGCCCGCAGGCAGACGAGCGTCGCCACCGCGGCGAGCACGGTGACCGCCCCGACCCCCAGACGCCAGGAGACCAGTTCGCCGATCGGCCCGGCCAGCAGGCGGCCGGACAGCCCGCCGACGGTGTTCCCGGCGACGAAGAGCCCCGCGGCCACGGCGACGGCCGAGCGGCTCAGCTCCTCGGACAGATAGGCCATGGCGGTCGCGGGCACCCCGGCGATCGCGGCCCCCTGCGCGAACCGGGCCACCAGCAGCCACGAGTAGTCCGGGGCCAGGCAGACGCCCACACCGATGACCACCGAGGCGGTGAGCGCAGCGAGCAGGGTGGTCCGCCGCCCCAGCCGGTCCGCGACGGCGCTCCACGGGAGGACCGCGCAGGCGAGCCCGGCCGTCGCGGCCGAGACGCTGAGCGCGGCCCGGGCCTCCGAGATCTCGAACTCGCGGGCCATCGCGGGAAGCATGCTCTGCGTGGCATACAGCTGGCAGAACGCCGCGACGCCCGCGGCGAACAGGGCCACGATGACGCGCCGAAAGGCGGCGGTCCCGGGGAGGTGGCCCTCCCAGCCGGGCCCGGAGTCGGAGGGAACCACGCCGCTGTCTGCCACGATCACAGCCTAAGCCGCCCCGCGACCTGATCGCTCCCGCCGCACAGGTCGGCCTCGACGCGGCGGGGACTGCGCCCCCGCGGCGCACGCCCGGGCGGGGACGGGCGGGGACGGACGTGTCGGGACGGATGGACCCCGGGCCGCCATCGCCGGGGACGAATCGTCCCGGAGCGGACGCGACGCTCCGCGCCTATGCTGAGCGGAGCACGCAATGGCAGAAGAGAGCGCCACGGGCAGAAGAGAGCACAGGAGCACCATGCGGATCAGCGTCATGCAGGCCACGGCCTCCGTCCCCGGCGACGGCGTCGCGCTGGAGGCGGCGGTCTCCGAGAACCTCGCGTGCATCGACACGGCCGCGGGGCGGGCCGCCGCGGACGGCGCCTCGCTGCTCGTCACCCCCGAGCTGTTCACCACCGGCTACGCCCCGGCCACGATCGCGCCGCATCTGACGGACGCCGTCGTGCGCCGGATCGACGCCGCCGCCGCCGAGATCGCGCGCACGCGCGGCCTGCACCTGGTCTACAGCGTCCCGCGGCGGACCGGGGACGGCTGGGGCATCACCGCCGGCATCGTCTCCCCGTCGGGCGAGCGCCTCGCCACCTACACCAAGGTCCACCTCTTCGGCGGCGAGGAGCAGGAGGTATTCACGGCCGGCACGGCGGCCCCGCCCGTGGTGCGGATCGACGGCCTCAACGTGGGGCTGCTGATCTGCTACGACATCGAGTTCCCCGAGTCCGTGCGCGCCTCCGCCGAGGCCGGCGCGGACCTGGTCGCCGTGCCGACGGCGCTGACCGCCGAGTTCTCCGAGGTGCAGGACATCCTCCTGCCGGCGCGGGCGCTCGAGTCCCAGGTGGCGATCGCGTACGCCAACCACGCCGGGCCGGCCCCGTCCCTCGGGGGGCCCATCCAGCTCGGCGGCGGCAGCCTCGTGGTCGGGCCCACGGGCACGCTGCTGGCCGGCGCGGCCCGCCAGGAGACGGGATCGGCGGGCCTCTCCGTCATCACGGCGGAGGTCTCGGCCGAGGACGCGGCCGCGGCCCGCGAGCGCGTCCCGTACCTGCGCGAGCGCCGCCCCGCGGTCTACCGGGAGTGGTCCGCCGACCACTGAGCCCCTCCCCGGCGCCTGCCCCTCCCCGGCGCCTGCCCCACGCGGGCGCCCGCCCCGCACGGGCGCCTGCCCGCCCCGCCTGGCAGCGCGGGCCCCACAGGGTGGACACGCCTCGGTGCGCCGGGTAGCTTGCGTCGGACGGGATGCCGACGGGGCGGGGGAAGCGACGATGCGCGAAATGACGAGGGGCACGGCGGCGAGAACCCGGCCGGCGAAGCGGGAGCGGGCCGCACGCACCGCCGGCACCGGACTTCTGGGCCCGGCACTCGCGACGGCGGCAGCACTCCTCCTCGCGGGCTGCTCCGCAGGTGCGCCCGACGAGAGTCCCGGCACCGAGGCCGGCCCGCCCGCGTCCGCCGACGCCCCGGTGGGCACCGCCGATCCGCTGACCGGGATGGACGTCGGGGACGCCTCGGACGCCCAGGCGGCGGAGATCGACGACCGCGCGGCGACGGCCGAGGAGTACGAGGCGGCTTTCCAGCGGTACCGGACGTGCCTGTCCGAGGCCGGTGTCGAGTTGTCGGTAGCGGACTCGGATGGCCCGCTGCGCGTCTACTCGGTGCCGGGGACGGCCGTGGACTCCGGCGTCGACGGGGACTGCTACCGGGCGGAGTTCCAGTACACCGACATGCTCTGGCAGAGCACGGACACCGTGCAGGACAGCGCACAGGCGACCTCCCTGCTCCGCGAGTGCCTGCAGGACCACGGCATCGAGCCCGCGGACACGCGCGACGAGTTGGACGCGCAGCTGCGCGGGGCCGACCTCGAGATCATGGACTGCTTCGACTGACCTGCGAGCCGGGCTCCGCCTGGCCGCCGGCCGGCGCCGCTGCGGGGCTCAGCCGGACGTGGCCGGCGCCGTGCTCAGGTACGACGACGGCCGGTAGCGCAGCGCGATCAGCAGCTCGGCCCGCGTCTGCGCGTCGTCGAGGTCGCGGCCGATCAGGTCGCCGACCTGCGCCACCTGCCGGCGCACGCTGTTGCGGTGCAGTCCGGTCGCCTTGGCGGTGGCATCCCACCCGCCGTGGGCGGAGAGCCAGGCCTCCAGCACGTCCAGGAGTCCGGCCGCCCGCTCCGGCTCGAGCGCGCCGAGCGGCGAGAACGCATCGGAGAACAGCAGCTCCCCGGCCTGCCGGCCCAGCAGGCCCGGCACCGAGACCGGGTCCCCGGAGGCCCGCAGGGTCCGCCCGGTCTCCATCGCGCGGTGCCGCAGCGCGCTGAGGCGGCGGTGCGTCTCGGGCAGTTCGGCCACCGGGACGGCGTCGGAGATGACGAGCCGCCACCCGAGCGCCTCCACCTCGTTGACCACCGCGCGCTCGACCCCCAGGCGCGTCACCGCCGTGAAGCCGGTGTCCGTCAGCTCCACCAGCTTGGTGTCGAAGATCCGGCGCCAGCGCAGCACGGCGCTCGCGGCGTCGATCCGCGCCGACGGCCGGGAGCCCCGGCCCGCCGCGCCGGCCCCGGACGCGGCGTGCCCCGGGCTCCCCGGGATTCCCAGCGTCCCGGGCGTCCTCGCGGCGTCCCCGGCGGGGAATCCCTGCACCACCCGCAGCGGCGCACCGACCGGCGCGGCGGCGCTCTGGGCGGCCAGCGCGGCGGTCTCGTCCCGCCCGGCGGTCTCGGCGTCGGCGCGCAGCAGCAGTCCCGTGGCGAGCTGGCTGGGCGCCAGCGCCCCCTCGGTGCGCTGGCGCAGGAGCGCCTCCAGGAGTCCGACGGCGGTGCCCACCACCGACTGCTCCCCCGCCTCCAGCGGCCGCGCGGCCCCCAGGAGGAGCGCCCCCAGCGTGCCGTCGCGGGCGCTGCGCAGCGGGTGCGCCGCGATCCAGCCGGCACCGTCCTGCGGCAGCTGGCGCGTCTCGACCCGCGGCCCCCGGCCGGCGAAGAGCGCGTCGAGGACCTCGTCCAGGACCTCCTGCCCGGGGATGCCGGTCTGGGAGCGGGCGGAGACCGCCCGGGCGCGCGTCCGCCGGTCGGGGCCGACCACCAGAGCCCAGCCCGGGACCGTGAGCATCAGGGCCTTGAGCAGGTCCGCCTCGGGGCGGGCGGCCAGCGCGGCCCGCATGAGATGGCGGTTCCCCTCCGCCATGCGGCGCATCACCTGCATGTTCTCCGCCTCCAGCAGCCGGGAGAACTCCAGGCCGAGCGCGGCGAACGGGACGGCGGAGGGCACCTCCACCAGGGTCAGCCGGTGCCGCCGGCAGGCCTCCACGAGGGCCTCCGGCACCCGGTCGAAGTACGGCTGGACCCCGAACAGCAGGGCCGAGACGCCCGCGTCCACCAGGCGCCGCACGTAGCGGTCCACCGCCCCCTCCTCGCCGCCGTCGCCGGCGAACGGCAGCCCGGCCGTCATGACCACCTCGGCCTCGAGCAGGTAGGGCGTCGGGTCCTCGAGCTCGCTCGGCTCCACCCAGCGCACGGCGACCGGGCCGCCTCCGTCCGCGACGGCGTCGTACACGAGGCGAGTACCCGCCGGAAGGGCGGCCAGGAAGCGCTCGAGCGGCACGGTGGCGAGGCCGCCGACGGCGGTCGGTGGTGCAGAATGTCCCATACTGGAAAACTCTAGGATGAATCCGCCCATTTTGTTAGTCAGCTCACATGGCACGCTGGTGGGCGACCGGCAGAGGATGCGCCTGCGCATCCACGACCCCGCCAGAACAGGACTCACTATGATCGACACTCACGCGCCGACGCTGCCGCGGGAGCCCTTGGCCCGGCAGCTCAAGCGCCGCAAGCCCATCGAGCAGATGGTCGCCGCCTCCGGCACCGACGGCTCCCCCGGCGGCGGGCGGCTCAAGCGCTCCCTCGGCCTCTGGCAGCTGACCATGATCAGCGTGGGCGCCACGCTCGGAACCGGCATCTTCGTGGTGCTCGGATCCTCCGTGCCGATGGCCGGGCCCGCCGTCTGGATCTCCTTCCTGATCGCCGGCGTGGCCGCCCTGCTCTCCGCCGTCTCCTATGCCGAGATGGCCGGCGCCGTGCCGGTCTCCGGCTCCAGCTACTCCTACACGTACGCCACCATGGGCGAGGGCCTCGCCTGGGTCTGCGGCTGGTGCCTGGTGCTCGAGTACGGGGTCTCCGTGGCGGCCGTGGCCGTCGGCTCCGCCGAGTACGTCAACGAGACGCTGCGGATCTTCGGCCTCGCCCTGCCCGTGGAGCTCTCCGCCCCTCCCGGCGGTGCCGACGGCTCCATCGTCAACCTCCCGGCGATCGTCCTGGTCCTGCTCGCCATGGTCCTGCTGATCCGCGGCGTCAACGAGGCCGCCTGGGTCAACACCGTCATGGTGGTCATCAAGATCGCCGTCCTGCTGCTCTTCGTGGGCATCGCGTTCACCGCCTTCCAGGCCTCCCACTACGAGACGCTGATGCCGATGGGCGCGGCCGGCATGTCCGCGGCCGCCTCCCGCCTCTTCTTCTCCTACATCGGCTTCGACGCCGCCTCCACGGCCGGCGAGGAGGCCAAGAACCCGCAGCGCGACCTCCCGCGGGCCATCATCCTCTCGATGGCGATCGTCACCGCCCTGTACATCCTGGTGGCCATCGCCGCGGTCGGCGCCCGCGAGTGGAGCTGGTTCGACGGCACCGAGGCCGCCCTGCTGATCATCCTGCAGGAGCTCACCGGGGCCGAGTGGATCTCGCTGATCTTCGCCATCGGCGCCGTCGTCGCGATCGCCTCCGTGGTCCTGACCGTGCTCTACGGGCAGACCCGCATCCTGATGACCATGGCCCGCGACGGCCTGGTCCCCCGCGTCCTCGGCCGCGTCGACCGGCGCACCGGGACCCCCGTCATGGGCACCCTGATCTGCGGCGTGGTCATCGCCGTCATCGCCGGGCTGATCCCGCTCGGCCAGCTCGCGGACGCCACCAGCATCGGCACGCTCTTCGCGTTCATGCTGGTGAACCTCTCGGTGGTCTACCTCCGGCGCAGCCGCCCGGACATGGAGCGCACCTTCCGGGTGCCGTTCTTCCCGGTGGTCCCGCTGCTCGGTGCCGCCATGTGCGTCTACCTCATGGTCAACCTGGGCCTGTCCACCTGGTGGGTCTTCCTCGCCTGGATGGTCCTCGGCGCCTTCCTCTACCTCGGCTACGGCCGCCGGCACTCGCAGGCCAGCCTCGCCGCCCGCGCCGAGGCGGCCCAGCCCGCCCGCGACGCCTGACCGCCGCCGCGACCCCGCACGCCCCGGCCCCCGCACCCCGCACTCCGCGGAGGGCCGGGGCGCCCCGCGTCGCCGGCCGCCCCCGCACGACACCCGACCCCTCCCGCGCCCCGCAACGGGCTCGACCGCGAAGGAATCCGCTGAGATGACCACAGCCTCCACGTCACCGTCCACCGCCACCGCCTCCGGCGGACTCGACACCGACCTGCCCCCGGTCACCATGCTGAACCCGGACTTCCCGTTCAGCTACGACCACTACCTGCAGCACCCCGCCGGCCTGGGCGCCGTCCCGCCGGAGCAGTACGGCACCGAGGTCGCCGTCGTCGGCGCCGGCCTGTCCGGACTGGTCGCCGCCTACGAGCTGATGAAGCTCGGCCTGAAGCCCGTGATCTACGAGGCCGGGCACATCGGCGGCCGCCTCAAGACGGCGTCGTTCGACGGCGCCCCGGGCGTCACCGTGGACCTCGGCGGGATGCGCTTCCCGGTCTCCGGCAAGTCCTTCTACCACTACGTGGAGATGCTCGGCCTGGAGACGGAGGAGTTCCCCAACCCGCTCTCCCCCGCGACGAGCAGCACGGTCATCGAGCTCGCCGGCGAGAAGCACTACGCCGAGCAGGAGACGGACCTGCCCGCCTTCTTCCACGAGGTCTCCGATGCGTGGAGCGCCGCGCTGAAGGAGCACGCGATGTTCGAGGAGATGCAGGAGGCACTGCGCTTCCGCGACGTCCCGCGCATCAAGGAGATCTGGAACGCCATGATCCCGGCGTTCGACGAGCAGACGTTCTACGGCTTCGTCGCCGCCAGCCGCTCCTTCAAGGAGGCCGGCTTCGAGCACCGCGAGGCCTTCGGGCAGGTCGGCTTCGGCAGCGGCGGCTGGGACACCGACTTCCCGAACTCCATCCTCGAGATCCTCCGCGTGGTCTACACGAACGCGGACGACGAGCACCGCGGGATCGTCGGCGGCGCCCAGCGCCTGCCGGAGGCCCTGTGGAACCACGCGCCCGAGGACCTGGCCCACTGGCCGGCGGGCACGTCCCTGGCGAGCCTGCACCACGGCAGCACGCGCGGCGCCGTCGCCCGCCTCTCCCGCGGCCCCGCGACCGACGAGCGCCCCGAGGGCGACCTGCTGATCACGGACAAGTGGGGCCACACGGCCGCGTACCCGACCGCCGTCGTCACCTGCCAGACCTGGCTGCTCTCCACCCGGATCGAGACCGAGGAGGCGCTCTTCGAGCCGGGCCTGTGGACGGCGATCGAGCGCAACCACTACATGCAGTCGTCCAAGACGTTCGTGATGGTGGACCGCCCGTTCTGGAAGGAGCGCGACCCGCAGACCGGCCGCGACGTCCTGTCTATGACGCTGACGGACCGGCTGCCGCGCGCCACGTACCTGCTGGACAACGGCCCGGACCAGCCCGCCGTCATCCTGCTCTCCTACACGTGGAACGACGACGCCCTGAAGTGGCTGGCGCTGGACGCCGACGAGCGCGTGCGCCTGATGCTGCACTCGCTGGCGCAGATCTACCCGGACGTGGACATCGCCTCCCACATCGTCGGCGAGCCGATCACCGTCTCCTGGGAGGCCGAGCCGAACTTCATGGGCGCCTTCAAGGCCAACCTGCCGGGGCACTACCGCTACCAGCAGCGCCTGTTCACGCACTTCAAGCAGGACCGGCTGCCGGCGCACCAGCGCGGCATCTTCCTGGCCGGGGACGACGTCTCCTTCACGGCCGGCTGGGCCGAGGGCGCCGTCACCACGGGCCTGAACGCGGTCTGGGGCGTGGTGAACCACCTGGGCGGCTCCAGCAGCGCCGAGAACCCGGGCCCGGGCGACCTGCTCGACGAGATCGGCCCCATGCCGCTGGTCTGACGCAGCTGGACTGTCCCCTGGTCCGGGCGAAGCCCACGGGCCAGTACGACGGCGGGCGGTCGCCCCGCGCTGAGTGCGCGGGGCGGCCGCCCGTCGTCGTCGGTGGCTCAGCGGCCGGTCCGGCCGGTGGTCCCGGTCAGCCGCCGAGCAGCGGCAGCATCAGGTAGGAGAGCACCAGCGAGACGGTGTTGTTGAAGGCGTGCAGGACGTACGCGTACGCGAGTGATCTGCCGCTGAAGACGTAGGCGAGGCTGATGGCCGTGCCCAGCACCAGGTACGGGATCGCCGAGACCGGGTCGAACGTCCCCGAGCCGATGAAGTGCAGGGCCGCGAACGCGGCGATCGAGAGGGGCACGCAGATCCACACCGGGATCTTCCGGCCCAGCTTGCCGATGAGCAGGTGGCGGAAGACGTACTCCTCCACCATGGGGCCCATGATCGCGGTGGTGACGAGCATGGTCGCGAACGGGACCTCGCGCGTCATGCCCTCGATGGCCAGCTGGTTCTCGCTCTTGGTGGGGTCCGCCCCCGCCGCGACGAGGATGGCCGCCGTCGTCAGGATGGACGCCAGCCACAGGCCGGGGATGAGGAACGCCTTGGCCCACGGGTGGTAGCGGAAGGTCCGGAAGCTCTCGAAGAGCCTCGGCGCCACGACGATCATGACGGCGGTGAAGAGGACCGCGTAGGTCAGCAGGTTGACGGAGAACAGGGCCAGCGTGTCGGTGGGGAACTGCTCCCGGTAGCCGGGGACGAACAGCAGGAGCCCTGCCATGCCGAGGACGAGCAGGCCCGCATAGAGGGCCAGGACGACGCCGTCCGCGAGGCGGAAGCGCCCCGCGTCGAAGACGGGCTGTCTGCGACGCGGGGGCGCCGGGTACGGCGACTGCTGGGTGTCATGCATACGTGCCACGATATCGGCGTGCAGCCGGGCGGCCGGACCGCTACAGGCCGGGCGCGGCGGCGCCCGCCTCGGCCTGGGGCACGGTGCTCCCGTCGGGCTCCGCGTCCGGGTCCTCGGCCGGACCGGCGAACTGGCTCGTGTAGAGCCGGTGGTAGGCGCCCCGGGCCTCGAGGAGGGCCTCGTGGTCTCCCTGCTCCACGATCCGCCCGTCCTCCATCACGAGGATGGTGTCTGCGTCCCGGATGGTGGAGAGCCGGTGCGCGATCACGAACGAGGTCCGGTCCGTGCGCAGCGCGTTCATGGCCTGCTGGACCAGGACCTCGGTGCGCGTGTCCACTGAGGACGTGGCCTCGTCGAGGATGAGCAGCGACGGGTTCGCCAGGAAGGCGCGGGCGATCGTGATCAGCTGCCGTTCGCCGGCGGAGACGTTGGTCCCGCCGTCGTCGATCACGGTCTCGTAGCCCTCCGGCAGGGCGCGCACGAACCGGTCCACGTAGGTGGCCCGGGCCGCCGCGTACACCTCCTCGTCGGTCGCGTCGAGCCGCCCGTAGCGGATGTTGTCCATGATGGAGCCGTTGAACAGCCACGCGTCCTGGAGCACCATGCCGGCCTTGGAGCGCAGCTCGGAGCGGGAGAGCCGGGTGACGTCCACGCCGTCGAGCGTGATCCGCCCGGCGTCCAGCTCGTAGAAGCGCATCACCAGGTTGACCAGGGTGGTCTTCCCGGCGCCGGTGGGTCCCACGATCGCCACGGTGTGCCCGGGCGCCGCCTCGAAGGAGAGGTCCTCGATGAGCGGCCGCTCGGGCGTGTAGGAGAAGGAGACGCGGTGGAACTCGACGTGGCCGTCCGTGCGCGGCGGCAGGTGCTCCTCGGCGGTCTCCGGGTCCTGCTCGTCGGCGTCGAGCAGCTCGAAGGTGCGCTCGGCGGAGGCCACGCCGGACTGCAGCATGTTCGCCATGCCCGCGATCTGGCCCAGCGGCTGCGTGAACTCGCGGGAGTACTGGATGAACGCCGTCGCGTCGCCCAGGCTCATCTGGCCGGAGGCCACGCGCAGGCCGCCGACGACGGCGATGCCCACGTAGGCGAGGTAGGAGACGAAGTTCATCACCGGGAAGATCGTGCCGGAGACGAACTGCGCCCCGAAGGACGCCTTGAAGAGCGCCTCGTTCTTCTCGTCGAACTGCTCCCGGGCGTCGCCCTCGCGGCCGAAGACCTTCATCAGGTCGTGGCCGGAGAAGGCCTCCTCGATCTGGCCGTTGAGAGTGCCCGTGGCGCGCCACTGCTCGGTGAACAGCTTCTGCGAGCGGACGCCGATCAGTCCCGCCGCGACGGCCGAGAGCGGGAGCGCGATGAGGGCTATCAGGGCCAGCTGCCACGACACCACGAACATCATGACCACGATGCCGATGACGGTCAGCACGGACTGGACCAGCTGGGCGAAGGCCTGCTGCAGGGCGTTCTGGATGTTGTCGACGTCGTTGGTGACGCGCGAGAGCACGTCGCCGCGCTGGCGGGTGTCGAAGTAGTTCAGCGGCAGCCGGTTGAGCTTGTCCTCGACGTCCCGGCGCAGGTTGTAGACCACCCGCATGACCAGCTTGTTCAGGATGTACCCCTGCGCCCACATGAAGACGTTGGCGACGAAGTACATGGCCAGGACGATCATGATGATCATGCCGAGCTTCTGGAAGTCGATCCCGGTGCCGGGGACCAGCTCCATGCTGGCGATCATCTGGGCGACGTCCTCCTGCCCGTCGGCACGCAGACCGGCCACGACCTGCTCCTGGGTGGCCCCGGCGGGCATGCGCGCGCCGATGAACCCGGAGAAGATGACGTCCATGGCGTAGCCGAGGACCTTGGGCGCGATCACGTTCAGGACGACCGCGACCGTCACGAACGCGAAGACGAGCGTCAGGCCCAGCCTCTGCGGGGCCAGCAGGCCGATGAGGCGCTTGGCCGACGGCCAGAAGTGCCGGGGCTTGCGCGGGGGCGCCATCTCCCCGAAGCCGTCGGAGATGCTGACGTTGAGTTCCTCCTCGGTCAGCTCCTCGGGCGCGGTCTTCGGCTCGTCCACGGTCACGCCCGACTGCTCGCCGGAGGTCTTCCTCTTCCAGGCCATCTAGGCCACCTCCTCCGCCGTGATCTGGGACTCGACGATCTCGCGATACGTCTCGTTGGTCTCGAGCAGCTGCTCGTGGGTGCCGCGGCCGACGATCCGGCCGTCGTCCAGCACCAGGATCTCGTCCGCCTCGGTGATGGTCGCGACGCGCTGGGCCACGAGGATCACGGTCGCGTCGGCGATGCTGCGCTTCAGCGCGGCCCGCAGCCGCGCGTCGGTGGCGACGTCGAGGGCGGAGAACGAGTCGTCGAACAGGTAGACGGACGGCCGCGCGGCCAGGGCCCGGGCGATGCAGAGTCGCTGCCGCTGCCCGCCGGAGACGTTGGTGCCGCCCTGGGAGATCGGCGCGTCGAGCCCGCCGTCCTTGTCGCGGACGAAGTCCGTGGCCTGGGCAATCTCCAGCGCCTCCCACAGTTCCTCGTCGGTCGCGCCCTGGGCGCCGTACCGGAGGTTGGAGGCGATGGTGCCGGAGAACAGGTATGGCTTCTGCGGCACGGCGGCGACGGCCTCGGAGAGCGCCTCGCGCGTCAGCCGGTCCACGGGGACCCCATCGATCAGCACCTGCCCGCCGCCGGCGTCGTACAGGCGCGGGATCAGGTTCAGCAGAGTGGTCTTGCCGGCACCCGTGGAGCCGATGATGGCCGTGGTGCGGCCCGGCTCGGCGGTGAAGGAGATGTCCTTCAGCACCGGCTCCTCGGCGCCGGGGTAGCCGAAGGAGACGTCGCGGAACTCGACGCGGCCGCGGCCGGCCGCGGGGAGCTCGGCCCCGGTCTCCGGGTCGCGCAGGGACGGCTCGACGTCGAGCACCTCGCCGATGCGCTCGGCGCAGACGAGGGCGCGCGGGATCATCATGGCCATGAACGTGCCCATCATGACCGCCATCAGGATCTGCAGGAGGTACTGCAGGAACGCGGTCAGGGCGCCGGGCTGGATGTCGCCGGCGTCCACCCGCTGGCCGCCGAACCACAGGACGGCGGCCGTGGCCAGGTGGAGGATCAGGCCGATGACCGGGAACATGAGGACGAACAGCTGGCCGACCTTCACGCCGGTCTCCGTGAGCTTCTCGTTCGCCTCGCGGAAACGCTCCGTCTCGTAGGGCTCGCGCACGAATGCGCGGATGACGCGGATGCCCGTGATCTGCTCGCGCAGCACGCCGTTGATGCCGTCGATCCGCTCCTGCATGACGCGGAACAGCGGCATTAGCTTCACCACCAGGAAGCCGACGACGAGCAGCAGGACCGGCACCGACACCCAGACGAGCCAGGACAGGCCCGGGTCCTCCTGCAGGGCCATGATGACGCCGCCGATGCACATGATCGGGGCGGTGACCATGAAGTTGAGGCCCATCAGCACCAGCATCTGGACCTGCTGGACGTCGTTGGTCCCGCGGGTGATGAGCGTGGGCGCCCCGAACTCGTTGACCTCGCGGGCCGAGAACGCGGCGACCGAGTGGAAGACGGACCGGCGGAGGTCCCGGCCGATGGCCATCGAGGTCTTGGCGCCGAAGTAGACGGCGGCCACGGCGGTGAGAACCTGGACCAGGGCGACGGCGAGCATCACGTCGCCGGTGCGCCAGATGAAGTCGATGTCCCCGCTGACCACGCCCTCGTCGATGATCGACGCGTTGAGGCTGGGCAGGTACAGGGTGGCCATGGTGGTGGCGAGCTGCAGCAGCAGCACGGCGACGATCCACCCGGCGTAGGGCTTGGAGTACTGCGCGATGAGACGCAAGAGCATGATGAGCGGAGTCCTTAGACCAGAAGCGCCCGGGGAGCCGGATGCGGCCGGGCAGTAGCACCCTACTGCGGGGCTCCCCCGGAATGATCCACCCTCAGGATGATCTTGCCTGTACTTCATCGGGCGCAGTTCGTATCATGAGAAAGCGTTATCGCATGACGGAATAAGCAACCCGAGGAGTCCTCCATGTCAGACCAGCAGCACCGGCTCTCGCCCGGCGACCAGGCGCCGAACTTCGAACTCCCCACCGCCCGCGGCGGCACGGCATCGCTGACCGACTTCGCCGGCCGCAGCGTCGTGGTCTACTTCTACCCCAAGGCCGCCACCCCGGGTTGCACCACCGAGGCCTGCGACTTCCGCGACAGCCTCTCGGCCCTGCAGGGCGCGGGATACGACGTCGTGGGCATCTCCCCGGATCCGATCGACGATATCGAGGCCTTCGCCGCCGACGAGGCACTGACGTTCCCGCTGCTCTCCGACGAGAGCGCGGAGGTCGCGAAGGCCTACGGCGCCTACGGCGAGAAGGAGTTCAACGGGCAGCGCTCCACCGGCGTCCTGCGCACCACCGTGGTGGTGGGACCGGACGGCCGCGTGCAGCACGCCGAGTACAACGTCGCCGCGCAGGGGCACGTCTCGCGCCTGCGGGACCTGCTCGGCGTCTAGTCCGGCACAGTAGAAAAACCAGCGCCCACCCCGTCCGTCCCGGGGTGGGCGCTGGTCGCTCTGCCGGGCGGAGGGGCCGGCGATCCCCTCCGCCCTGGCCGGCGCGCTGAGCAGAGCGCGCCGGGTGCGCGGGGACCGCGGACGGTCCCCGCTACCGCGGCCGGCGACGACACGAAGCCACCGGCCGCGGAGTTCTCGTGAGGCTCAGGCCTCGCCGCGGCGGATCAGGCGTCCGCGCGGGGTCTGGAAGTCCACCTTCTCGCCGCGGACCCAGGTCCCGGACACCTCGCCGACCAGCTCGCGGCCGTCGTACGGCGAGATCTGGTTCCGGTGGTGCAGGCGGGTCACGTCGATGAGCTGCGAGGCCTCCGGGGAGAAGACCGCGAAGTCGGCGTCGACGCCCGGCTCGATCCGGCCCTTGCGCTCCAGCCCGGCGAAGCGTGCCGGGTTGGAGGACATCCACTGGACCACGCGCTCCAGCGCGATGCCGCGCTTCTTCGCCTCGGTCCAGATCAGGGACAGCCCGAGCTGCAGGGAAGCGACGCCGCCCCAGGCGGTGCCGAAGTCCCCGGTGTCCACGTGCTTGAGGTCCACGGTGGACGGCGAGTGGTCGGAGACGATGAAGTCGATCGTCCCGTCCTCCAGGCCCTGCCAGAGCAGCTCCCGGTTCGCCTCCTCGCGGATCGGCGGGCAGCACTTGTAGGCGGTGCCGCCGGCGGGGATCTCCTCGGCCAGCAGGGTCAGGTAGTGGGGGCAGGTCTCCACGGTCAGGCGCACGCCGTCGCGCTTGGCCTGCGCCAGCATCGGCAGCGCGTCGGACGAGGACAGGTGCAGGATGTGGGCCCGGGCACCGGTGCGGCGGGCGCGCTCGATGACCTCGGCGATGGCGATGTTCTCCGCCTCCCGCGGGCGGGAGGCGAGGAACCGCTCGTACGCGTCGCCCTCGGCCTGCGGTGCGCTGTCGATCGTCGTCGAATCCTCGGCGTGGACGATCATCAGGCCGTCGAACGTGGCCAGCTCGGCCATGTCCTCTTCCATCTCGTCCGCGGTCAGGTGCGGGAACTCGTCCACGCCCGAGTGCAGGAGGAAGCACTTGAAGCCGAACACGCCGGCCTCGTGCAGCGGGCGCAGGTCCGCCTTGTTGCCCGGGATGGCGCCGCCCCAGAAGCCCACGTCGATGTGGGACTGCGGTGCGGCGACGGCCTTCTTCTCCTCCAGCGCCGCGACGTCCACGGTCGGCGGGATGGAGTTCAGCGGCATGTCGATCAGCGTGGTCACGCCGCCGGCGGCCGCGGCGCGGGTGGCCGAGTCGAAGCCCTCCCACTCGGTGCGGCCCGGCTCGTTGACGTGCACGTGGGTGTCCACGAGGCCGGGGATCATGACCTGCTCGGCGCCCAGCTCCACGGTCTCGGTGCCGGTGAGGCCGCTGCCGTGCGGCTCGACCACGGCGATGCGCCCGTCGCGGATGCCGACCTCGCCGGCGACGATGCCGTCCGGGGTGAGGATCCGCTCGGCGCGCACGACCAGGTCGAACGCGGTGTCGCCGGAACCCGGCACGGTGGCCGCGGACGCGGCGCTGCTGTCGATGCTCAAGGCTGTCTCCTTCGTGTCTGGACCCGCCGGGGCGGGCCGGTGCTCAAATCATGCAGTGGTCGGGACGCGCTGCTCAAGGGCGCGCCCGATGCGGCCGCCGACCTCCTGCAGCAGGGGCCCGGGACGGGCGATGCAGGTGGCGACGTCCGGCTCGACGTCGGTCAGGGCGATCGCGGCGCCGATCCCGGCGGCCGCCAGGGTGTCCGCATCGAGGTCGAGGCGGCCGCAGACCGCGTAGACGGGGATGCCGCGCGCGGCCGCCGCGGCCGCGACGCCGGCGGGCGCCTTCCCCTCGAGGGTCTGCGTGTCCAGCCGGCCCTCGCCGGTGACGACGGCGTCGGCGCCGTCCAGCGCGGCCGTGAAGCCGGTGAGCTCCATGACCACGTCGATGCCGCGGCGACGGGACGCCCGCAGCACGGCCAGTGCCGCGAAGCCGACGCCCCCGGCGCTGCCGGCACCCGGCTCGGCGGCGGCTCCGGCCCGCTCGGGGCCGGCGACGCGCTCGAAGACCTCCACGAACTGCGCGAGCCCGGACTCGAGCTCGGCGACGATCTCCGGCGTCGCACCCTTCTGCGGTCCGAAGACCGCAGCGGCGCCGCGCTCCCCGAGCAGCGGGTTGTCGACGTCGCTGGCCAGGACGAAGTCCACCTTCTCGATCCGCGGGTCCAGGCCCGAGAGATCGACGCAGGCGAGCTGGTTCAGCGCTGCGCCGCCGTCGTCCAGCACGGCTCCTGACGCGTCCAGGAAGCGCGCGCCGAGGGCCGAGAGCAGCCCCGCGCCGCCATCGGTGCAGGCGCTGCCGCCGACACCGAGGACGATCCGGCGGGCACCGGCGTCGAGCGCGGCGGCGACGAGCTCGCCCGTGCCGCGGCTGCTGGCCGTGCGGGCGTCCCGCTCGGCCTCCGGCACCAGGTCCAGGCCGGAGGCCGCGGCGAGTTCGACGACGGCCGTCTCGCCGAGGACGGCCAGGGCCGCCTCGACCGGGCGGCCGTGGGGCCCGGCGACGGTGCGCCGGACCTCCGTGTAGCCGGCCCCGAGGGCCGCGGCGACGGTTCCCTCGCCGCCGTCGGCCACCGGGATGGTCGCGATCCTCGCCCCGGGCAGCACCTCGGCCAGGCCGGCGGCGACCGCCGCGGCGACGTCTGCCGCCGCGAGGGTCCCCTTGAACTTGTCCGGAGCGATGAGCACGTACATGGAGTGCCTCAGGCCCCGGCGCCGACCGGCTCGGCCACGACGTCCGTGAGGGAGGCGGCCAGCGGCACCAGCGCGGTCGGGGCGTCCTCGGCCGAGCCCGCGAGCTCCTCGAACTCGTTGACCGCGTTCAGCGAGGCACCCATCGAGATGTTGGTGACGCGCTCGAGGATGACCTCGACGACCACCGGCACGCGGTGCTCCTGCGCCAGGCGGCCGGCCTCCGCGAAGCCCGCGGCGAGCTCCGCCGGGTCCTCCACGCGGACGGCCTTACAGCCGAGGCCCTCGGCGACCTTGACGTGGTCCACGCCGTAGCCGTTGGTCTCCGGGGAGTTGATGTTGTCGAACGCCAGGGACACGTGGTAGTCCATCTCGAACGGCCGCTGGGACTGGCGGATCAGGCCCAGGTACGAGTTGTTCACCACCACGTGGATGTACGGCAGGTTGAACTGCGCGCCGACGGCCAGCTCCTCGATCATGAACTGGAAGTCGTAGTCGCCGGAGAGGGCCACCACGGTCTGGTCCGGCTTGCCGCGGACCACGCCGAGGGCGGCCGGTCCGGTCCAGCCCAGCGGGCCGGCCTGGCCGGCGTTGATCCACTGGCGCGGGCCGTAGACGTGGAGCATCTGGGCGCCGGCGATCTGCGAGAGGCCGATCGTGGAGACGTAGGTGGTGTCCCGGCCGAAGGCCGCGTTCATCTCCTGGTAGACGCGCTGCGGCTTGATCGGCACGTTGTCGAAGTTGGTCTTCCGGTGCCCGGTGCCCTTGCGGGCCGTGCACTCGTCGGCCCAGGCCGAGTAGTCCGGCAGGGTGCCGGCGGCGCGGCGCTCCCGGACGACGGCGAGGATCTGCTCCAGCGCCGCGCCCGCGTCGGAGACGATGCCCAGGTCCGGGCCGAACACGCGGCCGATCTGGGTCGGCTCGATGTCGACGTGCACGAACGTGCGGCCCTGGCGGTACGTGTCCAGGTCGCCGGTGTGGCGGTTGGCCCAGCGGTTGCCGAGGCCCAGCACGAAGTCGGAGGCCAGGAACGTGTCGTTGCCGTAGCGGGTGTGCGTCTGGATGCCCACCATGCCGGCCTGCAGGCGGTGGTCGTCCGGGATGGCGCCCCAGCCCATGAGGGTCGGCGAGACCGGGACGTTCAGCTCCTCGGCCAGCTGCACCAGCAGGTCGGAGGCGTTGGCGTTGATGACGCCGCCGCCGGCGATGAGCAGCGGGTGCTCGGACGCGACCAGCAGGTCCACGATCTTCTCCGCCTGGCCGCGCGTGGCCTCGGGGCGCAGCGCGGGGAGCGGCTCGTAGGCGTCGATGTCGAACTCGATCTCGGCCAGCTGCACGTTGATCGGCAGGTCCAGCAGGACCGGGCCGGGACGCGAGGAGCGCATGACCTGGAACGCCTTGGCGAAGTAGCCCGGGACCAGGCCCGGCTCCAGGATGGTCGCGGCGAACTTGGTGACCGGCTTGGCGATGGACTCGATGTCCACGGCCTGGAAGTCCTCCTTGTGCAGCACGGAGGTCGGCGCCTGGCCGGTGATGCAGAGCATCGGGATCGAGTCGGCGATCGCGGCGTACAGGCCGGTGATCATGTCGGTGCCGGCCGGGCCGGACGTGCCGATGCAGATGCCGATCCCGCCGGTCGCCCGGGAGTAGCCGTCGGCGGCGTGCGAGGCGCCCTCGACGTGGCGGTGGAGGGTGTGGCGGATGCCGCCGTGGGCCTTCATCGCCGAGTACAGCGGGTTGATGGCGGCGCCGGGGAGGCCGAAGGCCTCGGTGGCGCCCTCCTTCTCGAGGATCAGGGTGATGGCGTCTACTGCGCGCATGCGGGTCATGGGGTGCTCCTTGGTGCTGGGACGGACCTGGGGTCCGGCCTCAGGCAGTGGTGGGGGTCGGTTCGGTGGCGGCGTCGGCGAGGCTGCCGGAGACGCGCTGGACGCCGCGGAAGAGGCCGGAGTGGTCGAGTCCGCCGTCGCCGGTGGCGACGGTCGAGGCGACCAGCTGGGCGACGATGGCGCCGAGCGGGAGCACGACGCCGGCCTCGCGGGCCGCCGAGGTCACGATCCCCATGTCCTTGTGGTGCAGGGCGAGGCGGAAGCCCGGATCGAAGTTGCGGTCCAGGATCTTCTGGCCCTTCTGGTCCAGGACCTTCGAGCCGGCCAGGCCGCCGCCGAGGACGGACAGGGCGGCGGAGGTGTCCACGCCGTAGGCCTCGAGGAAGACGACGGCCTCGGAGAGGGCCTGGATGTTGGCGGCGACGATGAGCTGGTTGGCGGCCTTCACCGTCTGGCCGGAGCCGGCGGGGCCGACGTGGACGATCGTCTTGCCGACGGCCGCGAAGACGTCCGCGGCCGCGTCGAAGTCGGCCTTCTCGCCGCCGACCATGATGGACAGGACGCCGTCGATGGCGCCGGCCTCGCCGCCGGACACCGGGGCGTCCAGGGGGCGGGCGCCGGCCGCGCGGGCCTCCTCGGCCAGGCGGACCGCGACGTCCGGGCGGATCGTGGAGTTGTCGATCCACAGCACGCCGTCCTTGGCGTTGGCGAAGACGCCGTTCTCGCCGGTGACGACGGCCTCGACGTCCGGCGAGTCCGGGACCATGGTGATGACCACGTCGGCGTCGGCGACGGCCTCACCGATGTTGGCGGCGGCCTTGCCGCCGGCGGCCTCGAGCTCGGCGGCCTTGCCCGGGCTGCGGTTGTAGCCGGTCACGTTGAACCCGGCGGAGACCAGGTTCTTCGCCATGGGCAGACCCATGATGCCCAGTCCGATGAAAGCGATGTTCTTGCTCATGTTCAGCTCCTTGGAGAATTCGTTGTTGGCTCAGGCGGGCTGGCGGATGAGCCAGCCGAAGGCGTCTTCGCGGGCGGCCTTGTACTCGAGGCCGATCGGGCCGGCGTAGCCGAGCTCGCGGCTGCGGGTCACCCACTCGCCGAGCGGGAGGGTGCCGGTGCCGGGGGCGCCGCGGCCCGGGTTGTCGGCGATCTGGATGTGGCCGAACACCGGTGCGTGCTGCTCGACGACGGCGCTGACGTCGTCGCCGTTGACGGACAGGTGGTAGAAGTCGGCCAGCAGGCGGACGTTGTCGACGCCGGCCTCCTGGGTCCTGGCGATGACGTCCAGGGCGTTCTGCGCCGTCTTCAGCGGGTAGGCCTCCGTGCCGGAGACCGGCTCCAGCAGGACCGTGCCGCCGATGCGCTCCACGCCGCGGGCGGCGAGAACCAGGTTCTCCACGCCGAGCGCGTCCTGCGCGGCGGCGTCCTGGCCGTCCTGCCGATTGCCGTAGAGGGCGTTGAAGTGGCGGCAGCCGGTGGCCTCGCCGATCGCGGCGACCACGTCGATGTTGGCGCGGAACTCGTCCTCGCGGCCGATCCACGAGACGAGGCCGCGGTCCCCGCCGGGCATGTCGCCGGCGTTGAAGTTGAGGCCGGTCAGCTGGACGCCGGCGTCCTTGAGCGCGCCGACGAACTTGTCGATCTCGCCGTCGGCCGGGACCGACTCGGCGAACGGCCACCAGAATTCGACCTTGTCGAAACCGGCCGCCTTGGCCGCGGCCGGGCGCTCCAGCAGCGGCAGCTCAGTCAGGAGGATCGAGCAGTTCACGGTGTAGGACATCGCGGTTCCCTTCGTTTCGCCGGGTTTCCTGATCGTGGAAACCTTATTCTGCATTACGAGAAGCGTAGGTGTGGGCCGGAACACCTGTCAAGGGGCTCGCTCTCGCGATGCGACGAATCATTGTCGCGATGCGAGAAGTGGTTGACACGGCCCGTGTGATGGGCGTTACTTAATCCCACGTCGCGCGGAATCTTATTTCCGTGCTGTGAAAACTACTCCCCCACTCGCCGCAGCTGCGGCATGACAGAAGGCCTGCTATGAGCGCCACCGACGAAACGATCTCCCCGCCCACCGGCACCGGCGCCGGTCCGGCGGCCGCCGTGACGAACACCCCGGGCGTCGACCCGGGCAGCCCCACGGGCACCGTCCGCGAGAACAACCCCTTCGACCTGAGCCCCGATCTCTACAACCAGGACCTCGCCCCGACCAAGCGGGAGGGCCGCACCTGGCGCGCCTACAGCATCTTCACCCTGTGGGCCAACGACGTGCACAGCCTCGGCAACTACGCATTCGCGATCGGCCTCTTCGCCCTCGGCCTCGGCGGCTGGCAGATCCTGCTCGCCCTCGGACTGGGCGGCGCCTTCCTCTTCGTCCTGCTGAACCTCTCCGGCTTCATGGGCGAGAAGACCGGCGTCCCGTTCCCCGTCATGAGCCGCATCGCGTTCGGCATCCGGGGCGCCCAGATCCCCGCGCTGATCCGCGGCGCCGTCGCCATCGCCTGGTTCGGCATCCAGACCTACCTGGCCTCCGTCGTCTTCCGCATCATGATCGTCGCCGTGATCCCCGGCGCGGCCGCCCTCGACCAGAGCGACTACCTCGGCCTCTCGGCCCTGGGCTGGATCTCCTTCGTCCTCCTCTGGGCCCTGCAGCTGGTCATCGTCAGCTACGGCATGGAGATGATCCGCAAGTACGAGGCGTTCGCCGGGCCGGTCATCCTGGTCACCATGGCCGCCCTCGCCGTGTGGATGTTCGTCGAGGCCGGCGGCTCGATCGCCTGGAGCACGCCCGACTCAAAGACCGGCGTGGACATGTGGTTGGCCATCCTCGGCGGCGCAGCACTGTGGGTCTCGATCTACGGCACGTTCGTGCTGAACTTCTGCGACTTCACCCGCGGCGCGCACTCCAAGGGCTCGATCGTGCGCGGCAACTTCTACGGCATCCCCATCAACATGCTGCTCTTCGGGGCGATCGTGGTGGTCCTCGCCGGCGCCCAGTTCAAGATCAACGGCACCGTCATCGAGTCCCCCGCGGACATCGTCCAGACGGTCCCGAACACGCTCTTCCTGGTGCTGGCCTGCCTGGCCCTGCTGGTCCTGACCATCGCCGTGAACCTCATGGCGAACTTCGTGGCCCCGATCTACGCGCTGTCCAACCTCTTCCCGAAGGTCCTGGACTTCCGCCGGGCCGGCCTGGTCTCGGGCATCCTGGGCCTCCTGATCCTGCCGTGGAACCTCTACAACTCGCCCGTGGTCATCACGTACTTCCTGGGCGGCCTCGGCGCGCTCCTCGGCCCGCTGTTCGGCATCATCATGGCCGACTACTGGCTGCTGCGCCGCGCCCGCGTGAACGTCCCGGACCTCTACCGCGACCGGCCGGCGTCGGAGTACTACTTCAAGCGCGGCTTCAACCCGCGGGCGGTCGCCGCCCTCGTCCCCACGGCCGTGATCGCCATGCTCCTGGCCTTCGTCCCGGCGTTCGCCGTCGTCTCGTCCTTCTCCTGGTTCATCGGGGCCGGACTCGGAGCACTCGTCTATCTGGTGGTCGCCGACCGGCGCGCCGCCGTCACCGACGTCTCCGGCGAGCCGATCGCCGTCGCCAGCACCCACTAGGAGCACCGCATGCGCATTCTCGTCGTCAACGTCAACACCACAGAGTCCATGACCGAGGCCATCGCGGCCTCGGCCCGGGCCGTCGCCTCCCCGGGGACCGAGATCGTCGGCCTCACCCCGCGCTTCGGCGCGGACTCCTGCGAGGGGAACTTCGAGTCCTACCTGGCGGCGCTGGCCGTCATGGACGTCGTGACGTCCTACCCGGAGCCGTACGACGCCGTCATCCAGGCCGGCTACGGCGAGCACGGCCGCGAGGGGCTCCAGGAGCTGCTCGACGTGCCGGTCGTGGACATCACCGAGGCCGCGGCCTCCACCGCGATGTACCTGGGCCACAAGTACTCCGTGGTCACCACCCTGGACCGGACCGTCCCGCTGATCGAGGACCGGCTCAAGCTCGCCGGCCTCGACGCCCGGTGCGCGTCCGTCCGGGCCTCCGGGCTCGGCGTCCTCGAGCTCGAGTCCTCGCCGGAGCGCGCCGTCGAGGCGATCGTGGCGCAGTCGCGCGAGGCCGTGGAGCGCGACCACGCCGAGGTGATCTGCCTCGGCTGCGGCGGCATGGCCGAGCTGGAGGAGGCCGTCTCCGCCGCCACCGGCGTGCCGATCGTCGACGGCGTCCGCGCCGCCGTGGCGATCGCCGAGGGCCTGGTCCGGCTGGGCCTCTCGACCTCCAAGGTCCGCACCTATGCGCCGCCGCGGCCCAAGCAGGTCACCGGCTGGCCGTTCTCGGCCGCACGCGTCTGATCCATCCCCCACCAGGGCACGGCAGCGGGATCCCGGAAGGCCGGGGTCCCGCTGCTGTGTCCGGAGCATGATCTCCGCCTTCCTGCTCGCCACTGGTCGTTCTACTCGGTGCTGCTCGGCCCCGCTCGGTGCTGCTCGGCCCTGCTCGGCCCCGCTCGGTGCTGCTCGGTGCTAGTGCTCGCCCGCGGTGGACTTGATCGGCACCTCCCGGCCGTCGCAGTCGATCAGCCGGCCGCCCTCGAACCGGTCTCCCTCGGACAGGCACGCGACGTCCTGGTCGGTGACGACCCGGTCGGTCCCGGCGACGAACACGGACTGGTTCTCCGAGTTCCCCTTCTTCACGTGGTTGAACAGGATGTTCAGCAGGATCGCCATGACGGCCGCCGAGCTGATGCCGGAGTGGAAGATCGTGGCGAACCAGGTGGGGAAGTTCTCGTAGAAGTGCGGGGCGGCGATGGGGATCATCCCGAAGCCGATCGACGTCGCCACGATGACCAGGTTCATGTTGTTCCGGTACTCGACCTTGGCGAGGGTCCGGATGCCGCTGGCGGCCACCGTGCCGAAGAGCACCACGCCGGCCCCGCCGAGCACGGGCGTCGGCACCGCAGCGACCACGCGGCCCAGGATGGGCAGCAGGCCGAGGATCACGAGGATCAGGCCGCCGGCGCTGACCACGAACCGGCTCTTGATGCCCGTGATGGCCACGAGGCCGACGTTCTGGGCGAACGCACTCTGGGTGAAGGAGTTGAACACGGGCGAGAGGACCGAGGAGAGCATGTCGGCGCGCAGGCCGTTGCCGATCCGCTTGGAGTCGACCTTGGAGCCGGTGATCTCGCCGACGGCGATGATGTCCGCGGAGGTCTCCGTCAGCGTCACCAGGATGACGATCAGCATGGAGATGATCGCGGCGAGCTCGAACGTCGGAGCGCCGAAGGCGAACGGCGTGGGGAAGGCGACGATCGCGCCCTCGCCGACCTTGGAGAAGTCGGCCATGCCGGTCGCGAGGGCGATGAGCGTGCCGATCACCATGGCCAGCAGGATGGAGAGGCGGGAGATGGCCGCGTTGCCGATCTTGCTCAGGAGGAGCACGACGGCGGTGGTCGCCGCAGCGAGCCCGATATTCGCGACGCTGGCGTAGTCCTCCGCCGAGGAGTTCCCGCCCATGGCCCAGTTGGCCGCGACCGGCATGAGCGTCAGGCCGATGGTGGTGATGACCGTGCCGGTGACGACGGGCGGGAAGAACTTGATGATCTTCGAGAACAGCGGCGTGATGGCCAGGCCCACCAGGGAGGCGACGATCACGGAGCCGAAGACGGACTGGATGCCTCCGCCGCCGTGCACGATCGCGACCATGGTGGAGACGCCCGCGAAGGAGACTCCCTGGACGAGCGGCAGCTGGGAGCCGAAGAACGGGATCCCCACCGTCTGCAGGATGGTGGCGAACCCGCCGACGAACAGGCAGGCCGCGATGAGCAGGCCGATGTCCTGGGCGGACATTCCGGCCGCGGCGCCGACGATCAGCGGCGGTGCGATGATGCCGCCGTACATGGTCAGGACGTGCTGGAAGCCGTAGGCGAACGTGCTGCCCAGGGGCAGCCGCTCGTCCTCGGGGCGGCCGGACGCCGGCCGGTTGCGGGCCGACTCCCGGGAGGCGCGCTGGGAGGCGCTGGTCTTCTTGCTGGTCATGGTGCTGGTCCTGTCTCTGGCCGGCGTCGTCGCCGGACGGTTGAGTGGCCGCGGTGCGTCGTGGGGGTGCGTCGTGAAGAGTGCGTTTCGTTGGGTTCCGTCGGGCGGCTGCGGTGCGATGGGTTCGACTGCGGTGGGTTCGACTGCGATGGGTTCGACTGCGGTGGAGTTCGCTGGATGGGAGATGCGCTGGGGGCTGGTCGGGCATAAAAAAATGAGCCGGCATCGGTTGATGCCAGCTCATTACGACCCTGCCTGCTGCTCCCAGGTTACGTGATCGAGATCACGAGATGTGGATCACAGTAGCCCGCTTCCGGGTCGATGGGAATGCTTTCGGGAAAGTATTTCCATGAACCGGAAGCGGGCTGGGGTGTGGCGGCCGCCGCAGCGGGGCCGGAAGAGACCCTGGACGCCGCCTCACGCACCGGCCACCAGCCGGCGGGCCGCCGCGGAGTGCCGCGCCGCCAGCGCCGGGACGTCCAGCCCGGGGATCGCCCCGTCCACCACGCGCCAGCGGCCACCCACCATGACCCGGTCGGCGCGGTCGGCCCCGCAGAGCAGGAGCGCCGCGAGCGGGTCGTGGCTGCCGGAGAACCGCAGCTCGTCGAGCGTGAACAGCGCCAGATCCGCCTGCAGGCCCGGGGCCAGTTGGCCGAGGTCGGACCGGCCGAGCGCCGCCGCGGAGCCCCGGGTGGCCCACCCGAGCGCCCGCTCCACGGGGACCTGGGCCCCGTAGCGCAGCCGCTGCAGGTAGAGCGCCTGCCGGGCCTCGAGGATCATGTTGGAGGCGTCGTTGGACGCGGACCCGTCCACCCCCAGCCCCACCGGGACGCCCGCGTCCTCCAGCTCGAGCACGCGCGCCGTCCCGGACGCGAGCCGCATGTTGGACGTCGGGCAGTGCGCCACCGCGGTGCCGGCGGCGCCCAGCCGGGCGATCTCGGCGCCGTCGAAGTGGATGCCGTGGCCGAGCCACGTGCGGTCGCCGAGCCAGCCGACGCTCTCCAGGTAGTCGACGGTGCGCAGCCCGAACCGCTGCCGGCAGAACTCCTCCTCGTCCAGTGTCTCGGCGAGGTGCGTGTGGAGCCGGACGTCGTGGCGCTCGGCGAGCGCCGCGCTCTCCGCCATGATCTCGGTGGTCACGGAGAACGGGGAGCAGGGGGCCAGCGCGATCTGGACGAGGGCCCCGTCGCCGGGCTCGTGGTAGGCGCGGATCACCCGCTCGCTGTCGGCGAGGATCGCGTCCGCCCGCTGGACGGTGGAGCGCGGCGGGAGTCCGCCGTCGTCCTCGCCGAGGGACATGGAGCCCCGGGTCAGCGTGGCGCGCATCCCCATCCGGCGCACGACGGCGACCTCGACGTCGATGGCCTCCTGCAGTCCCGCCGGGAAGAGGTAGTGGTGGTCGGCGGCGGTGGTGCAGCCGGAGAGGAGGAGTTCGGCGAGCGCCACCTCCACGGCGAGCTCCAGGTCCTCGGGGGTCAGCCGCGCCCAGACGGGGTAGAGATTCTTCAGCCAGGGGAACAGCGGCGCATCCGCCACCGGCGCCCAGGCCCGCGTGAGGGTCTGGTAGAAGTGGTGGTGCGTGTTGACCAGGCCCGGCAGCAGGACGTGGCGGCCGGCGTCGAACACCTCCTGGCACGGCTGCGCCGGCGCTCCGCCGGCCGGGACCAGCTCGGAGATCCGGCCGTCCGCCACCACGAGGCCGCCCCGGGCGTCGAGCCCGTTGGCAGTGAAGACCGCGAGCGGGTCCTTGATCCAGAGCCGCGACGGGGCGGGATCAGTGAGGGCGTGGGTGCTGGCGTTCATGCGGGGCCTCCTGCACCGATGCGGTGCTCGACGTCGACGGTCGTCGGCGTGGGCCGACGAGCCAGCTCAGTGGGGCCCTGTCTGCTGATCCAGGGGCGCGCTGCCGATCCGGGGACGCAGGCGCGCGGGTCCGGGTCCGCCGCGGCATCGACCGCATGGCCTGCCACGGAGGAGGGACTCGTCCGCTCAGCATAGGCCGTCGTCAGCGCCGGGTGCGACCCAGAATTTCGTAGTGTGGGAAAAAAGTTCCAGAAAACCTATGGCGTGCATCACACACTGGTGCTAATCTCGGTTCTGCCCATGGCGGGCTCCCGGATCCCGGGGCGCTATCTACCAGGCAACTCAACGTTCATCCCCAAGCTGAAGCCTGGTAGCCGCAGCGCCGCAGGATCCTCGACGAAGACCCCCGCTACGGCGCCCCCGGGCTTCCTCAGCACCAAGGAAGTCACACAATGAGTACCACTGAAACCGCCACCTCCTTCCTCGCCACCGCCATCGAGCTGGCGACCGCCAACGCCCTCAACCAGGGCGGCCCGTTCGGCGCCGTCGTCGTCACCGCCGACGGCCATGTGTTCGAGGGAGTCAACCGCGTCACGGCGACCAACGACCCCACGGCGCACGCCGAGGTCACCGCGATCCGCACCGCCTGCGCCGCGCTCGGCACGTTCGATCTGACCGGCGCGACCCTCTACACGAGCTGCGAGCCGTGCCCCATGTGCCTGGCCTCGGCCCTCTGGGCGCGCATCGGCGACGTCGTGTACGCCGCCGACCGCCACGACGCCGCGTCCGGCGGCTTCGACGACGTCGTGTTCTACGAGTACTTCGAGAACGCCGACCGGGACCGCCTGATGCCCGTCCGCAAGCTCGACGGCTCGCCGGAGGACTTCCCGGACGTCAGACAGCCCTTCACCACCTGGAACTCGCTCGAGACGCGGATCGACTACTAGGACCCGGTGGTTGAGATGACCCTCCTCGACAAATCATCGGACTCCGGCCAGCGCCGGACCAGCGGCAAGAGCGCGACCAGCGGCAAGAGCGGGACGGCGTCGTCCCCCTCGACGGCCAGCGCCGTCCCGCCGCCGGGCCCCCTACGGGTGCTGGACGCGTTCTTCGAGATCAGCCGCCGCGGCTCCACGCTGACGCGCGAGTTCCGCGGCGGCGCCGTCACGTTCTTCACCATGGCGTACATCGTCATCCTGAACCCGCTCATCATGGGCGGCTTCTCCCCCGAGAACGCACCGGTCGACGTCGCCGGCGGGTGGCTGCCGGCCGCCCAGGTCGGCGCCGTGACCGGGCTGACCGCCGGCGTGATGACCATCGCCTTCGGGCTGATCGCCAACCTGCCCTTCGGGCTCGCGGCCGGCCTGGGCATCAACTCCTTCCTGGCCGTCTCCGTGATCCAGGACGTCACCTGGCCGGAGGCCATGGGGCTGGTGGTCATCAACGGCGTCCTGATCGTCCTCTTCGGCGTCACCGGCGCCCGGACGGCGATCTTCCGGGCGGTGCCCAAGGAGCTCAAGGCCGCCATCACGGTCGGCATCGGCCTGTTCATCGCCTTCATCGGGTTCGTGGACTCGGGCTTCGTCAGCGCCACCGACGGCGGCCCGCCCGTGCAGCTGGGCACCGACGGCTCCATCTCCAGCGTGCCCACCCTGGTCTTCGTGGCCGGCCTGCTGCTCATGGGCGTGCTCGTAGCCCGTCGCGTGCAGGGTGGCCTGCTGATCGGGATCGTCGCCACCACCGCCCTGGCCGCGGTCGCCGAGGCCGTGCTGCGGCTCGGCCCCGGCGGGGCGGACAACCCGGGCGGTTGGCACCTGAACACCCCGGTGCTCACCGGGCAGCCGATGTCCCTGCCGGACCTGACCCTGGTGGGCGAGTTCGATCTCTTCGGCTCCTTCTCCCGGGTCGGCGCCCTCGCCGCGGTGATGCTGGTCTTCACGCTGGTCTTCACCAACTTCTTCGACGCCATGGGCACCATGACCGGCCTGGCCAAGAGCTCCGGCCTGGCCTACAAGGACGGCACGTTCCCGCGGCTGAAGGCGGCGTTCGTGGTCGAGGGCATCGGGGCCGTGGCCGGCGGTGCGACGTCGGGCTCGTCCAACACGGTCTACATCGACTCGGCCGCCGGGATCGGCGAGGGCGCCCGGACCGGGCTCGCCTCCGTGGTCACCGGGGTCCTGTTCCTGGGCTCCATGTTCTTCACGCCGCTGACCTCGGTGGTGCCCATCGAGGTGGCCGCGGCCGCGCTGGTGGTGGTCGGCGCCATGATGATGGCCCAGATCAAGGAGATCGGCTTCAAGAAGTTCTCGGTGGCCCTGCCGGCGTTCCTGACCATCGTGACGATGCCGCTGAGCTACTCGATCGCCAACGGGATCGGGGTCGGCTTCATCTCGTTCGCCGTGATCAGCGCCGCCTCCGGGCGGGCCCGCAAGGTCCACCCCCTGATGTGGGTGGTCTCCGCCGGGTTCCTGGTCTACTTCGCGCGCGGCCCCATCAACGCTCTGCTCGGCGCCTGAGGCGCCCCGACCACACGGGAGGTGTGCTCCATGCTCGATCTGATGCCCCTGCTCGGCGACTGGCCGCCGACACTCGGCGGACGCCGCTGCGCCGTCGCCACGATCGTCTCGGCCAGCGGCTCCGTGCCGCGCCCGCCGGGGACCTCGATGCTGGTCTCCGAGGACGGCGACGTCCTGGGCAGCCTCTCCGGGGGCTGCATCGAGGGCGCCGTGGTGGAGGCCGCGCTCGAGGTCCTGCACGACGGCGTGAGTCGGCTCGAGCGCTTCGGCTACAGCGCCGACGACGCCTTCGCCGCGGGCCTGACCTGCGGCGGGGAGCTCGAGGTCCATCTGGGGCCGGCGGGCCCCCGCGAGCTCGCCGAGCTGCTGGCCATCGAGTTCGGCGCCGCTGGGCTCGTCCCGGCGGCACCCCAGGCGGGCTCGCGCACCGGGCGGGGACCGGGCTCCCGCATCGGCGCGCCCACCGGATCGCGGCGCGGCGGGGGCGCCGGCGCGCGGGCCGCTGCCGGGGACGCGGGGACCACCGCGGCACCGCTGGCACTGGTGCGCCGCCTGGACGGCCCGGGCGGGGCCGTCGTCGTGCACGACCCCGCCGGATTCCGGACCTCCCGGGCCGCCGAGCTCTCCCGCCTGCTGGGCGGGACTCAGCGGCTGGGCAGGACTCAATTGCTGGGCGGGACTCAGGGGCTCCTGGCCTCGGTGGCCGCGCAGCTGGGGCCCCTCTTGCGCGGCGGGGTGACCGGCCGCGTGGAACTCGCGGTCCCCGGCGAGTGCGAGTCCGGCCCGGTCTCGTTCTTCGTCGAGAGCCGACTCCCCGCGCCGCGGCTGCTGGTGTTCGGCGCCAACGACTTCGGGGCCGCCCTGATCCCGGTGGGGCGCATGCTGGGCTACGAGGTCACGCTCTGCGACGCGCGCCCGGCCTTCGCGGGCCAGGCGCGCTTCCGCGCGGCGGACCACGTGGCCGCGGAGTGGCCGCACCGCTATCTCGCGGAGGAGGCGGCCGCGGGGAGGATCGACGCCCGGACCGCGGTCTGCGTGCTGGGCCACGACCCGAAGTTCGACGTCCCCCTCCTGCGCACCGCCCTGGACCTGGACCTCGCCTACGTGGGGGCCATGGGGTCCCGCCGCAGCCACGGGCAGCGGATCGACGCGCTGCTCTCCGCGGGCACGGCCCCGGAGCGGCTCCTGCGGCTGCACTCGCCGATCGGACTGGACCTCGGGGCGGTCACCCCCGCCGAGGTGGCCGTCTCCATCGCGGCCGAGATCATCGCGGTCCGCGTGGACGCCCCGGCGACCTCCTTGAAGGAGGGCGCCGGGCCGATCCACGCGGACCACCGCCCGGGGCCGTCCCGGTCTCCGCTCGTGACAGCAGCCGCGCGGACCGAAAACGCACCCGGCGCTGCCCTCGCCGACGCTGCACCGCATCCCACCTCCGTCACCGGAGCCGACCGAGAGACCTCACCATGGACCTGAACACGATCGAGGCGGTGGTCCCCACCACGGACCCCGCCGACTGGCGCGACGGCGACGCCTGGCTCGCCGGGGGCACCGTGCTCTTCTCCTACGGCGCCTACGCCTTCGGCCCGCGCCCGCTGCGCCGGCTGCTGGACCTCGGCCGGGCCGGTTGGCCCGCCGTGACGGTGGACGACGACGGGATCGAGCTCGCAGCCACCTGCACCATCGCGGAGCTCTACGCGCTGCCCGGCTCCGAACCGGTCGCCGGACGCGACTGGCCCGGCCTGGAGCTGATCCGGCCCTGCTGCGACTCGTTCGTGGCCTCCTTCAAGATCTGGAACCTCTCCACCGTGGGCGGCAACATCTGCACCTCGCTGCCGGCCGGCCCGATGACCTCGCTCTGCGCGGGGCTCGACGGCGTCGCCACCGTGATCGGCGCCGACGGGGCCGCGCGCACGGTCCCGGTGGCGGAGTTCGTCACCGGGGACGCCCGCAACTGCCTGGGCCCGGGCGAGCTCCTGCGCAGCATCCGCATCCCCGCGGCCGCGCTGGCCTCCAAGGTCGCCTTCCGGCGGCTCTCGCTGAGCAACCTGGGCCGCTCCGGCGCGCTGCTGATCGGCCGGCTCGGCCCGCGGAACGATGCCGACGGCGCCCGGGGCCAGCTGGTCCTCACGGTCACCGCGTCCACCCGGCGGCCCGTGCAACTGAGGTTCCCTGCGGACGCGGCGCCGGACGCCGACCGGCTCGCGGCCGCCGTCGTGCAGTCCATCCCCGCGGAGCTGTACCACGACGACCAGCACGGCCTGCCGGAGTGGCGGCGGGACATGACCCTCCGGCTCGCGGAGGAGCTCCGCGCGGAACTGCTCGGCGAGCACGGGCCGGACGGGACGTTCGCGGTCTCCGGGGACTTCTGGGAGTGCCCGGACGGGACGGGTCGCGCCCACGCGCGGTCGGCCCAGCCCACCACGCAATCCAGCCCGCGGCCGAACGCCCGGCCCAGCGCCCAGCCCCCGACCACGCAGCCGATCCACCGGAAAGAGGCCTGACATGGCCATCGAGATCAATGGGACGCCGGCCGCGGCCGAGCCCCGCCCGGGCCAGTGCCTGCGCACCTTCCTCCGGGAGCAGGGCAGCCTCGGGGTCAAGAAGGGGTGCGACGGCGGAGACTGCGGCGCCTGCACCGTCCACGTGGACGGAACCCCGGTGCACAGCTGCCTCTTCCCGGCCGTCCGCGCCGAGGGCCACGCGGTCACGACCATCGAGGGCCTCGGTGCCGCCACCGGCCACGGCGAGGGCCTCCATCCCGTGCAGGAGCAGTTCCTGGAGGCGCAGGGCTTCCAGTGCGGGTTCTGCACCGCCGGCATGATGATGACGGCCGCCGCCCTGGACGAGGACCAGCGGGCGAACCTGCCCCGCAGCCTCAAGGGCAACCTCTGCCGGTGCACCGGCTACCGGTCCATCGCCGACGCGGTCGGCGGGGCCGTCGGCGGGGCGGACCAGCCCGCCGCGGAGTCCTGCCCGGGCCACACCGAGCCCTCGCCCTCAGCGGGCACCGGCACCGGCACGGGAACCGGCACCGGGAGGATGGGGGACGACGTCCCCGCGCCGGCCGGACACGCCGTCGTCACGGGCACCGCCCGCTACACGCTCGATGTGCCGCCGGAGGACCTCCCGGGTCTGCTGCACCTGAAGGTGCTGCGCTCCCCGCACGCCCACGCCCGCATCCGTTCCATCGACGCATCGGCGGCGCTGGAGATCCCCGGGGTCGTGGCCGTCCTGACGCACCGGGACGCCCCCGCGCAGCTCTTCTCGACCGCCCAGCACGAGATCTACACCGACGATCCGGACGACACTCGGGTGCTCGACGACGTGGTCCGGTTCGTCGGCCAGCGCGTGGCCGCCGTCGTCGCCGAGACCGTCGCCGCCGCCGAGGCCGGCACGCGGGCCGTCGTGGTCGACTACGAGCCGCTCGCGGCCGTGCTCAAGCCCGTTGACGCCCTCGCGCCGGGAGCGCCGGCGCTCCACGGGGACAAGGACGCCGAGGCCGCGCGGGTCGCCCGGCCGCACCGGAACGTGGTGGCGGAGGTGCACTCGGAGCTCGGCGACGTCGACGCTGGGCTCGCCGCCGCCGACGTGGTCCACGAGAGGACCTACCGGACCCAGCGCGTGCAGCACGTGGCCATGGAGACGCACGCGGCGATCGCCTGGGTGGAGCCCGGCGACCGGCTGGTGGTGCGCAGCTCCAGCCAGGTGCCGTTCCTGGTCAAGCGCACACTGGCCCGGGTGTTTGCCCTGCCCGAGGAGCGGATCCGGGTCTTCACCGGCCGGGTCGGCGGCGGATTCGGCGGCAAGCAGGAGGTCCTGACCGAGGACCTGGTGGCCCTGGCGGCTCTCAAGCTCGGCCGGCCGGTCCAGCTGGAGCTGACCCGGACCGAGCAGCTCACCGCAACCACCACCCGGCACCCCTTCGAGATCCGGCTCAAGGCCGGTGCCAGCCGCGACGGGCGCCTCACCGCCCTGCAGCTGGACGTCGTCACGGACGCCGGCGCCTACGGCAACCACTCCCCCGGCGTCATGTTCCACGGCTGCGGCGAGTCGCTGGCCGTCTACAACTGCGCCAACAAGCGCGTGGACGCGCAGGCGGTCTACACCAACACGGTGCCCTCGGGCGCGTTCCGCGGCTATGGGCTGAGCCAGATGATCTTCGCGATCGAGTCCGCCGTGGACGAGCTCGCGGCGGGGATCGGGATGGATCCGCTCGAGTTCCGCGCCCGGAACATGGTCCGCCCGGGCGACCGCATGCTCTCCACCCATCCGGACCCGGAGGAGGACGTGCACTACGGCAGCTACGGGCTGGACCAGTGCATCGAACTGGTCCGCGACGCCCTGGAACGGGGCGCCGAGCGCTTCCGCGACGCCGGGCTGGAGGACCCCGGCCCCGGCTGGGTGGTCGGGACCGGGACGGCCCTGTCCATGATCGACACGGTCCCGCCGCGCGGCCACTACGCGCACACGCGCCTGCGGCTGCTGCCGGACGGCGGGTACGCCGCCGCCGTCGGGACCGCCGAGTTCGGCAACGGGACCACCACGGTGCACGCCCAGCTCGCCGCCACGGCGCTGGGCACCGCGGCGTCCCGGGTGGCGGTCCGGCAGTCGGACACCGATCTCGTGGAGCACGATACGGGCGCGTTCGGCTCGGCCGGGACGGTGGTCGCCGGGCAGGCGACCCTCCTGGCCGCCCAGGAGCTGGCCCGCCGCATCCGGTCCGCGGCCGCTGCGGTCGGCGGTGTCCCGGAGGAGGACTGCCAGCTGGACGGCGACGCCGTCGTCCTGGCCGGGGACCCCTCCCGGCGCCTGCCGCTGGCGGAGCTGTACGACGCCGCGGCCCGGCTCGGTCTCGACCTCGCGGCGGAGGGCCGCTGGGGCGGGACGCCGCGCTCGGTGGCGTTCAACGTCCACGGGTTCCGGGTGGCCGTGAACACGGGGACCGGGGAGCTGCGCGTCCTGCAGAGCGTGCAGGCCGCCGACGCCGGCGTGGTGGTGAATCCGCGCCAGTGCCGCGGCCAGATCGAGGGCGGGATCGCGCAGGCCCTGGGGGCCGCCCTCTACGAGGAGGTGCTGATCGACGGGACCGGGCGGGTCACCACGGACATCCTGCGGCAGTACCACATCCCGTCCTTCGCGGACGTCCCGCGCAGCGAGGTGTACTTCGCGGACACCAACGACGAGCTGGGCCCGCTGGGCGCCAAGTCGATGAGCGAGAGCCCGTTCAACCCGGTGGCACCGGCCCTGGCCAACGCCATCCGGAACGCCACCGGCGTGCGGTTCGCCCAACTGCCGATCACGCGGGACCGGATCTACCTGGCCCTGAAGGCGCGGGCGGCCGAGGGTGCCCCCGCAGCGAGCGAGGAGGCGCCCTCGGCGGCGGGGCTGATCGGAGCGGCCGGCTGACGCATGGTGCCGTCGGTCGGTGGCGCCTCGTCCGAGCGGCTCATTCGGGCGAGTACTCGAACACGAACCCTATCGGGGTTCTGTCCACGACATAGTCGCGGTTCGGGCTCCAGCGTGTGAAGGCTGCCTCGTCGAGCAGCCGCGCGATGGCATCGACCAACCGATCGTGAAGATGTCTGCCACTCCACAGCGCCCACATCTGGCTGTTCTCGCCGCTGACCCAGGTGCCCGTTGATGTATGGACCTCCAGCCGGAAGTCATCGTCGGCGACTTGAAAGAGGACGAGGTTGAAGCCCTCTCCCTCGATTCCTAGACACTGCGCTCCTTCCCCGGCCAGAGCAGCTGCCTCGTGCCAGGAACGGACATGCAGGGCCGGGAACATGGAGGCGAGTCGACGCTCCATGTAGTTCGGACCGCTCATCTCTCCCTCTCATCAGTGCCGCGGTGAACCATCGCGGGGTGGCCGACGTCGAGCTGTGGGCACTGGATCACCTCGTCGAGTTCGCCCTGATGCTCCGCCGCCATGGCGAGGAGTGCTCTCACGTCGATCAAGAACACGACGAGCGCTGCCCCGCAGATCAGGCAGAACGCGACCCCCAGAACGACGCCGGGGCCCCCGATGCCCACGACGAACAGAAGATGCAGCATGGTGAGGGCGGGTAGCAGTGCGGCTCCGGCCACCGCATAGATGATGGCCCCGACCGACTTGATCGCCCTCGTCGCGAAGAACTGTCCTCGGCTAACGAGGGACAGCAGGCGCCAAACCACCACCAGGGCGACCTGCCAGCAGAGCAGCGAGAGGATGCCCGCCACCGAGTACGGCGCCACGAGATGGCTGACTTCTTCGAAGGGTCCGCCCAGCTTCTCCGCCGCGAACGGGATCAGGATCTGCGCGGTGAGCACAGCCGCGAGCAAAAGGATGAGGACGGCTCGAAGGGGCAGGACCAGCGACTTGTTCACATATCGAGCATCATTCGATTGAGATTGAAAGTCAATAGACGAAGGCGGGCGTCCGATATCCGTGGTCCGAGCTAGCGAGGAACGCGGCCTCGTTATCCCGCAGCCGGCGCACACACTCGACCAGTCCCTGCTCACCCAGAGATGTCAAGGAACACGGCTTGCGGCGGCGACGCTCGATTAACGCGTGCGGCCCCAGGCGATGAGCCCGGGGCCGTGCATGCTTCCGTCTCGTTGGGAGGGCCGGAAGCCGTCTCCGAGCGTACGAACAGGGTCCCTCCCTAGGTCACTCCCCCAATCTGAACAGCGCTCGACGCTCACATGTGCACGGCAAGAGCTCCTCCGCTCCGCTGCTTTTCCCGCACACAGGTGGACGCCGGGGCTCCGCCTGACCGCCTGCACACCCCCGCCAGGGCACCGAGCCGTCGAGAGATTATCGCCCGCCGCCAGCTGGCGTGCACGGTCTCGAAACGCCATTGGTCACTGCCGGCCAGGCCCCATGCTCCAAGCCGCAGCGCAGCCGGCTCACCTGACCCCGCGGCCGGTTTCTTCTTCCACGGACGGGCGACTGCACGGGCAGTCCGGTCAGGTGGCGCCGCGATCTAGTACCCGCGCGGGGCCGTGTCCCGAAAGGGCCTTCCTGGCCTTGACCACCGAGTACCGCGGGCAAGCCCGGCCTACCAGGGCCACGCCGCACCGGAAGAAAGAACCCAAGAAAACTAGGAAAATATCTAGCTAAGAAACCAGAAAACTGACCGGCCGACTAATGTTCAACCGAATGTGGCTTCGTAACTGACAGGAGTCAGTTACGAAGCCACATTCGGAAGTCAATTCTGAGCTATTTAAACACCGGCCTGTGCAGTTTCTCGCTGATGCTTCCTCATTGCCCTAGCCAGAAACAGTCCTACAGCGGATCCGACGCCAGCCCAAATTACATCGTCAACGCTTGCAACACGGCTGGCGGCGAAAGCATATTGGAGAACCTCCACAAGAACGGCCATCCCCAAGCAGAAGCCGACGATACGGCCTGGCTTGTCTGTTGCAAATTGGAGGAGGAATCCCCCAATTAGGAACATGAGGCAGTTTGCGGCGACCTCAAAAAGTACAGAATTGCCCACTCCCAAATCGCTGCCACCAAAGGACGCAAAGGGCACGAGTGACAGGGCTCGTCCTGGCTCCATCCCCCAAGCCTGCGGATACAGCGTGACAAGGAACACGCCGACTAACCACGAGGAAGTCGCCCATAGCCAGAGCATCTTCGTTCTAACTTTTCTCCGCGCACGTAGGGCCGGAATGTAAGTTAGAACAATTACGACGGCCAATACCAGAATCACCACAAGGAATATCGGTATTACATGGCCAAAAGATCTAAAGAGATTCGTCATAGGAGGCCGCTCTTACTATTTCAGGGGTAGGTGACACTACCGGAAAGGTTCAGCGTGGCCCCATCATTGGGTCGGGACAAGTAGAAACGGAATGTTCCACGTTCCATTCCTGTCCACGAGCTCGTCTGGGCGCCGCCACAGACGTATGATTTCCTGCCCTTGCTCTCCCAGCCATTCCAATTCTTCCGCTGAAGGGTTATACTGTAGCCCTTCTGGTAGTTCCCACCGGGACAAATCGCGCTGGCCTTAATCTTAGTGGTGCCGGCTGACTGGGTCCATTCGCGGGATGTGACCGACACCTTGATGCTTGCATTCCAGGTGAAACTTCCGGCTGCGTGAGCGGGAGCAGCTCCAAGCACCAGCGACACACAGAGTACAAGGAGCGCCAACAGGGAACCCCTCTTGCGAACGGGCGTAGGCGACGATGCAGTTTTCAGGGGTTCTCCCAACTCAGATACGGATCACGAGGCTCTCTGAACAGAGGCCCGGCCCCGACTATACTCCATTTTCCATCTATACAAAATATTTAGACCTCTTGGTTGAGTTATAGCGGTCTGGTGCGCATGTGCGATTGCGACTCTGGGTGGTTGGTGCGGCCGCGGTTAGGCCGCAAGAGAGAAGTGCGTCCGCATCTTGGAGTGCGCACAGTCCCCCTCAATACCCGACTGCCCCCGATGACAGCAAATAAATATTTATTTACGTCCATACTTGTGGCCCCAGTGGGCGACGATGGCCTGCTCGAGCGCCTCATAGATTTTGAGGTTCTCCTCGAGTTTGACCCGATTGAGGATGTACCGGACGTCGGGGTCGATCGCTGTCGTGAACGGCTCGCGGCGGACCTTCGCAGCTGGCGCGGATGCAGGGGCGGGCGCCGGGGCCGGCTCGATGGGGTCCACGTTGGCGTCGTGGGCCGGCCTCGGGCGGCGCTTGCCTGGCTCGGGGCGGTCTGGGCGGTTGTCGGCGGACATTAGTCGATGACCTTTCGTGCGATCTCGGTGTAGGCGTCGAGGACGATCTGCCCCTTGCGGTAGTTGCCGTACCACTCCCCCGCCGAGCGGGTCTCCTGGACGATGGTCCGCTCGGGGACCAGGGGTGTGATGAGCATGCCCGTCTCCCTCAGCTCCTCGACCGACGCTGTGATGGCCCGGGGAGTGATGTTGGCGTAGTACGCGATCGTGATCCCAGCACCACCGGCACCGCTGTTCGCCGCCGTCGTCCCCGTCGCCGGCGCATCCGCCGCCGGGATCGCGGTCATCCTCCCGAGCGTGTCGATCGTGTAACCGCTGCCCGTGGACCGATCAGCCGCATCCCAGGCCCAGTTCCTCGCACTGGTGGTGGGGCTGGCCGTGGTGAGACCGCTGGTAGTGGTCAGTCCGGTCCGATTGCCGTTCGCGTCGAACGCGTAGGCGCGCTTCTGATCGCTCACGTGATCGGTGACGCTGGCGAGCCGGTCGACCTGATCGTAGGTGTAGGTACGCTCGTACGCGCCGGTGCCGTCGGGTTCGCCGAGTTCTGGGGCGAGCCCGTCCGGGCTGGCCTCAGCGGCGATCTTGCCATCGGCCCGGTAGGCCAGGCTCCAAGAGACCCAGTCCCCGGTGGCGGTGGTGGTGCCGGTGGTGACGGCGCCGCGGTAGGTCAGGTCGGTGACCCGTCCGGCGGTGTCGTAGGAGCGGACTTGGCTGATCCCGCCGGGCATGGTCTGGGTGGTGAGGTTCCCGGCGCCGTCGTAGGCGGCGGTGTAGGTGCCGGTGGTGCCGGTGGTGCCGGCGGCGCCGTGGTTGCTGATGACCATCTTGGTCGGCAGGGAACGGTACTCGCTGGTGCCGTGCCCTGTGGCCGCCCCGTACCAGTACTCGGTGCTGCCGTGCGGGGTGGTGACCTTCAACGGTTCAGCCGGCCGCGAAGCATCTGCAATCGCTACGAAATATCGAGGCTCCGGTGCCGCCGCCGCTGGGCTCGTCGCAGCAGGAGGCTTCAATCCAGATGGTGTAAGTCCTCAGCAGTGTCGACGTCGTCGTCCGAGCCGAGGTCCGAGCAGTCGACGACGTCGATCAGCTCGGGATGGGCGCGCAGGAAATCGCGGGCGCCGGCGTCCCCGGTCGCCGACTCGGCCGCGGCGCGCTTGAGCGACGCGTCGAGGACGAGCGGGTGGCCCCGGCGGAGCTCACCGTCCCTGCCGCGGTAGCCGGCCGCGGTGACGCGTCCCGGTCGGTGCGCGCCGAGGAGGCGTTCGACGATCGCGGCGCCCACGCCCGGCTGGTCCACGAGCGCGACCAGGACGTGGTGGTCCGCAGGCGTCGAAGCCAGACCTACCTGGAGGGAGCCGCCCATGCCGTTCCGCCACCGCGGGTTCTCGACGAGGTTGCAGTCATGAAGCCCGGGCAGCCGCCGGACCTCTTCCGCCCCTGCCCCTAGCACCACGGTCACCTCCGCGCAGCCGCCGGCCCGGAGCTCGCCGGCGAGCGCCTCCACGAGCGTGCGCCCGCGGAACGGAAGCAGCGCCTTGGGCCCACGGCCGAGCCGAGTGCCGGCACCGGCGGCCAGGAGGAGGCCGGTGGTGGGTGCGGGCGAAGTGTGCATGAGATCACCCTAGGCAGAAAAAGGCCCGCTCGATCGCCGCGACGGCGCCGTCGTGCCGGCGAGACTCCGGGAGACCGCCGACCTCGGCAGGGAATGGGCAGTCCGCGGTCAGGTTCTTCCCAGTCAGACGCACTATCGTCGTAGACACCTCATGAAGGTGCGAGTGATGAGGCGAAGGCCCCCAGCCAGTGGTTGGGGGCCTTCGTTTGTGCTCGGTCAGCTGCCCGAGGGGCCGTTCAGGAGAGCAGACGCCCCCACCGCGGATCCAGCCCCTCGGCGCCGGCGAGCTTCAGGCAGTGCCACAGCGTCACCGCCACGGAGTCGAGGACCGGGACCCCGGTCTCCGCCTCCAGCCGTTCCACCGCCGGAGCCCCGTAGAGGTTGGTGCACAGGTACACCAACGCGTCCGGCCCCTCGGCGGCGAGCTCGCGGGAGACCGGCAGCAGATCCTCGGGGGCGACCCGGGCGAACGACTCGTTGTCGCTGAGTCCCCAGTGCCGCTCCCCCACCACCTCGAGGCCCTCCCGCGCATAGGCCTCGGCCACGGCGCTATTCACGTCCCGCGTGTACGGGGTGACCAGTCCCATCCGGCGCAGCCCGAACTCCGCGAATGCCTCCAGGTAGGCCAGGGTCGACGTCGTCGCGGGGATGCCGGTCGCGGCCGTGATCTCGGCCGCGATAGCGCGGTCGTGGTCCGGTCCCAGCCACGATCCGGACGTGCCGTTCCACGCGATGACGTCCACGTCCGCCGTCGCGAGCAGCTCCGCGGCCGCGCGCATCCCCGCGACGTCGAACTGCTGGTCGGAGCCGGAGTCCAGCGCGATGCGCGTGACCGGGATGCGGCTGCTGTGCACCGTCACGTCGGCCCGGTCCGCCAGCATCCGGTAGGTCTGCGGCTCCAAGCAGGTGTTCGACGAGGGGACGATCATGCCGATCCGCCGCGGCCGGGCCGCGCTGATCGGGCCGGGCGCCTCCGTCGCCGACGACGTCGTCGTCTCGGAATTCGTCGTCTCGGTACTCGTGGCGCCGGTACTCGTAGTGCGCGTGCTCTCGGTCTCCAGGGTGCGGTTCATCGGGTGCTCCTCGCTGCGTGGGATTCGGTGGCCGGGGCGCCGAGCGGGCCCCAGGAGAGGGCCTCGCTCAGCGGCGCCTGCTCCAGGACGCGGCCGGCGGGCCCGGGATCGTGGAAGCCGTCGCGGTCGAGCACCACGCGGCCCCCCGCGACGACGGCGGTGGGCCAGCCGCGGAGCCTGAGCCCCTCGAACGGCGAGAAGTCCGTGCCCATGTGCAGCGCCGCGCCGTCCACCGCGCGGACCGCCGCCGGATCGACGAGCACCAGGTCGGCGTCGTACCCCGGGGCCACGGCGCCCTTGCCGCGCAGGCCGTTGAGGCGTGCGGGCGCGGCCGCGAACACGGACACGAAGTCCTCCAGTCCGTCCAGGCCCTCCCCCACCATCTGCGTGAACGTCACCGGCAGGCGGGTCTCCACGCCGGGCAGCCCGTGGGGCATCTGGCGGATGTCGTCGGTGTGCTCGCGCTTCTGGTCCAGGCTGTAGCAGGAGTGGTCGGACGCCACGGTGTCCACGGCGCCGCCGAGCAGGCGCTCGCGGAGCCCCGCGACCGTCTCCGGATCCCGCATGGGCGGGCAGCACGCGTAGAACTCCGGCAGCGGGCCCGCGTAGACGCTGCTGTCCAGGGCCACGTAGTGCGGGCACGTCTCGGAGAACGCCGCCTGGCCGCCGAGCCGGGCCGCGGTCACCAGGTCCACCGCCCCCGGCGTGGACTGGTGCACGAAGTACACGCCGGCGCCCGTGTACTCGGCGAGCGCCAGCACCTCCCGGACGGAGGCCTCCTCGGCGAGCTCCGGGCGGGTCCGCGGCAGCTCGGCGATCCCGATCTCCCCGGCGTCGGCGTGGCGCTGGGTGCAGTCCACGATGATCTCGTCGTGCTCGGCGTGCACGTAGGCCAGTCCATCCAGCCGCGCCATCTCCCGCAGCGTGCGCAGGACGGTGTCGCCGTCGGCCATGGTGGTGCCGCGGTTGGTGGTGTAGAGCTTCACCGAGCGGATGCCGCGCGCGGCCAGCTCCTCGAGCTGCCCGGGCACGGTCTCGTCCCACTCGACCACGGACGCGTGCAGCGCGACGTCGCAGCGGGCCGCTGCGGCCAGGTCCAGCTTGCCGAGCGCGGCCGCCAGCGGGGTCTCGCCCGCGTGGGCCGGGATGCCGAAGTCCAGGACGGTGGTGGTGCCGCCGTGCAGGGCGGCGGTTGTGGTGGTCGCGTAGTCGTCGAGCGTCGTGTAGGGCCCGGTGGTCTGGGCGATGTGGCAGTGCCCGTCGACGCCGCCGGGCATCACCACTAGGCCCGTCGCGTCGATCACTCGGGCGGCCTCGGGGACGGGCTGCCCGGCGTCGACCACATCGGCGATGCGCCCGCCGTCCACCACCACGTGGGCGACGCGGCGTCCGTCCGCGTTGGCGACGAGCCCGTGGGCGAGGACGAGGTCCGCGCTCATGCCGTCGCCCCGGCGGCAGCGGTGACGGGTGCGGTTGCGGGTGCGGCTGCGGGCGCGGCTGCGGCGGGGGCCGCCGTCGCGGTGTCCGCGCCCGCGGCCTGGCGCGCGGCCAGGTGCGCGTCGAGCCCGGCGCTCAGGCCGGCCCGCGGCTTCGGCGGCGGGCACGCGTAGGACCCGGCGCGGTGCGTGCCGCAGGCCAGGCCGGCGACGGCCTCGGCGAGGCGGACTCCGGCGGAGATCCCGTCCACCACGGGGACCGGGATCCGGTGCGCCACCTCGCGCGCCAGCCCCGCCAGCGGCGCCCCGGCGAGGATGACGACGTCGGCCCCGTCCTCCTGCACCGCCCGGTTGGCGAGCTCCACCAGGGTCTCGGCGAAGTCCTGCTGGACGGTGCCGATGCCGTTCAGCTCCTCCTTGATGCTGTGGATCGAGGCCAGGCGGGCGCCGAAGCCGAACCGCTCCACGCAGTCCCGGTACCAAGCGGTGATCCGCGGGGAGATGGCGATGATGGAGAAGCGCGAGCCCTGCAGGGCCGCCGCGCACAACGCGGCCTCGGTGATCCCGAGGACGGGGACGTCGGCGAGCTCCTTCAGCGCGGGCATGCCGGGGTCGCCGAACGCGGCGACGACGACGGCGTCCGGGCGGGCGTCGTCGTCGTTCTGGAAGGCGTCGGCGACGACCTCGGCGACGGCGCCGGCGGCGATGAGCGACTCGAGGCGGGTCTCGATGTACTGGACGCCGTGCGGGGCGGTGCGGACGTCGAGCCGGGTGTCCGGGCCGGCGCTGCGGGCGGCCTCGGCCCGGATGAGGTCGGTGACCTCGTCGCTGGTGTTCGGGTTGACGATCAGAAGTCTCATGGGGTTCCTGTCCGGGTGAGAGCGGCGTGGAGGCCGGGGAACTGGGTGCGGTACTTGGCGACGTGGCAGGCCGATTCGAGACCGGCCCGGTCCGGGTCGCCGCTGGCGATGGCCAGCAGGAGGCGGCGGTGCTCGGCGATCAGCTCGGCGAGATCGTCCGCGTGGCGGAAGAGCCAGTGCATGCGGCCCTGGAGCGGCTCGAGCGCGTTGCGCAGCAGCTCGTTGTCGCAGATGCGGGTGACGGCGTCGTGGAACTCGGAGTTGGCCCGGCGGGCCTCGTCGGCCGCGCCGCGCGCCAGGTGGGCCTCGGCGTCGGACAGGAGGCGCTCCAGCGCCGCCAGCTCGTCCTCCGTGGCCCGCTCGGCGGCGAGGCGGCAGGCCAGGACCTCCAGCGCCTCGCGCATGTCGAAGAGGTCGCGGACGTCCTTCTCCGTCAGGCCGGCGACCACGGAGCCGCGCGTCGCCTTCTCGGCGACCAGGCCCTCCTGGCGGAGCATCCGCAGGGCCTCCCGCACCGGCAGGCGCGAGACGTTGAACTCGGCGGCGAGGTCTCGTTCCACCAGCCGGGCGCCCGGCTGGTAGTCGCCCTCGAAGATCCGCTGGCGCAGCGCATCGCGCACCTGCTCCCGGAGCGGCCGGCTGCGGGCCGCGGCGTCGCCGGTGCTGTGCATGGTTCCTCCTGAGGGGTGGTGGTTCGGACCGGGAGGGTGCGGGGGCGGCTGCCGCCCCCGCACCGTCTTGGCCGGTGCCGGGTGGATCAGACGGCGAGCCGCTTGCTGTAGTCCAGGGTGACGACGGCGGCGCCCATCAGCAGCGCCGAGCCCACGAAGTACAGCAGCGCCCACGTGTAGCCGCCGGTGGCGCCGACGATCAGGCCGACGGCGATCGGGGTGACGAATCCGGCGATGTTGCCGCTGAAGTTCATCGCCCCGCCGAGCACGCCGGCGTTGGTGCGGCCGCCCAGGATGGACGGGACGGACCAGAACAGGCCCACCCAGCGCAGGAAGAACAGCACCACGGACAGCAGCGTCACGGCGGTGATGGGATCCGGGATCACGGTGGTGCCGATCAGGCCCAGCGTCACCATGAGCGCCGAGAAGCCGAGCATGGAGCGCATGACCTTGTTGGCACCGTGGCCCTTGGCCCGCAGCCGGTCGGCCAGCGCGCCGCCGAGGATCTCGCCGACGAAGCCGGCGCCGAAGATCACGAAGGTGGACCAGCCAATCGTCTTCAGGTCGAAGCCCTTGGCCTCCGACAGGTACAGCGGGCCCCAGGTCAGCAGTCCGTAGAAGACGCCGTTGAAGCCGAGCCAGCCCAGGCACATGGCCCAGAAGGAGCGGTGGCGCAGGTACGGCAGCAGGGCCCGGCGCGTCTCGCCGCCGCCGGCGGCCGCGTCCTCCTCGCGGTGGGAGGCCTCGATGTACTCGGCCTCGGCGTCGTTCACGCCCGGGTGCTCCCGGGGGTTGTCACGCACGTACTTCCAGACGGCCAGGCCGAGCAGGACAGTGGCGGCGCCGGCGATGATGAAGGCCCACCGCCAGCTGCCGGTCATGGCGATCAGTCCGGCGATGGCGACGCCGCCGATGCCCGCGCCGAGCGGTGCGCCGGCGTCCAGGATCGTGGCGCCGCGGCCCCGCTCCTTGGCGTGCATCCAGATGGCGTTGAGCTTGCCGCCGGCCGGCATCACGCCGGCCTCCGTGACGCCGATGCCCATGCGGGCGATGAACATGGAGAGGAAGCCGCCGGCGAGGCCGGAGGCCGCCGTGGCAGCGCCCCAGCCGACGCAGGAGGCCGTCATCATCTTCCGGGGGCCGAAGCGGTCGATCAGCCAGCCCATGGGGATCTGCATGGCGGCGTAGGTCCAGAAGAACGCGGAGAGCAGCAGGCCGACGAGCTCCGGCGGCAGGTTGAACTCCTCCTGGATCATCGGCAGGGCGACCGAGATGGAGCCGCGGTCGATGTAGTTGACCGTCACGAGGACGAGCAGCAGTATGAACAGCTTCCAGCGGACGTTGGTGGGCGCGGACCGCTTCGTCGCGGTGCCGGCCTCCTCCGTGGTGATCGGCGAATCCTGTTGAGTGGACACGGGGTGTTCCTCGCTTCTCGAAGGGAGTGATTTTTGGGATCCCATTCAGCGTAGAAGTGTCCCAGCTCACGTTTCAACGGATATTTGGGCTCCTTTCGGAGCCCATGCGCGCCACCCCGTCCGGACCCGCCGTGCCCGTCCGGACGCACGCAGGGAGGGCCCGGGGGACCGCTCTCGCGGCCCCCGGACCCTCGTGCCCGTCCGGACGCACGTAGGGAGGGCCCGGGGACCGCTCTCGCGGCCCCCGGACCCTCCCTGCGTGGTGCTCTGCTGGCTACAGGCTGACCTGGCGGTTCACGTCCTTGTAGAGCAGGTAGCGGAACTTCGCGGGGCCGCCGGCGTAGCAGGCCTGCGGGCAGAAGGCGCGCAGGGACATGTAGTCGCCCTCCTGCACCTCGACCCAGTCCCCGTTCAGGCGGTATACGGCCTTGCCCTCGAGGACGTAGAGGCCGTGCTCCATGACATGCGTCTCCGCGAACGGGATGGACGCGCCCGGCTCGAAGGTCACGACGTTGACGTGCATGTCGAACGCGAGGTCCTGCGGATCGAGCATGCGGGTGGTCCGCCAGGCGCCGTTGGTGTCCGGCATCGGGTTCGGCTCGATGTCCTGCTCATTGCCGACCACCGGGCGCGGGGTGTGGCCGGCCAACGGCTCGTAGCGCTTGCGGATCCAGTGGAAGCTGGAGGTCTCGACGCCGTTGTTGGCGACGGACCACGCGGTGCCGGCCGGGACGAACGCGAAGCCACCGGCGCGGAGCACGTTCGGGGTCCCCTCGATGGTCACCGTGAGCTCCCCGTCCATCACGAACAGGAAGCCCTCGACCTCGGCCTGCGGCTCGGGGTGCTCCGAGCCGCCGCCCGGGGCGACCTCGACGATCGACTGGGCGAACGTCGTCGCACCCCCGGCCACGGGCCGGTTGAGGACCCAGGCGCGGGAGCCGGTCCACTCGGGGAAGACCGAGGTGACGATGTCGCGCAGCACGCCGCGCGGGATGACCGTGTAGGCCTCGGTGACGATGGCGCGGTCGGTCAGCAGGTCCGACTGCGGGGGCAGACCGCCCTGGGCGGAGCGGTAGGAGGCGGCCGGGGCCGCCGTGGCGATGTCAGACATGGGAACCTTCCGGGGAGTTGAGCGGGATGTTGAGGGCGATGGAGCGCAGCTGCGCCTCGTCGACCCCGGCCTGGGACTGGACGTCCTCGGCGGTGAACGCGCCGCAGACCAGGCCGCGGTAGATGAACAGGGCCAGGGCCCGGGCGGTGGCCGGCTCGTCCATGACGGACGACTCCACCTGGTGCACGTAGTTGTACAGGCGGGTGGCCGCCGCCCCGAAGCCCTCGCGGTAGAACGAGTACGTCGCGAGGAAGCGCGTGGGCAGCTGGGCCGCGTGCAGGTCCCAGCCCTGGTAGATGCCCCGCTCCAGGTGGCGGCGCACCAACCGGGCGTGGAGCCGCCAGGCGGCCACCCGGTTCTCGGGGTCGCCGAGCGGCAGGATGTTGGTCGAGCCGTCGGAGAGGTGGACGCCGGTGCCGGCGACCGCGACCTGCATGACCGACTTGGCGTAGTCGGCGGCCGGGTGCTCCATCGACTGGTAGGCCGCCGCGATGCCCAGCGAGGCCGAGTAGTCGTAGGTGCCGTAGTGCAGGCTGGAGACGCGGCCGCGACCGGCGTGGATGAGCCGCGCGGACGGGACCGTGCCGTCGTCGGACAGGATGAGCTGCGGGGTCTCCATCTGGACCTCGAAGCGCAGGCGGCCCGGCGTGAGGTCGTGCGCCCGCTCGAGTTCCTCGACGGCGAAGACCATGGCCTCCACCTGCTCCACCGAGGTGACCTTCGGCAGCGTCAGGACCAGCCCGTCCGGCAGGCCGCCGGCGGCGACCAGGCCGCCGACGAACAGGTCCAGCGTGCGCAGGCCCCGGGCCCGGGTGGGGGCCTCGAAGGACTTGAACCGGATCCCGATGAACGGCGGGGCGGTGCCCTCGACGACGGCGTCGCGGACCGCGAGCGCGGCACGGACGGCGTCCGCGTCCTCGGCCGCGTCGCCGCGATCGCCGTAGCCGTCCTCGAAGTCCAGCCGGAGGTCCTCGATCGGCTCCGAGCGGAGCTTGCGCTCGACCAGCTCCGCCAGCGTCGCCGAGTCCTGGAGACCGAGCAGGCCCGCCAGCCGGGCGAGGCCGCCGGCCTCCCCCGCCGCCGCGAGGGCGCGAGTGCCCCAGTCGGCCGCGGTGCCGGTGACGAACTGGTCCGCCGGCATGTAGACGGTGTGCACCGGCTGCCGGCGCCCGTCCTCGCCCGGGTAGAGGTCCGAGAGGCGGCGGTCCGCCGCGGCGAGGCGCCGCTCGATCTCCGCGAGTGCGTCCGCGCCCAGGGCTGGGGAGACGCTCACGAGGCCACCAGCTCCTCGGTGAGGAAGCGGTACGCCGGCAGCGTCAGGAAGTCCTCGAAGTCCTCCTCGCGCCCGGAGACCAGGCGGCCGATCAGGTCGGCGGCCGGGCGGTAGTAGCGCTCGAAGCGGGCGTCGTCGTCCACCTCGGTGCGCAGGTGCTCGATCTCCTCGGCGAGGATCCGGGCGGCCAGCTCGGCCGTGATGGTGTTGCCGGTGTCCTCGGCGACCACGCCGTTGCGGATCTGCTGCCAGACCTGAGACCGGGAGATCTCCGCGGTGGCCGCGTCCTCCATCAGGTTGTGGATCGCCACGGCGCCGTTGCCCGAGAGCCAGACGGCCGTGTAGGCGACGGCCACGTAGAGGTTGGCGCGCACGCCAGCCTCGGTCACGCGGCCCGGGGCGGAGGCGATGTCCAGGAGGTCCTCGGCGGAGACGTCAACGTCCTCGCGGAGGCGGTCCAGCTGGTTCGGCTTCTCGCCGAGCACGGCGTCGAACCGCTCGCGGCAGACCGGCACCAGGTCCGGGTGCGCCACCCAGGAGCCGTCGAACCCGTCCTTGGCCTCGCGGGACTTGTCCGCGCGGACCTTCTCGAACGCGGCCTCGGTGACGGCCGGCTCGCGGCGGTTCGGGATGAAGGCGGCCATGCCGCCCATCGCGAACGCGCCGCGCTTGTGGCACGTGCGCACCAGCAGCTCGGTGTAGGCGCGCATCATCGGGGCGGTCATCGCGACGTCGGCGCGGTCCGGCAGGGTGAAGGCGCTGCCGGCCTCGCGGAAGTACTTGATGATGCTGAAGAGGTAGTCCCAGCGGCCAGCGTTGAGGCCGGACGCGTACTCGCGCAGCTCGTAGAGGATCTCGTCCATCTGGAAGGCCGCCGGGATGGTCTCGATCAGGACCGTGGCGCGGACGGTGCCGTGCTCGATGCCGATCTCGGCCTCCGCGAACGCGAACACCTCGTTCCACAGCCGCGCCTCGAGGTAGGACTCCATCTTCGGCAGGTAGTAGAACGGGCCCTGGCCGGTCTCGGCCAGGTGCTTGGCGTTGTGGAAGAAGTGCAGTCCGAAGTCCACGAGCGCGCCGACGGCGGGGGCGCCGTCGACCTCGACGTGCGCCTCCGGCAGGTGCCAGCCGCGCGGACGGACCACGACGACGGCGCGGTCGACCTCGCCGCGCAGGGCGTACTTCTTGCCCTCCGGCGACGTGAACTCCAGGGTGCCGCGGGCGGCGTCGTGCAGGTTCTTCAACGCATCGATGACGTTGTGCCACGACGGCGTGGACGCGTCCTCGAGGTCGGCGAGCCAGACCTTGGCGCCGGAGTTCATGGCGTTGATCGCCATCTTGGCCGGCGTCGCGGGGCCGGTGATCTCGACGCGGCGGTCGCGCAGCGCCTCGGGGGCCTCGGCGACGGTCCAGTCACCGGCGCGGACCTCGGCCGTCTCCGGCAGGAAGTCGAGCCGGGCGGCCGCGGAGGCCTTCGAGCGCGCCTCGACGCGGGCCTCGAGCAGCTCGTCGCGGGTGGCGGCGAAGCGCTGGTGGAGCTTCTCGACGAAGGCGAGCGCCTCGTCGGTCAGCACGGTCTCGGCGCCGGCGACGGTGGGGGCCGGCTGAGCGGAGATGGTCATGACGGATTCCTTCTCTGAAGCTAGTTGGACTGGGCTGCGTTGACGACCGCTGCGGCCACGTCGCCGGCGACGCGCGGGTCGAACACGCTCGGGATGATGAAGCCCGGGTGCAGCTCCTCGTCCGAGACGCGGTTGGCGATCGCCTCGGCGGCGGCCACGAGCATCGGGTCCGTGATGTCGCTGACGTGCGCGTCCAGCAGGCCGCGGAAGAAGCCCGGGAAGGCCAGGACGTTGTTGATCTGGTTCGGGAAGTCCGAGCGGCCGGTCGCGACGACGGCGGCGTGCCGGCCGGCGGCGATCGGGTCCACCTCGGGGTCCGGGTTGGCCATCGCGAAGACGATCGCGTCGTCGGCCATGGCCTCGATGTGCTGCTCCTCGAGGACGTTCGGCGCGGAGACGCCGATGAAGACGTCGGCCCCGGTCATGGCCTCGTGGAGGGTGCCGTCGAAGTTGTCCTGGTTGGTGTTCTCGGCCAGCCAGATGCGGTGCGGGTCGGTGTGGTCCTGGCCCTGGTGGACGGCGCCCTGGCGGCCGCAGGCGACGATGTTGCGTGCGCCGGAGGCGATGAGGAGCTGGATGATGGCGTGGCCGGCGGCGCCGACGCCCGAGACGACGATGTGGACGTCCTCGATCTTCTTGCCCACCACCTTGAGGGCGTTCTTCAGGGCGGCGAGCGTGACGATCGCCGTGCCGTGCTGGTCGTCGTGGAAGACCGGGATGTCGAGCTCGTCGCGCAGGCGGCGCTCGATCTCGAAGCAGCGCGGGGCCGCGATGTCCTCGAGGTTCACTCCGCCGTAGACGGGCGCGATCGCCTTGACGACCTGGATGATCTCCTCGATGTCCTGCGTGTCCAGGCAGACCGGCCAGGCGTCGACGCCGGCGAACTGCTTGAAGAGGGCGGCCTTGCCCTCCATCACCGGCAGGGCGGCCTCCGGGCCGATGTTGCCCAGGCCCAGGACGGCGGAGCCGTCGGTGACGACGGCGATCGTGTTGCGCTTGACGGTCAGGCGGCGGGCGTCATCCTTGTTCGCGGCGATCGCCTGGCAGACACGGGCGACGCCCGGGGTGTAGGCACGGGAGAGATCGTCGCGGTTGCGGAGGGCGACCTTCGGGTTGACCTCGAGCTTGCCGCCGAGGTGCATGAGGAAGGTGCGGTCGCTGACCTTGCGGACCTCCACGCCCTCGAGCCCGTCCAGGGAGGAGCGGATCCGCTCGCCGTGCTCGGCGTCGGACGTGTTGCAGCTGACGTCGACGACCATGCCCACGTGCGTGGACTCGACGACGTCCAGGGCCGTCACCGAGCCGCCGGCAGCGCCGACGGCGGCGGCGAGTTCGCTGGTGACAGTGATGGACGCAGGCGTCTCGACACGAAGCGTCAGTGAATATCCGGGGCTCGGGTTGCCCATGTGGTCCTCCTCGTCGTGCGGTCCTCCCTCTGCGGGCGGACCACGAAAAACTGTTTCCGTATAGTGGATACTAGAATCTGTGATGTGGAAATGCAAGACTTTTCGTGCGGTGGAACACAGTTAATTTTCGGTGCACGGAATTTCTGGTCGCCGATGCGATAACCTGACCGCACGGACAGCCCACGAGGCGAGGTCCGGACAGACCCCCACCCGAGGAATAGCCCATGCCTGTCAAACCCGCCGCAGGAGTCCAGTCGGTCGAGCGCGCGTTCGAGCTCCTCGAGCTCATCGCCCGCGCCGGTGGTGAGTGCACGCTCAGCGAGCTGGCCGCCGAGACCCCGCTGCCGCTGCCGACCATCCACCGCCTGCTGCGCACGCTCGTCGGCATCGGCCACGTTCGCCAGATGCCCAACCGCCGCTACGCCCTGGGCCCGCGGCTCATCCGGCTCGGCGAGGTCGCCAACCGCCAGCTCGGCGCGCTGGCGGGCCCCGTGCTGCGCTCCCTCGTGGACGATCTCGGCGAGTCCTCGAACCTCGCGGTGCTCGACGGCGACATGGTGGTCTACACCGGACAGGTCCCGTCCGCCCACAGCATGCGCATGAACACCGAGGTGGGCCGCCGTGCCAACCTCCACAACAGCGGCGTCGGCAAGGCGATCCTCTCGGTGCTGGACGACGAGCGCATCGCCCGCCTCGTCACCCAGGCGGGGATGCCCGCGGCCACGCCCAAGAGCATCACCACCCTGTCCGGCCTCTTCGCCGAGGTCGAGCGGATCCGCGAGCAGGGCTACGCGGTGGACGAGGAGGAGCAGGAGATCGGCGTCCGTTGCTTCGCCATGGCGATCCCGGGGGCGCCGACTCCCATGGCGATCTCCATCTCCGGTCCCGTCTCGCGCGTGGGCCAGGACTTCGCGGACCGGGCCGTCCCGGCCCTGCAGCGCGCTGCCGCCACGATCTCCTCCGCGCTCACCGGCAACCTCTGAGCGCACGCCCCCCGGTCGGCGGCCTCCGGGCCGGCGCCAGACAGGAGACGGCCTGCGCGTAACCCGCTCTGGGGCCCGCCCCTGGCTCCGACAGCCGGTTCGCCAGTGGGTTCGCCTCGGTCGACGTCGCACTCCTGCAGGATCCGGCGGCGATTCAGCTGTAGCACTGCGACCTCGGCGCGCGAGCCCCGAGAAATCGCGACCCCGGTGCTCCGTCCCTGCAGAATCGTGACCTCGACGCGTCCGCGGGGCACGACAGGTGCGACTCGAGCACGGCCGGCGCTGCGACGTCGCGGTTCAGCACCGGCGGGTACCCATACACGGTGCTGAAGCTGCTCGTCGCAAGGCCGCTGGGGCTGAAACGGCACCTCGCGTAGCCGCCGGGGCTGGATTGGCACCTCGCGCGCACCCTGCGAACCACCACGGCTGGATTGGTCCCTCGCACGCACCCTGCGAACCACCGGACCTGGAATGGCACCTGGCAGAGGCGCAGGAGCGGCAGCGCACCCCGCGCGAAACGCCAAGGACCGGAAAGCCCCCTGGAGACAGCCGGGCTGCAACGCCAACTCGCGCAGCAGCGGCCCTGCTCCGGGCACAGAGAAGCGGTGCGGCCCCCTCCCCCAAGGTTTCCGCACCGCTCCCCGTGCAGCCGGGCCCGTCGCCGGGCCGGCTGGCTTCGCTGACGCGCTACGTCTCAGTCGTTGCGCTTCAACGCTGCGCTGCGGCGGGTGCCGGCAGCGAAGCTCTCTGCGGCGTGATCCAGCCGCTCTCCGCCCTCGGAGCCGGGACCCCCGGACCCCGGGGCCGGCCGCTCGTCCGCGGCCTGTTCCTCCTGGGCCCGCTTGGCGGCGGCCTCCTCCTCGGCGATGCGGCGGAGCTCGTCCGGGTCGACGCCGTCGGGCAGTTCGGCCTCGACGCCTGCGTCGTCGCAGGCCTTGACGTGCTCGGCCAGGGCCACGGTGAACTGCTCGGCGGTCACCACCGGCACTTCCTCGCCGTCGGCGTCGATCAGCTTGCCGGCCTCGAAGTGGTCGCCGTCGCGCAGGCCCTGGATCTGGTCGGTCGGGACCATGCGCGGCGGGGCGGCCTGGAAGACCGAGCCGCCGGCGGAGTTGCCGGTCTTGATCTCGTTGAACAGGATGTTCAGGAACACCGCCATGATCGCGGCGGAGCTGATGCCCGAGTGGAAGATCGTGCTCGCCCAGGCGGGGAAGTCGTGGTAGAAGTCCGGCTTCACGATCGGCACCATGCCGAAGGCCACGGACGCGGCCACGATGATCATGTTCGGGGTGGAGAACTTGACCTTGCCGAGGGTCCGGATGCCGGACGCGGCGACCGTGCCGAACAGGACGATGCCGGCGCCGCCGAGGACCGGCGTGGGAACGGCGGCCACGACGCGGCCCAGCACGGGCAGCAGGCCCAGGACCAGGAGGATGCCGCCGCCGGCGGTCACCACGAAGCGGCTCTTGACGCCCGTGATGGCGACGAGGCCGACGTTCTGGGCGAAGGCGCTCTGCGTGAAGGTGTTGAAGACCGGCGCGAGGATCGAGGAGACCATGTCCGCGCGGAGACCGTCCGCGATGCGGCGGGAGTCGACGCGGGTCCGCGCGATCTCGCCGACGGCCAGGATGTCGGCGGTCGTCTCCGTCAGGATGACGAGCACCACGATGGTCATGGAGATGATGGCGCCGACCTCGAAGATCGGAGCGCCGAAGGCGAACGGCTGCGGCAGCGCGAAGAAGGCGCCGTCGCCGACCTTCGAGAAGTCGGCCATGCCGAGGGTCCAGGCGACGAGCGTGCCGATGACGATGGCCAGCAGGATCGACAGGCGGGAGATGGCCGCATTGCCGACCTTGCTGAGGATCAGGACGACGACGAGCGTGAACGCGGCAAGGCCGATGTTGGCGAGGCTGCCGTACTCGGGGTCCTCGGCGTTGCCGCCCATGGACCAGTTCGCCGCGACCGGTGTCAGCGACAGGCCGATCATCGTGATGACGACGCCGGAGACCACCGGCGGGAAGAACCGGACGATCCTGGCGAAGAACGGGGCGATCAGGAAGCCGATGACTGAGGCGGCCAGCACCGCGCCGAGGACGGACTGGATGCCTCCGTCGCCATTGGCGATGGCGACCAGTGTGGCCACCGAGGCGAAGGACGTTCCCTGCACGAGCGGGAGCTGGCAGCCGAAGAACGGGACGCCCACGGTCTGCAGGATCGTCGCCAGACCGCCGACGAAGAGGCAGCAGGACACGAGCAGTGCCAGTTCCATGTCGCCGAGCCCGGCGGCGCCGCCGATGATCAGCGGCGGGGCGATGATGCCGCCGTACATTGTGAGAACATGTTGCAGTCCGTAGGCGAAGGTGCGCCCGATGGGCAGGCGTTCGTCCTCCGGGCGGATGGTTGTGCTTGCAGCTGTCATAGCTGATCTCCTTGTCCAATGCCCGGAGAGGACGGCCGGGCCCGTGTTTGCGGCACGGGCCCGGCCCTTTCTTCCTCCCCGGGTCCGGGTCCTTCTAGATGTGTTGCTCAGCAGAATCCGGAGGAGTTCTCCCAGATCGGATGCGTGTCGGCGACGCCCTCACGCTTGATCGCTGCCTCGATCAGCCCGTACGGGCGATCCGCGGCGAAGAAGACCTCGTTGGGGTTGTCCTGGCCGAACGGGTCCAGGTCCACCAGGAAGTGGTGGTTGTTCGGCAGGCTCATGCGGATCTCGTCGATCTCCGGGTGCGCCTCGAGCACCGCGCGGCCCATCTGGAACATGCTCTGCTGCAGCGCCAGCGAGTGCGTGTCGGCGAAGGCCTTCAGGAGCAGCGCCCGGACGGACGTGTAGATCGCGTCGAAGTCGATGTCGCCGGCGTTGACCGCGTCGGTGTTGTAGCGCCAGCGGGCCGTGAGGTCCGTGGCCAGGATGCGGTCCGTGGTCTCCTTGAGCGTGGTGAAGCGGTCACGCGGGAAGCCGTGGAACTCGCTGCCGGTGGACTTCAGGACGGTGACGCCCTCGATGCCGGCGACGATGTTCTTGGTGCCGTCGGTGATCTCGAGGATCGCGGTCCGGACCTCGCTCTTGTTGCGCGAGAAGGCGTGGTCGTGATCCTCGATGCGGTCCCAGAAGTACTGCTCGGCCTTCCACCGGCCGCCGCTCACCCAGTCGAACTCGCCCGTGAAGTGATCGCCGAGGCGCTTCAGGAAGTTCTCGATGGTGCCGACGCCCTCGCGGGCGAAGCCGTAGACGGTGTTCTTCTGGGTGTCGGTGGCGACGACCTTGCTGTTGTCGCCCTCCGTGTGCGCGGTCTCGAAGTCGCCGTGCAGCTGCGAGGACACGTTGAGGTCCTCGATCTCGTGGCGGTCTGTGTCGCGGCTGATCTTCACCAGGCGGACTTCGGCCTTGCCGTACTGGTTCTTGCCGAGCACGATCTTCGTGCCGGTCACGGTTTCCGGTGCAGTCATAGTCATCGTTAGCTCCCTCGGTAGCTCGAGTATGCGAATGGGCTGATCAAGAGTGGTACGTGGTAGTGCTGGGCGACGTCGGCGATGACGAAGCCCAGGACGACCTCGGGGAAGAAGGTTTCCGTTCCCGTCTTCCCGAAGTAGGACCCGGTGTCGAAGGTGATCCGGTAGTGCCCTGCTTCTACGCGAGTCGGGCCGAGGTTGCGGATGCGACCATCGTCGTCCGTCTGTCCCGAGCCGACTTCCTGCCAGCCGGATGCGCTCTTGTGCTCCAGCGTGGCCTTGACACCGGAGGCAGGCCTCCCGGTCCCGGTGTCGAGTACATGGGTGGTGATGTGGCTGCGTTCGCCATCGGGATTGCTCATCGGAATGCTCCTCTGCGCTGAGTTCTGGGCTGCTCTCCCCCGAGGGAGAGCGGGATCGGTGGACGCGGTGCGTCAGGAGTGGGCGGCCGAGGCCGCTGCGGGCGCCTCGAGGGCGCCGCGGAGCCGGAGCAGGGCGATCTGGCGCAGCTGATCCGCGGTCTCGCGGTCCTCCTGCTCGGCCGTGTTCTCCAGGCGGCGCTGCAGCTCGGCGAGGATCTCCTCGGGGCTGCGGCCGGCGGCGCGGATCAGGAACACGTGGCCGAAGCGCTCCTCGTAGGCGAGGTTGCCCTCGTTGATACGGCGCGTGACGTCGGACTCCGGGTCGACGGCGGCCTGCTCGCCACGGCTCAACTTGGCCTCGGCGGTCTCGCCGTCGGCGCGCTCGCCGATGCGGGGGTGGTGCGAGAGCGCCTGCTCAACCTCGTCGGCGGTGAACGGGAGTGCGGCGGTGGCGGCCACGGCCTGGAGCTCGTCCAGCGAGGCGTAGGGGCGGCCCGCTTCCAGCGCGTCGATCCAGCGGTCGACGTCGATGCAGGGGCGCAGCGCGGCGCGGGCGCTCTCGGGGTCGGTCGAGTTGAATTCTTCGAGGTCCATTGGGAGTTCAGCTTTCGTCGTTGCGACAGCTCCGCCTCAGTGCTGAACACCCTTGACCATTGGCGTGAACCAACTTGACTCGATGTTTCTGTATGACGGAACTTTTATTTCACTAGGACCATGTAACGCCGATCACAGCCATCCTGTCAAGCTCCGGGGCGAAAAATCTTTGAAGCATTGAGTTCCTGACGCCGGGATCCCCGGCGAATTGGCTCGACCCCTTGTGCGGACGGCCCCAGGCGGCGATACTTGGATTCCATAGTTCAAGAAGATTCTTCCGCGTAGCGAAAGTGTTCGCCACGGAAGGCCGGCCGCGCGGGCCAGCCGCACAGGACGCGGACCACCAGGAGTCAGGCACCCAGAGGAGCAACCATGATGACGGACACGACCAGCACCCCCGGCCCCCAGCCCGCCGATCTGTCGGCGCGCTACGGGACGACTCCGCCCTGCGCAGCGACCGGTGTGCCCGTCGATCTCCGTCACGGCAAGACCTCCGGGCCAGACATCTCGTTCTACGCGGCCGGCGGACTCGATCCGGACTTCGCACTCGAGCGGCCCAAGCGCGCATCGCTCTGGAGCCGCCTGAAGACCCGGCTGGCCGGCTAGAGTCCGGCCCAACGCCGCGCGGCGCCTGGTCGGGGCCTGGCCGGCGGACAGAGCAGAAGGACCGGCCCCCGGGATTCCCGGGGGCCGGTCCTTCTGTCATGCGTGGGCGGTCAGCTGTCGCCGCCGGCGTTGCCGCTGGTGCCGGCGTTGACGTCGTCGAGCCGGTAGCGCTCGAAGGCCTGGGCGGGCGCCTCGGTGGGCACCTCGCCGCGCCGGGCGAGCATCTGCAGGGCCCGGACCACGATGCTGTGCGCGTCGATGTTGAAGAACCGGCGGGCGGCGGCACGGGTGTCCGAGAAGCCGAAGCCGTCGGCCCCCAGCGTCGCCCACTCGTTGGGCACATACTGGCGGATCTGATCCGGCACCTGGGACATGTAGTCCGTGGCCGCGACGACCGGCCCCTCGGCCCCGGCCAGCTGCCGGGTCACGAAGGGCTCCCGCGGGCTCTGCGCCGCAGGATCCAGGAAGGCGTCGCGTTCGGCGGCGAGGCCGTCGCGGCGCAGCTCCGTCCAGCTGGTCACGGACCAGACGTCGGCGGAGACGCCCCACCCCTCGGCGAGGATGCGCTGGGCCTCCAGGGCCCACTGGACCGCGACGCCGGAGGCGAGCAGCTGCGTCCGCGGCCCCTCCGTCTCGCTCGCGGCGATCCGGTGGATGCCGCCGAGGATCCCGTCGACGTCCACGCCCTCCGGCTCGGCGGGCTGCACGTACGGCTCGTTGTAGACGGTCAGGTAGTACATGACGTTGGGGTCCGGGTGGTTCCCGCCGTACATGCGCTCCAGACCGGCCCGCATGATGTGCCCGATCTCGTAGCCGTAGGCCGGGTCGTACGTGACCACGGCCGGGTTGGTGGCGGCGAGGATCGGCGAGTGGCCGTCGGCGTGCTGCAGGCCCTCGCCGGTGAGCGTGGTCCGGCCGGCGGTCGCGCCGATGACGAAGCCGCGGGTCATCTGGTCGGCGGCGGCCCAGAAGGAGTCGCCGGTCCGCTGGAACCCGAACATCGAGTAGAAGACGTAGACCGGGATCAGCGGCTCGCCCTGGGTGGCGTACGCCGTTCCCGCGGCGGTGAACGCCGAGACGGCGCCGGCCTCGTTGATGCCCGGGTGGATCAGCTGCCCGGCCGGGGACTCCTTGTAGGCCAGGACCAGGTCCCGGTCCACGGAGAGGTACTCCTGGCCGCCCGGGTTGTAGATCTTCGCCGTCGGGAAGAACGCGTCCATGCCGAAGGTCCGCGACTCGTCCGGGACGATCGGCACGATCCTGCTGCCGAACTCCTTGTCCCGCATCAGATCCTTCAGCAGGCGCACGAAGGCCATGGTGGTGGCGGCCTGCTGCTTGCCGGAGCCGCGCTTGGCGATGGTGTACGTCTTCTCCTCCGGGAGCACGACGTCGGCGTGCCGGGTCCGGCGCTCGGGGAGGAACCCGCCGAGGGCGCGGCGGCGCTCGAGGAGGTACTCGATCTCGGGCGCGTCCTGTCCGGGGTGGAAGTACGGCGGGCGGTAGGGGTCCGCCTCCAGCTGCTCGTCGGTGATCGGGATCCGCAGGTAGTCGCGGAACGACTTGAGGTCGTCGAGGGTCAGCTTCTTCATCTGGTGGGTCGCGTTGCGGCCCTCGAAGTGCGGGCCCAGGCCGTAGCCCTTGACCGTCTTGGCCAGGATGACCGTCGGCTTGCCCTTGAACTCGGTGGCGGCCTTGTAGGCGGCGTAGACCTTGCGGTAGTCGTGCCCGCCGCGCTTGAGGTTCCAGATCTCGTCGTCGCTCAGATCCGCCACGAGTTCCTTGGTGACCTGAGACTTGCCGAAGAAGTGCTCGCGGACGAACCCGCCGTTCTCGGCCTTGTACGTCTGGTAGTCGCCGTCGGGCGTGCGGTTCATGATGTCGACGAGGGCCGCGGAGTTCTCGCTGGACAGCAGCGAGTCCCACTCGCGGCCCCAGACGACCTTGATGACGTTCCAGCCGGCGCCGCGGAAGAAGGCCTCCAGCTCCTGCATGATCTTGCCGTTGCCGCGGACCGGTCCGTCGAGGCGCTGCAGGTTGCAGTTCACCACGAAGTTCAGGTTGTCGAGCTTCTCGTTGGCCGCCAGCTGGAGCAGGCCGCGCGACTCGGGCTCGTCCATCTCGCCGTCGCCGAGGAACGCCCACACCTGCTGGTCGGACGTGTCCTTGATCCCGCGGTTGTGCAGGTACCGGTTGGACTGCGCCTGGTAGATGGCGTTCATGGGGCCGATGCCCATCGATACCGTGGGGAACTCCCAGAACTCGGGCATGTTCCGCGGGTGCGGGTAGGAGGGCAGCGCGTGGCCCTCCTTCGACTTTTCCTGGCGGAACCCGTCCAGGTCCTCTTCGCTCAGGCGTCCCTCGAGGAAGGCGCGGGCGTACATGCCGGGGGAGGCATGTCCCTGGAAGAAGACCTGGTCGCCGCCGCAGGGGTGGTCCTTGCCGCGGAAGAAGTGGTTGAAGCCCACCTCGTACAGCGTCGCCGCGCCCGCGTAGGTGGAGATGTGCCCGCCGACGCCGATGTCGGGGTGCTGGCCGCGGTGCACCATGACGGCGGCGTTCCACCGCATCCAGGCGCGGTAGCGGCGCTCGACCTCCTCGTCGCCGGGGAACTCCGGCTCCTGATCGGCCGGGATGGTGTTCACGTAGTCTGTGGTGATGGCGGCCGCGACGGCGACCTGCCGCTCACGGGCCCGCTCGAGCAGGCTGCTCATGATGGTGCCGGCGCGATCCGCGCCGCCGACCTTGAGCATGGAGTCGAACGATTCGATCCACTCGGCCCGTTCCTCCGCGTCCGGTTCGGATGCGAACCGGGGCTCGTCGATGATGGTCATGTCTTCCCTCCGAGGACAACGGCGGTTTTCGCCGATGCGATCCAGTTACCGCTATACGGAATTGTTTTTTCGCACAGTAGTATCCTAGTGAAAGCCGTCACGTCGCCGATGTCAACGTGCCGCCCCGAAAGCGTCCCTCCGAGACACCCGCCGAGGAGCCCCCATGACCACCAGCGCACCCATCGACTCCCCCCGCGACGAGTCCGGCCGGCCCGAGCCGCGCACCGCGGTCATCACCGGCGCCGGCTCCGGCATCGGCGCGGCCAGCGCCCGGCGGCTGCTCGCCGCCGGGTGGAACGTGGTGCTCGCCGGCCGCCGCAGCGCACCCCTGGAGGAGACGGCCGGCGGTCACCCGCAGGCCCTCGCGGTCCCCACGGATGTGACGGACCCGGACTCGGTCGCGGCCCTCTTCGATGCCGCCGTCGGACGCTTCGGGCGCATCGACCTGCTGCTGAACAACGCCGGCACGTTCGGCCCGGCGGTCGACGTCGGCGACCTGACCGCGGCCCAGTGGAACGACGTCGTCGCCGTGAACCTCACCGGGGCCGTCCTCTGCGCCGGCGAGGCCTTCCGGCGCATGCGGGACCAGCTCCCGGCGGGTGGGCGGATCATCAACAACGGCTCGATCTCCGCGCAGGCCCCCCGCCCCCGCTCGGTGGCGTACACGACCACCAAGCACGCGATCTCCGGCCTGACCAAGTCGATCGAGCTGGACGGCCGCGCCCACGGCATCTCCTGCACGCAGCTGGACATCGGCAACACCGCCACCGACATGATGACCGCGATCGGCACCGGCAGCGGCGCGCTCCAGGCCGACGGCACCCGCCGGACGGAGCCGACGTTCCCCCTGGAGGAGGCCGCCCGCACCGTCGAGTTCCTGGCCTCGCTGCCGGCGAGCGCGAGCGTGAACCAGCTGACCATCACGGCCGCCGGGATGCCGTTCGTCGGCCGCGGCTGACGGACCCGGGCGCCGGTCTTGCCACGGCGGGGCGGCGGTGCTGGACTGTGACCATGACCACACCAGCACCGGCTCCGCCGGAGACCATGGTTCTGCTGGCGATCGGCACCAAGAAGGGCCTCTGGCTCGCGGCGAGCGACGACCGCGTGCACTGGACCCTGTCCGATCCGCACTTCCTCGTCCTCGAGGCCTCCTCCGTAGCGATCGACAACCGCCCCGACCGGCCGCGCGTCCTGGCCGGCCTGCTCGACTGGCACTGGGGCCCGACCGTCGTCACCAGCGACGACCTGGGCGCCACCTGGTCCGAGCCCGAGCACGGCGCCATCAAGTTCCCACCGGAGACGGACACCGCGCTCGAGCGGGTCTGGCACCTGCACCCCGATGCGGCGGACCGGCCCGGCGTGGTCTGGGCGGGCGCCGAGCCGCACTCCCTGTGGCGCTCGGAGGACGGCGGCGAGTCCTTCGCCCTCAACGAGGGCCTGTGGAACCACCCGCAGCGCCGCCAGTGGCAGCCCGGCGGGGGCGGGCCGTGCCTGCACACGGTGCTCCCGGACCCCGGGCGCGAGCAGATCCACGTGGCGGCCTCGGCCGCCGGGGTCTACCGGTCCGACGACGGCGGGGCCACCTGGGCGCCGAAGAACCGGGGGATCGTGGCCGGGTTCCTGCCGGACGAGCAGCCCGAGTTCGGCCAGTGCGTCCACCGGATCGCCCGCGACGCCGAGAACCCGGACCGGCTCTACGCCCAGAACCACGGCGGCGTCTTCCGCTCGGACGACGCCGGGGACTCGTGGACCTCGATCGCCGACGGCCTGCCCGGCGACTTCGGCTTCACCTTCCTCACGCACCCGCACCGCGGCGGCACGGGCTGGGTCCTGCCCATGGGCGCGGACATCGACCGGAAGCCGGCGAACGCCCGCCTGTCGATGTACCGCACCGACGACGGCGGCGATACCTGGACCGAGCAGCACGACGGGCTGCCGGACCGCGACTACAACACCGTCCTGCGCGATGCCGCCGCCGTCGACGACCACCCGGAGTCCACCGGCGTGTACTTCGGCACGCGCGCGGGCGAGGTGTACGCCAGCGGCGACGAGGGCGGCACGTTCGTCCGCGTCGCCGAGCGCCTGCCGGACATCCTCAGCGTGCAGGCCGCGGTGGTCCCGCGGGCGCCGCTCCCGCAGGGCTCGGAGCCGTACGTCCCGCAGTTCCCGGAGGAGTAGACCATGGCGCACGTGACCGTCCGGGTGCCGGCGGTCCTGGCCGCCGGCCTCGGCGGGCGCAGGGAGGTGGAGGTCCCGTACGACGCCGATGCCGGGCCGCCGACGGTCCGTCGCCTGCTCGACGTGCTCGCCGAGCAGCACCCGCGCTTCGGGCGCCGGGTGCGGGACGAGCGCGGCGAGGTGCGCCGCTACGTCAATGTGTTCGTGGGCCCGGACAACATCCGGGACCTCGCCGGCCAGGACACGGCGGTGCCCGCCGGGGCCGACCTCCTGGTGGTCCAGTCGGTCGCCGGCGGGTGACCTCCCGCCGGTCCGCGTCGCCGGCCGGCGTCGCAGGCTCGTCGCGGCCTTGACACCGCCGGTGGCGCGAATCAGAGTTCAAGGTGATGCCAGACCAACCGCAGGAGGCCGCCATGTTCCGCACCGAACCGCACCAGAGCCCGGAGATCGTGAGCCTCTCCAGCGCCCGCACCGCCGTGGTGCGCGGCCAGGACATCCGGTTCGAGGACCTGCGCGAGTTCTACGACTCGGCATTCGCCGCCCTGGGCGAGGTGCTGGAGGCCGAGGGGCTCATCGCGGTGGGGCCCGGCTTCGGCCTGATGACGCGGGAGCCGACCGACTCGCTGGACCTGGAGGTCGGCTTCGCCGTCGACCATGCACTGGCCGGGACCCGGGCTGCAGCCAGCGGCGTCGAGGTGGTGCCCTCGGAGATCCCCGGCGGTCCCACGGCCGTGACCTCACACCTCGGCTCCTTCGACGATCTGGCGGGCGCCTGGGAGGGCTTCATGGGCTGGATCGCCGACAACGGCTACACCGCGTCCCTGCCCTTCTGGGAGCTCTACGTGACGGAGCCGCGCCCGGAGATGGGTCCGGAGGAGCTCCGCACGGATCTCTTCGTCCCGGTCTCCGGCGCGGACGCCGACGAGCACCACCGCCGCGGATGAGGCGTCTGCTCTCCCTCCTGCGGGAGGACCTGAAGGCCGCCCGCGCCCAGGACCCCGCCGCCCGCAGCGACGCGGAGGTCGCCCTGGCCTACGCGGGCGTCCACGCCATCTGGGCGTACCGGGTGGCCCATGCCCTCTGGCAGCGCGAGCAGACCCGGGGGCTGGCGCGTCTGGTCAGCCAGGCCGCGCGGTTCTTCACCGGGGTGGAGATCCACCCGGGTGCGCGCATCGGCCGGAGGCCCTTCATCGACCACGGCTCGGAGATCGTCATCGGCGAGACCACCGTGATCGGCGACGACGTGATGATGTACCAGGGCACCACCATCGGCGGACGGACGCTGCACGTGCCCGTCAGGCCGGGGGCCCGGCGGCACGCGATCGTCGGGGACCGGGTGATGCTCGGCGCCGGCTGCCGCATCATCGGGCCGGTCACCATCGGTGACGACACGGCGATCGGCGCGAACGCCGTCGTCGTCCGCGACGTCCCGGCGGAGTCGATCGCGATCGGTCTGCCGGCCGTCCACCGCCACAAGGACAGCGACTACGCACTGGACCCGCGCACCGACCTGATCGACCCGGCCTTCCTGCTCTGATCCCGCCGGGCCCGGCGGCCCCGGCTAGAGGCTGCCCTCGGGCGCCATGTTGGAGAACCGGGAGTAGTGGCCCTGGAAGGCGACGACGATCGTCTTGGTGGGACCGTTACGGTGCTTGGCGACGATCACGTCCGCCTCGCCGGCGCGCGGGGACTCCTTGTCGTAGATGTCCTCGCGGTGGAGCAGGATGACCATGTCGGCGTCCTGCTCGATCGAGCCGGACTCGCGGAGGTCGGAGACCATGGGCTTCTTGTCCGTGCGCTGCTCTGAGCCACGGTTCAGCTGCGACAGGGCGATCACCGGCACGTCGAGCTCCTTGGCGAGGAGCTTGAGGGCACGGGAGAACTCGGAGACCTCCTGCTGGCGGGACTCGACGCGCTTGCCGGAGCTCATCAGCTGCAGGTAGTCGAGGACCACCAGTTTCAGATCGTGCTTCTGCTTCAGGCGCCGGCACTTCGCGCGGATCTCCATGAGCGACATGTTGGGCGAGTCGTCGATGTACAGCGGGGCGTCGTTCAGCTTGCCCATGGTGCTGGCGATCTTGGCCCACTGCTCGTCCTTGACCGTGCCCTTGCGCAGGTCCTGCAGGCCGATGCTCGCCTCCGCGGAGAGGAGGCGCATGGCGATCTCGTTCCGCCCCATCTCGAGCGAGAAGAAGACGGTGGTCATGTTGCTCTTGATGGCCGCGGACCGCGCGAAGTCGAGGGCGAACGTCGACTTGCCGACGGCGGGACGGGCCGCGACGACGATCATCTGGCCGCCCTGCAGGCCCTGCGTCAGCTCGTCGAGCTCGTAGAAGCCGGTCGGGACGCCGATGACGCCCTCGCCGCGGCTTCCGGCGGACTCGATCTCGTCCACGGTGCCCTCGATGATGTCGCGCAGGGGGACGTAGTCCTCCGCGCCGCGGCGCTCCGCGACGGACATGACCTCGGCCTGGGCCTCGTTGACGATCGCGTCCACCTCGCCGTCCTGCGCATAGCCCAGCTGGACGATCTTGGTGCCGGCGTTGACCAGGCGGCGCAGGACCGCCCGCTCCCGCACGATCTCCGCGTAGAAGCCGGCGTTGGCCGCGGTGGGCACGGACTGGATCAGCGTGTGCAGGTAGGCGGGGCCGCCGACGCGGCTGATGTCCCCGCGCTTGGTGAGGAGGTCCGCGACCGTCACGGCGTCGGCCGGCTCGCCGCGGCCGTACAGGTCGATCACGGCCTCGTAGATCAGCTCGTGGGACGGACGGTAGAAGTCCTGCCCGCGGAGGACCTCCACGCAGTCGGCGATGGCGTCCTTGGAGAGCATCATGCCGCCGAGGACGGACTGTTCGGCCACGATGTCCTGAGGGGGCGTGCGGCCGAACTCGGCGCTGCCGCTCTCCTCTACATCCGTTCGTGCCAGAGCCACCGAAGTCCTTTCACCATGCCCGTCGGGGCGCTCGATCGCGCCCGTCACGCGACGTCGGCGGGGCCGTCGACTCCGCCAGGGTACGCCCGTGACCCCGTAAGAGTAGACCCGAGGGGGGACCCCTCCAAGTCACTTATCCACAGGGTTTGTGGACAACCTGTGGGGATCGCCGGTGGACATGTGAACACACTGGGGACACGCCTGTGGATTGTCGGGAAAGATCTGTTCCCAAGCCACTCTGACTAGGCCGTTTACTTATACATGGCTGTGGGGAACTTAAAGTTCCGGCGAGTTCGTGAACGTTGATACAGCACTTGAGGCTCCTAATGGCCCGTGCGCTGCGCCACTTTCGCCGGCGTTATCCACAGCAGAGCCCTGATTCTCCACAGCCGCGCCCACCGGGTGGAGCGCTCCGGCGGGCGCGCTCTTGTGGGGGCGGGGCCCCGTTGGAATACTGGTGCCATGCCGGAGCCCGTGATGCGCCCCACCTCCGTCGATGCCCGGTCCTTCGTGTCCGGCGTCGACCACCCGCGGCGGCGCGCCGACGCCGAGACGCTGCTGGAGCTCTTCGGCTCGGCCACCGGCGAGGAACCGGTCATGTGGGGGCCCTCGATCGTCGGCTTCGGCGCCTATCACTACCGGTACGCCACCGGCCGCGAGGGCGACGCGCCCGCCGTCGGATTCTCGCCCCGCCGGGCTAATCTGGCCCTGTACGTCCTCACCGGCAGCGAGGAGTCGGAGCGCTGGCTCTCCCGCCTCGGCAAGCACCGCCGCGGGGTGTCCTGCCTCTACGTGAACAAGCTCGACGACGTCGACCTGGACGTGCTCCGGCAGCTGGTCCAGGAGGGCTACGAGCATGCGGGCGGCGGGCCGGACGGCCCGGCACCGGACCGCCGACCCGACGGCGGCGCCCGCGCCGACGCACGCGCCTAGGATGGACAGCATGTTCTCGCTCGGGCTCCTCGAAGCACTCATCGTCATCGCCGTCCTCGTCGGGATCGTCGGCGCGCTCTGGTACGTCTTCAGCCGGACGACCACCGGGCAGCTCAGCGAGGAAGAGCAGTACATCCAGCGGCTCAACGCCAAATGGGTCCAGCAGCGCGAGGAGCAGCGCCGGGAGGCCGAGCGCGTGCGCCACGAGACGCAGCAGCGGATGCCCACGGCCCAGCGCACCCCCACGGCTCCCGTGGACGACCCCACCGCCCAGGCCGGCGCGGGCGCCGTGCCCGCCACCCGTCCCGCGGGCCAGGCCGACTACGCCGCCGTGGTGAGCCTGGTGCAGCAGGGCAAGGTCGTCGAGGCGATCAGGAAGGTCCGCCGCGACACCGGCGTGGGGCTGGCGGACGCCAAGCGGCTGGTGGACGACATCCAGCACCGCTGAGGGCGGCCGCCCGCGTCAGGCGTAGGCGGGCGCGCCCAGCGTGGCGAAGTCCGAGTCGTGGAAGACGAGGGGCTGGTGGAGCCCCTCGTGGGCCGCGTGCCGGTGGACGCGGAGGATGACCACCGCGTGATCGCCCGCGTCGACCTCCTGGTCGATGCTGCAGTCCAGCCAGAGCGCCGCCTCGTGCAGGAAGAGGGCACCGGCGTCGCTCGACTCGAAGCGCACGCCGGCGAAACGGTCCCCGTCCCGCGCGGCGATCTGCCGGCACACGTCCCGGTGCGTCGCGCCCAGGACGGAGACACCGATGCGCTGCGCGGCGCGGATCCTCGGCCAGGTGCGCGAGCTCTTCTGCACGGCGAACAGGACCAGCGGCGGGTCCAGGGAGACGCCGACCGTGAAGGAGGAGGCGACGATCCCCTGCGGCTCTCCGTCGACGACGGCGCAGAGGGCCGCCAGGCCGGAGGGATGCCGCGCGAACGCCTGCCGCAGCGCGCCCGCGGAGAGATCGGTCGAGAGGTCGGATTCGGGTGCAGTCATGGCCACCGCCTGTGATCATGCGCCCATCCGGCCGGGAGGGGCCGGGCTGCGACGCGGTACTTGCCCACCGGCGTGTTCCGGAAGGCCGAATCATCACCTGGAGCACCCCACTACCGCAATGGGAGGGTTGCCGTTCAACGAGCCAGGGCTTGACGTTGAATCTCTTGATTCGCTCCCCACGCTACGTGCGGGGAAGGATCTGTGACAACGACGGACGCAACATTCCGCAAGCTGGCGACACACGGGACCGGGGCGCGCCGGGCACGGGGCCGCACAGGCGTACCGCCGACGAGGTCCGCGCGCTAGGGTGGCCGCACCGGAGCCGCCCGGCCCGGTGCGAGCGGGGAACTGGAGGCACCATGGCACGGATCCGGCTGTCGACGGCGCACGGACTCTTCGATCTGGCGGCCGGGCTCTGGCCGCTGGTCCACTACCGCAGCTTCGTGGCCGTCACCGGACCCAAGGCGGACCGCTGGCTCGTCCAGACGGTCGCGGGCTTCTCGGTCGCCGTCGGCTACGCCCTGCTGCGCTCGACGCCGAGCGATGAGGGACGCCGCACGGCCCGCCGCCTCGGCATCGGTTCCGCTCTGGCCTATGGGCTGGTGGACCTCTACTACGGGTCGACCGGGCGCATCCGCCGAATCTACCTGGCGGACGCGGCCGTGGAGGCCGGCTGGCTCCTCGCCTGGCTGGCGGCACGACGCCGTTAAAGCGACGAGGCCCCACCCCCGCGAAGGGATGGGGCCTCGTGGCGCTGAAGCACTCGAGCGGCTGCTGCCGCGCGGACTACTTCTTCTTGGCGGCCGGGACGACCTGCAGCGCGATGGTCGCCGAGACGTCCTCGTGCAGGCGCACGGTGGCCTCGAAGTTGCCGGTGGACTTGATGTGCTCCGGCAGTTCGACCTTGCGCTTGTCGATGGAGCCGAGGCCGGCGGCCTCGACGGCCTTCGCGATGTCGTCGACCTTGACGGTGCCGAACAGGCGACCGGACTCGCCGGTCTTCACCTGGACCTTCACCGGCTTGGAGGCCAGCTTCGCAGCCAGCTCCTTGGCCTCCTCCAGCGACGCGACGGCGCGAGCCTCGCGAGCGGCCTGGATGGACTCGACCTGCTTCTCGCCACCCTTGGACCAGGTGACGGCGAAGCCGCGCGGCAGAAGGTAGTTACGGGCGTAACCGTTCTTCACCTCGACGATGTCGCCTGCGGTGCCGAGACCGGTCACTTCGTGGGTCAGAATGAGCTTTGCCATGTTGTGGGTCCCTTCCCTTAGCCGCGGCCAGCGCCGGAGTAGGGCAGCAGGGCAATCTCGCGGGCGTTCTTGATGGCCTGCGCGATCTTGCGCTGCTCCTGAACGCTCACGCCCGTCACCCGACGAGCGCGGATCTTGCCGCGATCGGAGATGAACTTGCGCAGCAGTGCGACGTCCTTGTAGTCGATGACGGTGATGTCAGCGGCCTTCAAGGGGTTGGACTTTGGTTTGGGCTTACGGATATCAGCCTTAGCCATCGTGGAGCTCCTTTTTTCTATGGAGCCCGCAGAGTCTTCTGCGGGATGGTGAATAGTGAGTGTTTAGAAAGGCGGTTCGTCGCTGCCCGGGCCCCAGCCGCCACCGGCGGCATTGCCGCCCGACGGAGTGGACCACGGGTTGCTGTCGGCGCCGGGCGCTGCCCAGCCGCCGCCATTGCCACCGGCCGGTGCAGCCGTGCCGCCGCCGAAACCGGAGTCGCCGCCGAAGCCGCCACCCTGGTTCCCGCCGAAGCCGCCCTGCTGCTGGTTGCCGCCGCCGAAGCCGCCCTGGTTGCCGCCAGCATTGCGCTGGGTGCGGGTGACCTTGGCCGAGGCGTAGCGCAGGGAGGGGCCGATCTCGTCGACATCCAGCTCCATGACGGTGCGCCGCTCGCCTTCCTTGGTGTCAAAAGAACGCGACTTCAGCCGGCCCTGGGCGATGACGCGCATGCCCTTGGTCAGCGTCTCGGCGACGTTCTCAGCGGCTTCGCGCCAGACCGATCCGCGGAGGAACAGCGTTTCGCCGTCCTTCCACTCGTTGGTCTGCCGGTCGAACGTCCGCGGGGTGGAGGCGATGGTGAAGTTCGCCACCGCGGAACCCGACGGAGTGAAACGCAGTTCCGGGTCGCCGGTGAGGTTACCGACGACCGTGATCACGGTTTCGCCTGCCATGACGTCTCCTGACTATCGGTTCTTCTGATACAGACTCGAGGCGAATTACTTCGCTTCGGCCTTCGGCTCTTCCGGGCGGAAGATCTTGACGCGCAGGATGTTCTCGTTCAGAGACAGCTGGCGGTCGAGCTCCGCGGAGGTCGCCGGGGTTGCCGTGAACTTGACGAAAGCGTAGATCGCTTCCGACTTCTTCTGGATCTCGTAAGCCATGCGGCGACGGCCCCAGATGTCGACGTTGTCGATGGTCCCGCCATCGTTGCGCACGACATTCAGGAACTTCTCGAGAGTCGGCTCGACGGTACGCTCATCGACCTCAGGGTCGATCAGCACCGCAAGTTCGTAATTACGCATGTGAACCCACCTCCTTTGGGCTAAACGGTCACGGTCTCTCCGTAACAGGAGGTTCTTTGCGTTGGTCGGACGCCGCGCCCGATGTGCGGGCGGGCAAAAACAACCTCCACCATCCTACCGGACGCGGCGCCGCCTCCGGGACGGACGGGGTGAGGTGTGGACAACAGGTCCGGGGCACCCCGCCCGCGTCCGGGCCGGTGGGGCGCACGACGGCCGCGGGGACCCCCTCGGACACGACTGTGGCGGACCGCTCGGAAGCGGTCCGCCACAGGGATCGGGGCAAGCCCCGGGTCACGGTCCGGCGGGGCCGGCCCGGTGATCGGCCGGTGCTACTTGACCGGCAGGTCGAGCGTCTCGCCGACGTAGATCACGTCGGGATCGGCCACGACGTCGGTGTTCAGCGCGAAGATCGCGCGCCAATCGGTGATGCCGTGCTCCTCGGCGATGGTCGCCAGCGTCTCGCCGGCGGCGACCTCGTGGTCCTCGCCGGAGTCCTCCGCCTTGACCTCGGCGACGTGCTTGCCGGCGCCGCCGGCGGCCTTCTCGGTGGACGCGGGGCCCTCGGCGCGGTGCTTGGCGCTGGACTGCGCCTCAGCGGCGGCCTGCTCCTCGGCCGCCTCCGCCTCGGCCTGAGCCTGGGCCTCGGCCTCGGCCTCTGCGGCCTGGCTGGACTCCTGCTGGGTCGGCTCGGACTCGGCCTGGGCCTCGACCTGGATGTCGCTGCTGGTGGAGGCCTCGGTGCCGGAGAGCCCCAGCTCGGCGGAGCAGGCGGGCCATGCGCCCCAGCCCTGCGAGGCGAGGACCTTCTCGGCGACGGCGATCTGCTGCGATTTGGAGGCGTCGGCCGGGTTGCCGGTGCCGCCGAAGGCCTGCCACGTGCTCATGCTGAACTGCAGGCCGCCGTAGTAGCCGTTGCCCGTGTTGATGGACCAGTCGCCGCCCGACTCGCAGGCCGCGAGGGAGTCCCAGGTGGACGTGGAGGCTGCGTTGGCCGGCACGGCCGCGACGCCGGCCGCTGCCAGCGCGAGGACCGCTGCGCCGCCGGCGAGGCCGGCACGGGAGAAGTTCTTGGTGTTCTTGTTCTTCTGGATCACAGTTTCTCCAGGGCCATCCCTACGCTCAGACCGTCCCCGGCCATCAGTGCGCGATCGTCCGGCGTCCGAATAGGCTTCAGGGCTCGTCGACCCGTGGACGATCTGGGATACGGGTCGTTCCTGTTTTGGCGCCCGAGAGGCAGTTACCAAAACGTGACTTAATAACGATACGGTCACGACGGTCGGGCGGGTCAAGCCCAGGCGGGGATTCACACGGGGCTTCCAGCTCGCGCATAAGAACTCGCGCACAGGACACAGAAGGACAGGGCCGGCCTCGCGCGCACGCGAGGCCGGCCCTGTTCGCGGGGGCGCTCAGTCGGCGAAGAACCGTGCCGCCACCCGGGCCAGACGCCACGGGTCGGCCACGCCGCACAGCTCGCGCGCCGAGTGCATCGACAGCAGCGGGATGCCGACGTCCACCGTGCGGATCCCGAGCCGCGTGGCCGTGAGCGGGCCGATCGTCGAGCCGCAGGGCATGACGTTGTTGGAGACGAACTCCTGGTACGGCACCCCCGCCTCTCCGCACAGGCGCGCCCACAGGGCCGCACCGACCCCGTCGGTCGCGTAGCGCTGGTTCGCGTTGATCTTCAGCAGGGGCCCGCCGCCGAGCAGCGGCTGATTCGCGGGGTCGTGGCGCTCGGGGTAGTTGGGGTGGATCGAGTGTCCCGCGTCGGCGGAGACGCAGACCGAGTCCGCGTAGGCGCGGTACCGGTCCGCCGCGGTCGCGCCGAGCCCGCCGGAGACCCGCTCGAGGACCTCCTGCAGGAAGGGGCCGGACGCGCCCGAGCGGGAGCCGGAGCCGATCTCCTCGTGGTCGAACGCCGTCAGCATGGCGATCCGCCCGCCGCCGGCCCCGCGGCCCGCGCCGGCGTGCTCGGCCAGGGCGACCAGGGACGCGTGCATCGAGGAGAGGTTGTCCAGCCGGCCGGAGGCGAAGAACGCCTGCTCGTGCCCGAACACCGCGCCGGGCTGGGAGTCGGCCACGACGACGTCGTACCCGCCGATGTCCTCCGGGGCCACGCCCGCCGCGGCGCCGAGCACGCCGAGCAGGTCCTCCTGCGCGGGCGCACCGGTCCCCCAGACCGGGTTCATGTGGCGCTGCTTGTCCAGGGTGAGGCCCTCGTTGACCTGGCGGTCCAGGTGGATGGCGAGCTGCGGGAAGCGCAGCAGCGGATCGGTCCGGGTCAGGACCTCGGTGCCGTCCCGGAGCACCAGCCGACCCGCGAGCAGCAGCTCGCGGTCCAGCCACGAGTTCAGCAGCGGCCCGCCGTAGACCTCGACGCCGGCCTGGAGCCAGCCGTGCGCCCCGGTGGTCGGGCGCGGCTTGAGCTTGAAGGACGGCGAGTCGGTGTGGGAGCCCAGCAGGTGGAAGCCGGTCCGGGGCCCGACGCCGTCCGGGACCACCCAGGCGATCAGGGCGCCGTCGCGCACCACGTAGTAGGCGCCCGGGGCGGACGGCCAGTCCGCGGCCTCGTCCAGGCCGGTGAAGCCGGCGGCGGCCAGCCGCCGGGCCCCCTCCGCCGCGGCGTGGTAGCTGGACGGGGAGGCGGCGACGAACGCCGCGAGGTCCTCGACGTGCTCGAGGGCGGCCGGCTCGACGTCCCGGGCGGCGTTCAGGGCTTGCTGGTCGACCACGGTGTTCCTCTTCCTCAAGCGTTCGTTTCAGGTCCTGCTCTCCGCCGATCCTACCGAGCCGGCGTCAGCCCTGCCGGTACCGGGCGAATCCGACCGCTGCCAGGCCCACCACCACGAGCGCCCAGCCGGCCGCGTGCCAGTCCGAGGCGGAGAGCAGGAACGCGCCGGTCGCGAGCAGCAGGACCGCGACCATGAACCACGGGCTGCGCAGGAATTCGATGTTCACTCCGGCCCCCGTCAGTAGTCCAGGCCCTGGGTGGGGACCACCAGGCCGGTCTCGTACGCGTACACCACGGCCTGCACCCGGTCCCTCAGGTGCAGCTTGGTCAGGATCCGGCGCACGTGCGTCTTCACCGTCGCCTCGGAGACGAAGAACTTTCGGGCGATCTCCGCGTTGGAGAGCCCCTCGGCCATGGCCTCCAGCACCTCGCGCTCGCGCGGGGTCAGGTCCTGCAGCAGCGGGTCCTCGGCGCGGGCCCGGCCGAACTCGGCGAGCAGCCGCTTGGTCTCCTGCGGGGCGACGGCGTCGCTGTTCGCGGCCGCGCGCACCGCCGCCACCAGCTCCGGCGGGGTGACGTCCTTGAGCAGGAACGCCGACGCGCCGGCCTCCAGGCCGCTGTAGGCGTACTCGTCGAGACCGAAGGTGGTGAGGATGATGACGCGCGTGTCCGGGAGCGCGGCGGTGATGCGCCGGGTCGCCTCGATCCCGTCGAGGACGGGCATCCGCACGTCCATGAGCACGACGTCGGGGCGCAGCCGCATCGCCTCCTCCACGGCGGCCGCGCCGTCCGGCGCCTCCCCCACCACGGTCAGGTCGTCCTCGCCGTCGAGGATGAGCGAGAAGCCCATCCGGATCAGGTGCTGGTCATCGGCCAGCAGGATGCTGATCTCACTGCTCATCTTCTGTATTCCCCCCTGGGCATATCTCTCCGGTGACTCTGAGCTCGGCGTCGACGCTCCACCCGCCGGCCGGGTCCGGGCCCGCACGGAACGAGCCGTCGTAGATCGCCACCCGCTCGGCGATGCCGCGCAGTCCCTGGCCGGGCCCCGGCGGGCCGACGTCGCGGCCGGCCTTCGGCGGGGCGGCCCCGCCGGTGTCCGCGCCACCCCGGCCGTCGTCGTGCACGCGGAGGCGGACCGAGTGGCCGCCGGACGGGCGCTCCGCAGTGGTGCAGTCGACGGTCACGCGGGTCACGTCGCGGCCGTGGCGCAGCACGTTGGTGAGCGACTCCTGGATGATGCGGTGCACGGTCAGCCGGAGCCCGGCGTCGTCCGGCAGCTCGCACCCGGACGCGCTGTACTCCAACGGCAGCCCGGCCACGCGGAAGCCTTCGAGCATCTGGTTGAGCGTGGCCTCGGCCGGCTGCGGCTCCAGCGGGGCCGCCCCCTCGCGGAGCACGCCGATCACGCGGCGCGTGTCGCGCAGGGCGCGCCGACCGGTGGTGGAGAGTTCGCCGAGGACCTCCTGGGCGCGGTCGGGGCTGCGGCGGACCACCACAGCCGCGCCGTCGGCGAGGGCGACCATCACCGAGAGGGAGTGCGCCACGACGTCGTGCATCTCCCGGGCGATCCGGTTCCTCTCGTGCACCTGGGCCAGCCGCTGCACCCGGAGCCCCCAGTTGGCCAGCTCGGCCTGGTGGAGCCGGTTGCTGCGCACCGCGGCGCCGATGCCGACGGAGATCAGGTTCGCGGAGACCGTCAGCGCCGAGATCAGGAGGATCGCGTCCGGCAGGCTGCCGATCTGGATGTCCATGTGCGGCTCGTGCTGCTGGTCCATGAGGTGCGGGAGGACCCACAGGGCGGTCATGAGGACCTGGACGGCGCTCATCAGGACGGCCATGGCCATGGAGCGCCACCACGTGTACTGGGTCCCGGCCGCGTAGAGCGCCAGCCAGAGGCCCATGCTGAACACGCCGTGGAACGGGTCCACCACCATGAGGGCGAGCGTCGCGACGGCGACGATCCCCAGCACCGCGAAGGGCGCCGCGCGGCGGAACCAGAGCGCGGCGGCGACCACCGCCACGCACACGAGCGCGGGCCACGGCACCGGCCCGGCGGCCATGGTCAGCAGCGCGCCGGCGGAGAGGAGGTAGAGGGCGACCACCAGCGCGTCCGTGCCGCGCGGATGCCGGCGCAGGAACCGGAGCACGGGCCCGCGGCGGCGCTCGGCCAGCTCGGCGAAGCTGACGTCGGCCGCGTCGTAGTCCTGTGGCTGGCTCATCGTCCGCGCCTGGTCTTCCGCTTCAGAAGGATGCGTCTGCCGGGGCAGCCGTTCGTTTCTGCCCCGGCAAACGCGGATTGTGGACTGTGCGTCTCGAGGCCGTGCGTGGCCGAGACATCTGCAACAGTTTCTCCAACGCTAGCGTGTTACAGGGGCGAACGGCGAACGGATTCGGCTGTATGGCGCCGATTCGGGTCAAAGATCAGCCCTGCGGAGGAGGCCGGAGTCGGCCAGTGCCCGGCGGGCGGCGAGGTGCCCGGCCATCCCGTGCACCGCCGGGCCGGGCGGCGTGAACGCCGAGCAGAGGTAGACGCCGGGCGCCGGCGAGCGCCAGGGCGCGCCGCCGAGCGAGGAGCGCAGGCCGAATCCGGGGCGCAGCAGCAGCCCGCGCGTGTCGACGGCGCCGCCGGCGATGTCCCCGCCGACCAGGTTGGCATTGCCCGCCTCGAGCGCGGCCGGGCCCTCGACCCAGGCGTCCAGCACGGTGGCCCCGAACCCGGGGGCGTGCCGCTCCATCTGCGCCTGCACCGCGGTGCGCACGGTGTCCGGCGAGGTGTTCGGCGGGACGTGCGTGTAGGTCCAGAGCACGTGGTGGCCGGCGGGCGCGCGGCCGGGGTCGAACGCCGATGGCTGACTCAGCAGGACGTAGGGGTTCTCGGCGGGGAAGCGCCGCCGGCTCGCCCGCTCGGAGGCGGCGATCCGCGCGGCGTCTCCGCCCAGATGCAGGGTCCCGGCCGCCCCCAGCCGCGGATCGGACCAGGGGACGGGGCCACCGGTCACGAAGTGCACGACGGCGGCGCCGGGCCCGCGGCGGCGGTTCCGCAGACGCCGCTCCACGGCCGGCGGCAGCCCGGGCACGGCGGCCGCGAGGGTCTCCGGGGAGGTGTCGAACAGGACGAGGGGCTCGGGCAGCTCCTGTCGGTCCGCGACGCGCCGGCCCAGCTCGATCCGCCCGCCGGACTCGGCCAGCACCCGGCCCAGGGCCTGCGTGATCGCCCCGGAGCCGCCGAGCGGGATCGCCCAGCCCTCCCCGTGGGCCAGGGCCGCGAGGAAGAGGGCGGCGCCCTGCGCCCCGGGCCCGGTGCCGCCGCCGGGCAGGTGGCCGCGCAGCCCGGCCAGCATCGCGGCGACCACCGGCGCCCGCCGGACGAGCGCGCCATGGAGCGGTGGGACGGCGAGCGCCGCGGAGGACAGCACCAGCCGGGCGGCCGTCGCGGTGCCCCGGCCGCGCGGTCCGAGGTCCGGGAGCGGGAGGACGGGGTGCAGCAGGAGCCGGGCGAGGTCCGCGGACCGGCGGGCCAGGGGCAGGACGGCCCTGCGGTAGGCGTCGGCCTCGGCGGGCGCGGCGCCGGCGAGGCCGGTCAGCGTGCGCTCGGGGTCCCGCCAGGCCAGTCCGGCCGTGCGGTCCCCGGGCAGCGGATGCGCGTAGGAGAGCTCGGGCCGGGCGAACCCGACCCGGTCCGCCAGCCCGATGCCGTCGAAGAACTCGGAGACCAGGGCGGTCGGGTGGACGGCGGACCCGACGTCGTACCGCACGCGTCCCACGCCCGAGACCTCGCGCTCCGCGGTCCGCGCGGCCCCGCCGATCGCGGCGGCGGCCTCGTAGACCGTGACCCGCGCGCCGGCGCGGGCGAGGGTGACGGCGGCGGCGAGCCCGTTGGGGCCGGAGCCGACGACGGCCGCGTCCAGTCCCGCGGCGGGGCCGGAACCTGCGGCGGACGACCCGGCGGGGTCGGGACGGTCCGCGGAGCCGGGGGTCGTGCCGGCCTCAGGACGCACGGCGCCGCAGCGTTCCCCGCAAGGTGGCCAGCGTCAGCCGGTCGGCCGCGCCGGCGAAGGGCCCGCCGGCGGGATCGTCCTGGACCACGTTCCCCGCCCCCGGGCGCCGGACCGGGTCCGCCCCGGCGTCGAGCATCCCGTGCACCACCCGGCCCATGAGGTACAGGAGGGAGAGCATGTGGCCGGCGACGGCCAGCACGTACGCCGACGGGGCGAGGGCGTTCGCCGCCTCCAGCTGCGCGTCCATCGAGTACAGGTACGCCCAGATGGCGAAGAAGTGCAGGACCTCGAAGAACTGCCAGATCAGGAAGTCCCGCCAGCCCGGCAGCGCCAGGACGGCCAGCGGGATCAGCCAGACCACGAACTGCGGCGAGTACACCTTGTTGAAGAGGACGAAGCTGGCGACGATCAGGAACGCGAGCTGGGCCACGCGCGGACGCCGGGGCGCCGCGAGGCCGAGGACCGCGATGCCGGCGCAGGCGAGGAAGAAGAGCCAGAAGCCTGCGGAGTTGATCGTCTCCGCGGACAGGCCCTGCCCGCCGAGGCTCGAGGCCACCGTGTTCCACGCGTGCCAGAGCGAGGACCAGCCGGCCTCCCGCTCCTGCGTGAACGTCCAGAAGACGCTCCAGGCCTCGAAGTTGAACGCCATCACCGGCAGGTTCACGGCGAGCCAGGCGCCCACGGCCCCCGCCGTCGTCCGGCCCAGGGCCCTCCACCGGCCGGTGCGCAGCGCGAGGACCAGGACGGCCCCCAGGAACAGCACCGGGTACAGCTTGGTGGCCGTGCCGAGCCCGATCAGGACGCCCGCGAGGAGGGTGCGGTCGCGGCCGAACGCGTACATGGCGCCGGCCAGTGCGGCGACGGCCCAGAGGTCCCAGTTGATCGTCGACGCGAGGATCATGCCCGGGGCCAGCGCGACCATCGCGGCGTCCCACGGCCGCCGCCCGGCGGTCCGGGCGGTCAGCAGCACGACGGCGGCCCACAGCAGACCGATGAAGAGGACGTTGACGTCGAAGAAGGCCAGCGAGCGGTTGTAGTCGCCCGGGGTGACGAGCGCGGCCGTGAAGGACGCGACCGCGGACATGAGCACCGGGTACTCGAAGTCCGAGCCGGCCAGGAACGGGGCCAGCGGGTTGTCGGCGAGGCCGCGGGCGTAGTACAGCGCGGGGAAGTCCGAGTAGCACGCCCACTGGTAGGCGTTCAGGCCGGTCCAGCCGCCGACGCGGCAGGCGTTCTTCACGCCGACCGCGAGCAGCACGCCGACGATGGTCAGGGCGATGAGCACCCGGTCGATGGACCAGAACCCGGTGGGCGTGGTGCCCGGCTCGGTGTGCCGGCCCAGTGGGCCGCCGATCACCTCGGTGAAGCGCCGGAGCAGGGAGTCGTTGCGCGACGGCGCGGTGATCCGCGCGGACGCCCCGGGACTGGCGGGGCGGGGGCCCGTGGTGCGTGAGCGGGGCGACGTCGATGCCATGCGGCCAGCCTATCGGCGCCGCGCCAGGTCGGCCGCCCCGATCAGTCCGGCCTCGGCCCCGAGCTGGGCCTGGGCCACGCGGGCGAACGGACGGTAGCCGCGGCCGCTGAGGGATCGCCGGTAGGAGTGCTCGGCCGTCTCGACCAGTGCGGTCGAGGCCGAGCCGAGGCCCCCGCCGATCACGAAGACCCCCGGGTCCAGCACCGCGGCCAGGTTCGCGATCCCCAGGCCGAGCCACTGGCCCATCTCGTCGATCAGGTCCCGGCAGGCGGGGTCGCCCTCGGCCGCGAGCTGGGTGACGAGGGCGCCGGTGACGAGCGCGGCGTCGTCGTCCACCGCGGCCCGCAGGGCGTGGGCGATCGGCGAGGCCGCCTCCACGAGGCCGCGTCCCTCCCGCCCGAGCGCGTTGCCGGAGGCGTACTGCTCCCAGCAGCCGCGGTTGCCGCACGCGCACCGGTGACCGCCCGGCACGATCGTCTGGTGCCCGAACTCGCCGGCGACGCCGAAACGGCCGCGCTGGATCCGCCCGTCGACGATCGTCGCCCCGCCGATGCCCGTGCCCAGGGTCAGGCAGACCACGTGGGTCTCCTCCCGGGCGGCCCCGAACCGCCACTCGGCCCACGCGGCGGCGTCGGCGTCGTTGGTCAGGAGCACCGGGCGCCCGAGCGCCTGCTCGAGGCGTTCCTGCAGCGGCTCGTTCCGCCAGGCGAGGTGCGGGCTGAAGAGGACCTCGCGGCCGGAGCGGTCCATCCAGCCCGCCGCCCCGACGCCGACCGGAGCGTCCGGCGCGTCCGCCCCGAGCTCCCGCACCACCGCGACGACGGCCGCCTCGACCGCCTCCGCCTTCATCTCCTCGGAGGCCGGGTCGCTGACGGGGCGGGGCGTGCGCCGGCCGGCCCGCTGCAGGAGCCGTCCGTCCCCGCCCACCAGGCCGGCCGCGATCTTGGTGCCGCCGACGTCGATGCCGATCGCCGGGCCTCCCCCGCTCGCCGGTGCGGCGCCGGGCCCCTGCAGCTGGTTCTCGCTCATCCCGGCATTCTCCCCCATCCGTCCCGGACGAGACGGGCGTCACTCCGCGCGCCGGGAATACGGCGCCCCCATGGTCACTTAGACTTCATTAAGACTGTGGACACGGCCCTGCCATGCCCTGTCCACCTTTTTTCGCGAAATTCTCTTGAGGAGTCACGTTGTCGGGTAATCCCATCCGGGTAGGAATCGTGGGCGTGGGCAACTGCGCCGCGTCACTAGTGCAGGGCGTCGAGTACTACAAGGACGCCGATCCCCAGGCGAGCGTCCCCGGCCTGATGCACGTCCAGTTCGGCGATTACCACGTCAACGACGTCCAGTTCGTCGCCGCGTTCGACGTCGACGCCAAGAAGGTCGGTCTGGACCTCGCCGATGCGATCGGGGCCTCCGAGAACAACACCATCAAGATCGCCGACGTCCCCGCCACCGGCGTGACCGTCCAGCGCGGCCACACCCTCGACGGCCTCGGCAAGTACTACCGCGAGACCATCGAGGAGTCCGCGGACGAGCCCGTCGACGTGGTGCAGGCGCTCAAGGACGCCGAGGTGGACGTCCTGGTCTGCTACCTGCCCGTCGGCTCCGAGGACGCCGCGCACTTCTACGCGCAGGCCGCCATCGACGCCAAGGTCGCGTTCGTCAACGCGCTGCCGGTGTTCATCGCCGGCACCAAGGAGTGGGCGGACAAGTTCGCCGACGCCGGCGTCCCGATCGTGGGCGACGACATCAAGTCCCAGATCGGCGCCACCATCACCCACCGCGTGATGGCCCGCCTGTTCCAGGACCGCGGCGTCACGCTGGACCGCACGTACCAGCTCAACGTGGGCGGCAACATGGACTTCAAGAACATGCTCGAGCGCGAGCGCCTCGAGTCCAAGAAGATCTCGAAGACCCAGGCCGTCACGTCCAACACCAACGCGGTGCTCGGCGCGGACGACGTCCACATCGGCCCGTCCGACTTCGTCTCCTGGCTCGACGACCGCAAGTGGGCGTTCGTCCGCCTCGAGGGCCGCAACTTCGGCGACGCCCCCGTCTCCCTCGAGTACAAGCTGGAGGTCTGGGACTCCCCGAACTCCGCGGGCGTGATCATCGACGCCGTCCGCGCGGCGAAGATCGCCAAGGACCGCGGCATCGGCGGACCGATCCTCTCCGCGTCCAGCTACTTCATGAAGTCGCCGCCGGAGCAGTACAACGACGACGTGGCGCACGAGAAGGTCGAGGCCTTCATCCGCGGCGACGGCGACCGGTAGCGGTCACCGCCTTCGTCCAGAGGCCGGCCCCTCCTCCGCGGGAGGGGCCGGCCTCTGCCGTTGGCGCGCACCGCGTCCGACTCAGGAGAGGCCGCTGGTGGTGCCGTCGTCGAGCACGTCCATGCCCTCCGCGGCGGGCGCGGCCGGCAGGCCGGGCATCGTCATGATGGTCCCGGTCAGCGCCACGATGAATCCGGCCCCCGTCCGCGGGATCAGCTCCCGCACGCGTACGGTGAAGCCGCTGGGCGCGCCGAGCAGCTTGGGGTCGTCGCTGAAGGAGTACTGCGTCTTGGCGATGCAGACGGGCAGCCGCTCCCAGCCGTGGGCCCGGATCCGCTCGAGCTGCGCCCGGGCCTCCGGGGCCAGCTCGACGCCGTCGCCGCCGTACACGGTCCGCACGATCGCCTCCAGCTGCTCCTCGACCTCCGCGTCGGCGGGGTAGATCGGCCGGTAGCTCGGCCGGGTGCCCAGCAGCTCGCCGACGTGGCGGGCGAGCTCCGCGCCTCCGGACGCGCCGCGGGAGTGGACCTCCGTGAGCGCGCAGCGCACGCCGTTCTCGGCGCAGAACCGCTCGATCACCGCCAGCTCTCCGTCGGTGTCCGTGCCGAACCGGTTCACGGCCACCACGGGCTCGTAGCCGTAGCGCCGCACGTTGGCGACGTGCCGGGCGAGGTTGGGCAGCCCGGCCTGCACCGCGGCCGGGTCGGCCTGGGCCAGCTCGTCCTTCGCCCGGCCGGCGTTCATCTTCAGCGCCCTGACGGTCGCCACGAGGACGACGGCGGTCGGCGCGCAGTCCGCGACCCGGGCCTTGATGTCGAGGAACTTCTCCGCTCCCAGGTCGGCACCGAACCCGGCCTCGGTCACCACCACGTCCGCGAGCCGCCGGGCCGTGGTGGTGGCGATGGCCGAGTTGCAGCCATGGGCGATGTTTGCGAACGGACCGCCGTGCACCACCGCCGGCGTGCCCGCGGCGGTCTGCACCAGGTTCGGCTTGAAGGCCTCGCGCAGGAGCATCGTCATGGCCCCCGCGGCCCGGAGGTCGTCCGCCGTCACCGGGGAGCCGCTGCGCGTGAATCCCACGGTGATGCGGCCGAGTCGCGCACGGAGATCGGGGATGTCACGGGCAAGGCAGAGGACGGCCATGACCTCGCTCGCCGCGGTGATCTCGAACCCGGTCTCCCGACCGCCGCCGGACTCGAGGCGGATCCGGCGCAGCGCGCGGTCGTTCATGTCCAGGACGCGCTTGAAGCCGATCGAGCCGGGATCGATATCGAGCGAGTTGCCGTGGTGGAGATGGTTGTCGACCATGGCCGCCAGGAGGTTGTTGGCGCTCGTGATGGCATGGAAGTCAGCAGTGAAATGCAGGTTGATCCTGTCCATCGGCACCAGCTGGGCTCCGCCGCCCCCGGTGGCGCCGCCCTTCATGCCGAAGACCGGCCCCAGAGACGGCTCGCGGAGGGCGATCATGGTGCGGTGCCCGGCGGCGGCGAGCGCGTCGCCCAACCCCACGGTGACGGTGGACTTGCCCTCGCCGGCCGGCGTTGGGGAGACGGCGGTGACGAGGACGACGGCGCCGGCCGGTTCCCCCGGAGGGAGCTGGTCGACGTCGATCTTCCCGAGGTGGCGGCCGTAGGGCTCCAGGGCGGCCTCCGGGATCCCGGCGGCCGCTGCGATCTCGGCGATGGGCCGGGGAGCGCCGGGTACGGTCCCGGCGGATGCGGTCTCGGCGGCATCGCCGGCGACTCCTGCTGATGTGTCGGTGCTCACATTCCGACGCTACCAACGAACCCGCGTGCCGGATAGGGCGCCGGTCCCGAACCCCTCCACCGCGGCACGCCTCAAGGGAACAGGACCGGGTGGATGGTCGCGTCCGCCTCGACGAGAGTCAGGCAACCGTCGCCGTCCGGACGGAGGACTCCCTGCCGCAGGATGTCCGGCGACCCCTCCAGCGGCGTGTAGGTCCCGGCGACGAAGGCGGTGGCCCCGGTGGCCACCAATACCGTCGCCGGCTCGGGCCCCGGCGTGGGCCCCGGCGCCGACGTCGCGCTGCAAGAGACCAGGAAGAGCGTGGCCGTCGCCAGCACCATGGCGCTCGCCCGTCTGGCCCGTGTCACGGACTCCCTCATTCGGCACCATTCCTCGGCTTCATCTCGCCCAGCGGCCACGCTCCCCTGCGTACGCCGGACTCTCAGTGTGCACGGCGATGGAGGCCCTGGCCAGACCGGCCGGGCGGCGCAATGCCATGAGGGGGAGGCCGGGATAGTGGGGACGCCGCGACGGTGGAAAGCACCGGGCCCGCCGCGTGCACCTCTCGGTGCGGCGACGGGCCCGGGCTCGGTTCCGCGGGACGGCTGCGACGTCGTCGTGCGGTTCCTGCGGAACTCAGGAGGCGAAGGCCTCCGGTGCAAAATCAATCATCTCTGTACTCCTCCTCTCGTTCGGCGGCACCGCCGGTGAGGCGGCCCCGAGCTGGTGCTCAGGCTGGAAGATCCCGGTCAGGGTTCGCCGCTCGGGGCGATCTCACCTGACGCGGAACCACATCTCGTGGGGCACGTTGGGCCGGTGGCCCTTCAGCGACTCGGCGTTGATCTTGTGCTGGTCGACGAACTCGGGCCGGTTGCTCTGCTTGGCCTTGCCGGACTGCTTGTGGCGCTTCATCAGTACTTCACCTCCTCTCGCTCGAGGAGGCTGGTGATCTGGTCATCGCGCACCGCGTGGTGCCGGCGGGCGCTGATGAAGTCTGGGCCGGAGAAGTAGAACTCGATACCGGCGCGCTCGGTGCCGATCTGGGCGCTGAGGGAGCGGGGGGCCTGCGAATGGAACGACGTCTGCTGGGCGGACATTGCTGCTCTTCCTGGTGGTAAGCCTCGGTGTGTGGGAGAGGCCCCGGAGCAGCGTGAGCGTTCTAGGTCAGGCTGCCCCGGAGGCGATTCGTGCGACGGAAACGACGACGATCGTCGGTCCGGCCGGTGGTAAAACCGGCCGCGGCGGTGATCCCTCCGCCCGCATAGATCGGGGAGAGTGCCACTGCGTCAAGCGCCATGTTCTTGTTCACGAATCCACCTCCTTCACTCGCGAGTGCCGGTCTCCCGGCTCTCGAATGCCTGCAATGTCAGATTGAGGAAACTCAATCGCAAGCATCACTGTACGCCGAAGCCCCGGCGAGCGCCAGTGGTGCTCCGAAAATATTTCTGCCGGTCGTCGCGCCGACCGGACGCGTGCGCTCGAGGGACGCTCCGCCGGCCCCGGACGGGCGCTGGGCGGCTGCCGGCGGCTGCCGGACAGGTCCCCGCCGGCGGGGAAGATCAGCCGTTCGGCGGATACCGGCGGGAGGGCCCGCTCTCTACGCTGGAGCTCATGAGCTCCCAGTGGATGGACCCCGCGACGCCGAGCACGCCGCCGGCCTCCCCGACGACTGCCGCCGCCTCGACGGGGCCGTCCCGGGAGGGGCACGGACCGACCAGCCGGGCCACCACCCGCCACCGGCTGGTGGACCTGGACGCGATCCGGGCGTTCGCCCTGCTGGGGATCTTCCTGGTCAACGTCCAGACGTTCGCCGACCCGGCCTCGCTGCTGGGCGTCCCCTCCCCCACCGATGCGGCCGGCACCGCGGCCCACGCGCTCGTGGCCGGCCTGTTCATGGGGAAGTTCTACATCCTCTTCTCGTTCCTCTTCGGCTACAGCTTCGCCCTCCTCTGGCAGGCCACGGCGCGGCGGGCCGCCGCGGCCGGGCGCCCGGACGACTTCGCCGCGGTCGCTATGCGCCGCTTCGCCGGCCTGTTCGTGCTGGGCCTGGCCCACGGCCTCCTCCTCTTCACCGGCGACATCCTGCTGACGTACGCCCTCGCCGGGATGCTGCTGCTCGGCCTGAGGTATATCGGGACCCGGCCGGCGCGCGTCACGGCGGGGATCATCGTGGGCGTGATCGGCGCCGGCATGGTGGGGATCGCCGCGCTCATGGGGCTGGCGCTGTCCGCCCCGGAGTTCGAGTCGATCCTGCAGGGCGAGCTCGCCGGGACGGCCGAGCTGCTCTCCCAGCCGTACGCGGAGTTCCTGATCGGCATGTACCCGAGCACGCTGGCCAGCATGGTCTTCGTCCAGGGGCCGATCGCCTTCGCGGCCTTCCTCATCGGCCTGTCCGCTGCGAAGGACCGCTGGTTCGAGCGCCTGACCCGCCGGACGCTGGTCCGCGTGGCCCTCGTCGGCGCCGCCGTCGGACTGCCGGGGGCGATCGCGACGGCGTGGGCGTACGTGGGTCTGCATCCGCTCGTCGGCAGCACGGCGGCCTTCGGGCTGGCGGCCCTGACCGGCCCGTTCCTGACCGCGGCCTACGTCGCGGCCCTGCTGCTCCTGTTCCGCAGCGGGGCGGGCCGGCGCGTGCGGAGCGCCCTGGTGCCGGCGGGCCAGATGGCCCTGTCCAACTACCTGGGGCAGTCCGTGGTGATGGTGATGGTCTACACCGACTACGGCCTGGACCTGGCGAACCGGGTGCACCCGTTCGCCGCCCTGGGGATCTGCGCCGGCGTCTTCGCCGTCCAGCTACTGTTGAGCGCGGTGTGGATGCGGCGCTTCGCGCGCGGGCCGGTCGAGGGCCTGCTCCGCGCGCTCACCTACTGGCAGCGCCCGTCCTGGCGGCGCGGCGCGCCCGGCAGCGAGCCCGGCGCGGCGGCGGACGGCTAGAGTCCCCAGGCCTCGATGACGGGCGTCTTCTTGTCCCAGCCGAGCCGGGAGGCCTGCGCGGTACCGAGCACGAAGTGCCGGCCCCGATCGGCGGGCAGCCCCAGCCAGCGGGCCGCGACCACGCGGCTGAAGTGGCCGTGGGTGAAGAGCAGCGCGTGGCCGTCGTCGTCCACTTCGGAGCGCACGCGCTCGATGACCGCGTCGGCGCGAGCGCTCACGTCCGCGAGCCGCTCGCCGTTGGGCACGCCGTCGTCCCAGATGACGTACGACGGCGTGCGGCGCCGGATCTCGTTGGACTCGATGCCCTCGTAGTCGCCGTAGTCCCACTCGTGGGCGTCCCGGACGATCTCGGCGTCCGGGAATCCGGCGAGGGCTGCGGTGCTCTTCGCACGCCCCAGGGGGCTGGTGAGCACCAGGTTGAACTCGATGCAGAATCCGGCGAGCTTCTGCCCGACCACCCGCGACTGGGCCTCGCCGTCCGGCGTCAGGGGCATGTCGGTCAATCCGGTGTACTGGCCGCTGCGGGACCACTCGGTCTCGCCGTGGCGGACCACCCAGAGACGGGGCTGGTTCGGCACAGATCGCTCCTCTATCGCGTCGGCCCGGGCCCACCCGGGATCCGGTCCGTACTCTACGTCACCCATCCGACTCGGGCTGCTCGGCCCACCAGGCCCGCAGCTCCGCCTCCGCCCGCTCGCGCTCCAGCGGCCCGTGGTCCAGGCGCAGCTCGAGCATGTGCCGGTACGCCCGGCCCACCAGCGGGCCGGGCCGGATGCCGAGCAGCGCCATGATCGCCTCGCCGTCCAGATCCGGGCGGACCGCGGCGAGCTCCTCCTCCTCGGCGAGCTCGGCGATGCGCCGCTCCAGGTCGTCGTAGGCGTGCGCCAGCCGCTCCGCCTTGCGCCGGTTGCGCGTGGTGACGTCGGACCGGGTCAGCCGGTGCAGGCGCTCCAGCAGGTCTCCCGCGTCGTTCACGTACCGGCGCACGGCGGAGTCCGTCCACCCGGCCTCGCCGTACCCGTAGAACCGCATGTGCAACTCCACCAGGCGCGCGACCGCCTTGATCGTGTCGTTGTCGAAGCGCAGGGCGCGCATCCGCTTCTTGACCAGCTTCGACCCCACCACGTCGTGGTGGCGGAAGGTGACCGCCCCGTTGGACTCGAACCGGCGCGTCGCCGGCTTGCCGACGTCGTGCATCAGCGCCGCGAACCGCAGCACGAAGTCCGGGGCCGGCACGGCCCCGTCGGGACCGGTCTCCAGGCCGGCGGCCTGTTCGAGGACCTGCAGCGAGTGCTGGTAGACGTCCTTGTGGCGGTGGTGCTCGTCCGTCTCCAGCTTCAGCGCGGAGACCTCCGGCAGGACCTTCTCCGCCAGCCCGGTGTCCACCAGCAGGTCCACCCCGGCGCGCGGCGCGTCCCCGCAGATCAGCTTGACCAGCTCGTCGCGCACCCGCTCCGCGGAGATGATGGCGATCCGCTCGGCCATGCCCACCATGGCCGAGCGCACGTCGTCGTGCACGTCCATGCCCAGCTGGGAGGCGAAGCGCGCGGCGCGCATCATGCGCAGCGGGTCGTCGGAGAAGGAGGACGACGGCGCGCCCGGCGTGCGGATCACGCCCGCCTCGAGGTCGGTGTACCCGCCGAACGGGTCGACGAGCTCCAGCTGCGGCAGGCGCAGCGCCATCGCGTTCATCGCGAAGTCGCGGCGGTAGAGATCGTCCTCCAGGCTGGATCCGAACGCGACCACGGGCTTGCGGGACTCGGGATCGTAGGCCTCGGCCCGGTACGTGGTGACCTCGAGGGTCGCCCCGCCCACGCGGAAGGCGATGGTCCCGAACTCGCGTCCGATCTCCCAGACCGCGTCCGCCCAGCCGGAGACGAGTTCGAGGGTCTGCTCCGGCGTCGCGTCCGTGGTGAAGTCCAGGTCCGGCGACACGCGCCCCAGGAAGAGGTCGCGGACGGGGCCGCCGACGAGGGACAGCTCGTGCCCTGCCGCCGTGAAGCGTGCTGCGAGGTCGAAGACGACGCCGGGCAGGGCGCGCTGGAGGGCGGCGGGTGCGGGGAGCTGCTGCATAGTTCCTTAATGGTGTCAGATTTCCCGGTGTCCGGGGGCCGAACGGGGGGTGACTCGCGTCCGACGTGGGCAAGAACGCACCGGGGTGGAAATCCTCGCTAGAGTGGATCGCATGGCCCATCCTGTACCCCGCGCACCCAAGCGCACGCCGTTGACTGCGTCAATGGCGCACGCGCAAGCGCAGCAGCAGGGCCAGCAGACGCTTCCGACCGTGGAGGAGGTCTCCTCGGGCGGTGTGATCGTGGACGTCGAGAAGGCGGAGCTCCCCGTGGCGATCATCGCCCGGTACAACCGGGGCGGGCGCCTCGAGTGGTGCCTGCCGAAGGGCCATCCGGAGGGCGCCGAGTCCAACGAGGAAGCCGCGGTCCGCGAGGTCGAGGAGGAGACCGGCATCCGCGGGGACGTCCTGGCCCCGCTCGGCAGCATCGACTACTGGTTCACGGTCTCGACCTACCGCGTGCACAAGACCGTCCACCACTTCCTGCTGCGCGCCACCGGCGGGGAGCTGACCGTGGAGAACGATCCCGACCACGAGGCGGTCGACGTCGCCTGGGTGCCGATGCGCGACCTGGGCCGCCGGCTGTCCTTCCCCAATGAGCGGCGCATCGCCGAGCTCGCCCGTGAGGTCCTTCCGCGGCATGTCGACTGAGGGCTCCACCCGGCCGGTCCCCGCGCAGGACGGCACGCCCGGGCTCGAGGAGTCCGTGCACGACGACGGCGGCCCGGGCGGCGATCCGGTGGAGGCCGACGCACGGCAGAACTCCCGCGCCTACGCGCTGATGGCCAGCGGGACCACGGTGTCCCGCGTGCTCGGCTTCGTCCGCACGGCCCTCCTTGCCGTGGCCATCGGCTCTGTCACGCCGATCGCGGACATCTTCGAGAAGGCGAACGTCATCCCGACGATCATCTTCATGCTGGTCGCCGGCGGCGTCTTCAACGTGGTGCTCGTCCCCCAGCTGATCAAGGCCTCCAATAACGAGGACCGGGGCTCCGAGTACACCTCCAAGCTCATCACCCTCACCGTCGTCTTCATGGCGGCGGCGGCCGCCCTGCTCACGCTCCTCGCCGGTCCGATCATCGGACTCCTGACGGTCGGCTGGACACCGCCGATGCTGGCCCTCGCCACCGCGTTCGCGTACTGGTCCCTGCCGCAGATCTTCTTCTACGGGGTCTACTCGGTGGTCGGCCAGGTGCTCAACGCCCACGGCCGCTTCGGCTGGTTCATGTGGGCGCCGGTGGTCAACAACGTCGTCCAGATCGGGGTCATCGGCACGTACATCGGCCTCTTCGGAGCCTTCCGCGCCGGCGACGACCAGCTCGCCGCGTGGACGCCGGCGCAGACCGCCCTGCTCGCGGGCGGGTCCACCTTCGGCATCGCCCTGCAGGCCATCGTCCTGTTCTGGCCGCTGCGGACCTCGGGCCTGCGCATCCGCCCGAACTTCCGCTGGCGCGGCATGGGCCTGACGCACGTCGGCAAGATCGCCGCGTGGACGCTCGCGTCGATGATGGTCGGCAACCTCGCCTCCCTCCTCTACTCGCGCATCGCCTCGGAGGCCACGGCCGCCCGCGAGCAGCTCGAGTCCGGCGCGGGCGCGGTCGCCGGCGAGTACGCCCTCAACACGTCGCAGCTGATCACGGTGCTGCCGCACTCGATCTTCGCGCTCTCGCTCGCCACGGTCCTCTTCAACCAGCTCACGCGGGCGTTCCACGACCACCGCGCCGGGGACATCCCCGCGCTCGTCTCCCGTGGCCTGCGCACGACGGCGGTGCCGATCGTCTTCGCGTCCGTCGCCATCGTGGTCCTCGCCGGTCCCCTGGGCCGCCTGTTCGGCGGCACGTCGGAGAACGGCGCCGCGGCGGGCGCGGCCATCGGCCAGCTGCTGGTCCTGACGGCGCTCGGACTGCCGTTCAAGAGCATCCACTTCTTCCTGATCCGGGTGTTCTACGCCCAGGAGGACACCAAGACGCCCATGCTCATCCAGACGGCGATCGCCGTCGTCGGACTGATCGCCGCGTTCACCATGTCCGCCGTCGTCCCTCCCACCGAGATCGTCGTGGGCATCGCCCTGCTGTACGGGGCCACCAACGTGCTCAGTGCGGTCATCGCGCACGTGCTGGTGGTGCGCCGCCACGGCGACTACGAGGTCGGCCGGGTCGCCGACGCGTACATCCGCATCGGCTGGATGGCGGTCCTCTCCGGCGTCGCCGGCGCGATCGTCCTCGCTCTGCTGGGCGGCTACAACCGCGGTTTCGCGTTCTCCGGCCTCCTCCCGGCACTCGTCTCCCTGGCCCTCGCCGGCACCGTCATGGCGGTGGTGTACCTGCTGCTGCTCCGGGCCGCCCGGGTGGAGGAGCTCGGCGAGTTCCTGGGCCCGCTCTCGCGGCGGATCCCGGACCTGTCCCGGCGCCGCCGCGGCTGAGCGGCCCCGCCCGCACGCTTCCCCGGGGCTCCCACGCGCCCTCGGGGCTGGCCGGTAGCATGGTCACAGCATTCGACAGGGGTCCTCTGTACCCGGAAGACAATCTTGGGAGTCAATAGTGTCGCAGCCCATCGACGTCGGCACCGTTCTCGGCGGCCGGTACAAGGTGACCAGTAGCGTCCTGACGTCAGCCGAGGGCGACGTCGTCCTCCAGGGCATCGACCAGGTCCTCAACCGCACGGTGAGCATCGCCGTCGCCGCGGCGGAGAACGCCGAGCAGATGACCACCAGCGCGCGCGAGATCGCCACGGGCGAGCGCTACAGCAGCGTGCAGGTCCTGGACCTCGGCGTCTCCGACGGGGCGACCTATCTGATCACCAACCTGGCCGAGCCGACGGACCTGCTGGACCTGATGGTCGCGACCGAGGGCCCCTACGTGGAGCCCTTCTACACGGACACGCTCGGCTCGGAGATCTTCGGCGAGAGCCGCTCCCGGGAACCGCAGACGTACGAGGACGACCCGGAGTACTACGCCGAGCTCCAGGACAACGACCGTCCAAGTCCGCTGGGCGAGCGGCTGCCGGAGATCAACCTCTCCGACCGGATCGCGGGCCTCCGCTCCCGCCTGACCAAGGCACGCGGCGCCGCGGCCGCCGGGATGGCCGGGGCAGCAGCGGCGAGCGGCGCGGCGGCACGTCGACGGAGCGGGCGGCCGGAGGGCGACGAGGAGCCGGGCACCGCCGAGCAGGATGCCCAGCAGCAGGCTCAGCGGCAGGAAGACGCTGCCGCGGATCCCCGGAGCGGCGAGCACGGTCAGGCCGACCAGGGAGCCCCGAACAGCGCAGCGCTGTACGGCTCCGACCCGTACGCCACCGGCCAGTACGGCGGAGACGACGCGGCGTCCCCCTACGGCGCGGACGAGTTCGACACCGGCGAGTTCGATGCGGGCGAGCAGCCGACCCAGGCCCAGTCCGTCGGCGCCGTACCCGTGGAGGAGCCGGAGCGCACCGAGGACCAGGACGTCCGCACCACGGAGCACGCGACCGCCGAACCGACCCCCACGGCCGCCGGGCCCGCCGTCTCGGACAAGGTCACGGTCTACGAGGACGACGACCAGGACGAGGCCGACCCGCGCTTCGGGGCAGCCGCGGCCGGGGCCGGAGCGGCGGCCGCCGGGGCCGCAGCGAGCAGCCCGCAGCCTCCCGCTCCAACGAGTTCGCAGCCGCGCGTCGGATCCCCCTCGGACGACTCTCCGCAGTCGACCCCCGCTGGCCACGGCGCCGCGGCCAGCCGCCACGCGGCGGCGGGCGTCGGCGCGGGTGCGGCCGCGGGGGCTGGAGCCGAGCGCGCCCCGTCCCGCTTCCCCGTGGCCGCCAGGAACTTCCAGGACGACGACACGGCCGCGGCGGCGGCCGCCGGCGGGGCTGGCGCGGGCGCCGGTTACGCGGACGACGAAGAGGACGAGTCGGAGGGCGGCCCGCGGTGGACCCGCCTCATCGTCGGGGCCCTGCTCGGCCTCGTGCTGATCGCCGCCGTCATCTTCGCGTTCAACACGCTCGGCGGCGACGAGGAGCCGACGGCGGGTGGCGAGAGCACCAGCGCCGAGGAGTCCCCGTCGGCCAGCGAGTCCGGTTCCACCGCCCCGTCGCCGTCGCCCACGGAACAGGCCGTCGAGCCGGTCGCGACCGGCGTCGAACGCGTCGTCCCGGGCGCGCAGGAACTCAACGCCCAGACCGACGACACGCTGCCGAACCTCATCGACGGCAACGAGGCCAGCCTCTACCGCTCGCTGTCCTTCACCCAGCCGGACTTCGGCGGCTTCGCCTCGAACATGATCCTCGTGGTCGAGCTCGAGGAGGCCTCGAAGATCAGCCAGATCGAGCTCTCCGGCCTGAACGGATCCGGGGGGACCTACGAGATCGCCGTCGGCGAGTCGGACGACTTCGGCTCGGCGCAGAGCATCACGCAGGGCTCCTTCACCGGCCCGAGCGTCACCGTCCCGGTCGGCAGCGAGGGCGAGGCCGTGGAAGGGCAGTACGTGTTCTTCAACGTCACCGAGCTCCCGCGGCTGGCGAACCCCTACAACGAGTCCCGCCCCTACGGGCTCCAGCTGGCCGAGTTCAAGGTCAGCTGACCCCGGCCGGGCCGCGGGCACCGTTGCGTTACTCGGCGGCGGTGCCCGCGTAGAGGGAATAGGCGCGGACGGCTTAGGGTTGAAGTAGGCAGAAACGGCCCTGCCCGCCGCGCTCAGCGCCGCAGACCGGGCCTCCCATCCCCTCGGCGCGCTCGTGTCGAGACTCGTACCAGGAAGGTTCACTCCGAGTGGCCACTGAAGCAGCAGAGTCGATCCGCAACGTCATCATCGTCGGTTCCGGTCCGGCCGGTTACACGGCGGCGATCTACACCGCGCGCGCCAACCTGGAGCCGCTGGTCATCGCCGGCTCCGTGACCGCCGGCGGCGACCTCATGAACACCACCGATGTCGAGAACTTCCCGGGCTTCCCCGAGGGCGTCATGGGACCGGACCTCATGGAGAACATGCGCCAGCAGGCGGACAGGTTCGGTGCGGAGATCCAGTACGAGGACGTCGCCAGCGTCGAGCTCGCCGGCCCCATCAAGACAGTCACGCTGGCCAGTGGGAAGGTCTACAAGGCCCGTGCCGTCATCATGTCCACGGGCTCGGCCTACCGTGAGCTGGGACTGCCCGGCGAGAAGGAGCTCTCGGGCCACGGCATCTCCTGGTGCGCCACCTGCGACGGCTTCTTCTTCCGCGACCAGGAGATCGCCGTCGTCGGCGGCGGCGACTCCGCCATGGAGGAGGCCCTGTTCCTGACGAAGTTCGCCTCCAAGGTCACCGTCATCCACCGCCGCGACGCACTGCGGGCGTCGAAGACCATGGCCGACCGTGCGCTGCACCACCCCAAGATCGACTTCATCTGGAACAGCGCAGTGGAGGGCTTCGAGGGCGAGGGCAAACTCACGGGCGTGAAGGTGCGCAATCTCGTGGACGGTACCAGCACGGATCTCCCGGTGACCGGCCTCTTCGTGGCCATCGGTTCTGATCCCCGCGTCGATCTGGTCAAGGGGCAGCTGGACCTGACGGAGGACGGCAACATCGCCGTGCAGGGCCGCACTTCCAAGACCAGCGTTCCCGGCGTCTTCGCGGCGGGCGACGTCATCGACTCCACATACCGTCAGGCGATCACGGCCGCGGGTTCGGGATGCGCCGCCGCGGTCGACGTCGAGCACTACCTCGGCAACCTCGGCGTCTCGCACGACCTGGGCGCCGAGGACGAGGCCGACGCGTCCGCGCCCGCCTCCCTCTGATTCCTCCCAAGCCCATACCGAAAGGGGTACACAATGAGCACTGCCAAGGACGTCACCGAGGCCACGTTCCAGGCCGACGTGCTGGAGAACAGCAAGCCCGTCATCGTCGACTTCTGGGCTGAGTGGTGCGGTCCCTGCCGCATGCTCTCCCCGATCCTCGATCAGATCGCCGAGGAGCACGCCGAGAAGATCGACGTGGTCAAGGTGAATGTGGACGAGAACCCGGGCATCGCCGCGAAGTACGGCATCACGTCCATCCCCGCGGTCTTCGTCTTCAAGGGTGGCGAGCACGTCGCGAGCTCGATCGGCGCCAAGCCGAAGCAGGTCATCGAGCAGGATTTCGCCGACTACCTCTGATCGGCACCCCGCAGAAAAGGCCAGTGGGCGGCATTCCCGACGAGGGAATGCCGCCCACTGGCCTTTAAGCCGCGTACAAAGCCCCTGGAAGAATAGGGGCCGTTTTGAAGCCGGTTAAAGTTTCAGACCTGTTTCGGTGCCGACATGCCGGCCGACTCGGATGGAGGAAGGGACCCGACGCTCGAGCCGGCCCCTTCTACTGGTCCGCCTCGGGGGCGATCAAGCCCATGATCCGATTGAGGTCGTCGACGCTGGCGAATTCGATGGCGACCTTGCCCTTCTTGGCCCCCAGCGTGATCTTCACGTTCGTGTCGAGTCGGTCGGACAGCGAGGTCGCCAGGTAGTCCAGGCGCTCGTGCCGGGCATTGGTCCTCGGCTTGGATGACTTCCGCTTCTCCTCGACGCCATCGCTCATGGCCACGATCTCTTCGGTCGCCCGGACCGAGAGGCCCTCCGCAACGATGCGCTGGGCCAGACGTTCCACCTCGGCAGGATCGGTCAGCGCCAGCAGCGCGCGGGCGTGACCCTGACTGAGTACGCCGGCCGCCACGCGCCGCTGAACCAGCGGCGGCAGTTTCATGAGACGGATCGTATTGGAGATCTGCGGGCGGGACCGTCCGATCCGCGCGGACAGCTCCTCTTGAGTACAGCCGAACTCCTCGAGCAGCTGCTGGTAGGCCGCTGCCTCCTCCAGCGGATTGAGCTGCGAGCGATGGAGGTTCTCCAGGAGAGCATCGCGCAGCAGGTCTTCATTCGTCGTCTGCCGGACAATGGCGGGGATCGTCTCGAGTCCGGCCTCCTGGGTGGCACGCCAGCGGCGCTCTCCCATGACCAGCTCGTATCGCTCCGGGCCCTCCTCGGCGGAAGGCCGCACGACGATCGGCTGCAGAAGCCCGATCTCCTTGATGGAGTGGACGAGCTCGGCCATGTCCTCCTCGTCGAAGACCTGGCGGGGCTGCTTGCGATTCGGGTGGATGCTGACAACAGGGATCTCGGCGAACGAGGCACCTGGGACGGGCACCAGCGTTTCACGTGAAACGGTCTCCTCGGAGGCCCCAGAGTCGTCGGCCCCCACCGCCTCTACCTCGGCCGGTGCAGCAGCGCCGGCTGCCTCGGGGGCCGACGCGGCCGACCGTGCGCGTGCCTGTCCGATGACATCCGGCATGGCCGGTCGCTTACCGTTCGAGCGAGCCGACGTCTTCTTGGGGGACGCGGCGTCACTCGGGGCCTCCTCGGCGGCAGGGCCCGGTGTGAAGAACATGTCCACGGGACGAGCCTTCCGAGGGCCGCTCTGCGTACCCGCGCCCGAGCCGGCACGCAGTGGTGCCTCCCCCGCCTCTGCAGCCTTCTGAGGGGCCTTAGTGGGCTTCTGAGCCGGCTTCGTCGCGGTCGCCTTCGGGGCCGGTGACTTCTTGGGGGCCGTCCGCTCCCCTGCCGTGGCCACGGAAGCGGTCGTCGGAGAGTCTTGAGTCGGCGCGGCCGTGTCATCACTGTCCTGCGCATTCGATGGCGAACTCGAAATCAGGGCGCCCAAGCCGCGCCCCAGGCCTCGTCGCTTCTCAGTCATCTAGTACCCTCTCAGAATCTCCAGTGCAGACGGTCGAGCCGACCGCGACCTCTGATCAGTTTACTGGCATCCACCCACGCCAGCCCTGCAGGCGGCACGATCGGCGCCCCGTGGCCCAGAGACGCTCCGCTCTGGCCCTCGTGGGGTGCCACAGAGGTCCCAGCCGTCCGCGTTTCACGTGAAACGCCCGCCCCTCGGGTGTGTCGGCTGACGGAACCCACACGTCGCCCGGCGGCTTCGGCGTCGGTCGCCGCAGCAAAGGACCCTATCGAATACGACGATCCTTCCGCTCGGTTCTCCTCGTGGCTCATCCGGGCGAAGTCGCGTCCTCCCGCTGCGCTCGCTCATGCAGCAACACACCACCAGCCAACCGGTCGCGCAGGTACGTTTCACGTGAAACGAGGAACATCAGGTCACCCCGCACATAAGCCGCATCCCGACATTCTCTCTCCCGACCACTGCTGCAACCCGTCCGATCCCCGCCTTCATACGCGGCTGCCGGGCGTGCGGCTGCGCGTGCGGCTCTGCCCCGCCACGAGCCCACCCCTCCCCCTCTTGAGCCCACCCTCCCCGCCGTCCAGTGCCGTCGCTCGTGAATCCCCGTTTCACGTGAAACCGAGTCGATGTCCGTCCGTCAGAGTCAGGTGCCTCCCTGGGTTGGCCACCGAACCCGGCGGCTCCAATGCCCACGGTCCGGGCAGGCGTCACAGACTGCTGCAGCGTCGCCGCATTCGCGTGGCCGGGAATGCGGCACAGAGAAACCACACCAAGCGAGACACCCCAAAGTCAGCAGCTCAGGCGCACACACCGCAGGGCCGTCAATGGCCCGCCATCCAGCTGCCGAGACCCCTGTGCGCGCGGAGCCACACCCTGGGCCGGTCTCCTGGCCGACCGGAGGCTGCGACGGGCAGCACCGAGTGCCCCGGTGCCACGGCGCTCCGTCGGAAGGACGTCCGATTCCCCTCCGGCGGAGAACGAGATCTCGACGGAACGGCGATACGACCCGATCAATATCGTCAGGACACTGCGAATGAGGGTTTCACGTGAAACGCCCTCTCAACGGCGGATAGAAGCGAGACCACGGCCACCATGACGGGCCGCCGATCCGTTGGCACAGCCGAGGCCCCTCGAGCAAGGGACAATCCTCTGCCGGCCCCCTCCGGGCCGCGGGCGCTCTACCTCGCGGATAGGGTGTGGACAATCCCTCCATCCCATCGCCGCGCTCCCCCGCTCACGTGCTCGACACCTCGCCAGGATTTACCCCGATCAACTGCACGGAGACCGTCGACTATCTGGTCACCGCCGCCGAGGCCGCCGAGCCCGCAACGAGGTCGTCGTTTCACGTGAAACAGGTGCCAGGCGGTCCGCCGCACTCCCACTTTCAGCGATGGCGCGCTGTTTCGAGCTGAACGTCCATCTGTGAGAGCACTCCCGGCCGTGCCTCGGCCACGTCTCGGCTGGCATCATCCATGTCCCATCCTTGCTTCATACGTGCCGGTCAATGGACTAGGGGTCATCCGGGCGCGGGCCCGCGCGGGCCGGAGCAAGCAGCGCGATCTCCCTGCACGACAGCTCATTGTCCACGCCTGGCCACGTTTCACGTGAAACGCCACGGACCCGCGCACCTCCAGTCCTGCCGTTCGGTGCGTGAGTCCTCATCGGCCGCAACCTCCATCCCCTGGGTAGTCCGCTGGCCCATGACGACCGGGTGAGGCGCTCGCGATCGTAGCCTCCGTAGGGCGAGCACCGATCGCAGTCCCGGACCGCCGACACGCTGGAAGATCCCGTCCGCGATTTGATCGAAGGTCCGAAAGGCCGGCGTTTTGGCGCCGGCACGGTGCGTCCATGCAGGCTCGAGAGGGTACGTTCTTCGAATCGCGCCCGAGTCATTCCCAGCCCCAGCTCCGGGGGACCCCGCAGCATCGCCACTGTGCACCAAGGACTGGCTCCACCAGCGAGCCGCGCCACTCCTGCCATCCGATGCACAGACCTCTGGGGCGCTTCACCGTGCGGTCTTCCGCCCTTCGCCGCACCAACCCGGGCGGCGGCTGCACGGCCACCAGAGGAAGTGTGGTCTCCAGCGTCCACGAGGGACAAGACGAAGCAGCAACGCTCCGGCGAGCATCCACCGTGACCAACCGCCCTACGGCGTCTCCCGACGACTTCGGAGGCGCCGTACCCCGTCGTCGAGGCCACAAAGCCAAGCCCGATCCACGTCCGACCCGCAGGAAGACGCGATCACCGGCGGGCGCTGGTAGGTCCTACACCCCACTCAGCCCCCAGCGTGGAGCGAACTACTGGCCGTTTCACGTGAAACGCCCGCCCGCGGGCAGGCTTGCCCCCCTAGGGGGCAGCCGGACAGGCGTTTCCGGTACTCCATCACCCGCGCCGGTGTCGGTCGATGATTCGTGCTCCGGCGAAACTGAAAAAGGGTACGGATCCGGACCGAGGTGGCTAAGCCCCCGACTACATCCACAGACAGGGGGTCGTTTCACGTGAAACGCGTCTGCGGGACCGGCGGCGGCGGTCGGCATGCAGCGGCTTCATGCCGACCCACGACAAAGAGGAAGCCCGTCAGATGCTCCATCTCACGGGCTTCCTCTGGATCCACGGACGGCTAGCTGGAGACGCCCCGGTCGGCGATCTCGGCTGCCGCCTCCATGTAGGACAGGGCGCCGGTGGAGCTCTTGTCATAGGTGATGACGGTCTGCTGATAGCTCGGAGCCTCGGAGATGCGCACACTGCGCGGAATCACGGCTTCGAGAACCTCGTTGGGGAAGTGCTCTCGAACCTCCTGTGCAACCTGTGCCGCAAGATTCGTTCGCCCGTCGTACATGGTGAGCAGGATGGTGGAGACCACCAGTTCGCTGTTGAGATGCTTCTGGATCATTTCGATGTTCTTCAGCAGCTGACTCAGCCCCTCGAGCGCGTAGTACTCGCACTGGATGGGGATGAGAACCTCACGTGCCGCGACGAAAGCGTTGACCGTCAGCAGTCCGAGGCTGGGCGGGCAGTCCACGAACACGTAGTCCAACCGGGGCATGCCGTGCTTCTCGCGGTACTTGGCGTACTCGTCCAGTGCGCGCCGGAGGCGCTGTTCACGGGCGACCAGGGAGACGAGCTCGATCTCCGCGCCGGCCAGATGAATCGTCGCGGGGGCAACGCAGAGGGTGTCGAAGTCGGGGCACGGTGCGATCACGTCCTCGAGCGGGACATCGTTGATGAGGACGTCGTAGATGCTCTCCACCTCGGCATGGTGCTCGATGCCCAGGGCCGTCGAGGCATTGCCCTGCGGGTCGATATCAACCACTAGAACGTTCAAACCGGCTTGTGCCAGGGCGGCGGCGACGTTCACCGTGGTCGTCGTCTTGCCCACGCCGCCCTTCTGGTTGCTGATGGTGAAGAAACGAGTCTCATCTGGCGTAGGCAACGCACGACCCTTGAGACGCTCGCGCCGCTTGCTCTCGTTGAGCAGCTGGCTGGCTAGCGGGGTGCTGTCATCCATGGTGTCCATCTTGTTCCGAACTCGAGACTCTTCCAGAAGGGGTTCACTTCCGTGTGCGGCGTACGCGGACGCGCCTACAGACTATCGGTTCACGCCGCTCCGACCGGGACACGGACGACCGTGGTGGGCTCCTCCAGAATGGTGGACCCGGCCGTCAGGACCTCGGCGTTCCGGCCACCCAGCTTGCGCAGCACCTTGGTGGCCTTCTCGATCTCCTCGGCTGCGCTCCGCCCCTTGAGGGCGAGCAGCTGCCCACGTCCACCGAGCAACGGCATGGTGATGCCGGCGAGCTTGGACAGGGCCGACACCGCACGCGCGGTGACCACATCCACGTCGACGTCGTCGAAGAACTGCTCGGAGCGACCCCGGAGTACCCGAACCCGGGTCAGGCCGAGGTCCTCGATGATCTCGTTCAGCCAGATGCAACGCCGCTCCAGCGGCTCGATCAGGGTGATGTCCAGGTCCGGGCGGGCCAGCGCGAACGTCAGTCCGGGCAGGCCGGCACCGCTGCCGACGTCCGCGACCGTGGCGTCCTGCGGAATCAGCTCGGTCACCACCGCGCAGTTCAGCACGTGCCGTCCCCACAGGCGTGGTACCTCGCGCGGCCCGAGCAGGCCCCGCTCGATCCCCGACGTCGCGAGGTGCTCCACGTACCTCTCCGCCAGTTCCAGCCGGTCGCCGAAAACGGTCTCTGCCGCGACGCGCTCCGCGTCCGTCGGCGTGCATTGCTCAGCCACTCGTGTTCCCTTCAGGCCGGTCTCTGCGGCGGAGCCCGGAGCTCCCCCGCTGGATGCAGGCATACGCCCTGGTGCCGCGTCGCGCGGTCTCCGCCGCAGGGCGCTAGGCGTCGACGGAGACGACGACGTGCCGCCGGGCGCCCTCGCCGTCGGACGCGCTCTGCAGACCCAGTTCGGCCACGACGTCGTGCACGATCTTCCGCTCGTAGGCGGACATGGGCTCGAGCGCGACGTTCTCCCCGCTCTCCTTGACCTGGGCGACGGCGTCCTCGGCCAACCGGGTCAGCTCCGAGGTACGGCCGCGGCGGTAGCCGAGGATGTCCAGCACGAGCCGCGACCTGTTCCCGGTGCTCGTGAGCACGGCCAGGCGCACGAGCTCCTGGAGGGCCTCCAGCCCGTCGCCCTTGCGGCCGATGAGCTCGCGGAGGGCGGCGTCGTCGCCCTCCTCCTGGACGATCGAGATGTAGGTGCGGCCGCTGCGGACCTCGATGTCGATGTCGCCGTCGATGTCGGCGATGTCGAGCAGCTCCTCGAGGTAGTCGGCGGCGACGTCGCCCTCCTCCTCGAGCCTCGAGGCGGCCGACGCCTCGTCCGCAACGACTTCCTGGGCCTCGGTCATGGCTACTTCTTCCTACGGTTCTTGCGCTGCGGCTGGACGCGCTGGCCCTTGGCCTCGACGGCGACGGCACGGGCCTCCGCGGCCTCGGCCTCCTCCTTGCGCTTCTGCCCGATGGGCGGGAGGCCCTTGGCGGCGCGGCGCTCGTTGAGCTCGCGCTCGGCCTGGGAGCCGGGCGTCGGGTTGCGACGGATGATGTAGTACTGCTGGGCCAGCGTCCACACGTTGGTGGCGGTCCAGTAGATGAGGACACCGATGGGGAAGTTGATGCCGCCGATGCCGAAGACGAGCGGCAGGATGTAGAGCATCATCTTCTGCTGCTGCATGAAGGGGCCCTCGAGGGCCTCCTTGGTCATGTTCTTCGTCATGATCTGGCGCTGCGTGATGAACTGCGACGCCACCATGGCGATGATCATGAGCACCGACAGGACGATGACCTGGACCTGGGGCTCCCCGGAGTTGAAGGTGCCCAGGAACGTGTCGGAGAGGCCCGCGCCGAAGATCTCGGACACGGCGAAGTTGTGCGTCTGCTCCGGGGTTAGCGCGCCGATGCCCTCACCGGCGTCGGAGGCGAGGTGAGCGTTGTTCAGCACCGTGAACAACGCGAAGAAGAACGGCATCTGGATCAGCAGCGGCAGACAGGACGAGAGCGGGTTCGTCTTGTGCTTCTTGAAAAGCTCGCGCTGCTCGGCGATCATCGCCTGCTGCGAGAGCTGGTCCTTCTTGCCCTTGTACTTGGCCTGCAGCTTGCGCAGCTCCGGCTGGAGGGCCTGCATGGCGCGCTGGGCCTTGATCTGCTTCACGAAGACGGGGATCAGCGCGGAGCGGATGACGATCACCAGGAGCACGATCGAGAGCGCCCAGTTCCAGCCCGACTGCGGGTCGAGGCCCAGGAAGCCCAGGCCCTCGTGGCAGACACGCAGGACCCAGGAAACGGCCATACGGAACGGCCACAGGATCGTGTCGAAGAATCCCATTACTCTCAAGCTCCTCGTGCCGCGCTCGCGGCGTCATCTTCATCGTCGGCGGGAATCGGTGGATGATTCAACACCATGATCTTGGGGGTGCGGCCCTCCGGCCAAATCCGGCGGCCGGCGGGCACGTGGTCGATTCCGCCGTGGCTGAACGGGTTGCACCGGATGATGCGCCGCCCCGCCAGGTAGGTTCCCCGCGCCGCCCCGTGGACGGTCACCGCCTCGAGCGCATAGGCCGAGCAGCTGGGGAAGTACTTGCACACGTCGCCGTAGACCGGGGAGATCACGGCGCGGTAGGTCTTGAGCAGGCCGATCAGCGTCAGCCGCGGCACGTCCAGCAGGACCGCCAGCGGTCCCCGGCCGGATTCGGGTACGACGACGCCCGGCGTCGTCCGCTCCTCACTCACCGGCAGCTCGCTCGACGGCGGGCGCCTCGCGGTGCTCGGCACCGGGGGCTCTCCTGACGGCCGACTTCGCACCCGAGCGCATGGCCGAGCGGACGCCGTCGCGCAGCTCCGTCCACGGGGCGTCGGTCGCGGGCGGCAGGGCCCGGACCACGACGTCGTACCCGTCCGGGTACTCGCGCAGGAGTTCGGCCGCGATCGCGCGCAGCCTCCGCTTCACGAGGTTGCGCGCGACGGCGTTCCCCACCGCCTTCGAGACGATGAAGCCGAATCGAGTGGCACCATCGTGGAGGGCCGCATATAGCACGACGTTCCGGCGCCCAGAGCGGGCACCGGAACGTACGGTGGTGGAGAAATCCGTCGCGGTGCGCACACGATGAACCTTCGGCAACATGGCTGTCGACCTGTCCGGTTCTATCGGTGTACGAGCACGGACTGCTCGGATTTAGGCGGCGAGGTCGCTGCGGCCCTTGCCACGGCGGGCAGCCAGGATGGCGCGGCCGGCGCGGGTGCGCATACGAAGACGGAAGCCGTGCTTCTTGGCACGACGGCGGTTATTCGGCTGAAAAGTCCGCTTGCTCACAGTAGTAACTCCAAGACGATCATTTGATGCGCCTTAACCCGTTGCTACAGGGGGAAGAACAGGCTGACGCTCGTATTCGGTGCCGCTTCTCTGGTTCTCTGCCGCACTGTGGCGGCGGATGGCCGGGGTTCCCCCGGTCCTCCCCGCCGTGAGCGTGGGCATGAGAATCCACCAAAAGCGGACACACAGGACTAAACAACGATAGGGGACGTTCGGCGGACCCGTCAAATGGAGTCGGGGCGGGCGGCACTCCACAGCGTGTGAATCCGCAGTCCACAGGTGTGGACGCCGGCAAGTTATCCACAGCTGGTCCACACCGGGTGTGGATTCTGTGGAAAGGCTGGCAGCTCGCGGAATCACAGGCGTGTAAGTCGTCATCGGCGTCCGGTCCGACGATGAGCCAGCGACCTCAAGAGTTATCCACGGCTGTGAATAAGACTGTGGATATCGACTACAGTGGGGGCTCCGGCCCGAGCACGACCTGCGCCGGACGGGTGGCGCCCCGCCACCCTGCCAGCACGCACTTCTCGAAGGGAATCCAGGCACGTGACTTCGGACGCCTCCAATGATCTCGGCTCGCAGTGGCGTCAGGTCGTCTACCTCATGGAGCAGAACGACCGGGTCAGCCCGCGCCAGCGCGCGTTCGTGACCTTCGCGCAGCCGCAGGGTCTGATCGACACCACGCTCCTGGTGGCGGTCCCGGACGACCTCACGCGCGACGTGCTGCAGACCCAGCTCTCGGAGCCGCTCTCGAGCGCGCTCCGCCAGGTCTTCGAGGCCGACATCCGCTGCGCGTTCAGCGTCGACTCGTCGCTGCGGGAGCAGCGCGATCCCGAGCCGGAGCCGGTACGCGCGCCGGAGGCACCGGAGGCGAACCGCGGCATCGCCAACGCAGCGGATCAGAACCGGGTCCTGCAGAACGTCGCCGAGTACCGCGCCGAGGGCTCGCGGCCCCGCACGGGTCCGACTCCGGTGCCGACGCCGCCGTCGAACTCCCAGGAGATGGGCCGGCTGAATCCCAAGTACATCTTCGACACGTTCGTGATCGGCGCCTCCAACCGGTTCGCCCACGCGGCGGCCGCGGCGGTGGCCGAGGGGCCGGCCAAGGCGTACAACCCGCTGTTCATCTACGGCGACTCGGGGCTGGGCAAGACGCACCTGCTGCATGCGATCGGCCACTACGCCCGGCACCTGTTCAACGGGATCCGCGTGCGGTACGTGAACTCGGAGGAGTTCACCAATGACTTCATCAACTCCATCCGCGACGACGAGGGAACGAGCTTCAAGCAGACGTACCGCAACGTCGACATCCTGCTGATCGACGACATCCAGTTCCTGGCGAACAAGGATGCGACGCAGGAGGAGTTCTTCCACACGTTCAACGCGCTGTACAACGACACCAAGCAGGTGGTCATCACCTCCGACCTGCCGCCGAAGCAGCTCGCCGGGTTCGAGGACCGCATGCGCTCCCGGTTCGAGTGGGGCCTGATCACCGACATCCAGCCGCCGGAGCTGGAGACCCGCATCGCGATCCTCCGGAAGAAGGCGGAGGCGGAGGGGCTGCTCGCTCCCGACGACGTGATGGAGTACATCGCGTCGAAGATCTCCACCAACATCCGCGAGCTCGAAGGCGCCCTGATCCGCGTGACGGCGTTCGCCTCCCTCAACAACCAGGCGGTCGACATGGCCCTGGCGGAGACAGTCCTCAAGGACCTCATCACGGATGAGGACGCGCAGGAGATCACGCCGCAGGCGATCATCGCGCAGACGGCGGAGTACTTCAGCCTCACCATCGAGGAGCTCAACAGCAAGTCCCGCACACGGACCCTGGTGACGGCGCGGCAGATCGCCATGTACCTGCTCCGCGAGCTGACGGACATGTCACTGCCCAAGATCGGCGCCGTCCTCGGCGGCCGCGATCACACCACGGTGATCCATGCCGACCGCAAGATCCGCGAGCTGATGGCCGAGCGCCGTTCCGTGTTCAACCAGGTCACCGAGCTGACGAACCGGATCAAGCAGCAGCAGCGCCGCGGCTGAGACAGCGAAAACCACAGCTGTGGACAACTCTGTGGACAGTTAAGTGGACCGGGGCCCGAGTCTGCGGATAACCACAGGGTCTCCTGTGGAGGCCGGAAATCACGCGGATCCCCGTCCACCGGTCGTCCCTGCGAAGGGGTCCCCGAGCCCACAGCTTGTGAACAGCCTTAAAGCCCGGGACGCCGCAGTGGAGGGCAGTTATCCACAGTTTCCACACCGGTTATTAACACTCCTATCCCTTGAATGAAGACTCCCAGATAACAAGTCCCCGATCCCGAACACCGGACCTCCGACGACGAGCGAAGGCCTCAGGGAGGCGACCCGGGGAGTCGTATCTTTCGCTTCGCGCTTCGGGCTAAGCTTGCACGCGTAGTTCGATGTCGGTGGCTGTGAAAGGCGGAGCGTTCAGTGAAGTTCAGTGTTGAGAGAGACGTCCTGGCAGAGGCTGTCTCCTGGACTGCTCGCTCCCTGTCCCAGCGCCCTCCGTCGCCAGTGCTCGCCGGAATCCTCATGACGGCGGAAAACGGAACGGTCACCCTCGCCGGGTTCGACTACGAGGTCTCCGCCCGCATCGAGATCGCCGCCGACGTGGAGGAGGAGGGAACCACCCTCGTCTCCGGCAAGCTCCTCGCCGAGATCACCCGCAGCCTCCCCCAGGCCCGGGCCACGCTCGAGACCGAGGGGTCGAAGGTCAACGTCTCCTGCGGGCGCAGCCGGTTCCACGTCCCGACCATGCCGGTCTCCGAGTACCCGGACCTCCCGGCACTCCCGGAGGTCTCCGGAGTCGTCGACGGCGAGGCCTTCGCCTCGGCCATCAGCCAGGTGGTCGTCGCCGCCTCGAAGGACGACACGCTGCCCGTCCTCACCGGTGTGAAGATGGAGATCGAGGACGACCTGATCACCTTCCTCGCCACCGATCGCTACCGCCTGGCGATGCGCGAGGTCAGCTGGCGTCCGCTCACGCCCGGCGTCTCGACCTCGGCGCTGGTCAAGGCCAAGACCCTCAACGAGGTGGCGCGGACCCTCGCCAGCGGCGGAGAGCTGAAGATCGCCCTGGCCGCCAACGGAGACCTCATCGGGTTCGAGAGCGGCAGCCGACGCACCACCTCGCTCCTGGTCGACGGCGACTACCCGAAGATCCGCTCGCTGTTCCCCGAGAACACGCCGATCCATGCCACCGTGAGCACCTCCGCCCTCGTCGAGGTCGTCCGCCGTGTCTCGGTGGTCGCCGAGCGGAACACCCCCGTCCGGCTCGCCTTCACCCAGGGGCAGGTGTCCCTGGACGCCGGCACGGGCGAGGACGCCAAGGCGGAGGAGACCATCGAGGCCCATCTGGACGGCGAGGACATCACTGTCGCCTTCAACCCCGCCTACCTCAGCGAGGGCCTGAACGCGTTCAACAGCGAATTCGTCCGGTTCTCCTTCACCTCCGCCCCCAAACCGGCGATGATCACGGCGCAGGACTCGCTCGAGGGCGAGGACTCGGACGCCTACCGGTACCTCGTCATGCCGGTGCGTCTGCCGAACGATTGACCCGTAGCGACGCCGCGTGTACATCTCACACCTGTCGCTGACGGACTTCCGGAGCTACCCGCACCTGGACCTCGAGCTGGCGCCCGGGACCACGGTCCTGGTCGGTTCCAACGGCGTCGGCAAGACCAATATCGCCGAGGCCATGGGCTATCTGGCCACGCTCGGCTCCCACCGGGTCACCTCCGATGCCTCGCTGCTCCGCTTCGGCGCCGACCGCGCGATCGTCCGCGCCCAGGTCGTCCGGAACAACCAGGCGACGGCCATCGAGCTGGAGATCACGAACGGCCGATCGAACCGGGCCCGGATCAATCGCGCCAACCCGGTCCGCGCCCGCGATGTGCTGGGGATCCTGCGCACCGTCCTCTTCGCCCCCGAGGACCTCGCGCTCGTGAAGGGCGATCCGTCCAGCAGGCGGCGCTTCCTCGACGACCTGCTCGTGGTGCTGCAGCCGCACCAGGCCGCGACGCGCAGCGACTACGAGCGGGTGCTCAAGCAGCGCAACGCGCTGTTGAAATCGGCCCGTGCCGCCGGTCGGCTGACCAGCCAGCACGAGGCGACGCTCGATGTGTGGGACCACCACCTGGCGCAGGCCGGTGCACGCGTGCTCCGCGGCCGGTTCGACGTCCTCGCCCAGATCTCCGCCCCCCTGAGCTCCGCCTACGCGTCCCTCACCGACGGCACCAAGGCGGTCTCGGCAACCTACCGCTCCACCATGGTCCAGGACCTGGAGGACGACGACGAGGTACCGGGCAGCCCGTCGAGCGCTCAACCGGACCCGGGCCGGGAGGCGACCGAGGGACTCTCCGCGCTCGGCGCCGACGAGCTGGAGGAGCGCCTGCGGCAGAGCCTCGTCGCCAAGCGGCCGAAGGAGGTCGAGCGCGGCATGACGTTGGTGGGCCCGCACCGCGACGACCTGCTCCTCACGCTCGGCGACGCGCCCGCCAAGGGATTCGCCTCGCACGGGGAGACGTGGTCGCTCGCGCTGTCCCTGCGCCTGGCGTCCTACCAAGCCATGCTCGACGACGATCCGCGGCCCGGCGCCGGCCCGGTCCTGATCCTGGACGACGTGTTCGCCGAGCTCGATGCCTCCCGGCGCGACCGGCTCGCGAAGGTCGTGACCGGTGCCGAGCAGGTCATCGTCACCGCAGCCGTCGACGCCGACGTGCCCGCCGGCCTGGGCGGCCGCGTCCTGCGGGTCACGCCCGGTGCCGTCCTGCGCGAAGCCGGGGACGCCCCGGCGGCGCAGGCCGTGCCGCGGGAGGCGTCGACGTCCGATTCCAGCGGGGGGCGGACCGAGGAACGGATCGAGCCGGAGGACGGGTCGGGACCATGAACCGCGACCGGGACGAGCAGCAGGACGGAGGGGGCGGCGAGGCCGCCGGCGGCCAGTCCCCCGCCGGGGCCGGGCCCGATCGCGGCCAGACGTTCGACGCCGCCCACGCGACCCTGAACCGGATGCGCATGATGGCGGAGAACCGCGGCGAGGCCCGGATCGATGCCAAGCGGGCCGCCGCCATGGCGGAACGGCAGGCCGCCGCCCGCGCCAAGCGGAGCAAGCGCACGGAGTCGGCGATGTACGACGACGGCCGCGACCCCCAGGAACTGGGCTCGGTCCTGGGCCGGCTGGTGCGGAACCGCGGCTGGACGTCGCCCGTCGCGGTGGGGTCCGTGATGTCCCGCTGGGCCGAGCTCGTCGGCCCCCAGGTCGCCACGCACTGCAAGCCGGAGAGCTTCGAGGGCACCACGGTGGTGGTCCGGTGCGACTCGAGCAGCTGGGCGACCCAGATGCGGCTGCTGAGCCACAGCATCCTGAAGTCGTTCGACGAGAAGCTCGGCCCCGGCATCGTGACGCGGATCGAGGTGCTGGGTCCGCTGGCGCCGAGCTGGAGGAGGGGCCGGCGGACGGTCGAGGGCCGCGGCCCCCGCGATACCTACGGGTAACCTGCCGCCCCCGGGTCGCGGTGCAAATCGAAGCTATGGCCGCTAGGAGCGCAGCGGGGTCCTCTCAGTACCCGGCCACATGCGGGGGGTCCCAAAGCGTTCTGGGGGCACTTTTTGCCCTTTCAGGCCATAGAGGTGATCCAAACGGCACCGAAAACGCGGGGCAGGCGGTAGAATCCATGGGTAAGCTTCCCTACACCCGAGGAGTCTGCAGCGCCTGTGGATACTGAGCACAACCAGCCGACCGAACCGACGGAGGGCGCACCAGGGGGAGCTGCGTCCGGCGCCGAGGCGTCGTCAGCCGTCGAGGCCGCTGCGGAGTACCCGAACACGAATACGCCTGCGGAGAAGAGCGGGCGCGTGACCAACGACTACGGCGCCAGCGCCATCACGGTGCTCGAGGGGCTGGAGGCGGTCCGCAAGCGCCCGGGCATGTACATCGGCTCCACCGGCATGCGCGGCCTGCACCACCTCGTCTACGAGGTCGTGGACAACTCCGTCGACGAGGCCATGGCCGGCCACTGCGACCACATCAAGATCACGCTGCAGCAGGACGGCGGGGTCCGCGTCGAGGACAACGGCCGCGGTATCCCGGTGGACATCCACCCCACGGAGGGGAAGCCGACCGTCGAGGTCGTCATGACGATCCTCCATGCCGGCGGCAAGTTCGGCGGCGGCGGCTACGCCGTCTCCGGCGGCCTGCACGGCGTCGGAATCTCGGTGGTCAACGCGCTCTCGCGGCTGGTGAACACGGAGGTCCGCCGCCAGGGGCACGTATGGCGGATGTCCTTCGCCGACGGCGGCGTCCCCCAGGGCGAGCTGTCGAAGGGCGAGGAGACCAGCACCACCGGCACCACGCAGACGTTCTACCCGGACCCCGAGATCTTCGAGAGCACCGAGTTCGACTTCGAGACGCTCCGGGCCCGCTTCCAGCAGATGGCGTTCCTGAACAAGGGCCTGCGCATCACGCTCACCGACGAGCGCACGCTCGCGGACACGGACGACGACGTCACGGACCCGGACGGCGCCGGCGAGGCCGCCGCGAACGGCGAGGAGACGGCCGCCGAGGACCGCGCCCCGAAGCACCGCGTGGTGGACTACCTCTACAAGGACGGTCTGCTCGACTATGTGAAGTACCTCAATGCCTCCAAGAAGGTCGAGATGGTCCACCCGGACGTCATCGCCTTCGAGACGGAGGACACCGAGCGCATGATCTCGGCGGAGATCGCCATGCAGTGGACCACCGCCTACTCGGAGTCGGTCCACACGTACGCGAACGCGATCAACACGCACGAGGGCGGCACGCACGAGGAGGGCTTCCGGGCCGCGCTGACGTCCCTGATCAACCGGTACGCCCGTGACAAGGGGCTGCTCAAGGAGAAGGACGAGAACCTCACGGGCGACGACATCCGCGAGGGCCTCACGGCCGTCATCTCCGTCAAGCTCGGCGAGCCGCAGTTCGAGGGACAGACCAAGACGAAGCTCGGCAACTCCCTGGCGAAGGGCTTCGTGCAGGGCGTCGTCAACGAGGAGCTCGGCGACTGGCTGGAGCGCAACCCGAACACGGCGCGCGACATCGTCCGCAAGGGCCTGCTCGCCGCGCAGGCGCGCCTGGCCGCGCGCAAGGCCCGGGACACGGCCCGCCGCAAGTCCCCGCTCGAGACCTTCGGCATGCCGGGCAAGCTCTCCGACTGCTCGTCGAAGAACCCGGCCGAGTGCGAGGTCTACATCGTCGAGGGCGACTCGGCCGGCGGCTCCGCCAAGCGCGGCCGCGACCCGCGCACCCAGGCCATCCTGCCGCTGCGCGGCAAGATCCTGAACGTGGAGCGCGCCCGCCTGGACCGGGCGCTGGGCAACACCGAGGTCCAGGCGATGATCACGGCCTTCGGCACGGGCATCGGCGAAGAGTTCGACATGGCCAAGCTCCGCTACCACAAGATCGTCCTCATGGCCGATGCCGACGTCGACGGCCAGCACATCACCACGCTGCTGCTGACGCTCCTGTTCCGGTACATGCGCCCGCTGATCGAGCACGGCTACGTGTTCCTCGCGATGCCGCCGCTGTACCGGATCAAGTGGTCCAACGCCCCGCACGACTACGTCTTCACCGACGCCGAGCGCGACGCCAAGCTCCGCGAGGGCCAGGCCGCCAACAAGCGCCTGCCCAAGGACAACGGCATCCAGCGCTACAAGGGCCTCGGCGAGATGGACTACGCCGAGCTGTGGGACACCACCATGGACCCGGCCCACCGCACGCTGCAGCAGGTCACCATGGAGGACGCGGCCGCAGCGGACCAGATCTTCTCCGTCCTGATGGGCGAGGACGTCGAGTCCCGCCGCAACTTCATCCAGCAGAACGCCAAGGACGTGCGCTTCCTGGACATCTGATCCGGAACCCCACGTCAGATCCTGTTCTGCGCGGATGCGCAACCGACTTAGAGGAAATGCTCGATGAGTGACGAGACCCCCGAAAACCTGCCCGGCGACGTGAACGAGGACGCCGAGCACACCGGCGCCGTCGTGGCGCCCGCGCCCGTGACCGAGGCGGAGATGGACCGGATCGAACCGGTCGACCTGCAGACCGAGATGCAGCGGTCCTACCTGGACTACGCCATGGCGGTCATCGTGGGCCGTGCCCTGCCGGACGTCCGCGACGGCCTGAAGCCCGTGCACCGCCGCGTCCTGTACGCGATGTTCGACGGCGGCTACCGCCCCGAGCGCTCGTACAACAAGTGCGCCCGCGTGGTCGGCGAGGTCATGGGCCAGTACCACCCGCACGGCGACACCGCGATCTACGACGCCCTGGTCCGCCTGATCCAGGACTGGGTCATGCGGTACCCGCTGGCCCTCGGCCAGGGCAACTTCGGCTCCCCCGGCAACGACGGCGCGGCCGCGCAGCGGTACACCGAGACCAAGATGGCCCCGCTGGCCATGGAGATGGTGCGCGATATCGACGAGGAGACCGTCGATATGCAGCCGAACTACGACGGCAAGAACCTCGAGCCGACCATCCTCCCGGCCCGCTTCCCGAACCTGCTGGTCAACGGCTCCTCGGGCATCGCCGTCGGCATGGCCACGAACATCCCGCCGCACAACCTGCGCGAGGTCGCCGACGGCGTCCAGTGGTACCTGAAGAACCCGGAGGCCTCCCGCGAGGAGCTGCTCGAGGAGCTCATCCGCCGCGTCAAGGGACCCGACTTCCCGACCGGCGCGACGATCCTCGGGCACAAGGGCATCGAGGACGCCTACCGGACCGGCCGCGGCTCCATCACCATGCGCGCCGTCGTCAGCGTCGAGGAGCTCCAGGGCCGCACCTGCCTGGTCATCACCGAGCTGCCCTACCAGGCCAACCCGGACAATCTCGCGATCAAGATCGCCGAGCTGGTCAAGGACGGCAAGATCGCCGGCATCGCCGACCTCCGCGACGAGACCTCCGGCCGCACCGGCCAGCGTCTGGTGGTGGTGCTCAAGCGCGACGCCGTGGCCAAGGTGGTGCTGAACAACCTCTACAAGCACACCGACCTGCAGACGAACTTCTCCGCGAACATGCTCGCGATCGTCGACGGCGTGCCGCGGACCCTCTCGATCGACGCCTTCATCCGCCACTGGGTGGCGCACCAGGTCGAGGTCATCGTCCGGCGCACCAAGTACCGGCTGCGCAAGGCGGAGGAGCGCGCACACATCCTGCGCGGCCTGCTCAAGGCGCTCGATGCCCTCGACGAGGTCATCGCGCTCATCCGGCGCTCCCCCACCGCCGACGACGCCCGCGAGGGCCTGCGCGAGCTACTGGGCCTGGACGACCTGCAGGCGCAGGCCATCCTCGACATGCAGCTGCGTCGCCTGGCGGCGCTCGAGCGGCAGAAGATCCAGGACGAGCACGCCGAGCTGGAGCTGAAGATCGCCGACTACAAGTCGATCATCGAGGACCCGGCCCGCCAGCGCTCGATCATCTCCGAGGAGCTCGCGGAGATCTCCGAGAAGTACGGCGACGACCGCCGGACCAAGATCCTCATGGGCTTCGACGGCGACATGTCGATGGAGGACCTGATCCCCGAGGAGGAGATGGTCGTCACCATCACCCGCGGCGGCTACGTCAAGCGCACCCGGATCGACCAGTACCGGTCCCAGAACCGCGGGGGCAAGGGCATCAAGGGCGCCAACCTGCGCGGGGACGACGTCGTGGAGCACTTCTTCGTCACCACCACGCACAACTGGCTGCTGTTCTTCACGAACCACGGCCGCGTGTACCGGGCGAAGGGCTACGAGCTCGCCGAGGGCGGGCGCGACGCCAAGGGCCAGCACGTCGCGAACCTCATGGCCTTCCAGCCGGACGAGACGATCGCCCAGGTCATGGAGCTGAAGTCCTACGAGCAGGCGCCGTACCTGGTGCTCGCCACGAAGCGCGGCCTCGTCAAGAAGACCCGGCTGGCGGACTATGACACCAACCGCTCGAACGGGCTCATCGCGATCAACCTTCGCGACGGCGACGAGCTGGTCGCCGCCCGCCTGGTCGCGGAGACCGACGACCTCATGCTCGTCTCGCGCAAGGGCCAGTCCCTGCGCTTCACCGCCACCGACGACGCGCTGCGCCCCATGGGCCGCAACACGTCCGGCGTGACGGGCATGAAGTTCCGCGAGGAGGACGAGCTCCTGAACGCCGACGTCGTCACCGACGACTCCTACTCCCTGGTAGTCACCGAGGGCGGCTACGCGAAGCGCACCCGCATGGACGAGTACCGGGTCCAGGGACGCGGCGGACTCGGCATCAAGGTCTCCAAGCAGGCAGACGAGCGCGGCAACCTGGTCGGGGCCGTCGTCGTGAACGAGGACGACGAGGTGCTGGTGGTCATGGAGAGCGGCAAGGTCGTGCGCTCCCGCGTGGACCAGATCCCCGCCAAGGGTCGGGACACCATGGGCGTCATCTTCGCGAAGCCGGACAAGAAGGACCGGATCATCGCCGTGGCCCGGAATACCGAGCGTGGCCTCTCAGGAGTCTCCGGGGATGATGAAGTACCGTTGGACCCGGAATTGAACGACGACGCAGCGCAGAACGACGACGCCCCCCGGGAGGCGCCGGAGGCCGCGGCAGACGCGGGCACGGCAGATGCGCCCGACTCCGCGAGCGAAGCAGCAGAGATTGACGGAGGTAATGCGTGAGCACCCCCAACACCCCGCGCCCGGGCTCGGCCCGGCCCGAAGGTAGCCAGGCTCCACGCACGTCCGGAGACCAGAAGACGGCCAGCGGCGCGGCCGCGAAGCGGCTTGCGTCCGGGACCAAGGAGCCGGCGGCCGGCAAGCAGGCCGGCTCCGGCCGGCCCGGGCCGGCCCAGAGCTCCTCGCCTGCACCGAAGTCGGCTGCCCCCAAGTCCGGCGCAGCGAATGCGGGCCCCGGGAGCGCGGGCGCTGCCAAGAGCGGGCAGCGTCCCGCCCCCCAGTCGGGCCAGCGTCCGGGCCAGCAGCGCCCAGGCCAGCAGCGTCCGGCCCAGCCGGCGGGCCAGCGGCCCGCCGGGCAGCCCGGTCAGCAGGGCGCCGGCCAGCAGAAGCTCGTGCGCCCGGCGCCCAAGGCGAAAGTCCGCAAGGCACGTCTGCTGGTCAGCCGCGTCGACCCGTGGTCGGTGCTGAAGCTGTCCTTCCTCCTGTCCGTCGCGCTCGGCATCGTGACGGTCGTCGCCGCCGTCGTGCTGTGGACGGTCCTGGACCTCACCGGCGTCTTCGACAGCGTCAACAGCCTGCTCGCAGAGATCGCCGGCTCGGAGTCCAGCTTCAGCCTCGCGGACTTCGCGTCGCTGGGCCAGGTCGCCGCCTTCGCGACGATCGTCGCCGTCGTGAACGTCGTGCTGATCACGGCGATCTCGACGCTCGCCTCCGTCCTGTACAACATCTCCTCGTCGCTCGTCGGCGGTATCGGCGTGACGCTGACCGACGACTGACCTGCAAGGATGGTGCCCCGCCGGTAACGTTCCCCACACCGGCGGGGCACGATTTGTTGGACTGCAAATCCATGTTGTAAAGTTTTATCTCGGTCCAAGCGGCCATTGGGGGCGTATAGCTCAGGCGGTTAGAGCGCTTCGCTGATAACGAAGAGGTCCCAGGTTCAAGTCCTGGTACGCCCACGCAATCCCCACCGGCAGGAGTGAGCATGAGACGGATCCTCGTTCTCGTCGCAGCGGCCGCCGGTGCTCTCGCGTTCAAGAAGTGGCGCGAGTCGGAAGCAGAGAAGAAGGTCTGGGATCAGGCGACTGATCGCGTAGACTGACCCGCACGGGGGCATGGCGCAATTGGTAGCGCATCTGCTTTGCAAGCAGAGGGTTAGGGGTTCGAGTCCCCTTGCCTCCACCATCGGGAGATCCCCGGTCCATCTGGACCGGGGATCTCTTCGTTTCCGGGACGGTTCGCTCCCCCGGCCGCCACCGTCCGTCCCCGTGCCGGCAGGCCCGTCGCCCGAGTGCTTCAGCCCTTCGAGGCCGACCGCTCCCCCGCCCCCTGGGCCGTGTGGAGCAGGCGGATGAGCTTGGCCGGGAAGTAGATGGACAGGAAGATCACCATCGGGATCCGCAGCACCGGCTCGCGGACGCTGTGGGCCCGGTAGGTGCGCTCGAAACGGTCCACATAGGAACGGTAGGCGCGTGGCGAGTCGTCGAGCCGACGTGCGGACATGCCGGCGACCAGCTCGGGGACGTAGCGGACGAGCATCCCCCGCTGGGCCATGTGCACTGACAGGTCGATGTCCTCGTGCAGCTCGTCGTCCTCGTCCCGGCACGCCTCCCGGCGGAGGACCGCCCAGGCCGATGCCCGCAGTGCCATGTTGGAGCCGAAGAGGAAGTGGTACCGGCCGGAGGCCGCCCGCAGGGCGAAGCGGCGGAGGCTGTCGTCGGCCTTCAGCCCGAGCCGGCGGAGCGGCATGTCGTAGTAGTGGACGGGGCCCGTGACGCCCATGACCTCCGGATCCGCGAAGCCGGAGACCACGCGCTCGACCCAGTCCGGCTCCAGGATGGAGTCTGCGTCGATGCGGCCGAGGATGTCGCCCGTGGCCGCATCCAGGCCGGCATTGCGCGTCGGCACCAGGCCCTGCTCCGTGTCCTGCCGGAGCAGGCGCAGGGTCCCCTGCGGGCGTTCGGCCATCAGCTGCTCGACGATCGCCCGGGTGCCGTCGGTGGAACGGTTGTCGACGACGATGACCTCGTCGGCGGGGACGGTCTGCTCCAGCGCCGCCGAGACGCAGCGCCGGATGATGCGCTCCTCGTTGTAGGCCGGGATGATGATCGAAACGCTCGGTCCGCAGCTCACAGGGACAATCTACCCAAGACAGCAGAAGGGCAGGTGCCGGACGGTCTCCCGTCCGCCACCTGCCCTGTCGGCCGGTGTGCGGCCTACTTGCTGTTGTCGCCCTTGAGGACGTCGCGGACCTCTTCGACGGCGGCCTCGGTCTCGCCGACCGCCTTGTCAGCGGCCTCGCGCACGGGCGACTCCTCCACGGAGTCGGCCGGGACCGGGGCCGGATCCACCGGGCTGGGGGTCTTCCAGGGGTCCTCGACCGGCTTGGACGCGCGCCAGGCGGCGACGCCCGCGGCGACGGCCGCAGCGACCACGAGGAACACGATGAAGCCCTTGCCCCGGCGCTTCTTCGACTTCTTCAGGTCCTTGGCGGCCTGCCGGGCGGCGGACGCGGCGGCCTTGCGGGCCTTCTTCAGGGACTTCTTGTCCTTGGTCACCGTGGCGACGGCCTCCTGCAGGGGCGCGGCGACCTTCAGGTGCTCGAGCTTGTGGGCCGTGAAATCGGCCGCCTCGCCGAGCTTGGAGCTGGCGGCGGGGAGGTAGCTGCCGACGACGGCGTCACGGGCGTTGTGCAAGGCCGGCGTCGCCTTGTCCAGCGTGCGCTGGAGCTTCGGGGAGGTCTCGTCGACGAAGCGGGAGATCTTCGGTGCGGCCTGCTGGATCGAGTCCTGGAGCTTCGGCGTCACCTTCGCCACGCCGTCGGACAGCTCGACGGCGGCGCGGGCGATGCCCGCCTGGAGCTTCGGCGAGGCGACCTCGATGCCCCGCTCGATCCGCGGGGCGGCCCAGTTCACCGCCGCGTCGACGCGCGGTGCAGCCCACTCGCGCGCGCCATCGACCGTATGCGTGACGGAATCGCCCAACTCACGGGTCACTCGTTCTGTCTTCTTCACAGGTTTCCTCCCGAAGTGCTTGCGGTTCTGGCCCCAGCCTACGCCGTACGCCCGGGCCGGACCACGATTCTCAGGACACTGCCAGAGGCGTCCCCGGGATTTTCACTCACCGCGTAGGAGACTCCCAGATCCGGGCCCCCGCAGCGCGGGAGGCCCGTGGAAGAATGGCGGTATGACTGCTATCCCCACGCACAAGGCAACCATCCACACCAACGAGGGCGACATCCAGGTCGACCTCTTCGGCAACCACGCCCCCAAGACGGTCGACAACTTCGTCGGCCTGGCCACGGGCGAGCGCGAGTGGACGCACCCGGAGACCGGCGAGAAGAAGACCGGCACCCCGCTCTACAACGGCACCATCTTCCACCGCATCATCGCGGACTTCATGATCCAGGGCGGCGACCCGCTCGGCAAGGGCTTCGGCGGCCCCGGCTACCAGTTCGACGACGAGATCCATCCGGAGCTGGACTTCACCGCCCCGTACAAGCTGGCGATGGCCAACGCCGGCCCCGGCACCAACGGATCGCAGTTCTTCATCACCACCATCCCCACCACGTGGCTGCAGGGCAAGCACACCATCTTCGGCGAGGTCGTCGACGAGGCCTCCCGCGCCGTCGTCGACAAGCTGAACCGCGTCTCCACCGACGGCCGTGACAAGCCGCGCGAGGACGTCGTCATCGAGAGCATCGACGTCGTCGCCGCCTAGAGCATCCACGGTGCGCGACCGCCCCGCCCGGCCGGGCCTCCCCGGACACGGCGGGCGGACGCGCTTCCCGGCCGACCGGTCCCGTCGCGAGCCATCGCACGGGACCGGCGCTCGTTAATCGCCCGCCAGGAGCGGGCCAGAACCAGACGCAGCACAGAATCACTGGACCAGAGAGTGGAACCCATGTCCTACGGACTGCCGAACGACCCGCCCCGAGACCCCGCAGGACCGGCCGACCGCCAGGGATCGGGGGCTCCCGTCTGCCCCCGGCACCCGGATCGTCCGAGCTACGTCCGCTGCCAGCGCTGCGGGCGTCCCGCCTGCGCGGAGTGCCAGCGGCCCGCGCCGGTGGGTGTGCAGTGCGTCGACTGCATCCGGGAGTCCAACCGCACGGCCCCCGTGGCCAGGACCGCGTTCGGCGCGCGCCCGAATGATGGCCGGCCGCTGGTCACGTACACCGTGATCGCCCTCTGCGTGCTCACGTTCCTCGCCCAGTGGGCCGTGCCCACGCTCGCGGACCGTCTGCTCTGGGCGGGCGTCTACGTCCTGAACGAGCCGTGGCGCATGATCACGTCGACGTTCCTCCACTCCCAGGGGTTCCTGATGCACATCGCGTTCAACATGTACGCGCTGTGGATCATCGGCCGCGTGCTCGAGCCCATGCTGGGCCGTCTGCGCTTCGCCGCGCTCTACCTGCTCTCCGGCCTCGGCGGCTCCGTCGCCGTGCTGTTGCTCGATCATCCCCTCCAGGGCGTCGTCGGAGCATCCGGTGCGGTGTTCGGGTTGTTCGGCGCCCTGCTCGTCATCACACGCGCCCGCGGCGGCAACTTCATGCCCATCCTGATCATCGTCGGGATCAACCTGGTCATCGGGTTCATCCCCGGCTTCAACGTGTCCTGGCAGGCGCACCTGGGCGGCCTCCTCACGGGCGCGGCGGTGGCGTCCGTGCTCACCTTCTCCGTGCGGCGTCGGGCCATGTCACCGGCGGGCCTCTCCCCCGTCGAGGCGGCCGCTGCGCGCCATCGGCGCCGCTACGCCGTTCAGCTCGCCGGGCTCGTCCTCGTGGCGTTGATCCTCGCGGCCTTGACCCTCTGGGGTGCGGGCACCGTTCCGGAACGGATCTACGCGGTCTGAGCGCCGCATCCACGCCACGGCGTGGGGTGCCCTTCTTGTCCACAGCTGTTTTCCACAGTGTCGATAACTTACAGGCGTGTCATTCGGTCCCGGCACTTCACACTTGTTCTCGGCTGAAGGCCCGGCATCCCGGGCCTCTCAGGACTCGAGGGCACCGCAGTGCGTCATTATTCACATATCTATCCCCACCTGTGGATAACTGTGGTGCACACCTGTGAAGCTGTCAGCGCCACCGTGAGCCTCTGGCAGCAGTCGCGGGTGGGGAGAGGCGCTGATATGGCGCGGCCGGGCGGCTCCGGCGGTTCGGGACGCCTCGTCCGGGCGAGGCCAGGGCACGCGGCGCTGCGTCCTCGGCCCGTATCCACAGGGCTTGTCCACAGTGTTAATAAGTTACAGGCCTGTGATTCGGTGATCAGAAGGCGTCCTCAGGGCCGTCCTCACGGCGAATCGAACACACTTTCCCACAGTTCTATCCCCACCTGTGGAAAACTCGAGTGCACAACTGTGGGCTCAGGAAGCCTCAGGTCGTTGCCCGAGGGACTTCCGCAGGTGGAGCCGACGGCGTAGGCTAGCGGTTGAGAAACATCAATCACTCTCCGGGCGGGCGCAACGCTCCGGATCAGCAGGAAGCAGAGTCATGACCGCACCTCGCCCGGACGGGCCACGGACCGTCGAATCTCCACCCGTCGAGGGCGCCGGCCCCGCCGGGGACGAAGCGCGCGCGACGACGACCGCCGAGCCCGCGGGGGCCCCTCGGCCGATCACCACCGATGACCTCGAGGCGTGGGCCGTGCTGCACAACCTCGTCGGCGCGTACGACGACAGCGGCGAGGTGGCCAATGCCGTGCAGATGGGCGAGGTGCTGACCATCCCGGGAAGGGATCCGGAGCTGGACACCCTCGCCTGGTGGGAGGGCGGCGCCATGATCGCCTACTCCACCGTCAGCGTGCGCGAGGTGGCCAAGGACGGGGTCGCCAAGGCCCATCTCGACGGGGGAGTGCACCCGGACTACCGCGGCCGCGGGCTCGGCCGCGCGATCCTCGCCGCGGGGGAGCAGCGCGTCCGCCGGCTCGCCGCGGAGCGGCACCCGGGGCTACCGGTCCAGATCGACCTCTGGAACACGCTCACGAACACCGGATTCCAGGAGCTGGCCGGCGAGCACGGCTATGCGGCGGCCCGCTACTTCATGGACATGCGGATCGAGTTGGGGGCGTGGACGCCGCCCGAGTCGCCTGCCGCGATCGCCGACCCCGTGCGCATCGACCCCGTGCTGAGCCCCCAGGTGCACCGTGCGCATCTCGACGCCTTCCGGGATCACTGGAACTTCACACCGGGCAGCCTGGAGAAGTGGCAGCACTTCGTCGCCGGCAGCGCGTTCCGGCCCGAGTTCAGCCGGCTCGCCCTGGACCCGGAGGAGGCAGGGGATCCCGTGGACGCCTACGTCCTCAGCGAGGAGTGGGAGGCCGGGGAGATCTACGTGGCGCTCGTCGGGACTCGGCGACGCGCTCGGGGGAGGGGGCTGGCCTCGACGCTGCTCACCGACGTCGTCCGCCAGGCGAAGGCGGCCGGCTACGAGCGGATCGAACTGGGCGTGGACTCGGACAGTCCCACCGGAGCCGTCGGCCTGTACGAGCGCATCGGCTTCCGCCCCATCCGGCGCAGCGTGGAGTACAGCAGGGTCGTCGAGCCGGCCTGAACCGGAGACCACACCGGTCCATGCTCTGCGCGGCATCCTCCAGTAGTGGATGCCGCGCAGGGCATAGACACTAGTCGGAAGGGATCGGCGGACCGATCACCAGGAGGGCTGCCGTGATGGTGGCCACCAGGAGGACGCCGAGGACGAGCGCGGTGAGCGGGCGGGCCAGGCACCAGGCCTGAAGTCGCTCGACGGGGCCGCGCGGGGACTCGGCCGCGCCGGTGGCCGAGGCCGGGGCCAGCCGCCACACCGTCGAGAGGCGCCCGCTGCGCAGCGTCCACCGCTCGAAGGGCAGGGTCGCGAACGGAATCACGGCGGCCACGAGGGCCACCAGGCCGACGCCGGGGCTCCAGCGCTCGTTCACCCACACGAAGACGCTCGTGAGCACGTAGGCGACCGTGGCGATGCCATGCAGCATCCCGAAGACGGAGACCAGCACATCGGTCACGCCGGTGTACTTGAACGCCATGCCGATGAGCAGGAGCGCCCAGGTGATCACCTCGACCAGTGCGACGGTGCCGTAGAGCCGGCGCGGGGACGGCAGGGTCCCGGCCGCCTGCGGTGTCGCGGAGGGCCGGCGGTCCGCGGTGCGGTCGGGGGAGGGGGCGGGGTCAGGCATGCCAGCGCGTGGTCATGAAGAACCCGACCATGGCGATGCCGAAGCCGACGACGATGTTCCAGCCGCCGATCGACATGATGGGGAACAGGCTCTGCGTCACGTAGTAGACGATGATCCACAGCAGGCCCAGGATCATCGAGCCGAACATGATGATCTTGTACCAGAGGGGCAGCGGCATGCGCTCCGTCTCGGCCGCCGGGTCGGCCTGGCGGCGGGCCTTCCGGCGCGTCTTGGACTCGGGCACGGCGGACTCCTGCGGGTCGTGGCGGAACGGTAATCTGGCTACACCATACTAGCTAACCGGTCCCGCCCGGGCCGGGCCCCGACAGGAGCATGCATGCCGGATCGAGTCCGACGCCGGAGTCCGTCGGCGGGTGCCCGCGTGGCCGGAGTCCTCGGCGAGCTCCTCATCACCGTGGGCGCCGTGCTGATGCTCTACGTGGTGTGGGAGCTCTGGTGGACCAATGTGCAGGCGGCCGAGGAGCAGGGGCAGGCCACGAGCCGCCTGCTCGAGGACTTCGGGCCCGCTGTGCCGCTGCCCGAGCCGGGGGAGGTGCTGCTCTCGCCGGAGGAGCAGGCCGCGGCGGACCGGGCCGAGTTCGGCGCTCCGCCGGCCGCGGCGGGCGGAGACGGCACGTTCGGGCTGCTCTACATCCCGCGCTTCGACGCGGACTACGTGCGGCCGGTGAGCCACGGCGTCGGACTCGACGTCCTGAACACCGTGGGCATCGGCCACTACCCGCAGACGCAGCTGCCCGGCGAGGCGGGGAACTTCGCGCTGGCCGGGCACCGCCAGACGCACGGGCAGGTCTTCTACGAGATCGATCGGCTGACGGACGGCGACCGGCTCTACGTCCAGACCCGGGAGGGCTTCTACCAGTACGAGTACTCCGACACAGAGATCGTCAGCCCGGGCGCCACGGACGTCCTGCTCCCCGTGCCCCACCGGCCGGAGGCCGAGCCGCAGCAGAGCATCCTCACCCTGACCAGCTGCCACCCGATCTTCAGCACGGCCCAGCGGATCATCGCCTACGCCGAGCTGGAGTCGTTCCGGCCCGCGGAGGCCGGCCCCCAGGACCAGATCCGCGACGCCTACCGCACGACGACCGCGCGGGCCTCCGGCCCGACGGGCTGACGCACCCGAGTCCGCGACCGCCCGACAACGAGACCGAACCCACCACGAGGAGACGCTGTGTACGCCTGGTTCTTCCGGAGCCTCCCCGGGCCCTTCTGGCTCCGACTTCTCATTGGCCTCGTCCTCATCGCGGGCGTCATACTGGTCCTGTTCGTGTACGTGTTTCCCTGGGTCAGCGGCCGTGTGAGCCTGTGGACCGATTCGACGATTGGCTGGGCCCTCCTGTGACCGCACGCATTCTGGTCATCGACAACTACGACTCTTTCGTCTACACCCTGGTCGGCTACCTCCAGGAGCTGGGCGCCGAGACCACGGTGGTCCGCAACGACGACGTCACCCTCGAGGAGGCGATCGAGCTCGCCGCCGGACGCGACGGCGTCCTCATCTCCCCGGGCCCGGGCAACCCCGCCGAGGCCGGCGTGTGCATCGAGATGGTCCGCTGGTGCGGAGAGGCCGCCAAGCCGATGCTCGGCGTGTGCCTGGGGCACCAGGCGCTCGCGGAGGCGTACGGCGGCGTGGTCACGCACGCGGAGGAGCTCATGCACGGCAAGACCTCGCTCGTGGAGCACGACGGCACGGGGCCGTTCGCCGGCCTGCCGAGCCCGTTCACGGCCACGCGCTACCACTCGCTCGCGGCCGTCCGCGACACCATCAGCGAGGAGCTGGAGATCACCGCGTGGACGACGGCCTCCGAGAACGCGCCGGGCGGCGTGGTCATGGGGCTGTGCCACCGGACCGCACCGCTGTGGGGCGTCCAGTTCCACCCCGAGTCCGTGCTGACCCAGGGCGGCTACCAGATGCTCGGCAACTGGCTGGAGAGCCTCGGCCTCCAGGGCGCCGCCGGACGCGCCGCCACGCTCAGCCCGCTCATCAAGTAGCGCAGCCGCCCGCTCCTCGGGATCCGAGGGCGGCGGCCGGGGCTCAGCCCTCGTCGGGGCGCTTGGTCTGCCCGGGCGCGTCCGAGCGCCCGGGGGCCTCGTCGCTGTTGCCCGCCGAGCCGGAGCCGTCCGCCGCCGACTCGGACGCCTCCGCGGACTCGCTGGGGCTCGGGGACGGCGAGTCGTCGGAGGGGGCCGGCTCGTCCGGGGCCGTCGCCACCGTGATCTGCACGACCCCTCCCTGCTCGATCTCGCCACCGGCCTCGGGCGTCTGCCCGGTGATCGTCCCCGGGGACAGGACGCTGTTGGGCTCCTCGACCACGCGCAGGGACAGGCCGACCGCCGGATCCGACACCAGCGCATCCGCCTCCTCCACCGTGAGGCCCTCGACCATCAGGTCCGGCACGCTGACCATCCCGGTGGACAGCGTGAGCTGGACGGTGCTGCCGGCCTGGACCCGCTCGCCAAACGCCGGGTTGGTGGAGAGCACCCGGTCCTGCGGCACGGTGGCGCTGTTCTCCTCGCGCATCTCCGTGTCCACCGCGAGGCCCAGGTCCTCCAGGGTCGCCCGGGCCGTGGACTCGGTCGTCCCGCCCAGGTCGGGGATCTCCACCGACGCGGGACCCTTGGACACGACCAGCTCGACCGGTGAGTCGACGCGCACGGACTCGCCGGAGCCGGGCCGGCTGGCGACCACGAGGCCCTCGTCGACCTCGTCGCTGAACTCCTCGACGATCCCGCTGACCCGCAGGTTGGCGTCGAGCAGGCGGTTCTGGGCCTCCGTCGGGTCGAGCCCGGCCACCGCCGGGACGGAGACCTCGGCGTTGGCCGCCTGGACCTGCTGCGACCAGTTCCAGAGGTAGGCGCCGCCGCCGGCGAGGACGAGGACGAGCACGATGGTCGCGAACACGATCCAGCCGCGGCCGCGCCGTCGGTCCTCGCCCCGATGGCCGGGCGCGCCGCCGAGGTGCGACCCGTCGTCGTACCGGAGGGCGTCGGCGTGGTGGTCCTCGGCGTCCTCGGGAGTGGCGGCGTGCGCTGCCTGGTGCGCCGGGGCGGCGGCGTACGACGCCGGGATGGCCGCCGTGGCCGCGGACGAGACCGCGAGGGCCTCGGTACGGGTGTCGTCGTCGTGCCCCGCGACCGCGGGATGCAGCTGGGTGGCGTCCGGATCGGCGCCGCGGTGGGCCTGCTCGAGGGCGGCCGCGAAGGCGGCCGCGTCCGGGTAGCGGTCCTCGCGGTTCTTCTGCAGGGCGCGGGCGATGACGGTGTCCAACGCGCGGGGGACGTCGGGATTCAGCGCGCTGGGGGAGGGCGCCGCCTCGCCCACGTGCTGGTAGGCGACGGCGACGGGGCTGTCCCCGACGAACGGCGGGCGGCCCGTCAGCAGCTCGAAGAGCAGGCAGCCGGCGGAGTAGATGTCGCTGCGGACGTCGACGGTCTCACCGCGGGCCTGCTCGGGGGAGAGGTACTGGGCGGTGCCGACCACCGCCTGGGTCTGCGTCATGGTCGCGGAGGCGTCGGCGAGGGCGCGGGCGATCCCGAAGTCCATCACCATGACGCGGCCGTCGTCGGCGACCATGACGTTGGCCGGCTTGATGTCGCGGTGCACGATCGACTTGCCGTGGCTGTAGGTGAGGGCGGCCAGCACCCCGAGGGTGTAGTCGACGGCGTCGTCGACGCCCACCTCATCGGCCTTCAGCAGGTCGCGGAGCGTGCGGCCGTCGACGTACTCCATGACGATGAACGGCACCGTGCTCTGGCCATCGTGCCCGTGCTCGTCCGGGACGCGCTCGTCGCCGGTGTCGTACACGGCGACGATCGCGGGGTGGTTGAGCCCGGCGACGGCCTGCGCCTCGCGGCGGAACCTGGTCTGGAACACCGGGTCCCGGGCCATGTCGCGGCGCAGGAGCTTGATGGCCACCTCGCGTCCGAGCCGGATGTCGCGACCGCGGTAGACGTCGGCCATGCCGCCGCGCCCGATGAGCGAGATGACCTCGTAGCGGTCGTTCAGGACTTTGTTCTGGGTCATCTAGCTGCTGGGAGAAGTCGTGGCGGAGGGATCGGCAGGCTCGCTGGGTCCGGCCGGCTCGCTGGGCGTGGGGGAGGGGGTCGGCTCCGGGCCGCTCGAGACGACGTAGCTGACGTCCGAACCGGGCTCGACGTCGGTCCCGCCGGACGGGCTGACGCCGAGGACGGTGCCGGCCGGCTCGTCGCTGGTCTGCCGCTCGGCGCGGACCGGTCGCAGGCCAGCCTCCTGCAGGGCGCTGCGAACGGCGTCCTCGCTCTTGCCGACGAGGTTCGAGGGCACGGTCACCTGTTCCGGTGCCACCGAGTAGACCAGGGTCACGGTGTCGCCGACCGGGATCTCGCCGGTGGGCGTGACGTCGAGGACGGTGTTCTCGGCCTGGTCGCTCTCCCGGCCCTCCGTGTCGACCCGGAGGCCGCGGTTGATCAGGTCCTGGCGGACGGCCTCCAGCGGCTGGCCGATGTAGTTGTTGGCCCGCACCGTCACGGTCTCCGGCTCGTCCTCGGTCTCGCTGGCCGGCGCCGACGTCGTCTCGGGGGCGGATTCGCTCTCCGAGGGCGACTCCGACGGCGACTCGCTCGCCGACTCGCTCGCCGACGCGGAGACGGACGGCGACGGCGACGGCTCGGGGTCGTCGTCGGATCCGGTCAGCAGGGGGACGAGCCAGGCGCCGAGCAGGGCGAAGACCACCAGGGCGAGCAGGGCCACGAGCGGCCACGTCCAGGGGCTGCGCCGCTCGCGGGCGAGCTGCCGGTCCTGGTCGGCGTCGTCGTGCTCCGTGTCCTCCCAGTCGCGGCTGGCGCCGACGATCGAGTCGAAGTCGCTGCCGGCCGCGGCGGCACCTGCGGCACCGGCTGCGGCGCCGGCACCGACGGCGGGCAGCTCGGAGGTCGACGGCTCGGCCTGGCCGGGGACCAGGCGGGTCTGGGCCTGGGTGGGCGCCTCGTCCGTGCCGATGGCCTGGGTGGCGGCGGTGTCAGTGACGAAGTTGAGCATTCCCGGCACGGCGGCGACCGCGGCGCTCTTGTTGCCGGCGCGCAGGGCGTCGGCGGCCTCGGCCAGCTTGTTCGCGTTGGCCGGGCGGTCCGCCGGGTCCTTGGCGAGCATCGACATCAGCAGTGCGCGGATGTGCGGGTCAACGTTGTCCGGCAGCGGCGGGGGAGTGTCGTTGACCTGGGCGAGGGCGATCGCGATCTGCGATTCGCCGGAGAACGGGCGGCGGCCGGCGACGCACTCGTAGCCGATGACGCCGAGCGAGTAGATGTCGCTGGAGCCCGTGGCCTGCTGTCCGGTCGCCTGCTCGGGCGAGAGGTACTGGGCCGTGCCCATGACCTGCCCCGTGGCCGTGAGGGGGACCTGATCGGCCAGGCGCGCGATGCCGAAGTCGGTGATCTTCACGCGCCCGTCCGGCAGGATCAGCAGGTTGCCGGGCTTGACGTCGCGGTGGACCAGTCCGAGCTCATGGGCGGCGGCGAGGGCGCGGGCGGTCTGGGCGACGATCGAGAGCGTGCGGTCCGTGGACAGGACGCGCTCGCGCTCGATGATGGCGGAGAGCGGTTTGCCGGGCACCAGCTCCATGACGAGGTAGGCGGAGCCCTCCTCCTCGCCGTAGTCGAAGACCGAGGCGATGCCGTTGTGGTTCAGGAGCGCGGTGTGCCGTGCCTCGGCGCGGAAACGACGGAGGAACCCGGGGTCGCCGGTGTACTCCTCCTTGAGGATCTTGATGGCGACGATCCGGCCCAGGACCTGGTCCTGCGCCTTCCAGACCTCGCCCATCCCGCCGATGGCGATCCTGTCCGTCAGCTTGAACCGACCGCCAAGGGTGATACCCGATGTAGGCCTCACTTGTTGAACACCGCCTCTAGGATCTTCTTCATGTTGGGACTGGTCAACGAATGGCCGGTCTCATAGTCAATGTTCGGGACCATGATGGTCACGGCGTACTGGGGGTCGTCGGCCGGGGCGAACCCGGTGATCCACGAGTTCACGGTGTGCGTGGGGTTGCCGTTCTCATCGGTCCGACCCGTCTGTGCCGTACCGGTCTTCGCGGCGATGTCCAGACCCCGGACCTGGGCAGCTGCCGCAGTTCCCCCGTCGAGGGGCTCCCGCATGAGCTCGGTGACCTGGTCCGCCACCTCCTTGGTGGTCGCCGTGCTGAACTCCTCCGGCTGCGGATCCTCGATCACTTTCAGGTCCGGTGCGATGATCTGCTCGATCAGGTTGGGTTTCATGATGACGCCGTCGTTCGCGATCCCCATGGCCACCATGTTCATCTGCAGCGCGGTGGTCCGCACGTCGAACTGGCCGATGGAGGCCTGCGCCAGTTCGGTGGTGCTCAGTTCCTGCGGGAACACGGAGGGCTCTACGCGCTGGGGGATGTTCAGCGGCTGGCCGAAGCCGAACCGCTCGGCGACGTCCCGGAGCGCGTCCTCGCCCACGGCCTCGGCCATCTGCGCGAACGGGGTGTTGCAGCTCTGGGCAACGACGAAACGGAGCGGTGCCTCGTCCGGCTGCCGGGCGCAGATGCCCCGATCGAAGTTGTTGATCGTGTAGTCCGTCCCGGGGAACTCGAGGGACGGCGGGTTCGGGACCGTCGAGTCGACGTCGTACTCGCCGGATTCCGACGCGGCCACCAGATCGAGAACCTTGAACGTGGATCCGGGCGCGTACACGTCCGCGATCGCCGGGTTGCGGTACGGGCTGAACCCGGGACGCTCCTCGATGGCCTGCAGGTTCTCCTGCGCCTGCCCCGTGCTCGGCACGGTAAGCAGATTGGTGTCGTAGGACGGTTTGGAGACCATGGCCTTGATGTTCCCGGTCTCGACCTCGGTGACGACCGCAGTGATGGGGACGTCGTCCGGCAGGATGTCGTAGACCTCCTGCTGGAGCTGGCCGTCGATCGTGAGCTCCACGGAGGCGCCCTCGGTGGACGAACCCGTGAAGAGGTTCAGTAGGCGGTCGAAGGCCTGCTCGTCGCTGCGCCCGGCGAGGTACTCGTCCATGACGGACTCCAGGTGGGTGGAGCCGGCGGCGAGCGAGTAGAAGCCCGTGAGGTGCGAGTAGAGCTGCGCGTCGTGGTAGACGCGCTGGTACTCGAACTGCCCCTGGTCCGTGCGGACGGACTCGGCGATCGGGCTCCCGTCGACGAGGATGGCGCCGCGCGCCATGTCGAAGTCCTGGTAGAGCTGCCGGCGATTGAGCGGATTCGCGTTGAGCTCGTCGGCGGCGAAGAACTGGACATAGGTCAGGGACCCCATGATCGCGAGGAAGAGGACCATGATCGCGATCCACGTGTTCCGGATGGCCTGATTCATGCGTTCCCTCCGTTCTTCGTCAGGACCGCGACGTCCTCCGTGGTGGGCAGCGGCTTGCGGGCGTTGTTGGAGATCAGGAGCAACAGGGCCACGATGATCCAGTTGGACAGCAGCGACGAGCCGCCGGCCGAGATGAAGGGCGTGGTCAGGCCGGTCAGCGGGATCAGACGCGTGACGCCGCCGATGACCACGAAGCACTGCAGGCCGATGATGAAGGAGAAACCGGAGGCCAGCAGCTTCCCGAACGCGTCGCGCGTGCCGAGCGCTGCGCGGAAGCCGCGGCTGACGATCACCACGTAGAGCAGGACGATCGCGATCACGCCGATCAGCCCGAGCTCCTCGCCGAGCGCGGAGATGATCATGTCCGAGTTCGCGTACGGGACGAGGTCCGGCCGGCCGTTGCCCATGCCGGTGCCGAAGAGCCCTCCGTTCGCGAGCCCGAAGAGACCCTGCACGATCTGGTGGGAACCGCCGGCGGCGTTGATCACCTCGGGATCGAAGGCATTGAGCCAGCCGTTGATGCGGCGGGTCACGTGCCCCATGAACTGCGCGGCGAGGACGCCGCCGACGGCGACCAGGCCGAGCCCGATGACGATCCAGCTGATGCGCGCGGTCGCCACGTACACGACGCACATGAACAGGCCGAAGAAGAGGATGGCGGTGCCCAGGTCGCGCTGCAGGATCAGCACGCCGATGCTGATCAGCCAGGCGATCACCATGGGGCCGAGGTCCTTGACCCGCGGCAGCTGCAGCGGACCGATCTTCCGGCCGGCCAGGAGGATCAGGTCCCGGTTGCTCGAGAGGTACCCGGCGAAGAAGATCGCCAGGGTGATCTTGGCGAGCTCGCCCGGCTGGAAGGACATCCGGCCCAGATTGACCCAGATCCGGGCGCCGTTGATCTCGACACCGAGGCCCGGGATGAGCGGCAGGATCATCAGCACGCCCGAGAGCACCAGGAAGATGTAGGTGGCCCGGCGCAGGATCCGGTGATCCCGAATCGCCCAGATCACGGCGATGGCGGCCGCGATGGCGACGCCGGTCCACAGCAGCTGGCGGTTCGCCGCGGTGTCGCCGGAGGCGATGTCGAGCCGGTGGATCATGGCGATGCCGATCCCGTTGAGCGCGACCACGCACGGCAGGATGATCGGGTCCGCGTACTTGGCCCAGATGCGCAGCACGACGTGCATGAGCAGCGCGAGCGTCAGCAGGATGCCGCCCTGCTTCACGAACTCGGGGGAGAGGCCCTCCGGCGCGGTCAGGCCGGCCAGGTAGCCGGCCCCGACGGCGACGCCGGTGGCGAGGAACAGCAGCCACAGCTCGGTGTTGCGGCGGGAGACGGGGGCCGTCCGGAGATCACTCATCGACGTCCTCCACACAGTAGGCGGGAAGGTTGGCGGGCGCCGCGGCCGATTCGTCCTCGGCGGGCACGACGACGGGGCAGGTGCGCCGGGCGGTGACGAGCAGCTCGTCGACCATCGCCTCCGCGTGCGCGAGGTCCCGGGCCGGCAGCGAGTTCTTCAGTCGCTGCTGCGTGTAGGCGGGCAGCGCGTCGAGGGGGATGTCCGTCACGGAGGCGACCTCCGAGAGCTTCACCGGACCGAGGTCCTGCGAGACGCCGTTGAAGATCGCCACGCGCCCGTTCTCGTTGCCGACGTAGTACTGGGTCTGCGTCCAGAGGTAGCCGAACCACAGCACCGCCACCAGGATCAGGGACATGAGGGTCAGGAACGCCGGCATCAGCCACCGGCGTCGGGGCACCAGGTCCTCCTGGTGCTGCTCCAGGACCTCCGCCTCCTGCTGCGGCGTCTTGTGCATCAGCAGGGCCGCGGCCCGCTTCTGGGCCGAGCGGGTGGTGACCATCGGGATGTGGCCGGTCTGCGTGGCCAGGTAGGCCGAGCCGACGAGCACGTGGGGCCGGTTGTTCATCTCGTGCCGGATGATCGCCGCGCTGGCCTCGAGGTCCTCGGACCCCGTGATCCGCTCGAGCATGCCGGTGTCGGGCTCGGACTCCTCGATCGGCGCGGGTGCCACGGGGGCCGCCACGGGTGACCCGTCGTCCTCCGCGACCTCGACGACGACCACGGTCACGTTGTCGGGCGAACCCCGCTCGAGGGTGGTCCGGACCAGGTCGTCGGCGGTCTCCTGGAGGTCCTTGGTTCCGCGCACGATGCGTTCGATGATCGCGTCGGGGACCACGGCGTTGAGCCCGTCGGAGCAGAGCAGCCAGCGCTCGCCCGGAGCGACGGGGAACTGGCGGATGTCGAGCTCGGGGCTGGCGTCCGAGTCGCCCAGAACGCGCAGCAGCACGTTCTTGTGCGGGTGGTGCTCGGCGTCAGCTGCGGAGAGACGTCCCTCCTCGACGAGCCGCTGCACGAAGGTGTGGTCCCGGCTGACCTGCTCGAATGTGCCATTCCGCAGGCGGTATGCACGCGAGTCGCCAATATGTGCGTACTGGAATGTATCGTCGGTCAGCAGGAGCGCGGTCACGGTGGTGCCCATGCCGGAGAGCTTGGGGTTCTGGCTGACCAGCTCGTTCAGGATGGAGTTGGCGGTCTGGATCTCGTCCGGCAGGACCGTCTCCGGGTCCTCGGTGGTCTGCTGGTCCAGGTGCACCAGGTCGAGCACGGTGGAGGCCGATGCGACGTCGCCGCCCACGTGCCCGCCCATGCCGTCGGCGACGACCGCGAGGTAGCGGCCGGCGTAGGCGGAGTCCTGATTGTTGGAGCGCACCTTGCCCACGTCGGAGGCGGCGGCGAACCTGAGGACCAGTGGTTTGGTCTGACTCACGTCAGGGCCTCAGTTCCATGACGGTCTTGCCGATCCGGATCCGCTGGCCGGGATCCACCGGCTGCGCGCGGGTCAGCGGCGACTCGCCGAGGTAGGTGCCGTTGGTCGAGCCGAGGTCCTCGATGAACCACCGGGAGCCCTGCGGGAAGAGACGCGCGTGCCGCGCCGAGGCGTAGTCGTCCACCAGGACGAGCGTCGCCTCCTGCGCACGGCCGAGCAGGATCGGGCTGGCCGCGAGCTCCACCTCGGTCCCGGACTGGGGCCCCTCGATGAGCACGAGCCGGTGGACCGTCTGGCGGGGCGGCGCCTGCGGTGCCGCCGCGGGTGCGTCCGCCTCGGCCGGTGCGTTCGCGGTACGCGCGCGCTTGCCGATCATGAGGTCGCGCCGCAGCGCGCCGAGGACACTGAGGATCAGGATCCACAGCAGGATGAGGAAGCCGAGGCGCAGCGCGGTGAGGGCGAGTTCTGTCACGAGCGTTCTCCAGAGCTTTGGGGCAGCAGTCGGAACGTGATGCGCGAACGGCCCATGGTGATGATGGAGCCGTCGAACAGCTCCGCGCGGCCGTCGATCTTCTGGCCGTTGACGTAGCTCCCGTTGGTGGAGCCGAGGTCCACGGCGTAGGTGCGGCCGTTCTCCTGCCGGATCTCGAGGTGCTTGCGCGAGACGCCCGTGTCGTCCACGGGGATGTCGGCCTGCGAGGAGCGGCCGAGGATGATCGAGTCGGAGTTCAGGCCGTACCGCTTGCCGCCGAACTGGAGGATGGGCTGCACGCGCTGCTGCACGTCGGGTGCGGGGGACGCCGCGGGGGCGGGGGGTGCCGGAGATGCGGCCGACGGCTCGCCCTCCCGTGCGATGGAGGCGGAGACCTGGATCTCGCCGTCGCGCAGCTCCTCGTCCTCGCGGAAGGCGACGGACACATCGCCGGTGAGCGCGTAGTGCTGGCCCTTGGCGTGCTGGACGACGACGTCGCACAGCTCCTCGGCGAGGGCCGTGCCGAACTTCTTGATCCGCTCGAAGTCCGAGCCGGCGAGGGACACCTGGAAGTCATTGGGGGCGATGGTCCGGGTCTGCGACACCGTGAGGGTGCCGTGGTCCATCTCGTTGCGGATCTTGCTGGCGATCTCCACCGGCTGGACCCCGCCGCCGCCGGACCCGCGGAAGACGCTGGTGACCAGTTTCTCGAGGCCGCGCTCAACGTTGTCTACCAAGCCCATTGGCGCTGCTCCTTCCTGCGTTTCCGTCGGTTTCCGTTGCCCGGCGTGGGCCGGTACGCGCCCTCCAACTGTGCGCATGACGCTGGCGCCGCAGGGCGCGGCGTTGGGACGATACTACTTGCCATGCCTGAACCCGGCGTCTGGCCGGGCACGGGGCACCCCCAATCGCAACGAAACCGCAACCCCTCGGGTTCCCGGCGGCGACGGCGGGATATCCGGCCGGGTGGCCCGCGGCAGCCCGGGGACGGAGGCGTCGATTAGGTAGTTCGCTCCGCTCATGCTTATGATTGTTCTCGCTGTTCGGCGAGTGATCGACGAGCACAACTCATGCGCGAGTGGCGGAATTGGCAGACGCGCTGGCTTCAGGTGCCAGTGCCCGCAAGGGCGTGGGGGTTCAAGTCCCCCCTCGCGCACACAGTTTTCATACGGAAGGACCGGTTCTCCTGCGGGAGGGCCGGTCCTTCCTGCATCCCCGGCGCATGAGATCCGCCACGAATCGCGCACCCAGGCCGCACGCTTCCCTAGAATTGAAACGTCTCGGCCCGGTTCCCCGGGCCAGGGGACCAATGACTCGACACCGCCGTCGGACCTATCTGTAGTGTGAATCACATGCATAGACTGGCTCGAGCGGCCGCCTCCACCCGGACGGCCGTGCAGACCACGACCGCCGCGCGGAAGGAGTTCAGTGGCTGAGAAGACCCCGCATCAGAACGTCTCGTTCGAATCGGAGGGCCGCCAGGCCCACGGGTACATCGCGATCCCCCAGGGCGGCAGCGGCCCGGGCGTCATCGTCGTCCAGGAGTGGTGGGGCCTGACCGACCACATCCGCGATGTCGCCGACCGCCTCGCGGCGCAGGGCTTCGTCGCCCTGGCCCCGGACCTCTTCGGGGGCTGGATCACGCACGACGCCGACGAGGCCGGGGACATGATGTCCCGGCTCCCCGCCGAGGAGGGCGCCCGCCTGCTGGCCGGCGCCACCGACTACCTGCTCTCGCGCGACGAGGTCACGAGCCGCACCGTCGGCGCCGTCGGCTTCTGCATGGGCGGCGGGTTCGTCCTGGCCCTTGCCGCGCAGCAGCGCGAGAAGGTCTCGGCGGCCGTCCCGTTCTACGGCGTCGGGCAGGCCGTCCCGGAGAGCTACACGGACCTGACCGCGTCCGTGCAGGGCCACTACGCCCAGCGGGACTCCATGTACCCGGTCGAGCAGGCGCGTGAGCAGGAGGAGCAGATCCGCCGCGAGTCCGGCGCCGACGTCACCTTCCACTACTACGACGCCGACCACGCGTTCCACAACGACGAGAACACCGCCGGCAACTACGACCCCGAGAACGCCCGACTCGCGTGGGACCGCGCCGTCTCATTCCTGCGGGCGAACGTGGAGTAGCCGGCGCCCGCCCAACCGCCACCATTTCGTACCGGAGCCCTCCGGGGCTCGACCACCAAAGGAGAAACACATGTCCGGAACTGTCATCGTCGGTGTCGACGGAAGCACCACGTCCTTCAAGGCGGCCACCCGCGCCGCAACCGTCGCCGCAGGCCTCGGCGCCCCGCTCACCGTGGTGACGGCCTACGCCAAGGACAGCACCGAGGTCGTGGAGATCGGCAACGACACCTGGGTCCTGGACAGCGCCGAGCAGGCCGAGAAGCTCACCAACCAGGTGGCCTTCAAGCTCCGCGAGGTCGTGCCCGGCGCGACCATCCAGACCAAGGCCGTCCGCGGCAAGCCGACCGATGCCCTCGTGACGGCCGCCGAGGACCTCCAGGCGCAGCTGATCGTCGTCGGCAACGTCGGCATGAAGGGTCTGGGCCGCCTGCTCGGCTCCGTCGCCACCTCGGTGGCGCAGAACTCCCCCTGCGACGTCTACATCGTCAAGACCGACCAGTAGCCCCGGCGGGCCCGCCTCGGCGGCGGGTCCACGGAGTACGACGGCGCCGCTCCCCGTGCAGGGGGGCGGCGCCGTCCGCGTCGGCGACGGCGAGCAGGGGCGCCCCGCCGCGGTGCGCTCCCGGGACGTCGTGGCGCCCTGGCCGGGGTGACGCGGCCGCGCGTCACAGAATGTCGGAAACAGGCTTCCGCGTGGCGAGAGGGCCGTGCCCGCCACTACGTTGTGCAGTAACCCAACGCTGCGTGCCGGCGCTTCGCCGTGCACGGGTGCAGCCCCACGATTCATCAGGAGGCCACATGCACAATCTCGAGAACCTGCGTCAGGAGGTGCTCCAGCGGAACCCCGGCGAGACGGAGTTCCACCAGGCCGTAGCGGAGGTCTTCGGAGCCCTGACGCCCGTGGTCGAGCGCCACCCCGAGTACGTCGAGGCGGGCATCCTCCGCCGCATGTGCGAGCCCGAGCGGCAGATCATCTTCCGCGTGCCGTGGACGGACGACGAGGGCAACGTCCAGGTCAACCGGGGTTTCCGGGTGGAGTTCAACTCCGCGCTCGGCCCGTACAAGGGCGGACTGCGGTTCCACCCCACCGTCTACCTCGGCATCGTGAAGTTCCTCGGCTTCGAGCAGATCTTCAAGAACGCGCTCACCGGCATGCCGATCGGCGGCGGCAAGGGCGGCTCCGACTTCAACCCCGCGGGCCGCTCCGAGGGTGAGATCATGCGGTTCTGCCAGTCGTTCATGACGGAGCTCTACCGTCACATCGGCGAGTACACGGACGTGCCGGCGGGCGACGTCGGCGTCGGCTCGCGGGAGATCGGCTTCCTCTTCGGCCAGTACAAGCGGATCACCAACCGCTTCGAGGCCGGCGTCCTCACGGGCAAGGGTGTGAGCTGGGGCGGATCGCTCGTCCGGCCCGAGGCCACGGGCTACGGCACGGTCATGTTCGCCGACCACATGCTCCGCACCCGCGGCCAGGGGATGGAGGGCCAGCGCGTCCTGGTGTCCGGCTCCGGCAACGTGGCGATCAATGCCATCGAGAAGGCGCAGCAGCTCGGCGCCGTGGCGGTGACGGCGTCGGACTCCTCCGGCTTCGTCGTCGACGAGGACGGCATCGACGTCGACCTCCTCCGCCAGGTCAAGGAGGTCCGGCGCGGGCGCATCGGCGAGTACGTGGAGCTGCGCGGCGGCCGTTCGCGCTTCGTCTCCGAGGGCAGCGTCTGGTCCGTGCCCGGCACCATCGCCCTGCCCTCCGCCACGCAGAACGAGCTGGACGAGGCGGACGCCAAGCGGCTCGTCGAGAACGGCGTGCTCGCCGTCGCCGAGGGCGCCAATATGCCGTGCACCCAGCGCGCGGTGGAGCTGTTCGGGGAGGCAGGCGTCCTGTTCGGCCCCGCCAAGGCGGCGAACGCCGGCGGCGTGGCGACGTCCGCCCTGGAGATGCAGCAGAACGCCAGCCGGGACTCGTGGAGCTTCGACTTCACCCACGACCGTCTGGAGCAGATCATGGGCGACATCCACGACCGCTGCCTGGAGACCGCGGACGAGTACGGGTCGCCGGGCAACTACGTGGCGGGCGCGAACATCGCCGGCTTCGTCAAGGTCGCCGACGCGATGCTGGCCCAGGGCCTGGTCTGACCTGAATTAGGCTGAGCGGCGTGGAAGAGAACGGTTTGCGCGTCGCATACGTGCCCGGAGTGACCCCCGGAAAGTGGCTCGGGCGCTGGCGGGACCGCCTCCCGGACGTCCCGCTGGACGCAGTCCTGTACGACGCCGGCGATCCCCGGGCGCTCCTGGACCTGCCGGCCGGGGACCCGGCCCGGGCCGACGTCGTGTTCGTCCGCGCGACCGCCGGGGAGCGGCTCGCCGACGACCTGCACCACGCGATCGCTCTCTACGAGGAACTGCCGGTGGTCTGCGCTCCGCGCGAGCACGACGTGGAGCTCTACGACGACGAGGTGCCGCTCGAGGACCTCGCGGACGAGGCGTTCCTCGACCTCGCCGACTACCCGCCCGAGGTGGGCGGGGCACGGATGGCCCTCGAGGTCGTCGGCACGGGGGCCGGCCTGGCCATCGTGCCGATGTCCGTCGCGCGGCTGTACCACCGCAAGGACGTGGTCCACCGGGTCGTCTCCGGCGCGGATTCGACCGCCGTCTCGATCGTGTGGCTGCGGCCCTCCCTGTCCGACCCGGCCTTCGACGACCCGGAGAGCCCCGAGTCGGAGCGGTTACGTCTCATCGAGGAGTTCGTCGGCGTGGTGCGCGGACGCAGCCCGGAGTCCTCGCGGCAGCCCTCGGTGCGCCAGCGGCAGCAGGAGGAGGCCGCCAAGGCGCAGCGGAAGCGCCAGTCCTCGGACCCCGGGCGCGGCACCGGCGGAGCGGGGAAGACCGGCGGGAGATCCGCTGGCAAGTCCACGGGCGGCAAGTCCCCGGGCGGGAAAGCGGGGGGCGGCCGACCGGGAGGCGGCAGGCCGGCGTCCGGCTCGGGCCGGAAGCCCGGCGGCAAGGGCCGAGGGCGCCGCTGAACATCCGCGCCGCCGCGCGCGGTGAGCACCCCGGGGAGGACATCCGGGGATTGCAGACAGAAAGGGGCGTGCCCCGGCTCTCGCCGGGGCACGCCCCCTCTGTCTCACGCCGAGCCGAATCCGGCGCGGGGTGGGGTTCTCTCGCTACGCGAGGGAGGACACCGCGTAGATGACGGCCGCGATGACGAAGGCCATCAGGGCGATCAGGGTCTCCAGGACGGTCCACGTCTTCAGGGTGGTCTTCACGTCCATGTCGAAGAAGCGGCCCACCAGCCAGAAGCCGGAGTCGTTCACGTGGGACGCGATGACCGAGCCGGCGGCGACCGCGATGACCATCGAGGCCAGCTGCATCTCGTTCAGGTCCGCGGCCAGGACGGCGGAGCTGAGCAGACCGGCCGTGGTGGTCAGGGCGACCGTCGCCGAGCCCTGCGCCACGCGGATGATGCTGGAGATGAGGAACCCGGCCAGGATGAGCGGGATTCCGAGGTCGCCGAGCACGTCCTCCAGCGCCGCTCCGATACCGGAGGTGCGCAGCACGCCACCGAACATGCCGCCGGCGCCCGTGATGAGGATAACCGAGGCGACCGGGCCGAGTGCGCCCTCGAGCGTCTGCTCGATCGCCGTCTTGCCCATGCCGCGGCGGATGCCGATGGCCAGGACTGCGACGAGGAGCGTGATGAGCAGCGCGACCGGTGTGGAGCCGACGGCCAGCAGGAACTGGAACCACCCGGCCTCGGAGGCGGACTCCGAGATCACGCCGGCGGAGGCGAGCGTGCTCAGGCCGGTGTTCATGAAGATCAGGACCAGGGGCAGGAGCAGGAGCGAGACGACCACGCCGAACCGCGGCGGGTTGGCCTCGTGCTCGGCACTGGCCTCGCCGAGGATGTTCGGGATGGGCAGCTGCCACTTCCGGCCAGCCCACTTGCCGAACAGGTAGCACGTCACGTACCACGTCGGCAGGGCGACGATGAGGCCGATGATCAGGACGTAGCCGACGTTCGCCTCGAAGAACGCGGAGGCGGCGACGGGTCCGGGGTGCGGCGGCACGAAGACGTGCATGACCGAGAACGCACCGGCGGCCGGCAGGCCGTAGAGGAGCACCGATCCGCCGAGGCGGCGGGCCACCGCGAAGACCACCGGCAGCATGACCACGAGCCCGGCGTCGAAGAAGATCGGGAAGCCGAACAGGAGCGAGGCGACGCCGAGCGCGAACGGGGCGCGCTTCTCGCCGAAGGTGTTGATCAGCGTGTCCGCGAGGATCTTGGCGCCGCCCGACTTCTCCACCAGCCGGCCCAGCATGGCGCCGAGGCCCACGAGGAGTGCCACGCTGGCCAGTGTCGATCCGAACCCGTCGGTCAGGGTGTCGATCACCGAGCCGGCCGGGATCCCCGTGGCGAACGCGGTGAGGAGGCTGATGAGGATCAGCGCCACGAACGCGTGGACGCGGAGCTTGATGATGAGGAACAGGAGCAGGAGCACTGCGGCGCCGGCGATGGCCAGCAGTGGTCCGGCGCCCAGGGTCTGGGTCCAGCCTTCGATTGTCATGGATTCTCCGTTGATTCTCTGACGTGGTCGCTCAAGCGCTCTGGGCGCTCTCGCGGTGGTTGTTGTCGGTGTGCTCGGCGATGACGGCCAGGGCTCGCTCCACGAGGTCGTCGATGCTGCCGTCGTTGACGATCCGCGCGCCGGCCTCGTCCTCCGTGAGCGGCTCGAGCGTCTTGAGCTGGCTCGGCAGCAGGCTCGGCGGCATGAAGTGGCCGCTGCGCGAGGACACGCGCTCGGTGAGCACCTCGGGATCGCCGTCGACGTGGAGGAAGAGCACGTCGCCGTCCGCCTCCCGCAGGAGGTCGCGGTAGGAGTGCTTGAGAGCGGAGCAGGTCACGACGCTGCCGAGCGCATCGCCGTCCTTCGCCTGGGCGCTCATCCAGTCCCGCATCTCGCGCAGCCACGGCCAGCGGTCCTCGTCGGTGAGCGGCACGCCCTCGGACATCTTGTCGATGTTCGCCTGCGGGTGGAACTCGTCCGCCTCGGCGTAGGGGAGCCCCAATCGCTCCGACAGCTTCTGGGCGAGGGTGGTCTTCCCGGTTCCCGAGACACCCATGACCACGATGTGCGTGGCGATGCCGTTGGGGTTGGAGGTCATGGAAACTCCTTGTGGACGTCGTTGGCCGTGCGGTGGTGCAGGTACGTCGGTCCCCGGGCTCCGGCCCGGCCGCAGCCGGGGATCCCTTGGCACCAACAGTGCCCTCTGGGGCCCGGTGTGACCAGACCCTCAGTGGCGATTCAGAAAAGATAGCATCTTTTCAGCGGTAAGGTAATACCAATCACAGGAATTAGGATGCTCCCATGCCCCTCGACGACGCCGCCGACCTGCTCCAACACCCCATCATCGAGGTGCTCGGACAGGAGATCGTCGACGGCGTGCATGCCCCGGGCGCCCGGCTCACCCTCGAGTCCCTGCAGGACCGCTTCGGCGTCTCGCGCACCGTCGCGCGGGACTGCATGCGCGTCCTGGAGTCGCTGCGCATGGTGTACTCCCGCCGCCGCGTGGGCCTGGTGGTCCGGGAGCCGGCGAACTGGACCAAGTACGACCGCCGCGTCATCCGCTGGCGGCTCTCCGGCCCCGGACGCGAGCGCCAGTACGCCGAGCTGACGGAGCTGCGCATCGCCGTCGAGCCCCTCGCCGCGGCGGGCGCCGCCGTCCGCGCCAGCGCCGAGGTCCGCCACGAGCTCCAGGATCTCGCCCGCCAGCTCCGGGTCCTCGGCGAGTCCGGGCGGCTCGAGGAGTTCCTCGCCGTGGACATCGCCTTCCACCAGCTCCTGCTGGAGGCCAGCGGGAACTCCATGTTCGCCGAGCTCACCGGCGTCATCGCCGAGGTCCTGGCCGGACGCACCCACCAGGGGCTCATGCCGCTGCAGCCGCAGCCGGAGGCCCTCGCGGAGCACGAGGCGGTGGCGGACGCCGTCGGACGCCGCGACCGGGCGGGCGCCGAGACCCACATGCGCTGGCTCGTGGACGAGGTCCGCCGGGCGCTCGCCGACGACCTGCCGCCGCACTGACGCCGCACCGGGGCCGGTGGCCGCGGGAGCGCTAGATTGGGACCCATGCGCGTTCCCGATTCCCAGACTTTCGTCCCCGTCATCCTCGGCGGGGACATCGGCACCTACTCGCTGGCCCGGGAGTTCCACGAGGCCTACGGGGCCGCGAGCGTGGCCGTCCCCGCCGGCACCAACGGCGTGCTGGAGCACTCGGTGGCCGTCGACGTCCGTCCGGCCGGCAGCATGGCCGAGGACGTCGTCGTCGAGCACCTCCGGCGCCTCGGCGCCGAGCTGAAGGGGGACGGGAACCGCCCGCTGCTGCTCTTCGGGTCCCTGGACCTGCACATCACCACCATCACGCGGAACCGGGCGTCGCTGGAGGAGTACTTCGTCATCCCGTACGTCCCGCTGGAGCTGGTGGAGCTGGCGGCGCTGAAGGAGAACTTCTACGAGCTCTGCGCGGAGCTCGGCATCGCGCACCCCCGGACCCACGTGTACGACGCCGGCTCCGGCGCCGTGCCGGACGACCTCCCGTACCCGCTGATCGGCAAGCCGTCCGACTCCTCGGCGTGGGTCGCGGCGAAGTTCGCCGGCAAGCAGAAGGTCCACACGATCCAGACGCCGGAGGAGTTGCACGACCTGCTGGGCCGGATCGACGCCAGCGGCTACGGCGGCCGGTTCATCCTGCAGGAGCTCATCCCCGGGGGCGACTCCAACATGAAGCTTGCGACCTTCTACTGCGACCCGGACGGGAGGGCGCGCTACGCGGCCTACGGCGAGGTGGCGGTGGAGGAGCACGCGCCGATCGTCCTGGGCAACTCCGCCGCGATCGTCTCCGGCATGCCGGACGCCGCGGCGGAGACGTTCGTGCAGCAGGGACGGCGCATCCTGGAGCGGCTCGGCTGGCGCGGCTTCGCGATGTTCGACGCCAAGCTGGACCCGCGCGACGGCGTGGTGAAGTTCTTCGAGCTCAACCCGCGGCTCGGCCGGAACCACTACTACCTCACGGCGGCCGCGGCCGCCGGCGGGCGGGACTGGGCCAACCCGGCGCGCGCGTACGTCCGGGACTTCCTGGGGCCGCGGTTCGAGGCCACGCAGCTCCCGTCCGGGCTGACGGTCTCCCGCGAGGAGATCCTGTACTCGGTGCTGCCCGCGCCGCTGCTGCGCCAGCACCTCGTGGGGCCGGTGGGCGAGCGCGCGGCGGCCCTCCTGAAGTCCGGCGACACCGTCAACCCGCTGGTCTACCGGGCGGAGCGGCACCCGCGCCGCTGGTTCTACGTGGCGGCGGCGCTGGCCAACCAGTTCCGCAAGTTCAAGCAGTACCCGCCCCGGCGCTGAGCTCCACCGTTGAGTGCCACCGCTGAGCTCAACCGCTGAGTGCCACCGTTGAGTTCCGCCACCGGATCGGGGCGCCGTGGCCCGGGGGACGGTTTCCCTCCACCGGCGGCCGGGGGCTGTCTGCGACAGGCCGGATCTGGCAAGCTGGCCATGAGGACCCGACCGCAGCAGAGGAGCCGCAGGATGAGCACACCGTCCGCCCCGGACACCGAGCAGGCGTACCGCCACCTGCGGGTGGAGCAGCAGGGGTCCGCCCTTCTCGTGACGATCGACCGGCCCCAGGCCCTCAACGCGCTCGCCACCGAGCTCGTCGACGAGCTGCAGCACGTCGTCGCGCAGGCCGCGGCAGCGCTCGCCGACGGCTGGCCATTCCGCGGTCTCGTCCTCACCGGGGCCGGCGGCAAGGCGTTCGTCGCCGGCGCCGACATCCGTGAGATGTCCGCGATGAGCCCGGACGAGGCCCAGGCGTACTCGCAGCGCATGCACCGTCTCACGCTGGACCTGGAGCGGCTACCTGTGCCCGTGGTCGCCGCCGTCGACGGCTACGCCCTGGGCGGCGGCTGCGAGCTGGCGCTGGCGTGCGACGTCGTCTTCGCCAGCGAGACGGCGCGTTTCGGGCAGCCCGAGGTCTCCCTGGGCTTGGTCCCCGGCTTCGGCGGATCCGTGCGGCTGCAGCAGCGGGTGGGACCCGGCATGGCCCGCGAGCTGATCTTCACCGGCCGGCAGATCGACTCCGCGGAGGCCCTGCGGATCGGCCTGGTCAACCGGGTCCTGCCGGACCGCGAGAGCCTGTTGGCGGCGGCCCGGGAGACCGTGGAGCTGATCGCCCGGCAGGCGCCCACCGCGGTCGGGAACGCCAAGCTCACCCTCGGGGCCGTCGCGGCCCTGCCCACCGAGGACGGACTCGCGGTGGAGGCCGCGAGCTTCCGCGACGCCTTCACCACCGACGACTCGCGCGCCGGCCGCGCGGCATTTCTGGCCAAGGAGACACCGAGCTTCCCCGGGAGGTAGCAATGTCCAACCGCCCCACCGCCGCATCCGATGTGGCCTACACGCTCCACCACTACGGCGAGGCGCCGAGCCAGTTCCTGGAGCTGGTCCTGCCGAGCCTCGAGCACGGCGAGCACCCGCGCGGGGTGGCCGTGGTGATCCACGGCGGCTACTGGCGGGCCAAGTACGGGGCCGACCTCGGGCTGCCGCTCGCTGCCGACCTCGCCCAGCACGGCTGGGTCGCCGCCAACCTCGAGTACCGCCGGATCGACGGGGACGACCCCGAGGACGCTGGCGGCTGGCCGGCGACCTTCGAGGACGTCGCGGCCGGCATCGATGCCCTGGCGGACCTGCTGCCCGAGTCCTATCGCGGCCTCCCGGTCTACGCCGTCGGCCACTCCGCCGGCGGCCACCTGGCCGTCTGGGCGGCTCACCGCACCGAGTTCGATGCCGGCAGGGTGGGTGCCGAGCCGCGCGTGCCCCTGGCCGGCGTGGTCAGCCAGGCGGGCCTGCTGGACCTCCACCTCGCCCACGAGATGCAGCTGAGCGACGACGCCGCCGGGAGCCTCATGGGCAGCACGCCCGTGGACGCCCCCGAGGACTGGCACCACGCGGACCCGGCGCGCCTGGCCCCGGCACCCGTGGACGTCGTGGTCCTGCACCCGGAGGCGGACGAGGACGTCCCGGCCGCCGTCGCGCACTCCTACTGCGAGGCCGCGGCCGGCAGCGGGGCCAGCCCCCGCTTCCGCCCCGTGCCCGGGGACCACCTGGCGCTGATCGACCCGACGAGCCGGGCCTGGAGGCTGACGGTGCGCGAGCTCGAGCGTCTGGCCGGGCTGGAGGAGGCCGAGCGGGACTGAGCGCGCCGACCGCCCCGCCGGGGCCCGACGGGCACGGGCCGGCCGGTATATTGGGCGCGGAGTCTACGTGAGGATGGAACGTTGCTGACTGTCATGGGCGAGGCCCTGGTTGACGTGCTGTCCGGAGGCATCAGCGCGTCGAAGACCTACGTGGGCGGCAGCCCGCTCAATGTCGCCGTGGCGCTGGCGCGGCTGGGCCACCCGGTGACGTTCGTGAGCCGCTACGGCAACGACGAGCCGGGCCGGATGATCCGCGAGTACCTGCAGGCCAACTCCGTCCGCGAGGCCCTCGGCCCGGACGGGGCCCCGACGTCGACCGCGCGCGGCACCCTGGATCCGGCCGGCGCGGCCACCTACGACTTCGACTTCTCCTGGGAGCTGCCCGGCCTGGACCGGATCCGGCCGGCGCTCGCCGACGCGCAGCTGGTCCACACCGGATCCATCGCCTGCGTGGTGGAGCCGGGCGCGTCCACGGTCCTGCGGGCCGTCGAGTCCGCCCGCCCGCACGCGACCATCAGCTACGACCCCAACCTGCGGCCGACCTTCGTGCGGAACCACGCCGAGGCGGTGGCGCAGGTCGAGCGGTTCGTGCGCCTGTCCGACGTCGTGCGCACGTCCGACGCCGACCTGGACTGGCTCTACCCGCGCCGCAGCGTCACCGAGACCGCCAAGGCGTGGCTGCGGATGGGCCCGGCTGTCGTCGCCGTGACGCACGGGTCCCGTGGCGCCTCGGGGTTCGTCGACGGCGGCGAGGTCAACGTGTCCGGCCGGACCGTGGAGGTCGCCGACCGCGTGGGCTCGGGGGACACGTTCATGGCCGCGCTGCTCTCCGGGATCGCGGACCGGGAGCTCATCGGCTCCGCCCAGCGCCAGCACCTGCGGGAACTGTCCGCCGACCAGCTGCGCCAGATCATCGATTTCGCTTTGCGGGCCTCGGCCGTCACCGTCTCCCGGGCCGGGGCCAACCCGCCGTACCGGGGCGAGGTCGAGTAGTGACCGCCGGCGCCGCGGACCCGGCCGCCGCAGGTGTCGAGGGCACCGATCCGGCGGCGGGCATCCGCCTGATCGCCAGCGACGTCGACGGCACCATCCTGCACCCCGACGGCACCGTCTCCACCCGCACGGTGGAGGCCTTCCGTGCCGCCCGCGCCGCAGGCATCGAGATCGTCTTCGTCACCGGGCGGCCCTTCCGCTGGCTCGAGCCCGTCCAGCGCGCGTTCGGGCACCTCGGCACGGTGATCTGCTCCAACGGCGCGCTCGTCTACGACCAGGAGGATCAGCGCGTCCTGCACTCCTGGACGCTGGATGCCGCCACGGTCGCCGAGGTGCGCCGGCGCATCCTGGCCCTGGAGCCGGAGGCGCTGTTCGCCGCGGAGACCACGGCCGGTCTCTACCTGGAGCCGGGCTTCGTGACGGAGGCGGAGGCCCAGCGGCTGGACGGGGCCCGGCCCGCACCGCTGCCCCAGGACCGTCTGGAACGGGAGGGGACGGTCAAATTCCTCGCCAAGCTCTACGGCGGCACCTCGGAGGACTTCCGCAAGGCCGTGCACCCCGAGGTGTCCGAGCTCGTCGCCGTCACCCACTCGGCGCCCGGCGTGGCGCTGCTGGAGATGTCCCGGCCGGACGTCAACAAGGCCGTCGCCCTCGAGCGGTACGCCGCCGACCTGGGCATCGACCGGCACCAGGTCGCCGCCTTCGGCGACATGCCCAACGACATCGAGATGCTGGCCTGGGCGGGGCTCGGCTGCGCCCTGGGCTCCGGCCACCGCCTGGCGAAGGCCGCCGCGGCAGAGATCACGGCCGGCCTCGAGGACGACGGCGTGGCGCAGCGGATCGAGCGGCTCCTCGCCGCCCGCCCCGGCCACGGGCGCACCCCCGACGGGCGAGCCGGCCGAGCGGCGTCCTCCGAGACCGGGCGGGCCGCCCGGTGAGCGGCCACCGGCGCCCGAAGGCGTACTCCCACCGCGGGTTCTCCACGCACGGCGAGGAGAACACGATGGCCGCGTTCCGCGCCGCCGTCGAGCTGGGCCTCACCCACCTGGAGACGGACGTGCGGACCACCTCCGACGGGCACCTGGTGGTCTTCCACGACGAGGAACTGGACCGCCTGACCGGCGAGACGGGGCGGATCGCGGACCTGACGCTGGACGACCTCGCCCGCGTCCGCGTGGCCGGCGAGCCGATCCCCACGTTCGAGGAACTGCTGACCGCCTGGCCGCACGTGGAGCTGAACGTCGACCTGAAGGACGAGCGCTCGGTGCGGACGCTCGCCGACGCGGTGATCGGGCACGGGGCGCACGGGCGGGTCGTGGCGGCGTCGTTCTCGGACCGGCGCCGGCGCGCCCTGCGGCGCGAGCTCGAACGGCGGGGGAGCCGGCAGGTGCGGGCGACGGCGGGGATGGCGCTGGTCGCCGCGTTCACCCTGCTCGGCAAGGCCAGCCGCGGCGGGTTCCAGCCGTGGCGGCTGCTTCGCCCGTTCCTCCGGCGGATCTTCGCCCTGCAGGTGCCCATCCGGAAGGGCCCGCTGACCGTGGTGGAGCCCGGCTTCCTGGCGCGGGCGCATGAGGCCGGGCTCGAGGTGCACGTGTGGGTGGTCGACGACGCCGAGACCATGCACCGCCTGCTCGATCTGGGCGTGGACGGCATCATGGCCGACCGCGCCGACGTGCTGGTGGACGTCTACCGCGAACGCGGGATCTGGCCTCCCGGCTGACCGGGTCGCTGCGGAGGGCGAAGCGGATCCGGCCGTCAGTCGGTGAGGATCGGCTGCGCCAGTTCGGAGAGTGGCCGCAGGGCCAGGTCGGCATGCTCCAGGAGCTCCTCCTCGCTGGCCCCGGTCAGGACACGCATCGCCATGGCGTGCTGCTGCATCTTTCCTGCGCGCAGGGCGGGCTCCACGTACTCCCAGAGCTCGTCGACAGTCCCGTAGTCAGCCCACTGGGCGAGGTACTCGGAGACGACCTGCCGGATCCGCGGGTCGGTGGGCCGCGTGCAGAGCTCGTCGCACATCACCCGGATCGGCGTCCCCAGCGAGGAGAACGGGTGCGCCCAGTAGGCGTCGCCGAGGTCCATGAATCTCAGCGGCTCGTCCGGGGCGGTGGGCAGGAAGGTGTTCCCGCGGTGCAGGTCGTTGTGCTCGAGCGTCAGCGGGACGGGGCCGGCGGCGAGGAATTCGCACATGCCCTTGACCTCGGCCAGCTGCGCGTCGAGCTCCTCCGCATCCCGGGCGGGCAGGTGCAGCGGGTGCGTGGCGGGCATGGAGGCGTGCAGGACCAGCTGCTCGTCGATGTAGTCGGGCAGCCAGGACGGGTCGAGGTGCAGCAGGCCGGCGTCGAACAGGGTGTCCCCGAAGCCGCTGAGGTGCTGCTGGACCGCGGCGAAGTCGCGGAGCATCCGCGCCCAGATCTGGTGGTCGGTGCTGGGGACCGCGAGCAGCGTCTCCCCGAAGTCCGGGGTGATCATCCAGCCGCGCTGCGGCTCGATGGCCAGCGGCATGACCAGCTGCTCCGGGCACAGATTCGCGGCCGTCGCGGTGACGGAGACCTCCGCCAGCTGGCCCGGGTTGTTGGCCTTGAAGAACAACTGGCCGTGGTCCGTCGGCACGGTCAGCTGCGTCGAGAAGAGACCATTGAATCGCTGCTCCGCAGGGCCGGTGGGCTCGATCCGGTAGGTCTCGAGCACCATGGCGATCCACTCGCCCGCCTGCCGGCGCCATTGCCCGGTCGCCCACTCCTCGTTCCACTCAGCCACCCCACGATTCTAGGGGCCGCAGCGGGGAGCGCGGTGGCAGGTTCAGCCGATCTTGCTGGGCTGGGAACCCTGGTCCTCCGGGGTGTCGATCGGCTCGGTGCCGCGGGCGCGCGCGATCGCCGTCATCACGTGGAAGATCAGCAGGGTCACGATGGTGCCGATCGCGATGCCGCCGAGCTGCAGCTCGCCGATCATGAGCGCACTGGAACCCATGGCGATCGCGACGATCAGTCCCGCGCCGGCCGTCATGAGGTTGATCGGGTTGGAGAAGTTCACCCGGTTCTGCACCCAGAGCCGTGCGCCGATCATGCCGATCATCCCGTACAGGACGATGCCCGCGCCGCCGGTCACGCCGGCGGGGATGGTGTTGATGACGGCCCCGACCTTGGGCGAGAACGCCAGGAGGATGGCGACGGCGCCGGCCACCCAGTACGCCGCCGTCGAGTAGACCCGGGAGGACGCCATGACGCCGATGTTCTCGGCGTAGGTGGTGGTGCCGGAGCCGCCGCCGGCACCGGCCAGCATCGTCGCGGCGCCGTCCGCCATGAGGGCGCGGCCGTAGATGTCGTCCAGGTCCCGCCCGGTCATCAGGCTGACCGTCTTCACGTGGCCGATGTTCTCGGCGATGAGGACGAAGACCACGGGGAGGAAGACCAGCATGATGTCGAGGTGGAATGTCGGGGTCTCGAAGGCGGGTAGGCCGGCCCACGTCGCCTCGCCCACCGAGCTGAAGTCGATCTGCCCCTGCGCAAGGGCCACGAGGTATCCGACGACGATGCCCACCAGGATGGACAGGCGCCCCAGGAGGCCCCTGAACAGGACCGCCGAGACGACGATCGCGCCGACGGTCGCGAACGTGGTCAGCGGGACCTCCTGCATCGGCGTGAGCGTGGTGGCGGCCAGATTCAGGCCGATCAGCGCCACGATAGTGCCCATGACGACCGGCGGCATCAGCGCGTGGATCCATCCGGTGCCGGACTTCTGCACGATCAGCCCGATCAGGAACAGGGCCGCACCGGTGACCAGGATGCCGCCGAGCGCGCCGCCCATGCCGTAGCTGCTGGTCGCGGCCGCCACCGGGGCGAGGAACGCGAACGAGGACCCGAGATAGCTCGGAACCCGACCCGCCGTGACGAGCAGGAACAGGAGCGTGCCCAGGCCGCTGAACAGGAGCGTCGTTGTGGCGGGGAAGCCGGTGATCGCCGGGACCAGGACCGTGGCCCCGAACATGGCCATGACGTGCTGGACGCCGACGCCGACGGTCTGGGGCCAGTTCAGCCGCTCGTCCGGTGCGACGACGGAGCCCGGGCGGATGGTCCGTCCGTCGCCGTGCAGATTCCAGCCGAAGCCGAGGCGGTTGCTCATGGAGAGGCCTTCCGAGTGGGGAGGGGGTCGGTGGCTCCGGACGGACGCTCCAGTGCGGCGCACGCGCGCCGGGCCTCACCGATTTTAGCGGTTCCTCTGGCCGGGCCGGTCCCGGTATGGAAGCGTGGCCAGCGAGAACCGCAGGCCCGCCCGGGCGCCCGAGGGGGAGGCGGTGCAGAGAGGCAGCGCATGAGCATCGAGATGTGGACGCCCGCCGCGACCGAGCTCCCCGCCGTCGTCGACGCGCTTCGCTCCTGGCAGTCGGACGGCCAGCCCATCCAGCTCCATCCCGGGGATCTCGGCTGGGCGTGGCAGATGGGCGCCGAGGGACTCGCCGGCCGGATCCGCCTCTGGTCGCGGCGCGGCGAGATCGCCGCCGTCGGGCTGCTGGATGGGCCCGATGTCCTGCGGCTCGGCATCGCTCCGGGCGCCGCTGAGGACTCCGCGTTCGCCGAGTCGATCGTCGCCGACCTCTCGACGCCTGCGCGCCACGTGCTGCCCGACGGGGAGGTGAGCGTGGAGGCGCGGTTCGGGTCGGCGATCCGCTCCGCCCTGACCGACCGCGGCTGGCAGCCCGGCGAGCTGTGGGCGCCGTTCGTCCTGGGGCCGGACGTCCGCCTCCCCGACGTGGGGCTGCCTGTTGTGAGCATCGGCGCCGGGCGCGACGCCTCCAGCGGTCACGCAACGGACGACGTCGAGCGGATCGCCGCGTGGTCGGGTGTCCACGCCGCCGCCTTCGGCAGCACCCGGTTCACGGTGGCGCGCTGGCGGACGATGGCGGCGGGCTACCCCTACGGATCCGCCCGGTGCCTGCTGGCGGTGGACCCCGAGCTCGGCCCGGTCGCGACCTCGATCGTCTGGTCCGCGGGGCCGGGCCGCCCCGGCCTGATCGAGCCCCTCGGGGTGGAGCCGTCCGCCCGCGGGCGGGGCCTCGGGCGGGCGATCACGCTCGCCTCGGCGCAGGCGCTGCGCAGCATGGGGTCCTCGAGCGTGCTGGTGTGCACCCCGGTGGCGAACTCTCCGGCCCCGGAGGCGTACGCATCCGCCGGGTTCCAACGGCTCCCGGACGCCGCCGACTTCCGCCTCGATCGCGCCTAGCCTTCCTGGAGTCGGCGGGAGCAGGACGGAGCTCGGTGGTCGGGGGCTAAAATGCCTGAGGGGCGCGGCCGGCGTCGGCCGCCCACGGACCGTCGGAGCCGCCGACGGGTACAGGACGCGGAAGGCGGCGAACCGGATGGACGCAGAGGACCCGCTCTCGCTGGAGCGGCAGGTGTGCTTCGCGCTCGCCGTCGCCTCCCGCTCCGTCATCGCGGCCTACCGGCCCGTCCTCGAGCCCCTCAGGCTCACCCACCCCCAGTACCTGGTCATGCTCGCGCTGTGGGAGAGCGAGCCACTGTCCCTGCGGGAGGTCGGGGCACTGCTCCACCTGGACGCCGGGACGGTCTCCCCGCTCGTGAAGCGCCTGGAGTCGCTGGGCTACATCGAGCGCGAGCGCGATCCCGACGACGAGCGCACACTGCGGATCTCGCTCACGCCCGAGGGGCGCGCACTGCGCGCGCAGGCGGAGCGGATCCCGGCGCAGATGATGGCGCGGCTGGACCTGGACGCCGAGGAGCTCGCGGCCCTGCACGCGAGCATGACGAAACTGATCTCGGCCGCCACGCGTCGCCCGTAGACACCGATCACACGGCGTCGTCGACGGCCCTGTGGGCCGGCTGCGGACAGCGTCGGAGACGGCCGGCCCTAGAGTTCGCGGGCCGCTTCGACGACTTCCTGCGGGGCGTCGGTTCCCCGCGCCTCGTGCGCGCGGAGCACCCGGAGGGCGCGTTCGCGCTTCAGGTGCTCCTTGGGGCTCCGGTGGGGCTGCTGGTCGGCGGGACCGAAGATGGCGAACCCCAGGTACTGCATGCGCCACCAGAACCGGTAGTTCAGGCTGAGTCCGGTGGTGTCCCGGACGATCGGGCGTGGCTTGTCGCTCATGGCGTCCCTGTCGAGAGATCCGTCGGCACCGGAGCGGCACCGTAGCGCAGTCGAAGCGCGTCCACCGAGCATATCCAATTAGTTTGCGCACAAACTAATCTCCGGTTCGCCCGCCCGGCGTCGGGACCGGGCGCTACCGGGCGGTCAGATCACCCCGCAGTTGCTCGACCTCCGCTTTCGTGGCCGCCGTGTTCTGCGACGTCCTGATCATCGCGATGTAGAACTCCAGGCTCACGCGGAAGAGCACCACGAAGATGAAGCCGGGGATCCAGCCGAAGACCAGTGCGGCGACGCCGAGCATCGGCTCCGTGGCGAAGCCGATGGCGATGTACATCAGCCAGCCGAGCACCACCAGGGCGATCAGCAGGATGTAGATGATCTTCGCGAACTTCAGCGTGACGAAGCTGCGGAAGCTGAAGTCGAACAGGGCCGCGAAGAACCCCTTGTCGTCGGGGCCGCCGTCGTGCGGCTGGTGCGGCCCCTGGCCGTGCCAGGGCTCGGGACCGCCGCCCGGTCCCCGCGGGGGTTCGTTGGGCGGCTGGGGCGGGTACCCGCCGTGCTGAGGTGGCTGCGGCGGCGGCTGGTTCGGATCTGACATCATCGTTCCTCTCACGAGCGCGGTGGACCGGACGAGCAGTGGATCGCACGATCCCTGTTTCTCAACCTAGTACGGCTGACCGTCCGAGGGAACGCCGGGTCCGGAGAAGTCTCGACTCCTCCGCCCGATGCTTCCCCGCCGACTCGGTCCCCTGCGCCGCCTCAGCAGTCCCCGCGCCGCTTCAGGAGTCCCGGCGCTGCGCGAAGAAGGCCATTTCCTGGCGCGACGACTCCAGGAACGCGTCCAGCATCGCCTCCAGCTCGGCGGGCCGGGCGGTGTCCGCCTGGGTCTGCGTGATCGCGATGGCCCGGCGGGTCGCGGCGTCGAACTCCGGCGACGAGTACATGCCCAGCCAGTCCGCGTACGGGTGGTCCGGGCGGTTCGCGGCCGCGAGCCGGGAGCCGATGTCCTGGTAGAGCCAGTAGCAGGGGAGGACCGCCGCGACGACGACGGGGTAGGAGCCGACCGCCGCTGCCGCGAGCAGGTGGCCGAGGTACGCGCGGGTCTCCGGCGAGGCCGCGGCCTCGCCGGGAGGAGGGGCAGCGACAGGGGACACGGCCTCCGAGGTGCCGCGTCCCGCCGTCGAACCCGGCTCCGTCGCGCCGGGCTCCGTCGCACCCGGGTCAGTCACGCCCGGGGCCTCCGCGTCGGCCAGCCGGGCGCGGTGGAGGGACAGCTCCACCTCCAGGCACTCGTGGGCGCTGTGGGCCCAGAACTCCTGCTCCTCGAGCGTGGGCGCGAGCTGCGCGGCCCGGGAGAGCACCTTGGAGTACGTCCGCAGGTAGAGCGAGTCCTGCGCCAGGTAGTGCTCGAAGTCCGCGCGGTCCAGCGTCCCGTCGGCCAGCCGGCGCACGAACCAGACGTCGTCGATCCTCCCGCGCAGATCGGCGATGAGATCCCACCAGTGGCCCACGTCGGCGCGGGGGTCGGGGACGGTGTGCCCGCCCCAGAGCTGGCCGAGGTGGCTCACCGGACCGTGCCCGCCGCCGACCTCCAGCCGGGCGGAGTCCTCGATGGCCCGGGTCAGCCACCGCTTGGTCAGGCGCAGCGCCGCGGGCCAGTCGCCGAAGCGCGCCTGCAGGGTCGCCAGCGCGGAGGACAGGGAGCAGCCGGTGCCGTGGGTGCTGGTGGTCTCCAGCCTTCGCCCGGGCAGTTCCAGGACGACGCCGTCCGGGCCCACCAGCGCGTCCGGACACCCCAGCGGGCCCCTGCTGCCCGACCGGTCGCCGTTCCGGCCGTCGGCGGATCCCTCCAGCTCGTCGAGGTGGCCGCCCTTGGCGACCACGAGCACGTCCGCCGCCGCGGCGACGCGCCGCGCCTGGTCCAGCGCCTCGGCCCACGTGCGGGCCGGCGGGGCGTCGGCCAGCACCGCCAGCTCGGGCAGGTTCGGCGTCACGACGTCGGCCTCGGCGAGCAGGGAGCGCAGGGCGACGACGGCGTCGTCGTCGGTCAGGCGGTCGCCGCTGGTGGCGATCATGACCGGGTCCAGCACCACGGCGCCCGCCACGCGACCCGCGGCGCGCTCGCGGGACAGCCAAGCGTGCACGGCCCCGATGACCTCGGCGTTGGCGAGCATCCCGATCTTCACGGCATCGATCCGGACGTCGCTGCTCACGGCCTCCAGCTGCTGGGTCAGGAACGCGGGGTCCGGGACGTGCACGCCGGTCACACCCCGGGTGTTCTGGGCCGTCAGGGCCGTGATGGCGGCCATGCCGTAGCCGCCGCACGCGGCGATCGACTTCAGGTCGGCCTGGATGCCAGCGCCGCCCGAGGGGTCGGAGCCGGCGATGGACAGGACGTTGGGGACGCGCACGTCCCCGGGGCCCGCAGCGGCGTCGGCCCGGGCGCTGCGGGGCGCGGCGGAGGTCCGGTCCCCGGCGTGGAGGGTGGTCTCGGCGCTCATGCGGCGGCCTCCCACTCGTCGCGGAGCTGCCGCGCGGCCGCGGCCGGATCCTCGGCCGTGCAGATCGCCCGCACCACGGCGAAGCCCGCCGCGCCGGCGGCCCGCGCGTCGGCGGCGTCGCCGTGACCCACCCCGCCGATCGCCACGCACGGCGGCCCGCCGGCGGCGCGGACGGCTGCGGCGAAGCGGCCGAAGCCGTCCCAGCCGATCGGCGTGGGGTGGTCCTTCTTGGTGGGCGTCGCCCGGACGGCACCGGTGCCGACGTAGTCCACCGTGCCGGCGGGCAGGCGCAGCAGGCGGGTCCGGTCCTCCTCGGTGGAGGCGCTGAGACCGAGGACCGCGTCCGGGCCGATGAGCTGGCGGACCGAGTGCGCCGGAAGGTCCTTCTGCCCGACGTGGACGCCCTGCACGCTCGCTCCCGCGGCGACCGCGGCGAGGTAGACGTCCACTCTGTCGTTCAACAGGAGGTGGGCGCGGCCGGCCGTGATCTCCGCGCAGGCGATCGCGTGACGGAGGAATTCCTTGGCGGGCAGGTCCTTGCAGCGCAACTGGATGGTCCGGACACCGCCGGCCACCGCGGCGGCGACGATGTCCTCGAGCGGGCGCTCGCCGGCCGTGGCCGCATCGGCGACCAGGTAGACGCCCAGGTCGTCGGGGTCGAGCCGCGCGTCCGGGTCGAGCCGCGCGTCCGGGGCGGACCGCGCGTGCGTGCCGATCCGCTCGTGGGCCCCGATCCTCACGCCCGTCGCGGGGACGGCCGGCCCGGCGGCGGCAGCTCCGGGGGAGGACGCTGCCGGGGCTTCGTGGGTGCGGCGCTCCGGATCGCCGGCGGAGGGCGCCTCCGCCGGCGCCTCCGTGATGCGTGCATCGGCCAGGTCCTCCGGCCGGAGGGCGGCCAGCGCGTCCAGGAACGCCACCTGGAAGCTGCCGGTGCCCGCGGCGCCGACGGCGGCCCGCTCGGCGGCCGCCGAGTAGAACGCGTGCGCGGCCACGGTGGCCGCGAGCACGGAGGAGCCCGCAGCGTCGGGCCGGACCGCCGCCGTCGTGCTGCCGACGAGACCGGCGACCAGCGCGCCGAGGGCGCATCCGCCGCCGGTGACCCGGGTGAGCAGCTCGCTGCCGCCGGCGACGCGGACCACGGTGGCCCCGTCGGTGACGACGTCCTCCGGGCCGGACACCGCCACCACCGCGCCGGTGCTGCGGGCCAGGGCGACGGCCGCGCCGGTGGCGGAGTCGACGTCGTCCGTCGCGTCCACGCCGCGACCGCCGGTGCCCGTGCCCGCCAGGGCCAGGACCTCGGAGGCATTCCCGCGGATCACGGAGGGGGAGAACTGGAGGAGCTCGCGGGCGAACTCCGTGCGCAGTTCCAGCGGACCGGCCGCCACCGGGTCCAGCACCCACGGGGTGCCGGCGCCGTGGGCGGCGCGCACGGCCTCGAGCATGCCGTCGCGCTGGCGGTCCATCGGCGTGCCCAGGTTGATCAGCACGCCGGAGGCCAGGGCGGCGAACGGACCGGCCTCGCCGGGGACGTCCACCATGGCCGGTGCGGCGCCCGCGGCGAGCAGCACGTTGGCGGTGAAGTTGGTGACCACCGAGTTGGTGGCGCACTGGACCAGCGGGCTCGCCGCGCGGAACGCCGCGAGGTGCTCCGTGGACCGGTGTGCCCAGTCGCGGGCGGCGCCGGCGGGCGCAGTGGTGGTGGATTCAGACGTATTTTGTGGCGCCATGGACTCCATGAAGCGACATCCCTCCGCTAGTACTAGCTAGATCAGGTGCATGCGGGTGTGATCTCAGTCCTCTGGGGACACCCCGTGCCGTGGGAGCCAGCCTACGCCGCGGCGTGTGCGCCGTCATATCCGGAGCCGTCACATCCGGCGGGGGCGTCTGGGCGGTGTCCCACCGGCCGAGCTGCGAGGTCGCGTTCCAGCACGTTCGACGCCGCGAGGTCGCGTTCCGGCACGTTCGGTCCCGCGAGGTCGCGTTCCGGCACGTTCGATCCCGCGAGGTCGCGTTCTGGCACCTCACCCGGCCGATATGGGTGCTGAAGTGCGATCTCGCGGAGCCCGGGGTGCTGATGCGCGATCTCGCGGACCCCCGGGTGCTGCACCGGCACCTCGCGGCCCCGGCAGCGAGTAGCTTGGAGGAAGCCACGTCCCGCCACCGAAGGAGCGCCCATGAGCACCGCAGACCGTCCCGTCGCCCTCGTCACCGGAGCCACCCGCGGGATCGGCCGCGCCGTCGCCCTCGAGCTCGGGCCCACGCACCACGTCCTGGTCGGCGGCCGCGACGCCGATGCCATCGACGCGCTGGTGCGCGAGCTCCCGTCGGCCGAGCCGTGGGTCGCCGACCTCGAGCACCCGCCCTACGCCGCGCTGCCGGCCCGCCTGGACGTCCTGGTCCACTCTGCCGGGGTGGAGGACGGGAACACGGTGGAGACGACGTCGTACGAGACCTGGGAGCGGGTCTTCCGCCTGAACGTCTTCGCCGTGGCGGAGCTGACCCGGCAGGCGCTGCCGGCCCTGCGCGCCGCCGGCGGCCTGGTGGTCGCGGTGAACAGCGGCTCCGGGTTCAACGCGTCGCCGAAATCCAGCACCTACGCGGCGTCCAAGTTCGCGCTGCGGGCCTTCACCGATGCGCTGCGGGAGGAGGAGCGCGGCCACGGCGTGCGCGTGTCCAGCGTGCACCCGGGACGCGTGGACACCGACATGCAGCACGGCCTGGTCGAGAAGCTGGGCGAGGAGTACGACGCCGCCTACTACCTCGCGCCCGAGGACGTCGCGGCGGCCGTGCGCGCCGCCGTCGAGATGCCCGCGCGGGGAACCCTCGAGACGGTCTCCGTGCGGCCCACCCGCCGCCGGTAGTCTGACGCCATGGGTCTCTTCTCACGCCGCCGCCCCGCCCAGCCCGCGGAGGACGCGTACGACGCCGACGCGCCCCACGTGCCCGGCGTCGCCGAGGTGCACGCCCGGCTGAAGGACGCGAAGTCCACCCGGCTGATGCACCCGCGGCGCATGCGCGCCGGGCAGCTGCGCGCCCTGGAGCGGCTGCTGGAGGAGAACACGCAGGACCTGCTCGCCGCCCTCGAATCGGACCTCGGCAAGCACCCCGCGGAGGCCCGGCTCACGGAGCTCGAACTGCTCAAGGACGAGATCCACCACGCCCAGCTGTACCTGACGGAGTGGATGGAGCCCAAGCACGTCAAGGTGCCGCTGGCCCTCCAGCCGGCGATGGCCAAGACGGAGCCGCAGCCCAAGGGGATGGTGCTGATCCTCGGCGCCTGGAACTACCCGGTGCAACTGCTGCTGAGCCCGCTGGTCGGGGCGCTGGCGGCCGGGAACGCCGTGGCCCTGAAGCCCTCCGAGCTGGCGCCGACCACCTCCGCGCTGCTGTCCCGGCTGGTCCCGCAGTACCTGGACCGGCGGGCCGTCGCGGTCGTCGAGGGCGGACCGGACGTGGCGCAGTCGCTGCTGGAGCAGCCCTGGGACCACATCTTCTTCACCGGCGGCGAGCGGGTCGGGCGGATCGTCGCGCGCGCCGCCGCCGAGCACCTCACCCCGGTGACGCTCGAGCTGGGCGGCAAGTGCCCCGCCGTCGTCGGAGACGGGAACATGGCGGCGGTGGCCCGCCGGCTCGCGCACGGGAAGTTCATCAATGCCGGCCAGACCTGCACGGCGCCGGACTACGCCCTGCTCGTCGGGGCCGACGCGCAACGGCTGCCCGCCCAGCTCACCCGTGCCATCGCCTCCTTCTACGGGAAGAACCCCGCCAAGAGCCGGGACTACGGACGGATCGTGAACCGGGCGGCGTTCGACCGCCTGGTCCGCTACATCGAGGACGCGGAGATCGACCCGAACGTAACCGTGGTGGGCGGCAGCTTCGACGCCGAGTCCCTGTACATCGAGCCGACGCTGCTCGTCGGCGTCTCCCCGGACGACGCCGTGATGCAGGAGGAGGTCTTCGGGCCGATCCTGCCGATGATCTCCGTGGAGTCCCTCGACGCGGCCCTCGAGTTCGTCGCCGCCCGCCCGGAGCCGCTCGCCGCGTACCTGTTCAGCGAGCGGCCCCGCTGGCACACCGCCTTCGAGGACCGTGTGCGGGCGGGGGCCGTCGCCTTCAACGTCTGCAACCTGCACGTGGCGGTGCCGACGCTGCCGTTCGGCGGGATCGGGGCGTCCGGCATGGGCAGCTACCACGGCCGGTACGGCTTCGCGACGTTCAGCCAGCTCCGGCCGGTCTTCTCCAAGACGGCCATGGTGGACACGCTGCGGATCGCCTACCCGCCGTACCGGCAGGGCAAGGCCCACGTCATGCGGACCGTCCGCGCCGGCTCCGCGAAGCAGGCCGCCGCCCGGCACGCGGCCGGGAGCGCCGCGCCGGACGCCAGCGGGGACGCCGCGGAGGAGGCCCGGGACTGACGGTCCGCGTCAGCCGGGACCGCGTGGCCGGGGCTGCGTCAGCCGATGACCGAGTCCACCAGAGCCTTCGCCTCGGCCTGCACCTGCGCCAGGTGCTCGTCGCCGCGGAACGACTCCGCATAGATCTTGTACACGTCCTCCGTGCCGGACGGCCGGGCGGCGAACCAGGCGTTCTCCGTGGTGACCTTCAGCCCGCCGATGGCCGCCCCGTTGCCCGGCGCCTCCGTGAGCTTGGCGGTGATCCCCTCGCCGGCCAGCTCCGTCGCGGTCACGTCCGCGGCCGAGAGCTTCGCCAGCGACGCCTTCTGCTCGCGCGTCGCCGGCGCGTCGATCCGCGCGTACGACGGCGACCCGAACTCCGCGGCGAGACCGCGGTAGTGGTCGCTCGGCGAGGAGCCCGTGACGGCCTGGATCTCGGAGGCGAGCAGGCAGAGCAGGATCCCGTCCTTGTCCGTGCTCCAGGGGCTGCCGTCGAACCGGACGAACGAGGCCCCCGCGGACTCCTCGCCGCCGAAGACCCCCGTGCCGTCCAGCAGTCCGGGCACGAACCACTTGAACCCCACGGGCACCTCCACCAGCTCGCGGCCCAGGGACGCGGCCACGCGGTCGATCATCGACGAGCTCACGAGCGTCTTGCCGACGCCCGCGCTCTGCGGCCAGTCCGGGCGGTTCCGGTACAGGTAGTCGATCGCCACGGACAGGAAGTGGTTCGGGTTCATCAGCCCGGCGTCCGGGGTGACGATCCCGTGGCGGTCCGCGTCGGCGTCGTTCCCGGTGGCGATGTCGAAGCCCGCCCCCTCCTCGACGCGGGCGATGAGCGAGGCCATGGCGTAGGGGGAGGAGCAGTCCATGCGGATCTTGCCGTCCCAGTCCAGGGACATGAAGGACCAGCGGGGGTCCACCGCGTCGTTCACCACGGTGAGGTCGAGGCCGTGGCGCTCGCCGATGGCCGCCCAGTAGTCCACCGAGGCGCCGCCCATGGGGTCCGCGCCGATCCGGACGCCGGCCGAGCGGATGACGTTCAGGTCGATCACGTTGCCGAGATCGCCCACGTACCGGTCCAGGAAGTCGTAGCCGTCCGTGGTCTCGGCCGACTTCGCCGCCTTCAGGGGGACTCGGTTCACCCCGGCGAGCCCGCCGGAGAGGTACTCGTTGGCGCGCCCGGCGATCCACCCGGTCGCGTCCGAGTCCGCGGGCCCGCCGTGCGGCGGGTTGTACTTGAAGCCGCCGTCCTGCGGCGGGTTGTGGCTCGGCGTGATGACGACGCCGTCGGCATGGTGGGCCGGGTTGGTGCGCCCGCGGTTGTGGGCGAGGATCGCGTGGCTGAGCGCCGGCGTCGGGGTGAACCGGTCCCGGGAGTCGATCAGCACGTGCACGCCGTTGGCGGCGAGGACCTCGAGCGCCGTGTCCTGCGCGGGCCCCGAGAGGGCGTGGGTGTCGCGGCCGAGGAACAGCGGTCCGCCGATGCCCTGGCCGTTGCGGTAGTCCACGATCGCCTGCGTGATGGCGGCGATGTGGTTCTCGTTGAACGATCCGTTCAGGGACGTGCCGCGGTGGCCGCTGGTGCCGAACGCGACCTTCTGTCCCGGGTCGTCCGGATCCGGCGCTGTGTCGAAGTACGCGGCGACGAGGGCGTCGACGTCGATCAGGTCCTGGGGTTGAGCGGTGGTGCCTGCGCGTTCGTGAGCCATGCGCCTACCTTGCCACGCAGGGACGGCGCTCGAGTAGGGCTCCACGGTTAAAGTCGGTCTGCTACGCGCCGCCGGCGGCCGTCGGGGCCACACCGTCGGCGCAGCGCAACGGCGCCGGGCCGATCCCGTAGGACCGGCCCGGCGCCGTCGTGCGGTGCGGCGCGAGTTGCGCCGTGGTGCGACTGCCTACTTCACGCCCACCATGAGCTTCTTGATGCCGGGGGTCGCCGCCATGAGCGCGACGCCCAGGACGATCGAGGTCCCGCCGAGCGCGATGAAGTACTGGATCTCGTTGCCCTCGGTGTAGAAGCCGGCGAGGATGCCCGCGAGGGTGGTGCCCAGGGAGATCGACAGGTAGAACAGGGCCAGCATCTGCGTGGTGAACGCGACCGGCGCCAGCTTGGTGGCCACCGACAGGCCGATGGGGCTCAGGAACAGCTCCGCCCACGTGACCAGGAGCAGGATGCCCACCAGGGCCAGCAGCGGGGTCATCTCGAGGGACTCGAGCGGGATGAACACCAGGTAGGCGAGGCCGATGATCACCAGGGCGATGCCGAACTTCAGCGGCGTGGACGGCTGGCGGTTGCCCAGCTTGGTCCAGAAGGCCGCGAAGACCACGGCGAAGATGATGATGAAGACCGGGTTGATGGACTGGACCCAGCTGGCCGGCATCTCCCAGCCGAGGATGCGACGGTCCAGGCGCTCCTCGGAGTACACGGCGATGAAGGTGAACTGCTGCTGGAACAGCGCGAAGAACGCCGCCGACGCGATGTAGAGCGGGATGAAGGCCGTGACGCGCTTGCGCTCCGTGCCCTCGACCTTCTTGGAGGTCAGCAGGACCACGAAGTAGACGACGGAGGCGATGATGGCGGCCACGGCCATGGTGTTCGCGAGGTTGGAGGGGTTCACCAGGCCGGTGACGAACGCGACCATGACGACGGCCAGGGCCAGCAGCGCGATCAGCGCGAACTTGCGGCGGCTCTCGCGCGGCAGCGGGTTCGCGACATGGTGGGAGGACTCCGGCAGGTTCTTGCGGCCGGAGATGTAGACGGCGAGGCCGAGCGCCATGCCGACCGCCGCGGCGCCGAAGCCCCAGTGGAAGCCGATCCGCGTCTGCAGGAAGCCGGTCAGCAGCGGGCCCACGAGGGCGCCGATGTTCACGCCCATGTAGAAGATCGAGAAGCCGGCGTCGCGGCGCGTGTCCTCACGGGTGTAGAGGGAGCCGACGAGCGACCCGGCGGCGGCCTTGACGCCACCCGAGCCGACGGCGACGAGCACCAGGCCGACGGCCAGACCCACGGCGCCGGGCAGGACGGCGAGGGCGATGTGGCCGGCCATGACGACGATGGCCGAGTAGAACAGGACCCGCTCGGAGCCGAGCAGGCGGTCGGCGATCCACGCCGTGAGGATCGTGCTGAGGTAGACGCCGCCGCCGTAGGCGCCGACGAGGCTCAGGGCCAGGCCCTGATCGAGACCGAGGCCGCCCTCGGTCACGGAGAAGTACATGTAGTAGGCCAGGATGGCCTGCATTCCGTAGAAGGAGAAGCGCTCCCAGAGCTCAACCGAGAACAGGTTGAAGAGCATGCTCGGATGCCCGAAGAACGTCTTCTCCACGCGCTGGTTCGCCTCGCCGGGCGACGGCTGTGTAGTGGTCATTTACCCTATGAAACGCCACACATAAACCATTCGCATACTTTTATGACCCGTGTCACATTGTGAGATGGCTCTATGCCGCAGCTCGCATACTGCCTCGTGGGAAACCGCCCGCAGGGCCGGACCGCGCCCCGACCTGCGGCGTTGCGTCAGGCGAGTTCCCGCTCGATCCGGCCCATCAGGGCCAGCAACTGCGCCTCCGCTCCGGCCCGGCCGATCAGGTGCACGCCCATGGAGAGGCCTTCCGGAGTCGTGATGGTCGGGACGACTCCAGCGGGCAGTTGGGAAACGTTCACCATCGAGGTGTAAGGCGTGTACTGGCACTGCAGTCGGTAGTCCAGATCGCCGTCCGCGTGGCGGGGATCGGGGCCGGTGAAGTAGCCGACCGGTCGCGGCGTCTGCGCCATGGCGGGGGTGAGCACCGCGTCGTACCGCCCCCACTGGCCGCGCAGGTCCCGCGCGATCTCGAGGAGTATGCCCGAGGCTGCACGTTTGCTCTCCTCCGTGCGCTCGAGGGCGCGTCGGCGGAACTGGTAGGTCAGTCCGGTCAGGTCGTGCTCGGCGCCCTCGGCCAGGGGCAGATCGGCGAGCCGCGACGTCCAGACACTGTGGAAGGCCTCGGGGTAGCGCGGGTCGTAGCGCAGCCGGGCCTCCTCGACACCGTGGCCTGCTGCCTCGAGGGCGCGGATGCCCGCCTCGAGGGCGTCCCGCGCCGGTGCCGAGAGCCCGATCGGGTAGACGGACTCGAAGGGGCTGGCCAGGCTGACGCCGATCCGCAGCGGGCGCTCGAGGCCCGGCTCCAGCCCCAGCGCCGCGCGCTCGAACGGCCCGGCGGCGGCCGGCCCGTCGCCGAGGCGGCGCGTCCCGTTCCCCGTGCCGCCCCTCGCGCCGGCGACCCCGCCGACCGCGGTGCCCATGAGGGCGTCCATGAGGGCACCGGCGTCGCCGGCGTCCCGGGCGATCGGGCCGGACACCACCAGGCGCGGGGCGCCGTAGCCGTCCACGTACAGCTCGCCGTCCCGGGCCGCGGCGTCGGGATCGCTCGCCGCGAGGGCCGAGCGGTCCGCCGGGACGGTGTTGAAGCCGGGCTTCAGGCCCACCAGGCCGCACGCCGCGGCCGGGATCCGGACGGACCCGCCGCCGTCGTTCCCGATCACCGCCGGGAGCATCCGGTCCGCGACGGCCGCGGCGCTGCCGCCGCTGGACCCGCCCGCGGAGAGCGCCGGGTCCAGCGGGTTGCGCGCCGGCGGGGCCACCAGGTTCTCCGAGTAGGAGTTCAGGCCGAACTCCGGGATCTGCGTCTTGCCGAGGCTGACGGTGCCCGCGGCGCGCAGCTGGGCGACGACGGGGTGGTCGCCCGCGGCGGTCTGCGGCGCGAGCGCCGCGGTGCCGTAGGTCGTGGGGACGCCGGCGACGTCCCAGAGGTCCTTCCAGGCCGCGGGCACCCCGTGGAGCGGTGCGAGACCCGGCCCCGCCTCGGCTCGCCGGGCGGCGGCCCAGCGCTCGTCCAGGGCGGCCGCCTCCTGCAGGGCGGCGTCCTCGGTGACGCGGGTGAAGGCGCCGATGCGCTGGTTCCGCCCGGCGACCCGGGCCAGGAACGCCGCGGCGGTCTCGCGGGCGGACACGGCCCCGGAGCGCAGCGCCTCCCGCAGCTCGCGCAGGCCGAGTGCGGTGACGCCGTCGGTCCCGGCGGGCGTCGGATCCTCTGTCATCTGGCTCCCCGATCTGTGCCGTGGTGTGCCGGCCAATCGCTCCCCACTATAGGCTGGGGGGCACCGTCGAACCGGTGGAAGCGAACGCTGAGGAGCGCAGAATGAGCGAGTTCGAGACCGTCCAGCCGACCCAGATCCCCGAGGGCGCCAAGGTCCTGGATGTGCGCGAGGACTACGAGTGGGAGGCCGGCCACGCTGCCGGCGCCGTGCACATCCCCATGAACGAGATCCCGGAGCGGCTCGACGAGCTGGACCCGGACGAGGACACCTACGTCATCTGCCGGACCGGCGGACGCTCGGCGCAGGTGGCCCAGTACCTCACGGTGAACGGCTACACCGCCTTCAACGTCGCCGGCGGCTCCGGCGCGTGGCTGGAGGCCGGCCTGCCGCTGAAGAGCGAGACCGGCGAGGACCCCGTCATCCGATGATCTACACCTACCTCGGCCCCGCCGGGACGTTCACCGAGTCCGCACTCCTGCAGGTCCCCGGGGCCGCGGACGCCGAGCGGGTCCCCGCAAGCAGCGTGAACAGCGCCTTGGAGCGGGTCCGCTCCGGTGCGGCCGACGCGGCGATGGTGCCGATCGAGAACTCCGTGGAGGGCGGCGTCTCCGCGACGCTCGACGCGATCGCGACCGGCCACTCCTTGCAGATCGTGGCCGAGGCCCTGGTGCCGATCTCCTTCGACCTGGTGGTCCGCGACGGGATCGACGACCCGTCCCGCATCCGGACGGTCGCCACCCACGGCCACGCGTGGGCGCAGTGCCGCGGGTGGGCCGAGGAGAACATGCCGCAGGCGGAATTCATGCTGTCCTCGTCCACCGCTGCGGGCGCCATGCTCCTGCTGGAGGAGAACGACGTCGACGCCGCCATCTGCTCCCCGCTGGTGGCCGAGCAGAACCCGCTGACGGTCCTCCGCCGCGGGATCGAGGACAACGCGGACGCCGTGACCCGGTTCGTGCTGGTGCGCCGGCCGGGCTCCCTGCCCGCGGCGACCGGTGCGGACAAGACCACCGTGGTCATCCCGCTGCCCGAGGACCACCCGGGAGCGCTCATGGGCATCCTGGAGCAGTTCGCCGCCCGCAGCGTGAACCTCTCCCGGATCGAGTCCCGGCCCACCGGCAAGGGGCTGGGCAACTACTTCTTCTCGGTCGACGCGCACGGCCACGTGGACGAGGCCCGGATGGCCGACGCGCTGGCCGGCCTGCACCGGATCAGCCCGGACCTGCGGTTCCTGGGCTCCTACCCGGCCGCCGGGCTGCCCGGCGAGGAGACGGTGGCCGTGGACCGGCCGTCCGTGGAGCGGCACAACACCGACGCGGCGTTCGCCGCCGCGGCCCGGTGGATCGAGGAGCTGCGCGCCCGCCACGCCTGAGGCGGGGCGGCGCGATTCAGCAGCGGACCTCGAGCGCCTTCGGCAGGACCTCGACGTCCATCTGGACGACCTCGCCGTCGGTGTCGCCGTCCAGCTGCGCGGCGATCGCCTCGTCGCCGCGCAGGGTCACCTTGCGGCCCTGGAAGTAGTGGATGATCGGGTCCTTGCGCTTGGAACGGTTCTTCACCATGCCGCGCATGGCGATCCAGCCCCAGCCGATGATGGAGCGCGGGCTCATGACCACCACATCCAGCAGCCCGTCGTCGATCACGGCGTCCGGCGCCAGGACCAGGCCGCCCTGGAGCTTGCCGCAGTTGGCGACCATCACGGAGCGGGTCTTCACCACGGTCTCCTCGCCGTCGTCGATCCGCATGCGCACGGTCTTGCGGTGCCCGGCCATCTGCCGGAAGCCGGCCTCCGCGTAGGCCACGGCGCCGAGGCGCGCCTTGAGCTCGTCGTCGGTCGCCTCGATCATCTCGGCGTCGAACCCGACGCCGGAGATGACGGCGAAGATCTTCTCCTCGACCGTCCCGTCGGCGCGCGTCAGGCGGACCCGCGCCGAGTCCACCCGGCGCACCGTCCCGAACAGGGCCTGCGCCAGGGCGGCGTCGTCATTGTCCACGTCGATGTCCAGATTGCGGGCCAGCAGGTTGCCGGTGCCCAGCGGGAGGACGGACATCGTCCGATCGTGCCCCGTCATGACCTCGACCACCACGCGGACCGTGCCGTCCCCGCCCGCGGCCACGATCGTGTCGAAGTCGCCCTCGAGGGCCTGCCGCGTCATCTCGTAGCCGGGGTCCTCCGGCGTGGTCTCGAAGAACACGGGCGCGGCGAGGTTGGCCTTGGCGCAGACCTCGGTGATCCGCTGCCTGGCGGCGGCCGCGTTGTTCTTGGACGGGTTCATGACGACGGCGATGCGCTGGGCCCCGCGCGGGGCCTCGGGTTCGTCCGGGGTCTCCTCGATGGTGGAGACGCGCCGGCTGACGGAGCGGGTGTAGAGGAGGGCGCCCACGGCGACGATCACGGCGAGGGCCGCGAGCAGGATGACGAGCGTTTCGAGCGGCATGGGCTCAGCCTATAGGCGGCGCCTCGGAACTGCGCCGATTCGCTAGGCTGTACGCGTGATCGACGTTAAAGAACTCGCAGAGAATCCCGACCTCTTCCGTGCCTCGCAGCGCGCCCGCGGGGCGGACGAGTCCCTGGTGGACCGGATCGTGGCCGCGGACGCGTCCCGGCGGGAGTCGATCGCCGAATTCGAGTCCCTGCGCGCCGAGCAGAAGGCGTTCGGCAAGCGGGTGGCGCAGGCCAAGGGCGAGGAGAAGCAGGCGCTCTTGGCCGAGGTGAAGGACCTCGCGGCGCGGGTCAAGGCCGCGGAGGCCGCCGCGGACGCGGCCCAGGAGGAACTGACCGGGCTCCAGCGGTCCTTCCCCAACCTCATCGCCGACGGCGTCCCGGCCGGCGGCGAGGACGACTTCACGGTCCTCAAGCACGTCGGCGAGCCGCGCGACTTCTCCGCCGACGGCTTCGAGCCGCGCGACCACCTGGAGATCGGCGAGCTGATCGGCGCGATCGACATGGAGCGCGGCGCCAAGGTCTCCGGCTCCCGTTTCTACTTCCTCAAGGGCGTCGGCGCCCGGCTCGAGATCGCCCTGATGAACATGGCGCTCGACCTGGCGCTGGAGAACGGGTTCACGCCCATGATCACCCCCACGCTGGTCCGGCCGGAGACCATGCAGGGCACGGGATTCGACGTCGCGCACGACGACGAGATCTACCGGCTCGAGCGCGACGACCTGTACCTGACCGGCACGTCCGAGGTCGCGCTCGCCGGCTACCACGCGGACGAGATCCTGGACCTCGCCGAGAGCCCCCTGCGCTACGCGGGCTGGTCCTCCTGCTACCGGCGCGAGGCCGGATCGGCCGGCAAGGACACCCGCGGCATCATCCGCGTCCACCAGTTCAACAAACTGGAGATGTTCGTCTACACGTCCGTCGAGAACGCCGAGGCCGAGCATGCCCGCATGCTGGCCTGGGAGGAGCAGATGCTCGCGCGGGTGGAGCTGCCCTACCGCGTGATCGACACGGCCGCCGGCGACCTGGGCATGAGCGCCGCCCGCAAGTTCGACTGCGAGGCCTGGGTTCCCACGCAGGGCAAGTACCGCGAGCTGACCTCCACCTCGAACTGCACCACGTTCCAGGCACGCCGGCTGAACATCCGCGAGCGCCAGGTCGACGCCGACGGCAAGCCCGGGCGCACCCGCGCCGTCGCCACGCTCAACGGCACGTTGGCCACCACCCGCTGGATCGTGGCGATCCTCGAGCAGCACCAGAACGCCGACGGCTCCGTGACGGTCCCCGCGGCCCTGCGCCCGTACCTCGGCGGCCTCGAGGTCCTGCCGGTCCTCTAGGGCCCGTCCGCCGGCACCGATTCCGCCGTCCGGCGGCGAGTCGGCAGGTACTACCCGGCGGCCTGGAGCGCCAGCCACACCTCCGCCCGGCCGGCGAACGTGGAGAGGTCCAGGCTCAGGAGGCGCTCGGCCCGGCCGATGCGCGCCTTCAGCGTGTGCCGGTGGATCCCGAGCCCGCGGGCGGCCGGGTCCCACTGCCCGTTGTGCTCCAGCCAGCTGCGCAGCGCCTCCTCCAGCAGATCGCCGTCCTCGTGGCGGGACAGCGGGGCCAGGAGTCGCCGGGCGACCTCCCGGGCCCGCTGCTCGGGCAGCAGCCCCATCATGCCGTTCTCGGAGACATCGGCGATGGCCGCACTGGGTGCGCCGACCAGCTCCGCGTGGTCCCGCGCCTGCTCGGCCTGCCGCAGGGCGGACGGCAGATCGGCGTAGGCGGCGGGGTCGGAGACGCCTGTGTGGGGAGTGGAGCTGCGGCGCGCGGCCCGCAGGGCCTGGCGCGTCTGCGCCTCGGCTGCCACCAGCACGACGCCGTCCCGATGCGAGGCTCCGAACAGCCGGCCGGGGGCGTCGGCGATCGCATCCTCCAGCCAGCCGTGGAGGCGGTCCGGAGGGGTCTCCGGTGCCCGGAAGTACAGGACCCGGACGGGCTCGGCGGGCAGCGGCGAGCCCATCCGCTGGGCGATGTCGCGCACCAGGGCGAGGTCGCCGGCCAGCAGGGCCGTCATGAGGCCGGTGCGCAGGGCGGCGCGTGAGCGGTTGAGCGCCCGGTTCTGCTCCAGTGCCAGACCCACGAGGGCGATGACGCTGGCCACGACGGACCGGGCCGCCTGGTCCAGGGCCCCGCTTCCCCCGTCGCCGTCCCCGCCCTCGCGCGCCCCGCCGTCGTCTCGGGCGCCCGCCTCCTCGCCCCGACGGGTGCCGCCGGCCGGGTGGCCGCCCCGCTCGGCGCCGATGACCAGCACGCCGCGGAGCTCGCCGCGGCGGCCGATGGTCTGGAACTCGAGGGCGTCGCCGTCGCAGGCCACCGTGGAGCCCGAGCGCTGCCCGCGCCCCAGCAGGCGGGAGACCTCGTCCGCGAGGGGCTCGAGAACGCGGGGGTCCTCCGCCCGCTCCGACCCGGGGCCGACCAGGTGGGTCCGGCGACCGTCCGCGTCGTGGAGGGCCACCCAGCGGTCCAGTTGACGGGCGAGCTCGGCGAGGCTCGCCTCCACGCCGTCGGCCCGGAGCGAGGCGAAGGAGATGGCGCGCTGGGCGCCGAGGGCCCAGCTCTCGCGGGCGTGCCGGTCCGCCGCGACGCTGTCCGCGACACGGCGGATCACGGCCAGGAAGGGGATGCGGTACGGGACCTCGAACAGCGGCAGGTCCGCGGCGCGGCAGGCGGCCACGAGCTCGGCGGGCACGTCCGGGCGCAGGACGCCGGTCCCGAAGCCGAGTCCCACGATCCCGCCGTCCCGCAGCCGCGCCGTGTAGTCCGCGAACCGGGCCGGCGAGGCGTCGCCGGACGGGTCGCTGAACTGGGCGCCGGTGGTGAGGACGGCGTTGCCGGCGCCGAGGAAGGGGGTCGGATCCGCCAGATCGCTTCCCGCGACCCAGGTCAGCGGCGTGTCGAGGCATCCGCCGTCCTCCGGGACGGCGAGGGGGCGGAGTCCCAGGTCGGGATCCGCCAGGAGGCTGCGCAGGGTCGCGGTCACGATGGCTCCGTCCGGGGTCAGGCCATTCTGTAAATAGTCAGTCGTTCATTTCGACACATTGGCAGAGCCGGTGTGTTCCGCACAACTCTACGCTCGTCCCTGTGCCCCGCGCGGTGCGCCCGATCACCGGGTGCCGGCAGGGGCCATGCACAGACCCCCCGGGCCGGGCATCCGCCCGTCCGGGTGCGAACGAGGAAGAGGACAGGCGGCTCCATGAAGATCCTGGTGGGCTACACCCATACCGCGGGCGGAGGCGACGCCGTGCGACTCGGCGTCCGGCTGGCCCGGGCGCTCGACGCGACGCTCGAGCTGGTCATGGTGCTCACGTCGGAGCGGGGCGCCCTGGTCCCCCGCGACGCCGGCTACACGCAACACGTCCGCACCGCCGCCGAGTCGTGGCTCGGCGAGGCGGCGGGCACGGTGCCGGACGACGTCGTGGTCCGCACCCACCTGGAGCACGCCGACTCGGCCGCCGGGGGGCTCCTCGCCGCCAGTCGCCGGCTCGGCACCACGCTGATCGTCGTGGGCGGGCGCGAGCGCACCGGGAGCGTCGCGAACTCCCTCCTGCACGCGTCCCGCGTCCCCGTGGCCGTGGCCCCGTCCGCCGGGATCGACGTCGGCGTCGACGCCGCCGGCGAGGCGCTCACCCGCGTGACGGCCGCCGTCGGACTCCGCCCGGGCGCGGAGGAGGTCATGCGGGCGGCCGCCGCGGCCGCCGCCCGGACCGGCACCGACCTGCGCGTCCTGTCGCTCGTGTCGCTGGACGCCAGGGACCCCCGCGGCCCGGAGGCCGCCGCCGCGGCCGCCGAGCACGCCGAGCGCGTCCGCTCCTCCATCCAGGCGGCCTCGCCGCACGTCGCGGTGGAGGACGTCGCCGTCGCCACCGGCCGCGGCATCGAGGACGCCGTCCGCCGTGCCGAGTGGCAGCCGGGCGACATCGTGGTCGTCGGCTCGTCCCGCCTGGCCTCCCGGGGCCGCATCTTCCTCGGCAGCACGGCCGGCAAGATGCTGCGCGCCCTGCCCGTCCCGCTGGTGATCGTCCCGCGGGAGACCGAACTGACCTTCGACGACGAGGAAACCACAGCATGAGCACCGAAACGCAGCAGGCCGACGCCGCACGGGCGGAGGAGAGCGGCGGCCTGAGCAAGAAGGGCCTGAGCGCGGGATCGGTGGGCCTCATCGGCGCCATCGTCATCGGCATCTCCTGCATCGCCCCGGCCTACACGTTCACGGCCGCGATCGGCCCGACGGCCTCCGCCGTGGGGCTGCAGGTCCCGGCCATCATCCTGGTGGGCTTCATCCCGATGCTGCTCGTCGCGTTCGGCTACCGGGAGCTCAACCGCTCCATGCCGGACAGCGGCACCTCCTTCACGTGGGCGACGCGCGCCTTCGGCCCGTGGATCGGCTGGCTGGGCGGCTGGGGCCTCATCGCCGCGACCATCCTGGTCCTCTCCAACCTCGCCGGCGTGGCCGTGGACTTCCTGTACCTGCTGATCGCCCAGATCACCGGCGACGCCGGCATCGCGGACCTGACCAGCAACCCGGTCATCAACGTCGCGACCTGCCTGGCGTTCATGGCGGCCGCCACCGCCATCTCCTACCGCGACATGCAGACCACGCAGCGGGTCCAGTACCTGCTGGTCGGCTTCCAGATCGCTGTCCTGGTGGTCTTCGCGGTCGCCGCGCTCCAGCACGTCGCGGACGGCAGCGCGTTCGACGCCACGCCGATCGCGTGGGAGTGGTTCAACCCGTTCGCCGTCGAGTCCTTCTCCGCCGTGGCGGCCGGCCTCTCCCTCTCGATCTTCATCTTCTGGGGCTGGGACGTCACCCTGACCATGAACGAGGAGACGAAGGGCTCCGCGTCCACGCCCGGCAAGGCCGCGACCCTGACCGTCCTGATCATCGTGGGCCTGTACCTGCTGCTCTCGGTGGCGCTGATCGCCTTCGCCGGCGTCGGCACCGGCGAGTACGGCCTCGGGAACGAGCAGATCCAGGAGAACGTCTTCTTCCACCTCTCGCACCTGGTCCTGGGACCGTTCGCCTGGCTGGTCTCCCTGGCCGTGCTCTCCAGCTCGGCGGCCTCGCTGCAGTCCACGTTCGTCTCCCCGGCACGCACCCTCCTGGCCATGGGCCACTACGGCGCCATCTCGCCGAAGTTCGCCCGCATCAGCCCCCGGTTCTTCACCCCCGGCTACGCGACGATCGTCTCCGCCGTGGTCGCCTCGGCGTTCTACGCGGTGATGCGCTTCGTTTCGGAGAACGTCCTCTGGGACACCATCACGGCGCTGGGCATGATGATCTGCCTGTACTACGGGATCACCGCCTTCGCGAGCGTCTGGTACTTCCGCCGGACCTTCACGGCCTCCGTGCGGAACTTCGTGTTCCAGCTGCTCTGCCCCGGCATCGGTGGCGTCATCCTCCTGATCCTGTTCTTCACCACGATCATCGACAGCATGGACCCCGCGTACGGTTCGGGCTCCAGCCTCTTCGGCCTCGGCCTGGTGTTCGTGCTCGGCATGGCGGTGCTGGGCATCGGCGTGGTCATCATGGTGGTCCAGTACATCCGCCGGCCGGCCTTCTTCCGCGGCGAGACGCTGACGACGGCGGCCGAGCCGCGCTGATCCGGCCGTGCGCCGACTGCCGGCCGGCGGGGCGGCGTCGAGCGGATGAATCCCCGGTGAAGAGCGGTCCGCGCGCGCCCGCGGAGTGCCGTGGCTCATCGCGCGGGGGGCCGGAAAGTGCTTCACTATGGAGATGATTGAAACACTGGCTACCGGCACCGAAGACCGGAACATGAACGGAAAGAAGATGATCTGCCTCGACGTGGACGGCACCCTGGTCGACCACGAGGGGCACATGAGCGAGGCCGTCCGCGAGGCCGCACGCGCCGTCGTCGAGGCCGGGCACACCGTGGTGGTCTCCACCGGGCGCTCGCTCGGCGCGACGCTGCCGATCGTGGAGCTCCTCGGCATCGAGGAGGGCTACGCGGTCTGCTCCAACGGCGGCGTGACGCTGCGGATCGACACCTCGCTGCCGGACGCGTACGAGGTCATCGACCGCAAGACCTTCGACCCCGCCCCCGCCCTCAAGGCGCTGCGCCAGTCGCTGCCGACGGCGAAGTTCGCGCTGGAGGACGACGAGGGGCAGTTCCTCTCCACTGAGCGGTTCCAGGACGCCAGCTTCGGCGTCGAGGCTAGAGGCGTGGACTTCGAGGACATGATGGAGTCCACGGCCACCCGTCTGGTGGTCTTCTCCACGGACTCCACCGCGGAGGAGTTCGGCAAGGCGGTCCGCAGCATCGGCCTGGACGGCGTCACCTACTCGGTGGGCTGGACCGCGTGGCTGGACATCGCCGCGCAGGGCGTCAGCAAGGCCACCGCGCTCGAGGAGCTGCGGATCATGCTCGACGTCGACCCGAGCGTCACGGTCGCCGCCGGCGACGGCCGCAACGACATCGAGATGCTGGGCTGGGCCGCCCGCGGCGTCGCGATGGGCCAGGCGCCCGACGAGGTCAAGGACGTCGCCGACGAGGTGACGGCCCCGGTCGAGGAGGACGGCCTCGCCGACGTCCTGCGGGACATCCTCACGGAGTCCGTCCGGGCCGCCTGAGCCCGCTCGGACCCGCTGACAGCGCAGGGCCGGTCGATCCCCTCTCCGGGGGCCGGCCGGCCCTGTGCCGTGGTGGACGTGCTGTCGCGGGCGCGCCGTTGCGGACGCGTCGCGTCGGCGCCTCAGTCGCGGTAGCGGGTCCGCACGAAGTGCAGGCCCACCAGCGAGACCACGGCGATGACCAGGTAGTAGTAGCCCGGGGTCTCCAGGACGCCGGTCGCGTCCAGCAGCCACGTGAGGACCAGCGGCGCGATGCCGCCGAACAGGGTGACGCCGACGTTGTAGGAGACCGATAGGCCCGAGCCGCGGATCGCCGCCGGGAAGAGGGCGGAGAGCAGCGCGGGCAGCGGGGCGAAGTAGAACGTCATGACGATCCCGAGGACCACGATCACGGCCACCAGGGTCCCCACGCCCGGGAACGCCACGAGGAACGCGAACAGCGGCCACGCCAGGACGAGCGCGGCCACGGCGGCGACGGTCATCACGCGCCCCGCACCGACCCGATCGGCCAGCGCGCCGACGAATGGCGACCCGACCAGCATCACGATGCCGGCGACGAGCCCGCCCAGGTAGCCGGCCGTGGCCGGGACGTCGAGGTGCTCGATCGCGAACGTCGGCATGTAGAAGATCATGTAGACGGAGATCGTCGCAACGCCGATGACCCCGATGCCGGCCAGCGTGCGGCCGGGGTGCCGCGTCAGCACGGCCCTCAGCGGGGTCTTCTCCCGGACCGTGTTCACGAACTCCTCGGTCTCGCTCATCCGGGCCCGGATGTAGAGCCCCACGGGGCCCACGAGCAGGCCGAAGAAGAACGGGATGCGCCAGCCCCACGCGTACAGGTCCTCCTCCGACATCCACGTGTACAGGGCGTACCCGAACGCGGAGGAGAGCAGCAGCGAGGCACCCTGCGCCGCGATCTGCCAGGAGGCGTAGAACGCCTTGCGGTGCGGCGCCGACTCGATCAGGAACGTCGTGGCGGTGCCGAACTCGCCGCCGGCGGAGAAGCCCTGCACCAGGCGCGAGAGCAGGATCGCGGCCGCGGCCCACACGCCCACCTGGTCGTAGGTGGGCGCCAGCGCCATGATCAGGGTCGCCACCATCATGAGCAGCATGGTCAGCGTCAGGGCGTTGCGGCGGCCCTTGCGGTCCGCGTAGCTGCCCAGGATCATCGCGCCGATCGGGCGGATGAGATAGGACAGGGCGAACGCCGCGAACGTCTGCATCAGCCCGATGACGTGGGCGCCCTCGCCCTCGGAGGGGAAGAAGTTCGCGGCGATGACGACGGCGAATGCGGCGTAGACCGTGAAGTCGAACCATTCGAGGGCAGCGCCGATGGAGCTGCTGATGACGGCCTTCTTGGCGGTCCTGAGCCGCTCGGGCGTGACGTCCAGGGGTGCGGTGGTGGTCATGGCTCCATTCCTCAGGCGCGGTGGGCTTCGATGAGCCGGTCGAAGAAGGACTCGCAGCGGGCGATCTGCTCCAACTCGATGAACTCGTCCGGGGCGTGGGCCTGGGCGATGTCGCCGGGGCCGTAGACCACGGTGGGGATGCCGGCGCGGGAGAAGAGGCCCGCCTCCGTCCCGTAGGTGACCTTGCCGGCGCTCTCGTCGGCGCCCCACTCCACGACGCGGGAGACGATCGCGGCGTCGCCGGGCGTCTCGAGGCCCGGCGCGGTGGAGACGATCGTGAAGTCGGTGCCGGCCGCGCTGTCCTGCTCGCGCATGAGGGCGCCGATCCGCTCGGCCTCGGCGCGGAAGCGTCCGATGAGCTCCTCCTGGTCGACGGCGGCGATCGAGCGGAACTCGAACGTCACCGTGCAGTCGGCCGGGATGGTGTTCACGGCGATGCCGCCGTCGATCCGATTGGCCGTGGTGGTGGTGTACGGGACCAGGTAGCCGTCGTCGAACGGGCCGTCCTGGGCGAACTCGGCGGCGACGGCGTGGACGAACCGCACGAACTCGGCGGCGTGCGCGATCGCGTTGACGCCCTCGGTGGGCAGGGACGAGTGCGCGGCGACGCCGCGGAAGTGCGCCTGCAGCACGTTGACGGACTTGTGCCCGCGGATCATCCGCATGCTCGTCGGCTCCCCGACCACGCAGCCGGTGGGCTCCAGTCCGGCGTCGACGATCGCGTCGACCAGGGAGACGGCGCCGATGCAGCCGACCTCCTCGTCGTAGGAGAGCGCCAGGTGGATCGGCTCCGCGAGCGGCTGGGCGGCCATGGCACCGATCCTCGCGACCGCGACGCCCAGGAAGGACTTCATGTCGGCGCTGCCGCGGGCGTAGAGGCGGCCGTCGCGGACCTCGGGGGCGAACGGGTCGCTGGACCAGTCCTGGCCGTCCACGGGGACGACGTCGGTGTGCGCGGAGACGACCGTGCCGCCCCGCGTCGAGCCATCGGCGGCGGGGAAGGTGGCCAGGAGGTTCGCCTTGGTGCCCTCGGCGTTGCGGACCAGGGTCGGCTCCACGCCGACGGACCTCAGCCGGCCGGCGACGTGGTCGATGAGCGGGAGGTTGGAGTCCCGGCTGGTGGTGTCGAACCGGATCAGCCGCTCGATCTCGGCCAGGCTGTCTGGGGTGTGCTTCACGCTGCGACTCCTTCGGATGGTCACGGGTGCGGATGGACGTGCTGGGCGCAGGCGCACCATTTTGACACGTCTCAATCAGTGGACCCAGAGCGTCCGGATGCCGGACGTAACAACGTGGTCCACGCATCACCCCGCGGCGGCGCGCGGCGTCCCGGCCCCTCCGCGTCCCTCGTCGCGAGTCCCGCCGACGGCTACCCCCGCAGGGCGGGCAGCGGGCAGCGGCTCGCGAGCACGGCGGGCTCGAAGGAGATGACCACGCGGCCGCGGGCGTCGTCGTACACCACGTCCGCCTCGACCTCGTAGACCTCGCGGATCAGCTCGGGCGTGAGCACCTCCCGCGGCGTGCCGCCGGCGACGACCGATCCGCCGTGGAGGACCACCAGGTGATCGCAGAACATCGCGGCGAGGTTGAGGTCGTGCATCGCGACGACCGTGGTCATCGGCAGCCGGGTGACGAGCGTGAGCAGCTCCAGCTGGTGCCGGATGTCCAGGTGGTTGGTCGGTTCGTCGAGCAGGAGCTCGCGCGGCTCCTGCGCCAGCGCGCGGGCGATCTGCGCCCGCTGCCGCTCGCCGCCGGAGAGCGTGTGCCAGAGCCGGTCGGCCTTGTCGCTCAGGCCGGTCTGCTCGAGGGCGCGCAGGACGGCGGCGCGGTCGGCGTCCGGGTCGCCGCCCCACGTGCCGCGGTGGGGGATGCGGCCGAGGCGCACGACGTCCTCGACGAGGATGTCCATGTCGGTCTGCGCGTGCTGGCTGACCACCGCGACCGTGCGCGCGATGGCGCGGCGCGGGATCGCGGAGAGGGGCTCGCCGTCCAGCTCGATCGCACCGGCGGAGGGCCTGGTGACGCCCTGCATGAGGCGCAGGAGGGAGGACTTGCCGGACCCGTTGGGGCCGAGCAGGCCGACGGTCGCCCCGGGTTCGGGGCGGAGGGTGACGCCGTCGACGATCAACGCGCCCTCGCGTTCCCAGCTGACATTCTCGGCGTGCAGGCTCATGCGGTCCTCCGGCGCCGGGCCAGCAGGGCGATGAACACGGGGACGCCGATCAGCGCGGTGCCCACGCCGACCGGCAGCGGGGTGGGGGCGAACGCGACGCGCGAGCCGGCGTCCACCCAGATCATGAAGACGGCGCCCATGACGGCGGTCGCGGGCACGATCCGGGTGTGCCGGGAGCCGAAGAGGAGCCGGGCGGCGTGCGGCAGCACGAGACCGACGAACCCGATGGCGCCGGCGACGCTGACGAGCGTCGCCGTCATCAGCGCCGTGAGGAGCAGCAGGAGCAGGCGGACCCGGCGCACGTTCAGGCCCAGGGAGGAGGCCACCTCGTCACCGAACGCGAACGCGTCGAGCGCGAACGCGTAGCGCAGGCAGATGAGCGTGCCGGCGGCGACGACGGCGAGGCAGAGGCCGACGTCGTTCCAGCGGACGCCCTCCAGCGAGCCGAGCAGCCAGAACATGACGCCGCGGGTCTCGTCCGAGTCGGCGAAGGCGAAGACCACCAGCGAGGTCAGCGCCGAGAACAGCTGAGTGCTGGCGACGCCGGCGAGGACCACGCGATCGTTGCCGCCGCCGGCCATCCGGGACAGGGCGAGCACCAGGGCGAAGGCCACGAGGGCGCCGATGAACGCGCCGCCGGAGAGGCCGAGGGCCGCCCCGCCGAGGCCCAGCACGCCGGTCGCGACGGCGCCCGTCGAGGCGCCGGAGGAGACGCCGAGGACGTAGGGGTCCGCCAGCGGGTTGCGCAGCAGCGACTGCATGATCGCCCCGCACAGGCCCAGGCCGGCGCCGCAGGCCGCGGCGACGAGGGCGCGCGGCAGGCGCTCCTGCCACACGATGGCGTCCTCGGAGACGCGGACGGGGATCTGCGCCTGCGCCACGTGGTTCAGGACCACGTCGCGGACGTTGACGAGCGAGACGTCGGCCGGGCCCAGCGTGATCGCCACGCCGACCGAGAGCACCAGGAGGGTCAGACCACCGAGGGAGAAGACCGAGGCAAGCAGGGCGGTGCGCAGCCGCCGCCGCGTGCGCAGGGCCCGGGCGGCGGCAGCGGCCCCGGCGGAAGAGCCCGCGGCGGTGGCGAGCGCGCCCGCGCCGGCGGGTGCCGCGCTGCCCTGTGCCGCGCGCTCCTGTGCCGCGCCGGGGGCCCCGGCGGCCGCGGTGGTGCCGTCCCCGACGGTCACGACGGTGTCAGCCAGCGTCCTGCTCCTTCCAGAACTCCCCGATCTTCTCCAGACCGTCGACGGAGCGGATGGACGGGTTCATCTCCGCCCCGTGCAGGGCGATGTACCGCTTGTTCTTCACGGCGTCCATGGTGCTGGTCAGTGGGTCCGACTCGAGGAACTCGATCTTCTCCTCGAGCTTGTCGCCCGGGAAGCGCGCCCGCTGCAGGTCGCCGAGGACCAGGACGTCCGGGTTCTTCTCGACGACGGCCTCCCAGCCGGTGGCCGGCCAGTCGTCGGCGGTCCCCGCGAAGACGTTCTCCATCCCGGACATGTCGGCGAGCATGGCCGCCGAGCCGTAGCCGCCGGCCATGTACGGCGTGCGGGTGTCGGCGAACCAGAAGGCGACGGTCGCGCCCTCGGCGTCGACGCCGTCGAGCGCCTCCGCGGTGCGCTCCTCCAGGTCGGCGATCAGCGCGTCGCCGCGGGACGGGACGTCGAACACGGCCGCGAGCTCGCGGATCTCCGTGTACAGCGACTCGATGTCCAGCAGGTGCGTCCGGGTACCGCCGCCGTTGATGGAGACGTCGCCCTCGCAGTCGGTGGGGGACAGGTAGGTCTCGATGCCCGTCTCGGCGAACCGGTCGCGCGTCGCGACGCCGCTCTCGTTGAGGTGGCGTCCGAAGGAGGCCGTGATGAAGTCGGGGTCGGCGCCGAGGGCCACCTCGTAGGTGGGGGCGTTGTCGGCCAGGCGCGGCACGTCCTCGTTGGCGGCCTCCAGCTCCGGCAGGACCGGGTCGGTCCAGGACGCCGTGCCTACCACGCGGTCCTCGAGCCCCAGGGAGAGCAGGATCTCGGTGGAGTTCTGGTCCAGGGACACCACGCGCTCCGGCGGGGCGTCGACCGTGACCTCGGTGCCGCAGTTGTCGAGGGTCAGCGGGTACTCCGTGACGCCCTCGCCGCCGGTCGACGTCGCCGCCGGCTCCTCGGGGACGGGTTCGGATGCCCCGCAGCCGGCCAGGGCGGCGGTCAGGGTCGCCGTCAGCGCGGCGTAGGCGAGAGTGCGGATCCTCATGAGTGCTCCAGGGGCTCGGATTCTGGCCGCGGGACCGTCCGCGCCGAGGACCGAGCTTAGCCCAACCTAAGTCCATTACGGAAAAGCATTCACGCCTATATTGATGGACTCGGTGGGGAAACCCCGGCCTGGATTCCGGGCCGGGGTCGCCCCACCGGGTCCTCCGGGGGTGCGGCGTCAGGACTGGTGCCGGCGCACCCACTCGTGCAGGGCGTCGCGCACGAACTCCGCGCCCTCGGCGCCCCCGTAGTTCGCCGCGAAGCGCTCGTCCGCCACGTACAGGTCGCCGAGCCCGGCGATGTAGCCGGTGTTCGGCTCCCCGCCGGCCCCGGGCGTGCCCGGGATGGAGCCGAGCCACTCCACGTGGCGGGCCGCGAGCGCTTGGGCGCGCTCCGACGTCGGACTCTCGCCGGCCGCGGCCGCCGCGGCCCAGTCCTCGCCGAGGTCGCGCACGCGCGCCTTCCACGCGGCGCGCTCCTCCTCGCCCAGGCCGCGCCACCAGCGGTCCCCCGCCCGATAGGCGTCGGCGCCCCAGCGCTCGGTCACTTCTTCCTTGTACTGCGTGTGGTCGAACCCGTCGAACATGCTGTCCGCCATGAGATCGCCACCTCCCTTCAACGTGGTGATGGTCCGCTCGACCGACGCGATCTGCCGCGCCAGCCGCTCCTGCTCGCCGCGCAGGACCTCCAGGTGCGTGCCCAGCACCCGGGCCTGCGCCGCCCGCCCCGGGGCGGACGACGCCGACCCGGCCGCCGACGCGTCCAGGGCCTCCCGGATCGCCGGCAGGCCGAGGCCGAGGCCGCGCAGGAGCAGGATCCGCTGGAGGCGGAGGAGGCTGTCGGCGTCGTAGTAGCGGTAGCCGTTGTAGCCGACGCGCGACGGAGGCAGGAGCCCGACGTCGTCGTAGTGCCGCAGCGTCCGGCTGGTGGTCCCGGTGCACCGGGCGACCTCCTGGATGGACCACTCGCGGCCCGGTGCCCCGGCGTCGTCGGCTCCGTGCTGCACGCTCGTCACGTCCGCGCTCCTCCTGTCCCGTCCCTCCCGCCAGGGTGCCCCGGCGGCGTGGTCACCACGGTAGAAGTTGACGCAACGTCAAGGTCAAGGGGCAGCGTTCGGGAGGGCTCAGACGCCGAAGAGCCCGATGACCAGGCCCATCGCCAGCACCGACACGAGCTCGTGGGCGGAGTTGAGCAGGGTCAGGGCGGCCGGCCGGCTCTCGAAGGCGTCGTGCGTGAAGAAACGGGCGAGCGTGAACCCCGCCCACAGGATCACTGCGGTGATGAGCGTGTTGGCCAGGAAGGAGCCGCCGTAGAACTCCTGGGCGATGAAGGCGGAGCCGGCCAGGACCCAGGCGGTGATGAACGTGGCGATGGCGCTGACGATCAGCGGTCCAGCGATGCTCCCGCCCTGCTCGGAGGGCACGCGCGCCAGGCGCATCCAGACGCCGCCGAACGTCTGGGGGGCGTACCAGGCCATGCCCACCAGCATCGATGCCACGGTGGCGACGAGGACGGCCCAGATATTGATGTCGGGAACCATGGGGAACTCCTAGCGGTCGGCTGCGCGCCGCGAGGGCGCCGGTGCCGTCAGTGTAGGCACGGTCGTCCCCAGTGGGACAGGGTTTCCGGGGTCCTCAGAGGGCGGTGGCCAGCAGTGCTCCCACGGCCGAGAGCGCTCCGACCGCCAGCAACGCGCCCATCGCCACGACGCCGACGCCGATCGCAACCATCCGCCGCGCGACGAGGCCGCACTGGGACGGGGACTGCGACCGGGCGCCACCGCCCCTGCGCCGGGTCGCGGAGCGCCCACTGCCCGAGGACGCCGTCCCCGAGGACGCTGTGCCGGTGGAGGCGGGACGGGCGGGGCTGGACGGTCCCGTGCTGGGTGCGGCGGTGGCCAGATGGCGGGCGGGTGCTGGCATGCGGTCTCCTGCGGTGGCGCCCCGGGGCGGGGCCGGCGGTTGCTGCGTCACCCCTTAAGAGCGTCCGGAGCGCGGATCGTGACGCGGTTTCCGCACCTTTTCTTGAGCCTGGCCGCAGCCCGCGGACAGCAGACGGTAGACGGCCGCGTCAGGAGGCGTGCAGCAGGCCCAGCAGTCGAGCGGCGGCGGGCCGGGCGGCCCACTCCTCCTTGGCCTGGGCGCGCAGGACCGCCTTGGAGACGGCCTGGCTGGTGATCCCGAGGGCCACGCCGATCTCCTTGTGCTGGCCGCGCACCCCGGGGACCAGGAGGTCCACGACGGCCCACTCGGCGGCGGTGCGCCGGGCCACGATGTGCCCCAGCAGACGCAGGACGGCCTCGGCCTCGGCGGCGAGGTCGGCCTCCGGCCCGGAGACCACCAGGGGCACGCGCTCGCCGGTCCGCTGCGCAGCGGTGACGGCGCGCCGGGCGTGGACGATCGCCGACCCGCGCACGTCGTCCAGCGCCTCGGGCAGCGGCTCGTGGAGGGAGCCGACGCCGATGCCGACGTTCCAGCGGCGCTCCCGCAGCGCGACGAGGGCCGCGGCGACCACGGCGGCCGGGTCGGTCAGGATGCCGATGGTCTCGTCGGCCACCGAGCGGCGGAACGCGAACGCCGTCGGCAGGTCGCCGAGGGCGCGGACCAGATCGTCCACGCGGTCCCCGGCCGCGCGCGTGTCCCGCTGGTTGATGGTCACCACGTACATGCGGTCAGTATGCCAGCCGCCTCCGGGCGCTGGCCGGGCGGGCCGGCGGCCGGGACAGCTCGATGACGCTCCAGCGCAGGAAGAACTGCGTGAGCGGCCCGATGAGCAGGGCGTAGGCGACCGTCCCGACGCCGACCACCCCGCCGAGCAGCCAGCCGATGGCCAGCACCGTCACCTCCACCACGGTCCGGACCAGGCGCATGCTGATCCCGGTCCGCAGGTGGACGCCCGTCATGAGCCCGTCGCGCGGGCCGGGGCCGAACTGGCTGCCGATGTAGAGGGCGCCACCGATCCCGTTGACCACCAGGGCCGCGCCGATGGCCGCGAGCTGCCAGCCGAGCCCCTCGATGGGCGGCACCAGCCACAGCGTCAGGTCGGCGGCGACGCCCAGCCACAGGACGTTGGCGATGGTCCCGAGGCCGGGCCACTGCTTGAGCGGGATCCACAGCAGCAGGACCACGAAGCCCAGCAGGATGATGATGGCGCCGATGCTCAGCGGCACGCGGGTGCTCAGCCCGACGTGCAGGACGTCCCACGGCGCCTGGCCGAGGCCGGCGCGGATGAAGATCGCCATGGCGGCGCCGAACAGCGTCAGCCCGACGAACAGGTTGAGGAGCCGCAGGGGGAGGCGTCCGGCGCGGAGCTGCTGCAGCGGCGTCAGGGGGAGGAGCTTCGGGTGGGTCGTCTGTGCCATGCCTCCACTCTCCCGCCGATTGGACCTTGAAAAAATAGCCAATCGGGGCAGAATGGCTCCATGGCCACCATCACACCCGCCCGTCGTCTCGGCGGCGGGCGCCTCGCCGCGATGCTCGGCGAGCCCGACGCGGCGCGGCCCGCCTACGCCTGGCTGTCCGACTCCATCCGGCAGCTGATCGCCAACGGCCGGATCATCCACGGCACCGCGCTGCCGAGCGAGCGCCAGCTGATGGGCACCCTGGGGCTCAGCCGCACCACGGTCTCGCGCGCGTACGCCGAGCTGCGCGACCGCGGCTACGCCACGGCCCACGTCGGCGCCGGGACCATCGCCCGCGTGCCGGGCGGGCCCGTGGGCGGCGGCGCGGAGCCCCTGCCGCTCGGCGGCTTCGGCCCGCGCGGCGGGACCTCGGGGGCGTACGACGACGTCGGCGAGCCCACCGCCGTCGACCTCACCTGCGCCGCGCCCGCCGCCCCGGTCGGCCTGGCGGACGTCTACCAGGAGGCCCTCGACGAGCTGCCCGCCTACATCAACGGCATGGGCTACTTCCCGCTCGGCGTCCCGGCGCTGCGCGCGGCGATCGCCGCCGACTACACCCGCCGCGGCGTCCCCACGGACGCCGAGCAGATCCTCGTGACGGCCGGCGCCCTGGCCGGTGTGGCCGCGGCCGCGCGGCTCCTGCTCAAGCCCGGCGCCGTCGCGCTGGCCGAGAGCCCCACGTACCCCAACAGCGTCACGTCCCTGCGCCACCACGGGGTGCGCGTCGCGTCCGTGCCCATCGGCGCGGACGGCACGGACGTGGACGCCGTCGCCGGGGCCCTGCGCTCCAGCGGCGCGCGGGTGATGCTGTGCCTGCCGGACTTCCACAACCCCGTCGGCACGCTCGCCTCGGACGAGGTGCGCGAGCGGTGGGCGGCGGAGCTGCGGCGGGCCGGGGCCACGGGGATCGTCGACGAGACGTGCGCGCGCCTGTGGCTGGACGAGGAGCCGGACGTGCGGCCGATGGCGGCGTTCTCCCACGACGTGGTGACCATCGGCAGCGCCAGCAAGTCGCACTGGGGCGGGCTCCGGCTGGGGTGGATCCGGGCGCCGCACGCACTGGTCGGCGGGCTCGCGCGCATGCGCATGACGCTGGACCTGGGTGCTCCGGTGCTGGACCAGCTGGTCCTGGCGCGGCTCATGGAGCGCGGCAGCGATCTGGCACCGGAGACGCGAGTGCGGCTGCGGGCCGCCCGCGACCTGGTCCTGGGCCGGGCGGCGGAGCTGCTGCCGGGCTGGAGGGCACGCCGCCCGGCAGGTGGGCTCTCGCTGTGGTTCGAGCTGCCCCGGCCCGCGTCCACGGCCCTGGCCGCGGCGGCCGGGCGCCGCGGCGTGCTGCTGGCGCCCGGCTCGATGTTCGCCGTGGAGGACCACGGGCTGGAGCACTGGATGCGGGTCCCCTTCGCCCAGCCCGAGCACGAGCTCGAGTGGGCGCTGCCGCGGATCGCTGACGCCTGGGGCGAGATCGCCGGCTGACCGCTGGACCGGCCGGGCACCTGACCCGCCGGCACCCCTGAGCGGCGCAGGCCGGTCACCGGCGGGTCGGTCAGTGGCGCCGTTCGGTCACCGGCGCCGTTCGACGTCCACGACGGTCCAGCGGAAGAAGAGCTGGCAGAGCGGCCCGATCGAGAGGGCGAACACCACGGTTCCGAGGCCGACCACGCCGCCCAGGAGCCAGCCGACGGCCAGGGCGGTGAGCTCCATGATGGTGCGGATCGCGCGCACGCTCAGGCCCGTCCGGAAGTGGAGCCCGGTCATCAGGCCGTCGCGCGGCCCGCCGCCGAACTGCGCCCCGATGTAGACGGTGGTGCCCACCGCCGCCAGCACCGTGGCGAGCGCCATGGCGCCGGCCTGCCAGGCCAGCCCGTGGATCGGCGGCAGCAGGGTGATCGTCAGGTCGGCGATGGGCCCGACGGCGAACGTGTTCACCAGCGTGCCCAGGCCGGGCCACTGCCGGAGCGGGATCCAGAGCAGCAGGATCAGCAGGCCGAGCAGGACGATCACCGTGCCGAAGCTGATCGGGAGCAGCCGGCTCAGGCCCTGGTGCAGGACGTCCCAGGGCGAGAGTCCGAGCCCGGCCCGGACGAACAGGCCCACGCCGGCGCCCAGTACCACGATCCCGACCGCCAAGTTCAGCAGGCGCAGCGGCTTCCGCGGCGCGCGCAGCTGCTGCAGCGGCGTCATCGGGACCAGGCGCGCGCGCGGCCGGCCGGACGGGCACGGAAGCGGGACGGAAGGCATTGAAACCATTAAACCCGAGGAGCCGGCCGCGCATCGGCTTCCGGCGCTGCTCCGTGGGCTCCTCCGCGCTCCATGGCGCGGCGTGCATTCCTGGGCGCCCGGACCACAGCGTCTCTCCGCGGCGGCTACGCCTCGGCGTCGGAGGGCGCCGCCACCGTGAGCCCGCGCAGGGCCTCCACCGTCCGGGCCAGGTCCCGGTCGTCCAGGTCCAGGGGGTGCAGGAGCCGGCTCATCCCGTCGCGGACCCGCCGGATGCTGTCCTCGGCCAGGTCGGTGAGGTCCAGGTGCGTGCGCCGGCCGTCGGCGGGGTCGGGTGTCCGGACCACCATGCCCTTCGCCTCCAGCCCCCGCAGGGCAGTGCTGGCGTTGCTGGACTTTAGGCCCAGGTCCGCGGCCAGTTCCTTGGGAATGGTCCCGGGGTGCCGGTGGATGTGGCTGATCACCGTGATCTCCTGCCGAGTGAGCGGGACGAGCTCGGGGTCGCGGTAGCCGTGGTCCTGGAGGCTGCGGGCGACGTCGATCAGGGCGTCGGCCAGATCGGCCAGGAGATCGTCGCGACGGGATGGGGGCGTGGGCATGTACCTATGCTAACATAGCTATATTCCCATAACTATTGGAGGCCCATCCATGTCCATCGCGCCCGCCGCCGCGCCGGCGGAGACCCGCCAGCCCACCGCACTCGGCGCCGCCGCCCTCTTCACGCTCGCGCTGCTCGCCGCCGTCGCACCGTTCGCCACCGACCTGTACCTCCCGGCCTTTCCGGAGATGGTGCCGGACCTCGGCACCACCAACGCGGGCGTGCAGCTCTCGCTCACCGCCTTCCTCGTGGGCGCGGGACTCGGGCAGGTCCTCTTCGGCCCGCTCTCGGACCGCTTCGGCCGGCGCGTCCCGCTGCTCGCGGGCGTCGCCCTGTACGTCCTGGCGTCGGCGGCCGCGGCCCTCGCGCCGACGGTGACGCTTCTCGTCGTCGCCCGGCTGGTCCAGGGGCTCACCGGTGCCGCCGGCATGGTCATCGGCCGCGCCATGATCGCGGACGTCGCCACGGGCCAGGCCGCCGCCCGGGCCCTGAGCATCATGATGCTCGTCGGGGGCGTGGCGCCGGTCGTCGCGCCGGTGGTGGGGAGCGTCCTGGCGGAGCCGCTCGGCTGGCGCGGGCTGCTGTGGATCGTGGCCGCGCTCGGCGTCGTGGCGCTCGGGTTCGCGCTCGCCGTCCTGCGCGAGACCCACTCCCGCCTCGTCGGAGGGGCCGCCGGCGCACCCGCGGCTGCGGCCGGAGCCGCGCGGGTCCCGCTCGCCAAGCTGCTCACGGGCCGCGTCTACGCGGGCAACACCGTCGCGTTCGCCTTCGCCTTCGCCACGATGATGGCCTACATCTCCGCGTCACCGTTCCTGTACCAGGAGATGATGGGCTTCGGCACGCTCGCGTACGGCCTGCTCTTCGGCGCCAACGCGCTGGGCCTGATGGTGCTCTCCGGGGTGTCGGCCAAGCTGGCCGGCAGCGTGCCCGTCCGCCGGCTCGCCCGCACCGGCCTGCTGCTGAACGCCGCGGCGATCGCGGCCATGGCCGTCGTCGTGCTGAGCGGTGCCCCCGTTACCTGGCTGATCGTCCCGATCTTCGTGGCCGTCGCCTCCCTGGGCCTGGTCTTCGGCACTACGACGGCGCTCGCACTCGACGCCGTCCGCAGCAGCGCCGGCGCGGGCTCGGCGCTGCTCGGCCTGCTGCAGTTCGGCCTGGCCGGCGCCGTCGCGCCGCTGGTCAGCCTGGGCGGCGAGGGCACGGCGCTGCCGCTGGTCCTGTCGATGCTCGTGGCGACAGTGGTCGCCAACGTCGCCTTCTCCTGGGGCCGGCCGCGCGATTAGTCCCGGCCGAGTCCGTCCGGGTCCCGAAAACGCCAAGGGGCGGCCCACCCGCACGGTGGACCGCCCCTCGCCGGGGTGCGCCGATCAGGACGCGTCGCCGTCGTCGATCAGACGTCGCGACCCTGCGGCTCGTCCTCCTCGGACTCCTCGCCGAGGCGGTTGAACCGCTCCACCGAGGCGGCGAGCTCGGCCTCGGCGGCCTCGCGCCCCTGCCAGCCCTCGGCCTTGACCCACTTGCCCGGCTCCAGGTCCTTGTAGCGCGTGAAGAAGTGCTCGATCTCCTTGATCAGCCACTCGTCCACGTCCTCCAGCTCGCGGATGTGATCGAACCGCTTGTCGGTCGGGACGCAGATCAGCTTGGCGTCTCCGCCGCCGTCGTCCGTCATGTTGAAGACGCCCACCGGGCGGGACTCGACGATCACACCGGGGATCAGGTCCACGCCCGGGATCCACACCATCGCGTCCAACGGATCGCCGTCCTCGCCCAGCGTGCCCTCGAAGTAGCCGTAGTGGGTCGGGTACTGCATCGACGTGAACAGCACGCGGTCCAGCCGCAGGCGGTGGGTCTCGTGGTCGATCTCGTACTTGACGCGCGATCCCGCCGGGATCTCGATGGTGACGTCGTGGCTCATCGGCTCTCCTAGATGTGGCTCCGCGGGGCAGTCGTGGGGCAGCGCCCCGCGGGACTAGTGTTTAAGTGCTGTGGCAAGCGTATATTGCGCCGCCCGCCTGCCCGAAGTCCCGCCGATCACAGAGGTGCCGCCGATGCGTCGCAAGTCCAGTCGCCGCCTCCGTGCCGCGGGTCTCGCCCTCATGGTCCTTCTGGTGGTGGCCCTGCTGGTGATCAACCTCCTCCACCTCGCGCCGGCCGTCCTCACCCGGACGACGCCGCTGGTCCCCCAGGACGAGCTGCCCACCGTGGGTGCCGCGCAGGTCACGGCCGCCCCGCCGCTCGGACAGGAGCCCGTGACGGCGGAGGCCGCCGAGGCCGCGCTCGGCCCGGTCTTCGAGAGCTTCCCGACCGCGGCCGGCCACGTCACCGGCACCGTGGTGGACGTCGCCAGCGGCGACCCGGTCTTCTCCCGTGGCGGCGACACCCCGGGCACCCCGGCATCGAGCCTGAAGACCCTGACCGCCGCCGCCGCGCTGAGCGTCCTCGGCGAGGACCGCACCGTGGCGACGTCCACCTACTCGACCGGAGGCGATGTCCTGCTGGCCGGCGGGGGAGACGTTCTGCTGACGCCCGAGCGGCTGGCCGTGCTGGCCGCGGACACCGCCGCCGCCCTGAGCGAGGGGCAGGGCGGCGACGCCGCACCGGTGCAGGTGGTGCTGGACGACACCCTCTTCGACGGCAGCACGCTGAGCCCGCACTGGGACCAGTCGCTGTTGACCACCAACAACATCGCGCCCGTGATGCCTCTGGCGATGTTCGCAGCACGGGCGTCCGCCGCCTCGGGCGCTCCCCGCGTGGCGGACCCGGCGATGACCGCCGCGCTGTCGTTCCGCGACGCGTTGGCCGCCGAACTCGGCGGGGACCGGGTCGCGGGCGAGGTCGTCCGGGGCGTGCGCGGGGAGGACGCGGAGCCCCTGGCGAAGCTCGTCTCCCCGACGATCGGGCGGATGGTCGAGGTGATGACGCAGCACTCGGAGAACTACGTGGCGGAGACGCTCGGGCGGCTGGTCGCCATCGAGCTCGGTCAGCCGGCGAGCTTCGGCGGCGTCTCCCACGGGCTGACCCGTGCCCTCGAGCGCATGGGGATCGACACCGCCGGTGCCAGGATCGTGGACGCCTCCGGTCTGGCGGCGGCGAACCAGGTGACCCCGGACCAGTTGGCGCTGATGATGGCGGCGGTGACGACGGCGGGGCACGAGGATCTGCGCGACGTGACCTACCTGCTGCCGATCGCCGGCGCAACGGGGACCATGGCCCACCGCCTCGGCACCGAGCAGACGCTCGGCCGGGTGCGGGCCAAGACAGGGACGTTGGCCGGCGTCGTGACGTTGACCGGTCTGGCGGTGACGGAGAACGGCCGTCTGGTGGCCTTTTCCTTCTTCGCCCGCGACGTGCCCGGCAGCCTGGGCGCCGCCCGAGCAGAGCTCGACCGTGCCGCGGCGGCCCTGACGACGCTCTAGACAGCATTGACTGGGGGTCAGTTCCGTTTGATCCGGCGCGACGTCCATAGGATGTGGTGATGCACTCCTATGGCGTTGACCCTCGTGAAGGGACCGCTGAGATTGATGTCCCGGACTACCGGGTGGATTTCATCTCTAGCGAACCGAGCGTTCATGACGAACGGATCGTCTCGGGCGCTCCGGATGTTGAAGCCGTTCTAGCGTGGGCCGATGCCGAATCCTCCGGGCGCGGATACTCCATTTACAGTCTGTGTCCAGTCGAAGACGGCTATATCATGCTTCACCTTTTGAGCCGCCAGGAACGGTCCGAGACCCCCGAGGGGGCGTAGCGTCGAAGCAGCGCCGGCCGCGCTCAGCCCAGCGCGGAGAGCAGATCCGCACAGGCCTTGGCGCAGCGGCGGCAGGCCTCCGCGCAGACCTTGCAGTGCTCGTGCATCTCCGCGTGGCCGGCGCATTCCTCCGCGCAGCGCTCGCACACGTCGCGGCAGGCTTCCAGGAGCGAGCGCACGTAGGCGGCGCCGCCGTCCGGCCGCCGCGAGAGGACCGAAGCGGTCGCGGCGCAGATGTCCGCGCAGCTCGCGTTGAGGCGGATGCACGTGCTCAGCTCCGCGACCATGTCCTCCGAGAGGCAGGCGTCCGCGCAGGTGCTGCACGTCTGGGCGCACTCGACGCAGGCCGCCAGGCACTCGGCCAGTGCCGCCCCGTCCACCGTGGAGCCGCCCGCCTGGAACTCGCGGGGATGCGTGGCCTGCATGCTGCTGATGACGTCGTTCATGGCACTACTCCTCTGCATCGATGAGCAGGGCCGCCGACGTCGCTCCGCCGGGGGCCGCGGCCGCCCTGCGTGCTATTAGGTGCACGGTGCTGTCTGGACACTGTGCTGGTGTGACAGTCCGGACGCTAACAAGCCGTCAGCGCGTGACGAAAGGGGACGGACGAGTTGTTCAGCGATCTCCCAGTGACCCGTCCGGCCACGGAGCGCGTAGCGAGGGGGCACCATCCGTGATGGGATGGGCACCATGGACCACCGCCTCATCCACTGGGAGCTCGCCGCCAAGACGGCGGCCACGCTCGGCACGCCCGGCCCCAAGCTCAGCCCCGCTGAGGCGAGTGCAGTGGTCGCGGACCTGCGACGCCATGCCGATGCCGCCGTCGGGCACGTCCACGAGATCACCCGGCTGGAGGCGGCACGCGACCTACGGGACTCCGGCGTGCTGATCGTCGACCGGGCCAGCTGGGCGCGCGCCAACGTCCACAGCTTCGAGGCGATCATCGACCGCCCGCTGCGCGAGGCCGCCGCCAAGCACTCGGAGAGGCTCAGCGCCACCTCTGCGGCCGTCACGGCGCGGGCCACGGGAGCGGAGATGGGTGCCATCCTCTCCTTCCTCTCCTCCAAGGTCCTGGGCCAGTTCGACCCGTTCGCGCCCCTGAAGCGCCCCCACCTGCCGGAGGCCGGACGGCTCCTGCTGGTCGCCCCGAACATCGTCGAGGTCGAGCGCGAGCTCAATGTGGAGCCCGCCGACTTCCGGCTCTGGGTCTGCCTCCACGAGCAGACGCACCGGGTCCAGTTCGCCGCCGCTCCCTGGCTGCGCGACTACCTCCTCGGCAGCATCGCCGAGCTGGTCGAGGGCATGCTCGGCAAGGCGGACAGCCTCGGCGAGCGGCTGACCCGCCTCTTCACCGAGAAGACGCCCCTGACGGAGCTCATCCGCGACGAGAAGGACCGCGAGGTCATGAGCCGCCTCACCGCCGTGATGAGCCTGCTCGAGGGCCACGCGAACGTGGTCATGGACGGCGTCGACTCCTCGATCGTGCCCACCGTCAAGACCATCCGCCAGCGCTTCGCCCGCCGCGGCGCGGACCGCGGGGCGCTCGAGAACTGGCTGCGCCGGATCCTCGGCCTGGACGCCAAGATGCGCCAGTACGCCGACGGCCAGAAGTTCGTCTCCGCGGTGGTCCAGCAGATCGGCATGGAGGGCTTCAACCGGGTGTGGGAGCGCCCCGAGCACCTGCCCACCGAGCACGAGCTGCACCACCCGCAGGAGTGGGTCGACCGCATGCGGGCCTAGCGTGGGCGGGAACCTGCCACCCCAGCTTGCCGCGGCGCGGGCCGCCGTCCGGGAGGCCGTGGCCGCCTGGCGGCTCCAGCCGGCGGCGCCGGAGGGCAGCGAGTACGACGGCGGGGCGCACCGAACCGCGGCCACCCCGGTCACCGCGCCCGCGCTCCCTCGGGTGCTCGTGGCCTGCAGCGGCGGGGCCGACTCCCTGGCGCTCGCCACCACCTGTGCATTCCTGGCCCGCAAGGGCCGGCTCACCGCCGGCGCGGCGGTGGTGGACCACGGGCTCCAGCCCGGCAGTGCGGAGGCGGCCGGGCGTGCCGCGGACCAGCTGACGGCCCTGGGGCTGGCCCCGGTGGAGGCCATCGCCGTCGAGGTGCCGTCCCCGGGGAGCGAGGAGCAGGCCCGCGCCGTCCGCTACGCCGCCCTCGAGGCCGCCGCGCAGCGCTGGGAGGCCGCCGAACCGGGGCCACCCGTTGCGGTGCTCACCGGCCACACCCTCTCCGACCAGGCCGAGCAGGTCCTCCTCGGTCTGGTGCGCGGCTCCGGGACCCGCTCTCTGGCCGGCATCCCCGCGCGGCGAGGCCGGTTCCTGCGCCCATTCCTCGGGACGGCGCCGCAGGGCGCTGTGCCCGACGGCCTGGTTGGCCGGGCGGACGGTCTCTGGCGCGGGGACACCGAGGCCATCTGCGCTCACGAGGGCCTCGAGTTCTGGCAGGACCCCACCAATGCCGAGCGCGACGCTCTCCGGAACCGGGTCCGCCTCGACGTGCTCCCCTACCTCGAGCGCGAGCTGGGCGGGGGAGTGGCGGCGAACCTCGCGCGCACCGCTGCCCTCGCCGCGGCGGACGCCGACCACCTGGACGTCCAGGCCGAGCAGGCGCTCGCCGGACTCCGCCTTCCACCCACCGGCGGCCGACAGGACGAGGGCGCCCCGGCGGGAGACGACGTCGTCCTCCCCCTGCCCGGCGTGCGGGCGCTGGACGGGGCGCTGCGGCCGCGGGTCCTCCGCCTAGCGGTCCGCGCCGCCGGCGGGGAGGCACCCACCTCCGAACGGACCGCGGCGCTGGAGGGGCTCGTGGCGGGGCGGGGATCGGCCGGCCCCGTGCAGCTCGCCGGCCACGTGGCGGCGTACCGGGTGCGCGACGGGCGCGAGCACGGTTGCCGCGGACCCCTGCTGGTCCTCCGGCGCACGCTCCCACCGCCCGGGACGGAGGCGGAACCGCCTTGGGCCGCGCGGTAACCTTGGGTGTAGCCGCCGCCCGCCCGGTCTCCGCGCCGGAGCGGGACACCCGACACTTCAGGAGCCCGTTCGTGGATTCGAATGACGTCAGCGCCGATCTGGCGCATGTGCTGTACACCAAGGAAGAGATCGACGCGAAGGTCGCCGAGCTCGCCGCCCAGATCGACAAGGACTACGAGGGCCGGGACCTGCTGGTCGTCGGGGTGCTCAAGGGCGCGGTGATGATCATGGCCGATCTGGCCCGGGCGCTGCACTCGCACGTGACCATGGACTGGATGGCCGTCTCCTCCTACGGCTCCGGCACCACCAGCTCCGGCGTGGTCCGTATCCTCAAGGACCTGGACACGGACCTCATGGGCAAGCACGTCCTCATCGTCGAGGACATCATCGACTCCGGGCTGACCCTGTCCTGGCTGAAGTCCAACCTGGTCTCCCGCGGCCCGGCCTCGGTGGAGATCTGCACGCTGCTGCGCAAGCCGGAGGCGGCGAAGGTCAAGATGGACGTGAAGTACGTGGGCTTCGACTGCCCCAACGAGTTCGTGGTCGGCTACGGCCTCGACTTCTCGGAGAAGTACCGCAACCTGGACTTCATCGGCACGCTGGCCCCGCACGTCTACCAGTAGGCGTCTCGCTCGGTCGCGACCGCGGCACGAGGTCGCGCTCAAGCACCGCGGAGGCCTAGCTAGGCCTGCCCGGAGTGGCTGGCCAGAAGGCCGTGCCAAGCTTGAGCCGTGACCATCAACATCCAACAACTGCTGCACGGGACCGTCGCCGAGGTCTTCGACGGTGAATCCGTGAAGTGGCGGGAACTTGCTTGCGACTCGCACGTGCACGGTCTCCTGTTGAGCGCAGAGGAAGGCGTCGATGCGCGGATTCGTCGCGCAGAACTGCGCGCCAGTCACGACTGGTTCGATGCTCGCATCCTGGACCTAGATGTCGGGGTCACTCTCTTCGCCTACGGCGACAGCGAGGTCGAGAAGGCAATCGAGATTCGTGAACTCGCGCATCTCATCCTCGCCTGCTTTCGTGGGGAGGGTCAGATCACGTACCGTCCCAATCTCATCCGGCGACGCTCGGTGCCGACGCTGACAGTCGAGACGGAGGGGCGCCGCTGGAGCCTGCGGCGAAGCACTTGCACGTATACGGGTCTCTAGTCGACGGCGTCTGAGGCGACGGCCTGTTGTGTTTCGTCCCATGGGACGATGTGGCGGTGAAGAAGAGCATGTCGTCTAGGAAGATCCGTGTTCGCCTGCGACGGTCGGCGGCCGAGCAAGTGCCGGTCGTCGTCCGGCGCCGGTTCGACGTGCAGGAAGAGGTGCTCGGCATCGTGCTTGAACTGGGGGCGCACTGGGTGCTACTCGCATCATTGCGGGACGCTGCCTACTTCGATGGGTTCACGCTCCTGCGACTCGAGGACATCCACCGGGTCAAGGTCGATCCCACCTTTCTCCCGGCCCTGCGGGGACGCGAGGCTTGGCCGCCGTCCGGCCCGGCCCGACCCCTCGACCTCGACGGACCGCTCGGATTCCTTCCCGGCATCGCCGAGCAGGCCCCGGTTCTGGCTCTGCACGAGGAAGCCCGACGGCCGGACATGCTGTGGATCGCGGCCGTGTCGGAAGTAGGGCAGAAGTCCGTCCTGGTGCGAATGATCGACCCAGATTGCACGTGGAACGACTTCTTCACGAAGGTGAAGTACCGGCATCTGACGCGGATCGACTTCGGTGACGACTACAGTCGAGCCGTCCTTGAGGTAGCGGGTCCCGCGAGCCCGCTTTGAGCGAGATACCTGTTGACTTTCGATAGGTTCTCGTCGAGAATCGACTCATGATCGACAACCGACTCGTCACGCCGCTCCGCGTGCTCATGGTCCTGCTGTTCGCGGGCCTGCTGGTGGCGCAGTGCCTCATGGTCCCCGGCCAGTTCCACGACATGGGCGAGGACGGCACGCCCGCGGCCGCACTGCGGATCCCGTTCATCGCCTTCTTCATCGTGGAGATCCTCTGCGTGCAGGTGGTGCTCGCGTGCACGTGGCGCCTGCTCTCCATGGTCAAAGAGGGCGAGATCTTCTCAGAGAGCGCCTTCCGCTGGGTGGACGGCATCTTGTGGGCGATCGCCGTCGCACTGGTCCTGTGGGGGTGCCTGGGCCTCTTCGCGGGCCTCGTGGCGTACGGTCCCGGCGAAGAAGTGGCGCCGGGGATGGTGATCGCACTCGGCGTCGTCGGGCTCGGCGGCCTGGTCCTCTTCCTGCTCATCCTCGTGATGCGCGCTCTGCTGCGCCAGGCCACCCGCCTGCGCTCGGACATGGAAGGGGTCATCTGATGGCGATCGTCGTGCGGCTCGACGTCGAGCTGGCCAAGCGCAAGATGCCGGTGGGGGAGTTCGCCGAGCGTGTGGGCCTGACCCCCGCGAACGTCGCCGTCCTGAAGAACGGCCGGGCCAAGGCCATCCGCTTCAGTACGCTCGAGGCCATCTGCAAGGTCCTGGACTGCCAGCCCGGCGACATCCTGGAGTGGGTGGACGACTGATCCGCCGGCCGGCCCGTGGCGCCGCCCGTCGCATGGGCGGGCCGGCGCCTGGCCGGCGCACGGGACGACTCCTCCGCTAGACCCGATTCCCACCCAGAGGCAGGTCGCGCTGCTCGACGATGCTCTTCATGACCAGGGTCGAGTTGAGGTTCTGCACGCCCGGCAGGGTGGTGAGCTCGTCGTCGTAGATGCGCTGGAAGTGCGGCAGGTCCGCTGCGACGACCCGCAGGAGGTAGTCCGGGCTGCCGAAGAGGCGCTGGGCCTGGACCACATACTCGATCGCGGCGACCGCCTCCTCGAACGCCTCGATCCGCTCCCGGGCGGTGGTGCTCATGTTGACGAAGACCAGTGCGTCGAACGTCAGGCCGAGGACCGAGGCGTCCAGCTGCGCGCGGTACCCGGCGATGGCCCCGGAGCGCTCCAGGGCACGCAGCCGGCGGTGGCACGGCGAGACGCTGAGCTGCACGCGTTCGGCCAGCTCCGTGACGGTCAGGCGGCCGTCGCGCTGCAGCTCCGCAAGAATCTTCCGGTCAATACCGTCCATGCGCAAGATTATCCCTCAAAAACTGCCATCGGGCGGCACACGTTGAGAACACCTTCGGCTGTTTCCCGCCTAGTCTCCTCGGTGGGCCGCACGGGGCGGCCCGGAGGAGGGGGTCGCCGCGATGGACGCGCAGGCTGTGCTGGGGTTCTGGTTGGTGTCGCTGCTGTTCGTCGTCACGCCCGGAGCCGACTGGGCGTACGCCATGAGCGCCGGGATCCGGCACCGCTCGGTCGCGCCCGCCGTGGGCGGGCTGCTCGCCGGGCATCTGCTCGTCGTCGGACTCGTCGCCGCCGGCGTCGGGGCGCTACTGGCGGCACGTCCATGGGCGCTGACGGCCCTGACCGTCGCCGGGTGCGCGTATCTCGTTTGGCTCGGCGCCGGGGCGCTCCTCCGGCCCGCGGCGCCGGCGCTGGGCCCGGCGGGAGGCCTCCCCGAGGCCACCGCCGGCGTGCGGCTCCAGTTCGTCAAGGGGGCCGGCATCAGCGGTCTCAACCCCAAGGTCTTCCTGCTCTTCGTGGCCCTGCTGCCGCAGTTCACGGACGCCGCGGGGCCCTGGCCCGTCCCCGGGCAGATCGGCGCCCTCGGCGTGGTGCACGTGTTCAGCTGCGCCGCCGTCTACGCGACGGTCGGCTTCGCGGCCCGCCGGCTCCTGGCGCCGCGGCCCGCGGCGGCGCGACTGGTCTCCAGGCTGTCCGGTGCGGCGATGATCGCGATCGGTGCGGCTCTGCTCGTCGAACGGCTGGCGCTCGCCTGACAGCCCGGTCGGACCGCCCGTCCGGGCTGTCCGCCGGCCGCGGCCCGCTGCGTCCCTGAGGGACTCGCGCCGTGCCGATCGAGTATCGACCCTCCCGCCGGGAAAGCGCTTGCTGCTAGGTTCCTGAGCAGCGCTCCACCGGTGACGGGCATCACACTCGCATCCTCTCGCCCCGGAGCGCCGCAGTTTTCATTCCAACGGCGGAAAGAGACGAGACCCTCCATGGCACGGCGAATCATCACCGCAAGACACCGCAGCACTCACCACCGCGCCCGCACCGCGGCGGCCGGCCTCCTCGCGGCCGCGCTCCTCGGCACGGGCGCCGCGGCCGCGGCCGGAGCCGAGGGGCCCAGCCCCCAGGCGGACCCCACGGGCCAGACCGCCCGGACACCGCTCGAGCGGCAGGTTCTCCCCGACGGTGACGGCTGGGCCGCGGCCGACGGCGGCACCACCGGCGGCGCCGCCGCCGCAGCGGACCGCGTGTACGACGTCGACTCCCGGAGCGAGCTGCTCGCCGCCCTCGAGGCGGGTGACGACGAGAAGATCATCCGCGTCCACGGCGTCATCGACGCCAGCGAGGACGCGGGCGGCGCCCCGCAGACCTGCGACGCCTACGCCGCCGGCACCGGGTACAGCCTCGAGGCCTACCTCGCCGCCTACGATCCCGCGGTCTGGGGCTGGGAGGAGGAGCCCTCCGGGCCGCAGGAGGACGCGCGGCGGGCCGCCGCGAGCAACCAGCAGGACTACATCCGCTGGGACATCCCCAGCAACACCACCCTGGTCGGGGCCGATCCGGACAGCGGCATCACCGGTGCCGCCCTGCGCATCAACGGCGAGCACAACGTGATCGTCCGCAACCTGACCATCAGCGACTCCAAGGACTGCTTCCCCGCCTGGGACCCCACCGACGGCGACACCGGCAACTGGAACAGCGAGTACGACCTGCTGCAGGTCATCAACGGCTCCACCCACGTCTGGATCGACCACAGCACGTTCACCGACGCGCCGAACTTCGACGACCAGCTCCCCGAGTACTTCGGCCGCCCCTTCCAGATGCACGACGGCGCCGTCGATGTCACCAACGGCTCCAACTACGTGACCATGTCCTACAACCGGTTCGAGGACCACGACAAGCTGATGCTGATCGGCTCCACCGACTCGCCGACCCGCGGCGACCCCGGGAAACTGAAGGTCACCATCCACCACAACGTGTTCGAGGACATCGGCCAGCGCGCCCCGCGCGTCCGCTACGGCCAGGTGGACGTCTACAACAACCACTTCGTCTCCACCGACGACGCACCGGTCGAGTACAGCTACCTCTTCGGCGCCGGCGTCGAGTCCCACCTGCACGTCACCGACAACGCGATCGAGGGCGTCGAGGCCTCCAGCGTCATCAAGAACTGGCGGGGCACCGGCATCTACACGGCGAACAACCTGGTGGACGGGAAGCGGACGGATCTGCTGGCCGCCCACAACGCCTCCGTCGACGCCTCCCAGCAGCTCGCCGTCGACACGTCCTGGACCCCGCAGCTGCGCACCACGGTCCACGCCCCGCAGGCGCTGCCGGCGCTGCTCGAGCGCACGGCCGGACCCATCCTCACCGCCGGAAGCGCGGAGGGTGATCGCTGATGGACGTCCCCACGCTCTCCCGCCGCGCCATCCTGCGCACGCTCGGCCTGGCCGCCGGATCCGCGGTCCTCGTCGGCACCGGCGCCCACGGCGCGCTGGCCGCGCCCGGAACCCCGGCGACGGCTGCCGCGTCGACCGCCCCGCGCCGCGACCCCGTGGTGTTCGTCGTCGGGGACTCGACGGCCAGCGCCTACGAGCACGGTCTGCGCCCCCGCACGGGGTGGGGCCAGGCCCTGCCACTGCTGACCGGCGGCAAGGTGTCCGTGTTCGACTACGCGTGGTCCGGCGCCTCGTCCAAGAGCTTCGCGGACGCCGGCAAGCTGGATGCCGTGCTGCCCCTGATGCAGTCCGGCGACACCCTGCTCATCTCTTTCGGACACAACGATTCCAAGACGTCCGACCCGAACCGCGGTACAGACCCGGACACCACCTACAAGGAGTACCTGACCCGCTACATCGACGGAGCGCGCTCGCGTGGGGCGAACCCCGTCCTGGTCACCCCGGTGGAGCGGCGCCGATTCGATGCGGCGGGCAACGCCCGCACGTCCCACGGCGAGTACCCGCGGGCGATGCGCGAGCTCGCCGCGGCGACGGGCACGCCGCTCGTCGACCTGACCGAGCTGTCGCTGCGGCTGTGGCAGCAGCTCGGTCCGGAGGGGACCCTGTCCCACTTCCTGCACCTCACACCCGGCGAGCACCCCCAGTTCCCGGACGGAAGCGAGGACAACACGCACTTCCACGCCGTCGGCGCGCTCGCCGTCGCCCGGCTCGTGGCCGGCGACCTCGTGGCGCAGGGCATCACGCCGGGCAGCTGGTTCACGCGTTTCGAGGTGGAGATCGACCCGCTCACCGAGACCTACTGGCCGCCGGAACGGCCCGTGGACGACGTGCGGGTGATCGACGTCGGCCCGGGCGGTGCCTACACGTCCGTGCAGGCCGCCGTCGACTCAGTGGCCTCGCGCAGCAGCCAGCGCACCGTCATTCGGATCCAGTCCGGGACGTACCGTGAGGTGGTCCGGGTGCGCTCGGACAAGGAGCGGATCACGTTCCTCGGCCTCGGCGGGAAGCCTCAGGACACCGTGCTGGTCTACGACAACGCGTCCGGCACCCCGCACCCGGACGGCGGCACGTACGGGACCACGGGCAGCACGTCCGTCCGGGTCGACGCCGCCTACTTCCACGCCGAGAACCTGACGTTCGCGAACGACTTCGACGAGGCCGCGCACCCGGAGATCACCAGCCGGCAGGCGGTGGCGCTGCGGCTCGCGGGCGACTTCTCGGTGCTGCGCAACGTGCGCTGCCTGGGCAACCAGGACACGCTCTACGTCAATTCGCCGGACACGGGCGTGCAGGCGCGCTTCCTCTTCGACTCCTGCCACGTGGAGGGGGACGTCGACTTCATCTTCGGCCGCGGCACCGCCGTGTTCGACTCCTGCCGGATCGTCTCCCTCGACCGCGGCGAGTCCAACAACGGGTACGTCACCGCCAACAGCGTGGACAAGTCCATCCAGCACGGGTACCTGTTCGACGGCTGCGAGTTCGCCTCGCCCGCCCCGAGCCGGACCGTGCACCTCGGCCGCCCGTGGCACCCGGGCGGCGACCCGGACGCGATCGCGCAGGTCCTGGTGCGCGACTCCCGGCTCGGTGCGCACGTCAAGTCCTCGCCGTGGACGGACATGAGCGGCTTCTCCTGGAAGCAGGCCCGCTTCGCGGAGTTCCACAACAGCGGCCCCGGCTCCGCCGTGAGCCCGGACCGGCCGCAGCTCTCCGTCGCCGAGGCGGCCGAGTTCACGGCCGCGGCCTACCTCGCCGGCGGCGACGGCTGGTCACCCCAGCTGGCGGGCACCGCGGCGGACAGCACGGCTCTCCTCAGCTACACCTGAGTCGTCCGGCCGGACCTGGGCGCAACGCCAGGCGAGGGGTACGACGGCGGCACGCGCCGGCGTCGTACCCCTCGCCTATGTGCCGGGCCCGTTGCGCCAGGCCTAGAGCGCCGGCTCGGCGACGGAATCGGCGGCGCCACCTGCCTCGCGCTCGCCGTTGGACTCCGCGGCTTCGATATCGGAGACGATCGACTTGAGCGTCTCGATCAGCCCCGTGATGTCTTCGTCGGTCATCGCCAGCGACAGCGACATCTCCCCGCGGTGCACCGGAAAGTAGCCGCGGTTGGCGAGCTCCAGCGAGATGGTCTGGGTCCGCTCGCCATCGACAACCCGCCAATAGTCGCGGTGGGTGCGGACCACGTCGCCGGGGGTGGCCATGTAGGCGTATCCCAGGTGGGAGAAGCCGCGCCCGTGGATGCGGAACGGGCTGTTCCTTGCCTGGCTCCACGTGTTGAGTTCGTCGGCGATGCGCCGAGCGAATCCATTCAATCGGGTGAAGGCTGCTTCATCCAGTTCGGTCATGCAGGCGGTACCGGCAATCACGGAGAGCTTGTGTCCGTGGTGCGTGCCGGAGATGGACACGCGCCCGTCCTGGAGGGCGTTCATGATGGAAGCCGCCCCTCCGACGGCGCCGAGCGGAAGGCCGCCGCCGATGACTTTCCCCATGACCGTCAGGTCCGGGGAGATGCCATACAGACCTTGGAGGCCGTTGATGCTGGCGCGCAGGCTGATGGTCTCGTCGAAAATGAGCACGATGCCGAGTTCGCGGGTGACGTCGCGGAGCATCTGCACGAACTCCTGGTCCAGGACCACCATGCCGCCGGCCCCACTCTGGAGTTCCACGATCACGCAGCTCAGATCCTCGGCGTGGGCCCGCAGGATCCGTTCCGTGCCGGCCAGGTCGTTCTGGGTCAGGACCACGATGTTGTCCACGTCGTGGGAAGGAATGCCGCCGCTGTCCGGGAGGGCGACCGGGTCGGCAGCGCTTCCGGCCGCATCCGGCGCGGGGTGGGCCGACACCTGCAGCACGTCGCTGAAGCCGTGGTAACCGCCCTCGAACTTCGCGATTCGGGTGCGCCCCGTGTGGGCGCGGGCCAAGCGGACCGCGGTCATGCAGGACTCGGTGGCCGAGCAGGAGAACTGCACCTTCTTCACCGAGGGGATGCGTTCGATGAGCAGCCGGGCCAGGTCGGCTTCGTGGGTGCCGGGATTGCCGAAGGACACGCCCTCGGGGATCGCCTCCAGCAGGGCGTTCGTGACCGCTGGGTGGTGGTGACCCAGGACGTTCACGGTGTAGTTGTTGTTCAGGTCCAGCAAGCGGTGCCCGTCGACCGTTTCGATGTACGCGCCGTCGCCCCGAGAAACGAAGACAGCGTGCGGGCCGAAGTTGAATGAATTCCGGCTGTAGCCGCCGGGCACCGACTCACGACTGACGTCCGCCATGGACCGGGATCGTGAGAACTTCTCGGTGAATGTCTGCTGCGCCTGCTTGAGCGTCAAACCCGCCACAATAAACCTCGGCTTCCGAAGGGAAATGCAGCCTGGACGGCTGCCATGTCTCCTTTCCATCCTTCGGCCGCGGCCACAACCTTGGCAACGAAGGAAAGCAGAAGGCGCCTTCCGAAATCGCGAACAGCGTCCTAGCCGAAGTTGCCGGTTCGGCTTATTCGATGACGAGTTCGGCCTCCGGCAACTCGTCGATGTGCTGCCTGATCACTGACGTCGTGACCGCTAACAGCTCCGGGATCATCGGGTTGTCGTTGTCCCGTCGCCACGTGAAAGCCAGCACGCTGGCCGGGGCGTCTTCGATCGGTACGAAGGCCACCCCGGGGTGCTGGAAGGTGCGCGTGGCCGACGCCGGGTACGTATCGATGGCGCCCGAGTAGGCCACCGCCGAGAGGCTCTCGCTGAGGGTGTGCACCTTCGCTCCGATCCGCCGGGGAGCTCCGCGGTTTCCATCCAACGACCAGAAGCCGGCCCATTCGCTCGGCGTATCGTCCCCGGCGACGGCGAAGGGCTCATCGATGATGTCCTCGACCTTCAGCGACGTCGCATCACTGAAGGGGCCGTCTGCGGCCACCGCGGCGTAGAGGCGCTCCTGGAACAGGGGGCGCACACGAAAGGTCCTGTCATCGATCGGCATGCGGAGGAAGGCAACGTCCACCGCCCCGGCGTTGAGGTCCTCGAACTGGGTGCTCATCGACAGCTCGGTGAACTGCAGCTCCGTGTGGGGAAACGTCGTCGCGAACGCGTTGAAGACCCGGTGGGTGAGCTCGCCCAGGGCCTCCCCGAAGAACCCGATGCTCAACCGCTCGGTCGCGCTGCGGGCGATGGCCTGGGTTTCGGTGCGTAGACGGCCCAACCGTTCGAGGATCTCCCGCGCTTCCCCAATGAAATGGGCGCCCGCCGGGGTGACCAGGACCTGATGCGGCGTGCGTTCGAAGATCTTCACCCCCAACCGGGATTCCAGGCGACGGATCTGCGTGCTCAACACCGAGGGGGCGATGTGTTCCAGCTCGGCCGCGCGGCCGAAGTGCAGGGTCTCGGCGACCCGGACGGCGAACTGAAGCTGTCGGATCTCCATGACTGTCCTTTCTCCGTGTCCCGTCGCGTTGTCCACGGTGGTCAGAGGCGCGTTCCGCATTCGCGAACGCACCTTCGCAGGGTGGCCCTTGTCACAGTCATTGGCCTGCCGAAGCATGGAAAGACCACGGAAGCTCGCCGGCAGTCGCCCGGCGACGACGTGGGATCCAGCTTTTTGAATCATCCCACCCGAGGGGCAATCTTGAATACCAGCACTCCGGCGGAGGCCCCGCCGAACACCACACGGCAGACCCGGCTCAACGCCGGGTCCATCGGCACGGCCGGCATCGTTTTCTTCGTTGTGGCGGCCGCCGCGCCCCTGGCCGCCACGCTCGGCGCGGGTCCGGTGGTCTTCATGTTCGCCGGGTCGGCCGCGCCGGCGATGTACCTCATCGCTTCGTTGGCCCTGCTGCTGTTTGCCTTCGGCTTCGCCGCCATGAGCCGGTACGTCACCAACGCGGGCGGGTTCGCGGCCTTCGTCGCGTGGGGGCTGGGCCGATGGGCCGGATACGCCGCCGCCGGCATCGCGCTCCTAGCCTATCTAGCGATGTTCCTGGGGATCTCGGCGCAGCTCGCGACCTTCACGTCGGACTTCTTCGACCGCTTCTTCGGCATCAACCTGCCATGGCAGCCGGCTCTGCTGATCGGGGTCGCCATCATCGGGCTGCTCGCCTACCGCGACATTCGCGTGTCCACGGTGCTGCTGGGCGTCATGCTGGTCCTCGAAGTGCTCTTCCTGGTCGTCTTCGATGTCGCCGTACTCGTCGGCGGCGGAGCCGACGGCATCAACGTGGCGTCCTTCAACCCCGCAGACATCTTCAGTCCCACGATGGGCCTGGCCATCCTGTTCGCCTTCGCCTGCTTCGTCGGCTTCGAGGCGACCATCCTCTACGGGGAGGAAGCCAAGGAACCCAAGAAGGCGGTGCCCCGGGCCACCTACACGTCGATCGCCATCATCGGTGTCATCTACACCCTGACCATGTGGGCCCTGGCCCTGGCTTACGGGGTGGACAACGTCCAGGATGCCGCGCTCGCCGATCCGGTGAACTTCGTGCTTGCGGCCGTCACCGATTACCTCGGGGCAGGGTCTGCCGTCGTCCTGGAGCTGCTGGTGCTGACCAGCCTGCTGGCGGTGCTGTTGTCCTTCCACAACGCCCTGAACCGGTATGTGTTCTCGCTGGGGCGGGCCAACTTCCTGCCCAGGGGGCTCGGGGTCAGCCACCCGCGGTACCAGAGCCCGGCTCGAGCCAGCCTGGTCGTCACGGCGACCATCACCGTCCTCCTCGTCCTGTTCACCTTCACCGGCCAGGACCCGTTCGCGGTCCTGTACATGTGGATGCTCGGTCTCGGCACGCTGGGCCTGCTCCTCCTGCAGGCCACCGGCGCCGCCGCGGTGATCGTGTTCCTTCGCAGCCGCTCGGCCAACGAGGCCCTGTGGGCGCGGTTCATCGCGCCCCTGCTCGGCGGAATCATGCTCCTGGTGGCCGTCATCCTGGCCGTCGTCAACTTCGACGCGCTCATCGATTCCGGGGGTTCTGTGGCTGTGATCCTGCCGGCCCTATACGTCGTGGCGGTCGTCGCCGGATTGGTCATCGGGGCGGTGCGCAACACCGACGACTTGCGTCAGGAGCACGATCCGGAAACCGGCGCGGCCACGCCGCTTCCCTCGCCCAAGCCGACATCCACCCACTCTTCCTCAACTGGTCCTCGGCATGGGTGAATGGCCAGCGACACCTACCCCGTGGTTCGGAGAACCAAACACATCGAACAGGAGACAGTCATGACGACTTCCAGCCAGGAGAAGACCGCCGCCACTTTTGCCGGGCAGCCGGTGAATGCCCAATTTATTGCCGGCGAGTGGCGCCAGGGCCGGTCGGAGCGGGTGAACACGAATACCAATCCGTATGACGACTCGCTGCTGGCCCGAATCCAGCAGGCCTCGGCTGAGGACCTGGACGAGGCCTACCGGGCCGCGGAGGCCGCGCAGCCCGCCTGGGCCGCTATGGTTCCGCGGGAGCGGGCGAAGATCATCCGCCGAGCCGGTGAGATTCTGGAAGAGCGCCGCGAGGAAATCGTGTCCTGGCTTGTCAAGGAGGGCGGCGCAACGGTCCTGAAGGCCAACATCGAGGTCTCGCTGGCCGCTGGCATCACGGCCGAATCGGCCTCGTTCCCGACCCGGGTGCACGGCACTATCCACCCCTCGAACACCGAGGACCGGGAGATGCGGGTCTACCGCAAGCCGGTCGGCGTCGTCGGCGTGATCAGCCCGTGGAACTTTCCGCTGCACCTCTCGCAGCGCTCCGTGGCCCCGGCGCTGGCCGTGGGCAATGCCGTCGTGATCAAGCCCGCCTCGGATACGCCCGTCACGGGCGGTCTGCTGCTGGCGCGGGTGTTTGAAGAGGCCGGGCTGCCCCAGGGAGTGCTCTCCGTGGTGGTCGGCGCCGGCTCCGAGATCGGCGACGAGTTCGTGGCCCACCCGGTGCCGCGGCTGATCTCCTTCACTGGGTCCACCCCGGTGGGCCAGCAGGTGGGCGCCACGGCCACCGCCGGCGAGCACCTGAAGAAGGTGTCCCTGGAGCTGGGCGGCAACGCGCCGCTGGTGGTGCTGGACGATGCCGACATCGACGCCGCCGTCGCGGAGGCCGTGCCGGGGACGTTCCTGCACTCCGGCCAAATCTGCATGTCGGTCAACCGGATCATCGTCCAGGCGCCGGTCTATGACGAATTCGTCGAAAAATTCACCGCGGCCGCCCGCTCGGTGACGTACGGGGACCCGTCCGCTGAGGGCGTTCTCGTCGGCCCAGTGGTCAACGACACCCAACTCGAGGGGCTCAAGAAGAAGATCGCCGGTGCCCGCGCGGAGGGTGCGACGGTCGCCGTGGAGCAGGACATCACCGGCCGCGTGGTTCCGCCGCACGTCTTCGTGGACGTCACGGCGGACATGGAGATCGCGCGCGAGGAGATCTTCGGCCCGATGGTCTCGATCCTCAAGGCCAACGACGAGGAGGACGCCCTGCGCCTGGCCAACGACCACGTCTACGGCTTGTCGTCGTCGGTGTTCACCCAGGACCTGGATCGCGGCGTCCGATTCGCGCAGCGGGTCAAGGCCGGCATGACGTACGTCAACGAGATGACTGTCCAGGACGAGGCGCACGTGGCCTTCGGCGGCGAGCGCAACTCGGGGCTGGGCCGCTTCAACGGTGAATGGGCCATCGAGGAGTTCACGGCGGCGCACACCATCGGGGTCAAGCGACTGCCCGGTACTGCGGACCCGAAGGAATGAGCCGGCGGCGCTAGGGTGAAGATCCGGCGTCGAAGACGGCGCCGCGAAGGAGGACCTGATCATGCCCGAGAACGGCGACATCACGTTCCACACCCGCAAGTGGGTCCGGCCGGAGGACCTCAACGCGAATGGCACGCTCTTCGGCGGCTCGCTCCTGCGCTGGATTGACGAGGAGGCGGCGATCTACGCGATCGTCCAGCTCGGCAATGGCCGTGCGGTGACCAAGTACATGTCGGAGATCAACTTCGTCAGCTCGGCCCAGCAGGGCGATCTGATCGAGATGGGCCTGACGGCCACGCACTTCGGCCGCACGTCCCTGACCATGCGGGCCGAGGTGCGGAACATGTTCACCCGCCGGTCCATCCTGACCATCGACAAGCTGGTGTTCGTGAACCTCGGCGAGGACGGTCAGCCCGCCCCGCACGGCTACACCGAGATCACGTACGAGCGGGACCGCGTGCCGCGCCAGCACCTGGAGGGCTGACGCGGCGCACGGCCCCGCGGAGGGTACGGTCAGGCCTTGTCCCGCGCCACGAGCTCGCGGAGGCGGGCCCGGCGCAGGAGCTTGAACTCGGGATCCTGGCGTAGCTCGATCACCAGGGAGATCCCGAGCAGTCCCACGATGATGGTGAACGGCAGGGCGGAGAGCATGGCGGCCTGCTGGAGGGCGCTGAGTCCGCCCACGATCAGCAGCAGCACCGCGCACAGGCCGGTCAGCGCGCCCCAGAGCGTCAGGACGGGCCGGCTCGGGTTGAGCTCGCCGTTCGAGGACAGGGTGCTCAGGACGAACGTGTTGGAGTCGGCGCCCGAGATGAAGAACAGGACCACCAGCAGCACGGTGACGATCGACATGAAGTGCGTCAGCGGCAACTCCTCGAGGAGCGCGAAGAAGGCGGCGTTGATGTTCTCGGTGGTCGCGGCGCCGATGCCGGCGCCCTGCATGTCCAGGTTGATGGCCGAGCCGCCGAAGATGGCGAACCAGGCGAAGAACACGAGGGTGGGGACGCCGAGGGTGCCGGCGACGAACTGGCGGATGGTGCGGCCGCGGGAGATCTTCGCCAGGAAGACGCCGACGAACGCGCCCCAGCTGAGCCACCAGGCCATCATGAAGTACGTCCACCACTGCATCCACTCCAGGTCCGCAGGCGTGGTGGGTGTCGTGAGGCTCATGGCGAAGAAGTCGTTGAAGTAGCGGCCGACCGAGCGGAAGAAGAGGTTGGTGACGAAGTTCGTGGGGCCGGCGAAGAGGACGAAGAGGCCCATGACCATGGAGGCGGCCATGGTGGTCTGGCTGATGTACTTGATGCCGCGGCTCACGCCGGTCAGGGCGGAGACCGTGAAGAGGACCGTGATCACGGCGATGATGACGATCTGGACGTTGAGCCCGCTCGGCAGGCCGAAGGTGCGTGCCAGGCCCTCGTTGATCTGGGAGGCCCCGAGTCCGAGGGACGTGGTGGTGCCGAAGAGGGTGGCGATCACGGCGAAGACGTCGATGGCCTTGCCGAACCAGCCGTCCACGAGCCGGCCGAGGACCGGCCGCAGCATGGGGGAGACGAGGCCGGGGCGCCCCTTGCGGTGGGTGGAGTAGCCGATCGCCAGGCCGAAGACGCCGAAGACGGCCCAGGCGTGCGGCCCCCAGTCGAAGTAACTGAACTGGAGGGCGCGCACCGCGGCGTCCATGGTCTCCGGCTCCGCCAGACCGTGCGGAGGCGCCATGAAGTGAGAGATCGGCTCGGCCACGCCGTAGCTGACCAGACCGATGCCCATGACAGCCGCGAGGATCATGGCGAGCCAGGACCAGGTGCTGTACTCCGGGCGGGCGTCATCCGAACCGAGTCGCACCTCGCCGTACCGACTGAAGAAGAGGTACACCAGCAGTCCGATGCAGAGCAGCGGCACCACCAGGTAGCTCCAGCCGATGGTCTCGGCGACCCAGTTCATGGAGGATCCCATGGCCGTGCCGAGACTCTCCGGTGAGAGCGAGGCCCACAGGACGAACACCGCGATCAGGGCGACCGAGGCGTACATGACGGGCCCTGCGGCCGGGCGGCGTTTCGATTCCGTAGCGCGGGCCGGGGCCTGCGGGGAGATCTGTTGGACCACGGTGTTCTCCAGTCTGTGGCGGCGAGTGATGGGAGCGCTGAGTCGGGTCAGAGCTGTTGGAGGTCGTCGCTGTCGAAGAAGCGGCCGGCCTTGTAGACGATGGGGCTGGCCTCTGAGACCTCCGCATGGCGGACGCGGCAGATGAAGACCGTGTGCGTCTTGGCCTGGAAGCGCTCGCGGATCTCGGCCTCGATGCAAGCCGGGGAGCCGTCGATCAGCGGACTGCCGTTGGGCCCCTCGTGCCACGCGATATCGGCGAATTTGTCCGCAGCCTTCGACGCGAAAGTAGCAACAGTATCCCGTTGCCCGGTCCCGAGGATGTTGATTCCGAGGTGCGTCCCGGCGAAGAGCGCCGGGTAGGTGGAGGACGTCTTCTGCACGCACACCATGACGAGCGGCGGCTCGAGCGATACGGACGCGTAGGCATTCACGGCCAGCCCCTTCGGCGCCTCCCCATCCCTTGTAGTGACCACAGTCACTCCGGTGACGAATTGCCGGTTGAACGTCTTCATGATCTCTGGGTCCGGCTCTCCGGAGAGGTCGTCGACGACGACGTCCCCCGTGTGGGGAGCGGCGTCGCTCAGGTGCCTGACGCCGAGGGCGTGCAGCAGCTCCGAGCTGTCCCAGGTGACTTCCTCCCGCTGGATGCGGCCGTCGGCGAGAAGTACATGGTTGCAGCCGCGGGTCTCCACCCGGCGACCGGTCGCTGGCACGCCGAGGAAGGGCTCGGTGTGTGTTCCAGCGCTGGTCCAGAAGATGACGGCCTGGTCGCCGTCCTCCACCACGGAGTCGATTCGAGTCGTCAGATCCGGGAAGGCCGCGCGGATCGCGGAGATGTCCTCGCGAATGGCGTCCAGAGTCTGCGACTTGCCAGTGGAGCGGCTGATGCGCACGTAGTCATCGGTGACCACCTGCTCGAAGGCCGCGACGTCGCCGTCGTTCCAAGCATCGATCCAGGCGGACGTGAGAGCGGGAGCTAGTGTCTGTTGCATGGTAGAGAACGTAACGCTGGTCACAGGACGCCGTCAAGGGCGTCTCGGCAACTCGAGAGTATTCGGCTGGTTTACGGCTATTCCGGCCAATACAGAGAAATTGCTTGACGGCTGTTCCGGAGGTGACGTACGTTCTGTTGCATGCAAGAGAACGTTGTAGTCGCACCGGGGCCGCTCCTCGACAGGGTCCGTGACCTGGTCCTCAGCGGCGAGTACCCGCCCGGGGCACCGCTGTCCGAGCTCCAGCTCTCCGAGGAGTTCGGCGTCAGCCGTACCCCCATCCGCGAGGCGCTCAAGCAGCTCCAGCACGAGGGGCTGGTCGAGATCCGGCCCAAGGTCGGCACCTTCGTCCGGGAGCCGACGAGGCGGGAGATCGTCGAGCTCTTCCAGCTCAAGGAGGGCCTCGAGGGCCTCGCCGCGGGCCTCTTGGCGCGCCGGGGGACGGTGCCGGAGCTGGAGGTCCTGGAGCGCAACGTCGAGGACTCGGTGGAGGCCGCCTCAGCACAGGACGCCCAGCGGTACGCCTCGCTGGTCCACGAATTCCACTGGACGATCATCCGCGGCGCCGACAACCGCAAGTTGGTCGAGCACTACGAACGGCTCATGAATCAGCTCGCCTACCACCGGATGGTGGTTCGCACCGCCGAGCACCCGGGCCGGATCCACACCTCGACCGAGGAGCATCGGGCTGTCCTGGACATGATCATCGCCAAGGACCACTTCGGTGCCGAGGCCGCGATGAGGAACCACGTCTACGCGTCCTCGAGGGAACTCCTCACCGACGCAGCGACGGCCCACGAGTCGGCCCTGCACTGACCCCCCTCCAGCGGAACACCTACCGCCGACGCCGTCGGCCCGAAAGGACAGGCATGAGCCTTCCAGCAACTCACCGAGTCCCGCGCCGCCGGGACGGAGCGAGCGCATGAGCCCGCTCGCCGGCCTCCCTGAGGTGCGCAAGGTCGTCTACCTCCAGGAGGAGGTACTCCTCGAGGCGGGTGCGGCACCGGCGGTGCCTGCCACCCGCGCGTCGGTCGCCGTCGTGGTGAAGAACCCCTGGCACGGCACCGGCCCGGGAACCGACCTCTCCGCCGAGGCGGAGCGGATGGCGCCGCAGCTCGCCCGCATCGTTGCCGAGCGCCTGATCGACGGGTTGGGCGGCGTCGACGCCGTCGAGGCCTTCGGGAAGGCGGCGATCGTCGGCACCGCCGGGGAGATCGAGCACGGCAGCGCCCTCATCCACACCCCGTACTTCGGCAATCTGGTCCGCGAGTTCCTGGCGGGCACGTCCATCCTCTGCTTCGCGGACGAGCGGGCCGACGCCGGACAGAGCCTCACCGTGCCCCTGTGGCACAAGACAGCCGCCGCTACCCGCAGCCACTACCAGACCATGACCACACGCGTCAGCGACGGCCCCGCCCCGGACGAGATTGTCGTCGTCGCCGCCGCATCGACCGGACCCCGACCGCACCCGCGGATCGGGGACCGCACCACTGACCCCGCCGTGACCTCGGCGATCCTCGAAGGAGCCCCATCATGAACCTGCGCAAGATCGTGACCATCGTCGAGGAGACGCATACCGAGGGTGGACGACCTGTCGAGACAGCGGCGCGCGTCGCCGTCGTCGCGGCCGTCATCCAGAACCCCTGGGACGGCCAGGGCTTCGTCGAGGACCTCACCGCAGGGATCGACGCCGCGGCGTCCGACGTCGGAGCGCTCCTCGCGCCGCGCGTCATCGAGGCGCTCGGCGGGCCCGTCGAGGCCTACGGGAAGGCCGCGATCGTGGGCCTCGCCGGCGAGATCGAGCACGGATCGGCTCTCATTCACACCTTGAAGTTCGGAGACCACTTCCGCCGCGCCGCCGAGGCCACCACGCTCCTTCCGGCCGTCGAGAAGCGAGGCCCCGCGGGCGTCGTCTTCGACATCCCGCTCAAGCACAAGACCGACGCGACGGTCCGCTCCCATCATCAGAGCATCGAGGTGCGTCTCGCGGACGCACCCCACCCGGGCGAGATCGTCATCGCGCTCGCGGCCGCCTCGCAGGGCCGTCCGCAGCAGCGGCTGGCACCCCTGAGCACGGAGCAGTAGGAACCGTGGCAGGGCAGGAACGGACGCCACTCGTGCTGCTCCACGGGGTCGGATTGGACCGCACCGTGTGGGACGACTTCCGTACGGAGTACGGACGCCTGTCCGGTCGCGATGTACTGGCGCTCGATCTGCCCGGCCACGGGGAGCAGCCGCCCTGGCGCGGCCCGGCGGGCCTCGCGGCCTTCGCGGACGACGTCGCCGGCCGGCTGCCGCCGCTGGCGCACCTGGTCGGGTTCTCGCTCGGGGCCCTCGTGGCCCAGGCGCTCGCCGTCCGCCAGGGCGGACGAGTGGCCAGCCTGGTCAACGTCAGCTCGGTCTGCCGCCGCACGGCGGCGGAGCGCGCCGCGGTGGAGGCGAGGCTGGAGCAGGCAGCAGCCGACTTCTCCGTCTCCGCGGAGGCCTCGATCGAACGCTGGTACCCGGCAGGCACCCCGGTGGGGCCGGAAGCGGTCGAGCGGACCCGGGAGGTGCTCCTGGGCAACGACGTCGAATCCTTCCTCGCCGCCTACAGAGTGTTCGCGGCGGGGGACGCCGAGATCGGGCCCGAGCTGTCCCGCATCCGTCAGCCGGTCCTCAACGTGACCGGCGAGCTCGACCCCGGCTCAACGCCGGACATGACGCGCCGGCTCACAGAGCAGATCGCTGGCTCGAGGGCCGTCGTCGTGCCGGGGGCGCGGCACATGCTGCCCGTCGAGGCGCCGCGCGCACTCGCCGAGACCATCCACCACTTCATCGAAGAATCGAGCACAGAGCATCATGACTGAGCGCTACGACCACTTCATCAACGGACAGCACTCCGCCCCGGTGGGCGGCGAGTACTTCGCCAGCACCAACCCGGCCACGCTGGACGTCCTCTACGAGGCTGCGCGCGGCACCGCCGAGGACGTCGACCGCGCCGTCGCGGCAGCCACCGAGGCGTTCCGCAACCCGCTCTGGCGGGACCTCTCGGCGACGCGGCGGGGCCACCTGCTCCGGCGCCTCGGCGACCTCGTCGCCGAGAACGCCGAGGAGCTGGCCCTCCAGGAGACGGAGGACAACGGCAAGCTCCTGCGCGAGATGCGCGGTCAGCTGGCCGGTCTGCCGGAGTACCTCTACTACTACGCCGGCCTCGCCGACAAAGTGCAGGGGTCCCAGATCCCCACGAGCTCCCTCCAGGTCCTCAACTACACCCAGCGGGAGCCGCTCGGCGTCGTCGGGGCCATCACGCCGTGGAACTCGCCCCTGACGCTGACCACGTCCAAGCTCGCCCCGGCCCTTGCCGCCGGCAACACGTTGGTCATCAAGCCGTCCGAGTACACGTCGCGGACCATCCTGCGGTTCGCCGAGCTTACGGTGGAGGCGGGCTTCCCGGACGGTGTGGTCAACGTCGTGACGGGCATGGGAGCGGAGGCCGGCGCCGCCCTGGTGGACCACCCCGGTATCGCCAAGATCTCCTTCACCGGATCGACGGCCACTGGCGCCCGGATCGCGGCCTCCACGGCGTCGCGGTTCATCGGCTGCACCCTCGAGCTGGGAGGGAAGAGCCCCAACATCGTCTTCGACGACGCCGACGTGGACAACGCCGCCATGGGCGTCGTGGCGGGCATCTTCGCCGCTGCCGGGCAGACGTGCATCGCCGGCAGCCGCGTCTTCGCTCACCGCTCCGTCTACGAGGAATTGCTGGAGAAGGTGTCCGCGCGGGCGCAGAGCATCGTCATCGGGGACCCGCGCGACAAGGCGACCGAGCTGGGCCCGCTGGCCTTCCAGGACCAGCTGGACAAGGTCTCCTCCTACGTCCGGCTCGGCGTGGACGAGGGGGCGACGGTCGCGACCGGCGGCTCCCGGCCCGCCACGGACCTCGCCGGCTACTTCTTCGAGCCGACCGTTCTGACCGGTGTGGACAACGGCATGCGGGTGGTCCGCGAGGAGATCTTCGGTCCGGTCGCCGCCGTCATGCCGTTCGACACCGAGGAGGAGGTCCTCGGCCTCGCGAACGACACGCAGTACGGGCTGGCCGCGGGCGTGTGGACGCAGAATCTGGCCCGGGCGCACCGGATGGCCCGCCGACTCGACGCGGGCACCGTCTGGGTCAACACCTACCGCGCCATGTCCCCGATGTCGCCGCGCCAGGGCTTCAAGTCCAGCGGCGTCGGCATCGAGCACGGGCTCGAGTCGATGCACGAGTACACGCGGCTCAAGAGCGTGTGGATCAACACCGACGAGGGCCCCGTGGCGGACCCGTTCACGCTGAGGAGCTAGCGCATGCCGCTGATCGACGTCTCCATCGCCGAGGGCCGCACCGCAGCGGAGCTCAGGGATCTCGTCTCCGCCCTGCACCGGGCGGCCGAGGAGACCGTGGGGGCGTTGCCCGAGAACACCACCGTGATCATCCGGGAGGTTCCGACGACGCACTGGTCCAAGGCGGACCGAACCATCGCCGAGCGCCAGGCGGCCTCGGCTGCCGACACCACAGCAAAGGAGCTCTAGTCATGCGATTCTCCCTCTTCATCCACATGGAGCGGTGGGACGACGACGTCAGCCACGCCCAGGCCTTCGAGAACCTCACCGAGCTCGTCCTCATGGCCGAGGCCGGCGGATTCGGGACCGTCTGGATCGGGGAACACCACGCCATGGAGTACACGGTCTCGCCGAGCCCGATGCCCCAGCTCGCCTACCTCGCCGCCAAGACGTCCACGATCCGCCTCGGCGCCGGAACCATCATCGCGCCGTTCTGGAATCCCCTCCGCGTGGCCGGGGAGACCGCGCTGCTCGACGTGATCAGCGGTGGGCGGGCCGAGGTCGGCCTCGCCCGCGGGGCGCACCAGTTCGAGTTCGACCGGATGGCGCCCGGCCTGCCGGCCGCCGAGGGCGGGAAGCACCTGCGGGAGCTCGTGCCGGCCGTCCGGAAGCTCTGGCAGGGGGACTACGCGCACGACGGCGAGGTCTGGCAGTTCCCGACGTCGACCAGCGTGCCCAAGCCGGTGCAGCAGCCGACGCCGCCGATGTGGGTCGCCGCCCGTGATCCGGCCTCGCACGACTTCGCCGTCGCCAACGGCTGCAACGTCATGGTCACCCCGCTGATGAAGGGCGACGAGGAGGTCGAGGACCTCGTCCGGAAGTTCGAGACGGCCGTGGGAGACCACCCGGAGGTCCCGCGCCCGGAGCTCATGATGCTCCGCCACACCCATGTGCACGAGGCGGCGGACCCCGAGGGCTGGCGCCGACCGGCCGAGGCCGTCCAGCGGTACTACCGCACCTTCCATGCGTGGTTCATGAACAAGAAGACGCCCGTCAACGGCTTCCTCGAGCCGACTCCTGCCGAGGCGTTCGCGGACAAGCCCGAGTTCGCCCCCGAGGCTCTCCACCGGTCCGCCGTCATCGGGACACCGGAGGAAGTCATCGAGCGGGTCCGCCGCTACGAGGAGCTCGGCATCGACGAGTTCAGCCTCTGGTCGGACAACGGGCTCACGCATGAGGAGAAGAAGCGGTCGCTCGAGCTGTTCATCGAGCACGTGGTGCCCGCCTTCAACGCCCCTGAGTAGTCGGGCGTGGCCTGCTAGAGGACAGCGGGGCGCCACCGTCGATTCCCGACGGCGGCGCCTCGTCGTCGTGCCGGCCGACCTCCGGCGTCAGGCCAGCCCCTTCGCGGCCGCGGCCGCCGCCGCGGCGGACCGCGACCCCACGCCGAGCTTGCGGTAGAGCTGGGTGAGGTGGAACTTGACCGTGTTCTCGCTGATGAACAGCTCCTCGGCGATCTGACGGTTCTTCCGGCCGCGCACCACCAGCCGCAGGACCTCGAGCTCCCGGGGCGCCAGGTCCCACTCGTCGGCCGCCTCGGAGCGCGGGGCGTCGATCGGGAGCGTCACGTCGAGCTCCGTGCCCCACCCGGGCACGCGCTTCACCCCGACCGCGCCGCCGAGGGCCGCCACGTTGGCCTGCGCCTGATGCAGGCCCGGCGTCCCGGAGTCCAGCCGCCCCGGCCCGTCGTCTCGGATGTTGATCAGCAGGTTGCGGCCGTCGCAGTCCCACTGCACCCGCACGCGGCCGATGTCCTCCTGCTCGTTCATGGCCAGGACGGCGCTGCGGACGATCGAGCGCGCCGCGTACGCGATCTCGCCGGGCAGCGCCCGTCCCTCGGCGGGCGGCTCGATGAACTGGACGTCCAGGCGCCCGTACTGGGTCAGCGGGCGCAGGTCCGTGCGCAGGCGCGAGAACGCACCGACCACGGGTTCCTCGGAGAGCGCCATCATCACATCGTTGGCCGTCCTGGTCCGGATCAGGGCCGACGACGCCAGCTCCGTCGCCGCCGTCCTGGTCCGCCGGTCGTCGAGATCCCGGCTGCGCAGGACGGCCAGCAGCGATTCGAGATCGGTCGCGTGGCGCTCCGTCAGCTCGGTGGTCACCCGGACGCGCTCCCGCGAGACCGCGTTCGAGTCGACCAGGTCCGCCGGCGAGGCCCCGGCGACCTGCCGCCGGATGCACGTGGCGGTGATCTCCCAGACGGCCTGGACCGTCTCGCGCACCGAGGGTTCCTCGGCCGGCCCCGGGTCGCACAGGGCCAGGACCGCCCCGGTGGCCGCCTCCCAGGCGTGGACCCGCTGCTCGCCACCGGCGAGCGTCGCGGTGACCACGTCCTCCCCGTCGCGGAGCCGGCGGCGGATCGCGTCCATCTCCAGCACGGTCACCCGCTCCGTGATCGCCGGGTCGCCCGCCTTCTTCTGGGGCCGGCCCGTGCAGTCCTCCGTGAGGATCACGAGCGCCCGGTGCGGGAGCGCCGGTGCGACGGCGTCGCTCAGCGCCGCGGCGATCTCGCGCAGGGGCGCCTCCACGATCCGCGCCACCGCGCGCGCCAGTCGCAGCTGGGCGCCGCCGGCCGCGGCGCCGTCTGGCAGGGGCTCGAGTCGAAGCGAACTCATGGTTCAACAGTATGGACGGCCGGCCCGCCACGACCTACCCGTTCGGGTAGCAGATCCGGCGCAACGGGCGGGTACCCGCGGCCCGGGGCTGCGATGGGATGGTTCGGCACCCACACGCACTGCTGGAAGGAGCTCCCGTGCAGACCATCGACACAGTGCACTCGACTGAGCAGCTCGCGCTCGATCTCGTGGCGACCGAGGCGATGGGCGCGGTCCGCGCCCTCGATCCCGGCTCGCTCGCCGAGGCGGCCGATCTGATCGAGGGGGCCCGGAGGGTCTTCGTGCTCGGCCAGGGACGGTCCGGGATCGCCCTGCGCGGTCTCGCGATGCGCCTCATGCACCTGGGCCTCACCGCCCACGTCGTCGGGGACACCACAGCGCCCTCGATCGGCGCGGGCGATGTCCTCGTCGTGGCCTCGGGCTCCGGCACCACCGGCTCGGTGGTCCGCGCCGCCGTCGCGGCGGCCGGGCACGGCGCCGTTGTCGTCGCGATGACGACGGCGGCCGACTCCCCGGTCGGACGCATGGCGGCCTGCACGGTCATCGTCGAGGCCGCCGCGAAGACGGACCACGGCGGAACGGCGTCCGCGCAGTACGCCGGGAGCCTCTTCGAGCAGACCGTGATGCTCGCCGGCGATGCCGTCTTCCACGCCCTCTGGCAGCGCAGCGGCGCCGCCGCCGAGGAACTGTGGACGCGGCACGCCAACCTCGAATGAACCACCCCTGTCCCCGCCCGCATCCCCCTCACGCAAGGAACTGACATGACGAAACTCCAGGTCGCCATCGACCTTCTGACCACCGCCGACGCCCTCGCCCTCGCCGAGAAGGTCGCCCCGCACGTCGACATCATCGAGCTCGGGACCCCGCTCATCAAGAGCGAGGGCCTCGGCGTCATCCGCGCCGTCAAGGACGCGCATCCGGACAAGATCGTCTTCGCCGACCTCAAGACGGCCGACGCCGGCGCTCTCGAGGCGCGGATCGCCTTCGAGGCCGGCGCCGACCTGGTGACGGTCCTCGGCACGGCGGACGACTCGACGATCCTCGGCGCCGTCGAGGCCGCCAAGGAGGCCGGCAAGGGCATCGTCGTGGACCTGATCGGGGTCGCCGACAAGGCCGCCCGCGCCCGCCAGGTCGTGGACCTCGGCGTCGAGTTCGTCGAGTTCCACGCCGGTCTCGACGAGCAGGCCCAGCCCGGCTTCAGCCTGACCACCCTGCTCGAGGCCGGAACCGCCTCCGAGGTGCGGTTCTCCGTCGCCGGCGGCGTGAACATCCACTCGATCACGGCGGTCAAGGCCGCCGGGGCCGACGTGGCAGTGGCCGGCGGCTCCATCTACGGCGCCGTGGACCCGGCGCTCGCGGCCGCGGCGCTCCAGGCCGAGCTGAACTGACCCGCAGCGGGCTGGCCTTCAGTGCGCCCGCCCTCGAGACACGGGGCAGACCCGCCTGATCGGGCCTGCCCACGGGAGCCGGGCACCGTCGACGAGGACGGTGCCCGGCTCCCGTCGCGTCCGCTACGCCCTCAGGGAACTTTCCGGCTCCGTTGTGCGTCGAACAGTGGTGAGTGCAAAGCTAGGATGCGGTGCATCGCCACTCGAGGGCCTGGCCCCCGCCTGCCGGCGCACCGCTTCGATCGCGTCGACGGCTCGGAGAACGGCTGCCGCGTGAAGTCCGATCAGGAGGGACGGGGACGGACCCCGAACATGAACGTCAAGAAGATCTTTAACAGCTGGGTCATCTGGGTGCTCATCGGCGCTGCGGCGCTGATCATCTTCCTCCCCACGCTGACGGCCGGGAACGCCGGCCGGGTGGACACGAGCGTCGGGCTCGAGCTCCTCGATGACAACAAGGCCTACGAGGCGCAGATCTTCGACGGCGACCAGCGCGTGGACCTGAAGCTGCGGGAGAGCCTGAAGGTCGACGGCGTCGACATGGGCACCGACATCTCCTTCTACTACTCGCAGGCGCGTGCCGAGGACGTCGTCGGCGCCATCGACCGCGCGGACCTGGACAGCTTCACGGACCAGCCGGTCCAGGAGAACTGGTTCCTGTCCATGCTGGGGCTGCTCATCCCGTTCATCCTCATCGCCCTGCTCTTCTGGTTCCTGATGTCGCGGGCCTCGGGCGGCGGCGGCAAGGTCATGCAGTTCGGCAAGTCCAAGGCCAAGCTGATCACCAAGGACATGCCGCAGGTGACGTTCGTCGACGTCGCCGGCGCCGAGGAGGCCGTGGAGGAGCTCCACGAGATCAAGGAGTTCCTCGAGGAGCCGGGCAAGTTCCAGGCCGTCGGGGCCAAGATCCCCAAGGGCGTCCTGCTCTACGGCCCCCCGGGCACCGGCAAGACCCTGCTCGCCAAGGCCGTCGCCGGCGAGGCAGGAGTGCCGTTCTACTCGATCTCAGGCTCGGACTTCGTCGAGATGTTCGTCGGCGTCGGCGCCTCGCGCGTCCGCGACCTCTTCGAGCAGGCCAAGAACAACGCGCCGGCCATCATCTTCGTCGACGAGATCGACGCGGTCGGCCGCCACCGCGGCGCCGGCATCGGCGGCGGCAACGACGAGCGCGAGCAGACGCTCAACCAGCTCCTCGTCGAGATGGACGGCTTCGACGCGAAGACCAACGTCATCCTCATCGCCGCGACCAACCGCCCCGACGTGCTGGATCCCGCCCTGCTCCGCCCGGGCCGCTTCGACCGGCAGATCCCCGTGGAGGCCCCGGACCTCGCCGGCCGCGAGCAGATCCTCCAGGTCCACGCCAAGGGCAAGCCCATGGCCGACAACGTGGACCTCAAGGGCGTCGCCAAGAAGACCCCCGGCTACACGGGCGCCGACCTGGCGAACGTCCTCAACGAGGCCGCCCTGCTGACCGCCCGCTCCAACGCGCAGCTGATCGACGACCGCGCGCTCGACGAGGCGATCGACCGCGTGATGGCCGGCCCGCAGAAGCGCACCCGGCTCATGAAGGAGCACGAGCGCAAGGTCACGGCCTACCACGAGGGCGGCCACGCGCTCGTGGCGGCGGCCATGAACCACTCGGCCCCGGTCACGAAGATCACCATCCTGCCGCGCGGCCGCGCCCTCGGCTACACGATGGTGGTGCCCGAGGACGACAAGTACTCGATCACCCGCAACGAGCTGCTGGACCAGCTGGCCTACGCGATGGGCGGCCGCGTCGCCGAGGAGATCGTCTTCCACGACCCCTCGACGGGGGCGTCCAACGACATCGAGAAGGCCACCGCCACGGCCCGCAAGATGGTCACGCAGTACGGCATGAGCGAGCGCATCGGATCGGTGAAGCTCGGCTCCGGCGGCGGCGAGCCGTTCCTGGGCCGCGATGCCGGGCACGACCGCGACTACTCGGAGAACGTCGCCGCCGTCGTCGACCAGGAGGTCCGCGTCCTCATCGACTCGGCGCACGACGAGGCCTACCAGGTGCTGCTGCAGAACCGGCACGTCCTGGACCGGCTGGCGCTGGCCCTGCTGGAGCACGAGACGCTGAACCAGAAGGAGATCGCCGAGATCTTCGCCGACCTGGTCAAGCTGCCGGCGCGCCCGCTCTGGCTCTCCAAGGACACGCGCCCCATCGGCGAGCACGGCCCGGTCATGTCCCACAAGGAGCGTCGCGAGGCCGCCGAGGGCAAGAGCCCCGACGAGTACTCCGAGGGGATCGGCGATGTCACCGACGTCCCCGAGGACAGCCAGCCGGGCAGCCGCACCGGCGCCGGGCGGCCCGGGACGGACCCGGCGAACCCGGGCGGCATCCCCGGCGGGGCGGAACAGCAGGACGGCTGACCCCCGGCGGAGGGTCCGGACCGGGGCCGCCGACGGTTTGCGGCGTCGCATTACGGCGGCCCGCCGCCCGGATGACGACGACGGCGTGGCCCCGGTCACGCCGTCGTCGTCGCCTCGGCGGGGCACCCCCGCCGGCCGCGGACCCGCTCCGGGCGACCAGCCCGCACCCAGACTTCGTTAGGATCGTCGTTGTGACTCAGAACCTAGAGACCGATCCGCCGGCCGCCTTCGTCGTCGACCAGCCGCGGATCGAGCGCGCCGTGCGCGAGATCCTGGAGGCGATCGGCGAGGACCCGGACCGGGACGGACTGCTGGACACGCCCAAGCGGGTGGCCAAGGCCTACACCGAGTTCTTCTCCGGGCTGCACGCCAGCGCGGAGGACCTGCTGGACACCACGTTCGACATCGACCACTCCGAGCTGGTGCTGGTGAAGGACATCCCCTTCTACTCCACGTGCGAGCACCACCTGGTCCCGTTCCACGGCTCCGCGCACGTCGGCTACATCCCGGGCGAGCACGGCAGCGTCACGGGCCTGAGCAAGCTGGCCCGCCTGGTGGAGCTCTACGCCCGGCGGCCGCAGGTGCAGGAGCGCCTGACCACGCAGATCGCGGACGCGCTGGTGGAGAACCTCTCCCCGCGCGGCGTGATCGTGGTGGTCGAGTGCGAGCACATGTGCATGTCCATGCGCGGCGTCCAGAAGCCCGGCGCCCGCACCGTCACGTCAGCCGTGCGCGGGCAGCTGCTCGAGTCCGCCACGCGCGCCGAGGCCATGAGCCTCATCCTCGGCAAGTAACCCCCAACCCGGTAGGAGAGCAATGAACCTCGGAGCCGTCCCCGGTACCGGTCCGGCCACCAGTCCGCTGCCCGTCGTCCGCCCGTCCAAGGTCAAGAAGTTCAGCGACCTGCCCGTGGGGCGCACCCTCATCATGGGCGTGCTCAACGTGACCGAGGACTCCTTCAGCGACGGCGGCGAGTTCCTCTCCGTCGACGACGCCATCCAGCACGGGCTGCGCATGATGTACGCGGGTGCGGACATCATCGACGTGGGCGGGGAGTCCACGCGCCCCGGCGCCGCGTTCATCGATCCCGAGGTGGAGCGCAAGCGCGTCGTCCCCGTCGTCGAGGCCCTCGTCAAGGCCGGGGCGGTCGTCTCGGTGGACACCATGCACGTCGACACGGCCCGCGCGGCCGTGGAGGCCGGCGCCCACCTCATCAACGACGTCTCCGGGCTCACCCACGAGCCGGGGATGCCCGCGCTCGTGGCGGAGCTGGGGGTGCCGTACGTGCTGATGCACCGCCGCGGGGACCAGCAGAACATGAGCGACTTCGCGGACTACGACGACGTCGTGGCCGAGGTGAAGGCGGAGCTCACCGAGCTGCGCCGCGGCTTCCTCGACGCCGGCGTGCGGCCCGAGCAGCTGATCGTCGACCCGGGCCTGGGCTTCGCGAAGAACGCCCACCACAACTGGGAGCTGCTGCACCGCGTAGGGGGGTTCTCGGACTTCGGGCACCCGGTCCTGATCGGCACCTCCCGCAAGCGCTTCCTCGGCGCACTGCTCTCCCAGGGCGGCACCCCGGCCGCGCCCAAGGAGCGCGACCACGCCACCGCCGCCACCAGCGCCCTCGCGGCCGCCGCGGGCGTCTGGGCCGTGCGCGTGCACGACGTCCCGTCGTCGTACGACGCCGTCAAGGTCGCCACGGCGTGGATGAGCGGCGGCGGTGCCGGCGCGGACGGGATCCACGACGCCCAGCGCGGCCCCGCGCAGGCCAAGGACGAATCGGCCGAGGCCGCTCCGGCGGCGGACCTGGCCGGCCGGGCGGGCGGCACCGCGTGAGCACGTCCGCCGTGGCCCCGCGGGACCGCATCACCCTGACCGGCATCACGGCCACGGGCCACCACGGGTTCTTCGACCACGAGAAGCGCGACGGCCAGCCGTTCGTGGTGGACGTGGTCCTGCACACCGACATCCGCCCCGCGGCCGCGGCCGACGACCTGGCGCTGACCACCGACTACGGGAAGGCCGCGGAGCTGGTCCGGGACCGGATCGAGGGGGGTCCGCACGACCTCATCGAGACGTTGACCCAGGGCATCGCGGATGCGATTCTGGCTCTGTTCGAGACGGTCTCGGCGGTGGACGTCACCGTGCACAAGCCCCAGGCACCGATCCCCGTGCCGTTCGGGGACGTCAGCATCAGCATCCATCGGGAGCGGGAAGCAGGCACGCGAGCATGAGCCGGACACCAGTGAAGTGCCTCCTGGCGCTGGGCAGCAACCTCGGCGAGCGGAGCGACACGCTCTCCCTGGCCGTGGGCGACCTGATCGCCCACCCGCAGGTGCGCCTGCTGCAGGTCTCCGAGGTGGTCCAGACCAAGCCGGTCGGCGGCCCCGAGGGGCAGCCCGACTACCTCAACATGGTCCTCGAGGTGGAGACGACCCTCGAGCCCTACGAGCTGCTGGCCCACTGCCAGGCCGTCGAGGACAAGCACCTGCGCACCCGCGAGGTCCGCTGGGGCCCGCGGACGCTCGACGTCGACATCGTCACCTACGGCGACCTCGCCCAGGACGACGAGGACCTCACGCTGCCCCACCCCCGAGCGGCCGAGCGCGCCTTCGTCCTGCAGCCCTGGGCCTGGATGGACCCGGAGGCGACGCTGGCCGGGCAGAGCGTGGCGGAGCTGGCGCAGCAGGCGGGCGACCGCGACGACGTCGCCCTCTACGACATCGAGGCCGACGAGTACGGGGACTGACCGCGGCATGAACCAGATCCGCCCGGCAGGGCTCGGCCTCACCGCCGTCATCGCGGCCGTGCTGGGCTGGGGCGCGAGCCTGATCGCCGCGTCCCACTCCGCCCCGGCCCCGGTCCTGCACGCCACCAGCCTGATCACCGTGGGGGCGGCCACCCTGATCGTCCTCGTCCTCGGGCTGCGGGTGCGGGCGGTCCAGGCGCAGCGGCGCCGCTGGGCGGAGGAACGACGCCGTCAGGCCGCCGCCGAGCAGGCCGCCGGCCGCGCGCCGGAGGGCTCCGGCGAGGACCGAGACGCGCCGGCCCGCAAGCCGGTGCCGCGCCGGGACCCCGTGGAGATGAACCCCCTGCTCGCCGCCCGGACCCTGATCCTCGCGCAGGCCGTCGCCTACGCGGGGGCGGTGGTGGGCGGCTGGCACGGCGGCGTCCTGGTGGACCTCCTCGGGGCCATGGCCCCCGCCTCCGCCACCGTCACGACCGCCTGGGTGATGCTCGCAGCCGGCGTCGTCATGAGTGTGGTGGGATGGGTGGTAGAACAATTCTGCAAGCTTCCGCCGGACGACCCGGCGGCGAACCTGGGGGACACGGATGAACGCGGAGAAGGATTCCCGGCCGGAGCGTGACCAGGTCGTCGACCTCGAGGGCGTGGACTGGCTCCCGGTCTCGGACCGGCTCATCACCGTCCGCCTCATCAACGGCGGCATCTGGATGGCGATCGTGGTCGGCGCCCTCTCGGTGCCCCTGATCCTGCGGACCACCGGCGTCTGGCCCGGCTACCCCGCCTGGCTGGCCTGGGCCGTCCCCGGGGCCGTCCTGCTCTGGTTCCTCATCGGGCTCGCGATCGTCCCGCGCCAGGTCCGCGCCATCGGCTACGCCGAGCGGCACGACGACCTGCTGGTCAAGCAGGGCATCCTGTTCCGCCGCCTGCTGGTGGTGCCCTACGGCCGGATGCAGTACGTGGACGTCCAGGCGGGCCCACTGGACCGCGCGTTCGGCCTCTGCAAGGTCGAGCTGCACACCGCGTCCTCGTCGGTGACGGCCACGATCCCCGGCGTGCAGGAGGAGGAGGGGGCCCGGCTGCGCGAGCAGCTGTCCGCGCGCGGCGAGGCGAGGCTGGCCGGGCTATGAGCCAGCAGGATCCCGACGCCGTCGTCCCCGGTGGCGCCGTCACCGACCCGGCACTCACGGACGCCGCCGACGAGTGGCACCGCGTCCACCCGATCTCCCCGCTGGTGCGCGGCTGGCTCGCGCTGGTCGCGATCGCCTACTTCTTCGGGCAGTCGTGGGCCGAGAACCTCTTCTCGAGCCTGACCGGGATCGACAGCGGCGAGCCGGACGACTCCGGCAAGTGGGACGTCACCGAGCTGACGGCCACGCAGGAGGGGCTGCTGCTGGTCGTCGGCATCTCCCTCGGCGTGCTCCTGCTGATCCTGCTCGGCTTCTTCCTGTCCTGGCGGTTCACGCGGTACCAGGTGACGGAGGGGCACGTGAACGTCCGCTCCGGCATCGTCTTCCGCCAGCAGCGCCAGGCGCGGATCGACCGCGTGCAGGCGATCGACATCGGCCAGCCGCTGCTCGCCCGGCTCACCGGGCTGGGCGAGCTGAAGTTCGAGGTGGCCGACGGCGGCAGCACCGCCATGAAACTGTCCTATCTCAAGCTCGCGGACGCCAAGCGGCTCCGCAACCGGATCCTCGCCCGCGCCGCGGGACTGCGGGCGGCCCAGTCCGGGGGCGCCCAGGGGCCGGGCCACCCGTCCCCGCGGACGTCCGCCGGGGTCTCCCCGGCGGACAGCGATGCCGACGGCGCTGCGCTGGCTGACCCGACTCCGGACGGCGCGGCCCCGGACGCGACCCGGCCGGACGCCGTCGTCCCCGGAACCGCGGCGCCGCATTCCGCGGCGCCGCATTCCGCGGCGCCGCACCCCGTCGTGCAGCATCCCGTCGTGCCGGGCACGGCCCCCGGCGAGCCAGCGCCCGGGACCACCGCCGCGGCCGCGAGGCGCGGCGTCGCGCCGGTCCTGAGCGACGAGGACCTCGAGGCTCCCGAGAGCACCCTGGTCCGCGTCCCGCCGGGCCGGCTCGTCCTCTCACTGCTGGTGAGCCCCTGGCTGTGGTTCGTGCTGGTGATGCTGGTCGGCGGCATCATCGGGGAGGTCCTCTCCGACGGGGCGTTCCGGGTGGTCTACCTGGTGCCCGGCCTCTTCGGCATCCTGCCGTGGCTGTGGGGCGAGTTCTCGAACGGCTTCAACTTCCGGGCGGGCGTGAGCCCGGACGGGCTGCGGATGAGCTACGGCCTGCTGGACACGCACCACCAGACCGTCCCGCCCGGGCGCGTCCAGGCGGTCCAGGTGACGCAGGGGCTGATCTGGAAGCTGTTCGGCTGGCACCGGGTCACCGTGAACGTCGCCGGCTACGGCGAGGCCACCGGCGGCAGCGCGGCCCGGTCCACGGTGCTGCCCGTCGGGACGCGGCAGGACGTGCTGAACGTGCTGTCCATCATCCTGCCGAACCCGGGAACGGACCGCCCGCTCGAGCTGATCGGCGCCGGCATCGCCGGCCGCGGCGCGGAGGAGGGCTTCACGACGTCGCCGCGCAGCGCCCGGGTCCTCTCGCCCTTCGCGTGGCGCCGGCAGGGCTACGCCCTCACCCGGACCGCCGTGTTCGCCCGCTCCGGCGTCCTGGTGCGCTGCCTGTTCATGGTGCCCCACGAGCGCACGCAGGGCATCCGCCTGACCCAGGGCCCCCTGGCGCGCTGGCGCGGCGTCGCGAACGTCTCGCTCGTGACCACGGACGGGCCGGTCCACCCGGCGATCGAGCAGGCCGGGGTGGCGGAGGCCCGCCGGTTCTTCCTCGAGCAGGCCGAGCGCGCGGCCGAGGCGCGCCACCTCCACGACCACGACCACTGGCTGGACGACGACCCCTACGGTGTCCCGCGGGGCGGACCCGCGAGGGAAGGAGAGCGATGAGCAAGCCCGGACGCCTCGGCATCGGCATCGTGAGCGCAGGCCGGGTGGGCGCGGTCCTCGGCTACGCCCTGCGTGCGGCCGAGCACCAGGTGGTGGGCGTGCACGCCGTCTCCGAGGAGTCGCGTGACCGCGCCGAGAACCTGCTGCCGGGCGCGCCGATCCTCGAGATCCCGGAGATCCTGCGCCGGGCCGAGCTCGTGCTGCTCGCGGTGCCGGACGACCAGCTGGGCCCTCTGGTGCAGGGCCTCGCCGACGGCGGGCACTGGCGCACCGGACAGCTCGTGGTGCACACCGCCGGCCGCTACGGGATCGGCGTCCTGGAGCCCGCCCGCGCGGCCGGGGCCATCCCGCTGGCCATCCACCCCGCCATGACGTTCACCGGCCTCTCGATGGACCTGGCCCGCCTGGGCGACTGCGTCTTCGGGGTCACGGCGGACAACATGATGCTCCCGATCGCCCAGGCCCTCGTGGTGGAAATGGGCGCCGAGCCCGTCGTCGTCGCCGAGGACCACCGCGTCCGCTACCACGCGGCCCTCGCCCACGCCTCCAACCACCTGGTCACCATCGCCGGCCAGGCCGCCCAGATGCTCGGCGCGATCGGCGTCGAACGGCCGGACCGCGTCCTGGCCCCGCTGATGCGGGCGTCGCTGGAGAACGCGCTGGCCTCCGGGGAGAGCGCCCTCACCGGGCCGGTCGCCCGCGGCGACTCCGGTACCGTCGCCGAGCACGCGGAGGCCCTGCGCGCGGAGGACGACGACGTGCGGCTCGCCTACCAGGCGATGGCGCGGGCCACCGCCCTGCGGGCCGTGGACCGGGGACGGATCACCCAGGAGCAGGCCGACAGGATCCTCGACCTCCTAGACTGACGGCGTGAGCCAGGAACCGCGTCCCGATCTGCCCGCCCGCCCGTCCGCCGCGCGCATCGTCCGCAGCGTCGCCGAGCTGAAGGCGGCCTCGCGCGAGCTCCTCGAGTCCGCCGCAGGCTCCCGGCCGGACCGGGCCCGGCCGGCATCGCTCGGCCTGGTGCCCACGATGGGCGCGCTCCACGCCGGTCACGCCACCCTGATCCGCCAGGCCCGCGCGGAGAACGACGTCGTGGTGGTCACCGTCTTCGTCAACCGCCTCCAGTTCGACGATCCCGCCGACTACGAGCGGTACCCGCGCACGCTCGACGCCGATGCGGCCCTGGCGGGGGAGGCCGGCGCAGATCTGGTCTTCGCCCCCGGGGAGGCGGAGGTCTACCCGGACGGCGCACCCCGCGTGCTCGTCTCGGCGGGCGATCTCGGCACGCGCTTCGAGGGCCGGTCCCGTCCCGGGCACTTCGACGGCATGCTCGCCGTCGTCGCCAAGCTGCTCCACTACGGGCAGCCGGATGCCGGGACCACCGTGCCGACCCGCTACCGCGCCTACTTCGGGCAGAAGGACGCGCAGCAGCTGGCAATCGTGCAACGCCTGGTCAAGGACCTCGACTACCCGGTGGACATCCGGCCGGTGCCGATCGTCCGGGCCGAGGACGGCCTCGCGCTGTCCAGCCGCAACCAGTTCCTCACCGCCGAGGACCGGGAGGCGGCCCTCGTGCTCTCGCGTGCGCTGTTCCTGATGAAGGAGCGGGCGGAGGCGCGCCTGCCCCTCCGGCCGGACGACGCCGTCGCGCTCATCGAGTCGGATGCGCGCGTGGAGCTCGACTACTTCGAGGTCGTCGACCCCGAGACCCTGGAGGTCCTCGCGTTCAACTGCCAGGACACCCCCTTCACGGGGACAGGCCTCGCCCTGGTCGCGGCGCGCGTCGGATCCGTCCGGCTCATCGACAACATGCCGCTGACCGACGGTTCCTCCTAGGAACTCGAGGAGCCGGAACTGCCGGGCTGCAGGCGGTCGGCGAGTGTGACGCAGCACGCATTTCCCGACGTGCCCCGTGAAGGCCGGCCCGTGGCCCGAGATCCGCGGAATGACGGGCCTCCGGGGCCCGGAGGGGTGGTTAGCGGCCCGATTTTGCAGGGTGCTGTTTCCTGTGTAGAGTATTTCGAGTCGTCGCGACGAGGACAGCACGGAGGGATCCGGGGCTGAGGATTGAAGCGGTGGCGGAATCCTTTTCTCCTTTCTTTTGAATCCGTTTCGGCGGGTGTTTTCGAACGCCCGGGGAATTGTTTCGGGTGGGGGTTGCGGGTTCTCCGGTGTGGTGCGGGTCGCAGGTTCTGCGGTTTGCATCGGCGGGGGGATGCGGGTAAGGTATTCGAGTTGCTTCGGAGCGAAGCGGTCGGGATGTTCGGTCCTGGTTGTTGTAGTCCGGGGTGTCTGTTGTTTGAGAACTCAATAGTGTGCCAAGTTTGTTGATACCAAATTGTTTTATTTGGTGAATTGACT
>NZ_BAABCJ010000004.1:0-3645 GCF_039538765.1 Zhihengliuella alba | reverse complement strand
TTGGGCGGGTGCTCGAGGGTGGAATATCAATGGATTAGCGGCCGGCGCTCCTGCCGGTCCGGAGTACTCAGTACGCCGTGCACGCATCCCTTCGGGGGTGGTGCGGGTTGGAACGGTTCCGGGCCTGTGGAGGGGTTCTGGTCCTTGGCACACTGTTGGGCCCTGAAACAACAGGCCCGCCCGCACCGGCGCTCTTTGCGTCGGTGGTGGTGGTGGTTTGTTGTTTTCCCCGGCCTGGCCTAAGCATCCGTGATCGATCAGTGTTCTGTCTCTGGTCGGTGGGTGTGGTGGGGGCTGTGGGGGTTGTTGTTTGGGAACTGCATAGTGGACGCGAGCATCTTGTACCGCACGCGCATCGTTTCGGGTCGTCCTCCTCGCGGGGGCCGGTCCGGGTGGGTGTTGTGTGCGGGCAAAGCAATTTCTTTGATCTCAGAAAACCTTTCATGGTTTTTCTTGATATGTAGAAGCTCTGTTGCTTGATCTGTTTGTGGTCAAGTTTTCAAGGGCGCACGGTGGATGCCTTGGCATCGGGAGCCGAAGAAGGACGTGGGAATCTGCGATAAGCCTGGTGGAGTCGATAACCGGACGTTGAGGCCAGGATCTCCGAATGGGGGAACCCCGCGCAGTGTCATGCTGCGTGACCCGCATCTGAACACATAGGGTGCGTGGAGGGAACGCGGGGAAGTGAAACATCTCAGTACCCGCAGGAAGAGAAAACAATAGTGATTCCGTGAGTAGTGGCGAGCGAAAGCGGATGGGGCTAAACCGGTCCATGTGTGATAGCCGGCGGGCGTTGCATGGTCGGGGTTGTGGGAGTGCACTGTTCCAGTTCTGCCGGACTGGTGTGGCGAGGTGCGGGCGTATAGGTGAACCGGTTTGAGAGCCGGACCAGAGAGGGTGTTAGTCCCGTAACCGTAATGCGTTCCGCCGTCATTGTGCACCACCCGAGTAGCACGGGGCCCGAGAAATCCCGTGTGAATCTGCCAGGACCACCTGGTAAGCCTGAATACTACCCGATGACCGATAGCGGACCAGTACCGTGAGGGAAAGGTGAAAAGTACCCCGGGAGGGGAGTGAAATAGTACCTGAAACCGTGTGCCTACAATCCGTCGGAGCCGGCCTGAGGGCTGGTGACGGCGTGCCTTTTGAAGAATGAGCCTGCGAGTTAGTGCTGTGTCGCGAGGTTAACCCGTGTGGGGAAGCCGTAGCGAAAGCGAGTCTGAATAGGGCGTTTGAGTGGCACGGTCTAGACCCGAAGCGGAGTGATCTACCCATGGCCAGGTTGAAGCGCGTGTAAGAGCGTGTGGAGGACCGAACCCACTTCAGTTGAAAATGGAGGGGATGAGCTGTGGGTAGGGGTGAAAGGCCAATCAAACTCCGTGATAGCTGGTTCTCCCCGAAATGCATTTAGGTGCAGCGTTGCGTGTTTCTTGCCGGAGGTAGAGCTACTGGATGGCCGATGGGCCTCACCAGGTTACTGACGTCAGCCAAACTCCGAATGCCGGCAAGTGAGAGCGCAGCAGTGAGACAGTGGGGGATAAGCTTCATTGTCGAGAGGGAAACAGCCCAGAATGCCGACTAAGGCCCCTAAGCGTGTGCTAAGTGGAAAAGGATGTGGAGTTGCTTAGACAACCAGGAGGTTGGCTTAGAAGCAGCCACCCTTGAAAGAGTGCGTAATAGCTCACTGGTCAAGTGATTCCGCGCCGATAATGTAGCGGGGCTCAAGTACACCGCCGAAGTCGCATCGTTCAGTCATCCCGTTAGCCTTCGTGGTTCAGCGGACTGGACGGGTAGGGGAGCGTCGTGTAGCGGGTGAAGCCGCGGTGTAAACCAGCGGTGGATGCTACACGAGTGAGAATGCAGGCATGAGTAGCGAATGACGGGTGAGAAACCCGTCCGCCGAATGATCAAGGGTTCCAGGGTCAAGCTAATCTGCCCTGGGTGAGTCGGGACCTAAGGCGAGGCCGACAGGCGTAGTCGATGGACAACGGGTTGATATTCCCGTACCAGTGAAGAACCGTCCCTACCGAACCGGTGATGCTAACCGCCCCAACCGCCATGGAGGACCCTTCGGGGTCCCGTTGGCGTGCGGCGCGGGACCCGAACCGGGGAGGTCAGCGTATTAACAGGTGTGACGCAGGAAGGTAGCCGGGCCAGGCAATGGAATCGTCCTGGTCCAAGGGTGTAGGCCGTCCCGTAGGCAAATCCGCGGGACACGATGGCTGAGACCCGACAGGCGCCCACCTCTGGTGGGTGATCCGGTGATCCTATGCTGCCTAGAAAAGCATCGGCGCGAGGTTCCAGCTGCCCGTACCCCAAACCGACACAGGTGATCAGGTAGAGAATACCAAGGCGATCGAGAGAATCATGGTTAAGGAACTCGGCAAAATGCCCCCGTAACTTCGGGAGAAGGGGGGCCTGCCCCGTGACCACCCCACGCGGGTGTGAGCGGGTGTGGGCCGCAGAGACCAGGGGGAAGCGACTGTTTACTAAAAACACAGGTCCGTGCGAAGTCGCAAGACGATGTATACGGACTGACTCCTGCCCGGTGCTGGAAGGTTAAGAGGAGCTGTCAACCCTTTTAGGGTGAAGCGGTGAATTCAAGCCCCAGTAAACGGCGGTGGTAACTATAACCATCCTAAGGTAGCGAAATTCCTTGTCGGGTAAGTTCCGACCTGCACGAATGGAGTAACGACTTCCCCGCTGTCTCAACCATGAACTCGGCGAAATTGCAGTACGAGTAAAGATGCTCGTTACGCGCAGCAGGACGGAAAGACCCCGAGACCTTTACTATAGTTTGGTATTGGTGTTCGGTGCGGCTTGTGTAGGATAGGTGGGAGACTTTGAAGCGGGCACGCCAGTGCTCGTGGAGTCATCGTTGAAATACCACTCTGGCCGTATCGGATTCCTAACTTCGGACCATGATCTGGTTCAGGGACAGTGCCTGATGGGTAGTTTAACTGGGGCGGTTGCCTCCCAAAGAGTAACGGAGGCGCCCAAAGGTTCCCTCAGCCTGGTTGGCAATCAGGTGTCGAGTGTAAGTGCACAAGGGAGCTTGACTGTGAGAGCGACAGCTCGAGCAGGGACGAAAGTCGGGACTAGTGATCCGGCGGCACCTCGTGGAAGGGCCGTCGCTCAACGGATAAAAGGTACCTCGGGGATAACAGGCTGATCTTGCCCAAGAGTCCATATCGACGGCATGGTTTGGCACCTCGATGTCGGCTCGTCGCATCCTGGGGCTGGAGTCGGTCCCAAGGGTTGGGCTGTTCGCCCATTAAAGCGGTACGCGAGCTGGGTTTAGAACGTCGTGAGACAGTTCGGTCCCTATCCGCTGCGCGCGCAGGAAATTTGAGAAGATCTGTCCTTAGTACGAGAGGACCGGGACGGACGAACCTCTGGTATGTCAGTTGTACCGCCAGGTGCACCGCTGATTAGCTACGTTCGGAAGGGATAACCGCTGAAAGCATCTAAGCGGGAAGCCCACTTCGAGATGAGATTTCCCTACACCTCGAGTGTGAGAGGCCCCCAGCCAGACCACTGGGTTGATAGGCGGGACGTGGAAGCAAGGACTGAAGACTTGTGAAGCCGACCCGTACTAATAGGCCGACAACTTACACCACAAACACCACCACACCCCCCAGGGGG
>NZ_BAABCJ010000003.1:0-5357 GCF_039538765.1 Zhihengliuella alba | reverse complement strand
CCCCCTGGGGGGTGTGGTGGTGTTTGTGGTGTAAGTTGTCGGCCTATTAGTACGGGTCGGCTTCACAAGTCTTCAGTCCTTGCTTCCACGTCCCGCCTATCAACCCAGTGGTCTGGCTGGGGGCCTCTCACACTCGAGGTGTAGGGAAATCTCATCTCGAAGTGGGCTTCCCGCTTAGATGCTTTCAGCGGTTATCCCTTCCGAACGTAGCTAATCAGCGGTGCACCTGGCGGTACAACTGACATACCAGAGGTTCGTCCGTCCCGGTCCTCTCGTACTAAGGACAGATCTTCTCAAATTTCCTGCGCGCGCAGCGGATAGGGACCGAACTGTCTCACGACGTTCTAAACCCAGCTCGCGTACCGCTTTAATGGGCGAACAGCCCAACCCTTGGGACCGACTCCAGCCCCAGGATGCGACGAGCCGACATCGAGGTGCCAAACCATGCCGTCGATATGGACTCTTGGGCAAGATCAGCCTGTTATCCCCGAGGTACCTTTTATCCGTTGAGCGACGGCCCTTCCACGAGGTGCCGCCGGATCACTAGTCCCGACTTTCGTCCCTGCTCGAGCTGTCGCTCTCACAGTCAAGCTCCCTTGTGCACTTACACTCGACACCTGATTGCCAACCAGGCTGAGGGAACCTTTGGGCGCCTCCGTTACTCTTTGGGAGGCAACCGCCCCAGTTAAACTACCCATCAGGCACTGTCCCTGAACCAGATCATGGTCCGAAGTTAGGAATCCGATACGGCCAGAGTGGTATTTCAACGATGACTCCACGAGCACTGGCGTGCCCGCTTCAAAGTCTCCCACCTATCCTACACAAGCCGCACCGAACACCAATACCAAACTATAGTAAAGGTCTCGGGGTCTTTCCGTCCTGCTGCGCGTAACGAGCATCTTTACTCGTACTGCAATTTCGCCGAGTTCATGGTTGAGACAGCGGGGAAGTCGTTACTCCATTCGTGCAGGTCGGAACTTACCCGACAAGGAATTTCGCTACCTTAGGATGGTTATAGTTACCACCGCCGTTTACTGGGGCTTGAATTCACCGCTTCACCCTAAAAGGGTTGACAGCTCCTCTTAACCTTCCAGCACCGGGCAGGAGTCAGTCCGTATACATCGTCTTGCGACTTCGCACGGACCTGTGTTTTTAGTAAACAGTCGCTTCCCCCTGGTCTCTGCGGCCCACACCCGCTCACACCCGCGTGGGGTGGTCACGGGGCAGGCCCCCCTTCTCCCGAAGTTACGGGGGCATTTTGCCGAGTTCCTTAACCATGATTCTCTCGATCGCCTTGGTATTCTCTACCTGATCACCTGTGTCGGTTTGGGGTACGGGCAGCTGGAACCTCGCGCCGATGCTTTTCTAGGCAGCATAGGATCACCGGATCACCCACCAGAGGTGGGCGCCTGTCGGGTCTCAGCCATCGTGTCCCGCGGATTTGCCTACGGGACGGCCTACACCCTTGGACCAGGACGATTCCATTGCCTGGCCCGGCTACCTTCCTGCGTCACACCTGTTAATACGCTGACCTCCCCGGTTCGGGTCCCGCGCCGCACGCCAACGGGACCCCGAAGGGTCCTCCATGGCGGTTGGGGCGGTTAGCATCACCGGTTCGGTAGGGACGGTTCTTCACTGGTACGGGAATATCAACCCGTTGTCCATCGACTACGCCTGTCGGCCTCGCCTTAGGTCCCGACTCACCCAGGGCAGATTAGCTTGACCCTGGAACCCTTGATCATTCGGCGGACGGGTTTCTCACCCGTCATTCGCTACTCATGCCTGCATTCTCACTCGTGTAGCATCCACCGCTGGTTTACACCGCGGCTTCACCCGCTACACGACGCTCCCCTACCCGTCCAGTCCGCTGAACCACGAAGGCTAACGGGATGACTGAACGATGCGACTTCGGCGGTGTACTTGAGCCCCGCTACATTATCGGCGCGGAATCACTTGACCAGTGAGCTATTACGCACTCTTTCAAGGGTGGCTGCTTCTAAGCCAACCTCCTGGTTGTCTAAGCAACTCCACATCCTTTTCCACTTAGCACACGCTTAGGGGCCTTAGTCGGCATTCTGGGCTGTTTCCCTCTCGACAATGAAGCTTATCCCCCACTGTCTCACTGCTGCGCTCTCACTTGCCGGCATTCGGAGTTTGGCTGACGTCAGTAACCTGGTGAGGCCCATCGGCCATCCAGTAGCTCTACCTCCGGCAAGAAACACGCAACGCTGCACCTAAATGCATTTCGGGGAGAACCAGCTATCACGGAGTTTGATTGGCCTTTCACCCCTACCCACAGCTCATCCCCTCCATTTTCAACTGAAGTGGGTTCGGTCCTCCACACGCTCTTACACGCGCTTCAACCTGGCCATGGGTAGATCACTCCGCTTCGGGTCTAGACCGTGCCACTCAAACGCCCTATTCAGACTCGCTTTCGCTACGGCTTCCCCACACGGGTTAACCTCGCGACACAGCACTAACTCGCAGGCTCATTCTTCAAAAGGCACGCCGTCACCAGCCCTCAGGCCGGCTCCGACGGATTGTAGGCACACGGTTTCAGGTACTATTTCACTCCCCTCCCGGGGTACTTTTCACCTTTCCCTCACGGTACTGGTCCGCTATCGGTCATCGGGTAGTATTCAGGCTTACCAGGTGGTCCTGGCAGATTCACACGGGATTTCTCGGGCCCCGTGCTACTCGGGTGGTGCACAATGACGGCGGAACGCATTACGGTTACGGGACTAACACCCTCTCTGGTCCGGCTCTCAAACCGGTTCACCTATACGCCCGCACCTCGCCACACCAGTCCGGCAGAACTGGAACAGTGCACTCCCACAACCCCGACCATGCAACGCCCGCCGGCTATCACACATGGACCGGTTTAGCCCCATCCGCTTTCGCTCGCCACTACTCACGGAATCACTATTGTTTTCTCTTCCTGCGGGTACTGAGATGTTTCACTTCCCCGCGTTCCCTCCACGCACCCTATGTGTTCAGATGCGGGTCACGCAGCATGACACTGCGCGGGGTTCCCCCATTCGGAGATCCTGGCCTCAACGTCCGGTTATCGACTCCACCAGGCTTATCGCAGATTCCCACGTCCTTCTTCGGCTCCCGATGCCAAGGCATCCACCGTGCGCCCTTGAAAACTTGACCACAAACAGATCAAGCAACAGAGCTTCTACATATCAAGAAAAACCATGAAAGGTTTTCTGAGATCAAAGAAATTGCTTTGCCCGCACACAACACCCACCCGGACCGGCCCCCGCGAGGAGGACGACCCGAAACGATGCGCGTGCGGTACAAGATGCTCGCGTCCACTATGCAGTTCCCAAACAACAACCCCCACAGCCCCCACCACACCCACCGACCAGAGACAGAACACTGATCGATCACGGATGCTTAGGCCAGGCCGGGGAAAACAACAAACCACCACCACCACCGACGCAAAGAGCGCCGGTGCGGGCGGGCCTNGGCCTGTTGTTTCAGGGCCCAACAGTGTGCCAAGGACCAGAACCCCTCCACAGGCCCGGAACCGTTCCAACCCGCACCACCCCCGAAGAGGGGCAGTGCACGGCGTACTGAGTACTCCGGACCGGCAGGAGCGCCGGCCGCTAATCCATTGATATTCCACCCTCGAGCACCCGCCCAACCACATCCGGGCTGGCAACGGGCGAACACTGAACACCACCACACCGGCCACTGTGGACCAGGGGATGGATGCTAGCTGCTCCTTAGAAAGGAGGTGATCCAGCCGCACCTTCCGGTACGGCTACCTTGTTACGACTTAGTCCCAATCGCCGGTCCCACCTTCGACAGCTCCCTCCCCACAAGGGGGTTGGGCCACCGGCTTCGGGTGTTACCAACTTTCGTGACTTGACGGGCGGTGTGTACAAGGCCCGGGAACGTATTCACCGCAGCGTTGCTGATCTGCGATTACTAGCGACTCCGACTTCATGGGGTCGAGTTGCAGACCCCAATCCGAACTGAGACCGGCTTTTTGGGATTAGCTCCACCTCACAGTATCGCAACCCATTGTACCGGCCATTGTAGCATGCGTGAAGCCCAAGACATAAGGGGCATGATGATTTGACGTCGTCCCCACCTTCCTCCGAGTTGACCCCGGCAGTCTCCCATGAGTCCCCACCATCACGTGCTGGCAACATGGAACGAGGGTTGCGCTCGTTGCGGGACTTAACCCAACATCTCACGACACGAGCTGACGACAACCATGCACCACCTGTGAACCAGCCCCGAAGGGAAACCCTGTTTCCAGGGCGGTCCGGTCCATGTCAAGCCTTGGTAAGGTTCTTCGCGTTGCATCGAATTAATCCGCATGCTCCGCCGCTTGTGCGGGCCCCCGTCAATTCCTTTGAGTTTTAGCCTTGCGGCCGTACTCCCCAGGCGGGGCACTTAATGCGTTAGCTACGACGCGGAGAACGTGGAATGTCCCCCACATCTAGTGCCCAACGTTTACGGCATGGACTACCAGGGTATCTAATCCTGTTCGCTCCCCATGCTTTCGCTCCTCAGCGTCAGTTACTGCCCAGAGACCTGCCTTCGCCATCGGTGTTCCTCCTGATATCTGCGCATTTCACCGCTACACCAGGAATTCCAGTCTCCCCTACAGCACTCTAGTCTGCCCGTACCCACCGCAGATCCGGGGTTGAGCCCCGGACTTTCACGGCAGACGCGACAAACCGCCTACGAGCTCTTTACGCCCAATAATTCCGGATAACGCTTGCGCCCTACGTATTACCGCGGCTGCTGGCACGTAGTTAGCCGGCGCTTCTTCTGCAGGTACCGTCACTCTCGCTTCTTCCCTACTGAAAGAGGTTTACAACCCGAAGGCCGTCATCCCTCACGCGGCGTCGCTGCATCAGGCTTCCGCCCATTGTGCAATATTCCCCACTGCTGCCTCCCGTAGGAGTCTGGGCCGTGTCTCAGTCCCAGTGTGGCCGGTCACCCTCTCAGGCCGGCTACCCGTCGTCGCCTTGGTAGGCCATTACCCCACCAACAAGCTGATAGGCCGCGAGTCCATCCTTGACCAGTCAATCCCTTTCCAACCACCACCATGCGATGGAAGCTGAATATCCAGTATTAGACCCAGTTTCCCGGGCTTATCCCAGAGTCAAGGGCAGGTTACTCACGTGTTACTCACCCGTTCGCCACTAATCCACCCAGCAAGCTGGGCTTCATCGTTCGACTTGCATGTGTTAAGCACGCCGCCAGCGTTCATCCTGAGCCAGGATCAAACTCTCCGTAAAAACTTACAGAACGCAGTACACGGTCAAGGGAAAAACAAGACCGCCACCACAATTCGAAACCCGGCAAATACAACCACCAAGCACCCACGG